>JALRBQ010000071.1 GCA_023257655.1 Pseudomonadales bacterium
GAACAGGGTCGAGTAATGCACGTCGCGGGCATAGTCCTCAGGCGATATCAGGTTCACGCAGGGACCGGTGCAGCGTTCAATCTGGTACTGCAGACAGGGCCGGGAGCGATTACGAAAATAGCTGTCTTCACATTGTCTTACGCGAAACACCTTCTGCAAAATCTGCAGAGTTTCCCGGGTCGCGTGGGCGCTCGGATAGGGCCCGTAATAGCGGCCCTTGCGCTTGCGGCTACCGCGATAGAACGCCAGGCGCGGATAGGTGTCGTGGTCGGTCAGCAGGATGTAGGGATAGGACTTGTCGTCCCGCATCTGGATATTGTACGGCGGGCGGTGGGCCTTGATCAGGCTCTGCTCCAGCAGGAGCGCCTCGGTCTCGCTGTTGGTAACCGTGACTTCCATGCTGGCGATCTTCTCCACCATCGCCAGGGTCTTGGCGGCGAGGCCGGAGGCCCGAAAGTAGCTGCCAACGCGGTTCTTCAGGTTGCGGGCCTTGCCGACGTAAAGCACCTCCCCCGCGCTGTCCAGCATGCGATAGACCCCGGGTTTCGTCGTCAGAGTGGCGAGGAACTCTTTGTGGTCGAATGGTGTCGGGGCTGGCTTGGGCATGGCGTGGCAGGCTTGGGTTCGCGGTGTCTAACGTGCAGCGAGAGTAGCCGATGCCGCCCAGTGTCTCAATACAACACCACAAATTCACTGCGTTACGGGTGAATTTCTGTGATGCGGGTCGGGTCGAGGTTGCAGTCGAGGCCCGATCAGGTCTTGGGCTTGAGTTTCGGGTCTGAGTTTCGTTCGTGGGTTAACGGCGGGACCAGCTCCGGGCTCTGATCAGGACTCAGATCAGTACTCAACCGGCGAGCGTGTGAAACGCCGGCAGATTGTCCAGCTCGCGGATGTTTTCGGTCAGGCCGTGTTTTACCGCCAGTATGGTCAGTTCCACGTCGCTGCGGATGCCGAGTTTCTCGAAGATGCGGTAGCGATAGCTGTACACGGTCTTGGGGCTCAGCTTGAGGTATTCGGCGATCTGGCTCACGCGCTTGCCGTCGGTGAGCATCTGGGAGATCTGCATCTCGCGACGAGAAAGTTTGTCAAACAGAGGCTTACGGGTGTTATTAAAGGGATCGAGTGAGAGTTTACTGGCCACTTCCGGGGACACGTAGTGCTGACCGGCGGCGACCATGTGGATCGCCTTGACCAGCTCTTCCACGCCGATGTTCTTGGTCAGGAAGCCTAGCGCGCCGGCACGCAGCATCTGGGACGGCACGACACCGGTGGCGATGGAGGAAATGCCGAGCACCTTGATCTGGGGGTAATCGGCGCGGATCTGGTGCGCCGCCTCGATGCCGCCGATGCCCGGCATGCGGGCATCCATCATCACCACGTCGGGCCGGTTGAACGGCTCACGCTCCAGCAGTGCCAGGGCTTTCTCGCCGCTGTTAGTCTCGCCCACGACGGCGATGTCAGCCTCGTCGCGCAGCAGTCGGGACACCCCGGTGCGGGTGAGTCGATGGTCATCAACAAGCAGGAGTCGGATCGGCGAGGTCTTTTCCATAATCAAAAGTCCATAATCAGAGGTCCATAATCAAAGGACCATATTCACGGTCGGCTTTGTTAAGGGTTTTAGGGACTTAGCGCGGTCCGAGAACGGCGTCACGCGCCAGAGTTCTGCGCTGATGTAATAGCACGGGGCCGATCAAAACCACAAATTAGAAGGGGAAAAACGGGAACTGGGTCACATTTTTAGCGGGAACCGCTGGCCTGCACTCATTCGGCAGAGCCGGTAGCACCGGAATAGATAATTCGCACCTCTGGCTCAAGCGCAATGCCGAAGCGGGACAGCACCGAGGTGCTCATCTCCTGGGCCAGCAGCAGGATGTCATCGCCGCGGGCGCCGCCGAGATTGACGAGCACAAGGGCATGCTCTTTGTGCACTCCGGCCTGACCTCGGGCGCGCCCCTTCCAGCCCAGCTGGTCCAGCATCCAGGCCGCGGGCAGCTTGACCAGATCGCTGTCTTCCGTTTCAAAACAAGGCATTGCCGGATAGACCTGCAGTAAGGTCTGATATTTCTGGCGAGACACGATCGGGTTCTTGAAGAAGCTGCCAGCATTACCAATCACCGCCGGATCCGGCAATTTGCTGCGGCGAATGGCGCACACCGCCGCG
Source organism: Pseudomonadales bacterium (assembly GCA_023257655.1). Taxonomy (GTDB): domain Bacteria; phylum Pseudomonadota; class Gammaproteobacteria; order Pseudomonadales; family Pseudohongiellaceae; genus UBA9145. The sequence goes on from JALRBQ010000071.1 coordinate 2,162, forward strand.
AACACCGCCTCCGGCGTCACTTCGCCGCCGGCCAGGGCCTCGGACAGCCCGCGATACGAGGTGTTCGGGTTCGGCACCGTGCTCAATTGCAAGGTCACCGACAGCACCAGCAGGGTCGGGCTGTTGCCCTGTTTGAAGACGCTGTCCCGATAGCTGAATTCACAGGCGTTCCTGTTCAGCACCTGAACGCCGCCGGCGACTGTGTCGAAGGCCTCCACCGTCACCACGAACTGGGCCAGTTCCACGCCGTAGGCGCCGATGTTCTGGATCGGAGCGGCGCCGGCAGTACCCGGAATAAGAGCAAGATTTTCAATGCCATAGAGCTTATTTTTCAGGCAATAGCTGACAAAGTCATGCCAGTTCTCGCCGGCGGCGACCCGAATCAGACCGTTGTCGTTGAGGCGATCGATGCCGGCGAAGGCCATGTGCAGCACCAGCCCAGGGTAATCGCCGGTAAACAGTACATTGCTGCCCCCACCCAGGGTCTGCACCGGCAAGCCATGGCGCGAGGCGTAACCAAGGGCGGCATGGAGCTCGTTCAGGTCGTGAACACTGGCAAAGGCGGCAGCTTCGACGTCGATGCCGAAGCTGTTATAAGGTTTGAGACTGACGGCCTCGTGAATCAGCATAGGGTGCAGACCTAAGTGGAGATCTGAGTGGAGACCTGAGTGGATGCCGGGCGTGGCTGGAGGTCATGTTCGGCCCGAACGTGGGCCAGCAAGCCGGCGCAGGCGGTTTCCACCAGGTCCAGCACCAGCTCGAAGCCCTCTTCCCCGCTGTAATACGGATCCGGCACCGCTTCATGGCTGGTGTCGGCGAATTCCAGCAGCAGGTGCAGCTTGTTGCGGTGAGCCTGGGGACAGCGGGCGCGCAGATCCTTCAAATTGGTGCGATCCATGGCCAAGAGATAGTCGAAGCGCTCGAAATCGGTATCGCTCACCTGCCGCGCCCGCTGGTTACTGAGGTCATAGCCGCGCTTGAGGGCCGCGGCTTGGGCGCGTCGGTCGGGACTGGCACCGATGTGCCAATCGCCGGTGCCGGCTGAATCCACTGCAATCTGGTCACCGAGACCGGCGCGCGCCACCAAGGCCTCGAACACGCCGTGGGCGCTGGGCGACCGGCAAATATTACCGAGGCACACCATTAACACGCGTACGCGGGGTGCCGGCATGGGTCAGCGACCCGCCAAATGGGCACGCACGGCATCGAGGTCGCGCTGGGTGTCGACGCCGGGAGGAATACGCAGATGCGAGACCTCCACATGTATCTCCACGCCGTTGAACAAGGCCCGCAATTGCTCCAGCTTCTCCGCCAGCTCCAGCTCCGACACCGGCCAGGTCACGAAGTCATTGAGCACCGCGACACGGTAGGCGTAGATGCCGACATGTCGGAAGCAGTTCTGGGCCGAGGTACTGGCCGAGTGCGGGATGGTGGCGCGACTGAAATACAGCGCGTGGCCGTGACGATTGAGCACTACTTTCACCGCGTTCGGGTCTTCGAGCTCGGCCTTGTCCGTAATCGGCTCACACAGAGTGGCGATGCCGACATCGGGATGGGTTGCCAGATTCGCCGCCACCTGTTCAATAACCTCGTGGGGAATAAGGGGCTCATCGGCCTGCACATTGACGATGATGTGCTCGGGCGGCAGTGCGAGTTGCGTCGCCACTTCCTGAATACGGTCCGTGCCGGAACGATGGGTGGTGGCGGTCATGCATACCTTCGCGCCGAAACCCTCTGCCGCCTCGCGAATGCGTTCGTCGTCGGTGGCGATATAGACGGCCTCGGCAGAACTGGCCAATGCCCGTTCCCAGGTATGTTGGATCATGGGTTTGCCGCCGATATCTAGCAACGGCTTGCCCGGCAGGCGGGTGGCGGCGAAGCGCGCCGGAATCACCACGGAGAAACTCATCGGTAGGCGTCCGTCTCTTCGCTGGTCAGGGTGCGTGCTTCATTGCTCAGCATCACAGGCACATCATCGCGAATCGGGTACGCGAGCCGATCGGCGAGACACACCAGTTCCTGCTTCGCCTTGTCGTAGTGCAAATCGCCCTTGCACACCGGGCAGGCCAGGATACTGAGCAGTTTTCGGTCTAGCATGAAGATTTCCTCGAGTCAGATGGGTGGCTGTCTGCGTCAGCTTGGCAACTGTTGCTTGCAGTCGGCGATCTCGCGCTCCAATGCGCTCAGCAGCGTCTCCGGCACCTCCACTTCCACCGACAGTGACCAGAAATTCGCTCGCGCGAATGCCCGGCATTTTACCGCATCCTTTTCTGTCATGACGATGGGCTGTTGCGGATCCAGGGTGCCGGTGTCGAAGTCTGCTGCCGTGAAGCGGTGATGATCGGGAAACGCAAACCGCCGCACGGGGTACGGCAAGGCTTCCAGTGCGCCGAAGAATCGCTCGGGGTTGCCCACCGCCGCCACCGCCTGCACGGTATTGCCGATATTGAACGGGGCGCCGGCGATCGGGCGTCGCTCACCGCTTAGCAAATTAATGAGGAAGCGCGGCTGTACGTGCATCACGCTGGCCTGCGCCAACTCCGGTAACGCTGTCGTCGGCTCGCCGTTGATCACCGTGTGATCGACCCCTTGCAGGCGCGACACCGGTTCGCGCAACGGCCCTGCCGGCAGGCACAAGCCATTGCCAAACAGGCGCTGGCCATCGACGACGGCGATCTCGATGTCACGATGCAACTTGTAATGTTGCAGGCCGTCATCGCTAAACACCAGGTCAACCTCGCCGCCAGATAACAAGTGTTTTACCGCCGCCTCGCGATCAGGATCGATGACCACGGGACAACCGGTTTGCTCACTGATCATGAGAGCCTCGTCCCCGCTCTGCTGCACGTCGGATTCATTGGTGACGGCAAACGGGAATGTGTGCGCCATGGCGCCGTAGCCGCGCATGACGACACCGGGGGTATAGCCTTGAGTCTTGAAGTGATTGACGAGTGCGATCAACAGCGGCGTCTTGCCCGTGCCACCGACGGTGAGATTGCCGATGACGATAACGGGTGCGGTGTGGCTAACCGGGCGCTCGACATGCTGCTGATGGCGGCGCCGCACGGCAATGAGGAGTTGGAAGATCAGTGAGAACGGCCACAACAAGAGCAGCCATCCCGCCTTGCGGTACCATGCGCGTTCGAGTGAAGTCATTCCGTCGCTGCCGTGTCGATCTCCGTGAACTGGACTTGATGCAGCCTTGAATATTGTCCGCCCTTTGCAATCAGTTCTGCATGTGTGCCCGATTCTACTATAGAACCCTGTTGCAGCACCAAAATCTGATCGGCGTTCTCGATTGTGGACAGTCGATGGGCGATGACGAAGGTTGTGCGCCCTTTCATCAACGTCTGCAGCGCATTCTGGATGTGCTTCTCCGATTCCGAATCCAGCGCCGAAGTGGCCTCGTCGAGAATCAGGATCGGCGCATCTTTCAACAGCGCACGCGCAATGGCGATGCGCTGACGCTGACCGCCGGACAACAAGCGCGCGTCGTCGCCAACCTGGGTGTCGAGACCGTCGGGCAAGTCATTGATGAACTCCATCGCATGGGCACTGGTGGCCGCCTCGATGATTTTTTCGCGCGGCACCGAGTCATCGCCATAGGCGATGTTCTCCGCCACACTGCCGGCGAACAACACCACTTGCTGGGTCACCAGCGAAATGTGATGACGCAGGTTGTGCAGGGTGAATTGATTCAGCGGCACGCCATCGAGCAGGATCTCGCCGCTGTTGTATTCGTAGAAACGGGGAATCAGACTCACCAGGCTCGACTTGCCGCTGCCGGATTTGCCGACCAGCGCAATAGAGCGGCCCGGCTCGGCGACAAAATTGATGTTACGCAGCGCGACCGCATCCGGATTATAGGCGAAGCTGACGTCGCGGAATTCGATGCGGCCGGTGACACGCGGGCTCTCATGGGTGCCGGTGTCGATCTCGCGCTCCTCATCGAGCAAGGTAAAGATACTGAAGGCGGCCGACATGCCACGCTGGATGACGGAATTGACCTGGGTCAGTTGCCGAATCGGTTTCGCCAACAGGCCGGCCGCCCCGAGAAACGCGACGAATTCGCCCGAACTCTTGTCAGCAAAAAATTCCGGTGACATCGCCAGCCAGACCAGGAACGCGAGCGCGATGCTGACAATCAATTGCACGACCGGCGTACTGATGTTGTTTGTCATCGCCATCTTCATATTCTGCAAGCGGTTCTGCTCGCTCGCGCGATACAGGTTGCGATTCACGAAATCCTTGGCATTGAAAGTACGAATGACGCGGTGACCTTTGATGGATTCGGTGGTGATCTGGTTGACGTCGCCCATCGACAGCTGCATCTGGGTACTGTAGCGACGAAACAGTTTGGAGGCGCGATTGACAACCAGTGCGACGAACGGCGTGATGATGAGAAAAGTCATCGTCAGCAACCAGTCGATGTAAAGCAGATAGGCGAGCAGCCCGATGACGGTAAAGCCCTCTCGCACCACCACCGCGAGCGCATTGCTTGCCGCACCCATGATCTGGTTTACGTCGTAGGTGAGCTTGGACACAAGTCGACCCGTCGTGGTGTTGTCGTAGTACTTCGCGGGCAGTTCGATCAGGTGCTCCATCAACTCACAGCGCAACTTGTGCATGACATTGTTGGCAATGAGTGCGAGTGAGTAGGCACCGAGAAAACCACCGAGTCCGCGCACGGCGACAATCGCCACACACAGGATAGGACTGATCAGGCGCAGGTCGGCGTAGTTTTCCTCATTGATGGCATCCACCGTCCAGCCGAGCCACCAGGAAGTCGCCGGACTCGTCACGGCGAAGATGATGTAGCCGATCAGACTGCCCCAGATCGCGAGTGGATACGGCTTCACATAGCCGAACAGACGGCGGTACAGCGCCGCAGTCTGGTATTGCTTGAGCTTGTTCAAGTCGGTGGTATCGGTCATGGTTCAGGAAGCGTCGTGTCCTGCTGTGTATCACTGAGTTTCAAAAAGCACAGATCGCGCCGCCACGGGGCGCGCTGCGCCGCCAATATCGGCTATATCGGTGAGGAACGCAACGCTGCAATGGCGTCCTCTGCGTTCCGCTGCAAGACGCGCTGCAAATCTGGTAATTGGCAGAACACAACCCGTTAGTTTATATCCGTGCGCAACGTCTCGGCAGTCTCGCTGCGTTGGGTCGCGATATTAAGGCGGGTAAAGCCCGACTGGCCGATGGCATCCATCGCGGTGACCACGGCCTGATGGGTGGCTTCGGCATCGGCAATCAGCAGCACAGGCACAGAATGGTCGCCATTGGACTCCACTTCGAGGCCTCGCATTAAGGTTTCCAGCCGATTATTGACCAGCACCCGGCCGTTGATCGCGTAGCCGCCCTCTCGCGTCACAGTGATCTCGAGTTGTGCCGGTGTGGCTTCGACCGTGTCGGCATTGGCCTCGGGCAGATTCACCAGCAGCCGGGTCTCGCGGTTAAACGTGGTTGTCACCATGAAGAAAATCAGGAGCAGGAACACCACATCGATTAGCGGCGTGATGTTGATCTGCAGTTCATCGCGCAGCTTGCGCCGGAATTTCATCCTGCCTCCCGGAACCTGACGAGTCTGGAGGGCGCCATCGCTATTTCAATTCCACCTTGCGATCACTGTGCAGCGCATCGACCAGCTTGATGGATTCCTGCTCGAGATTCAGCACGAGGGAGTCGACTTTGCGGGTAAAGAAGCGATGGAACATGTAGGTCGGAATGGCGACTGTCAGGCCCGCGGCCGTGGTGATGAGTGCCTGTGAGATACCACCGGCCAGGGCGTTGGCATTGCCCGTGCCCTGCAGCATGATCTCACTGAACACCTGGATCATGCCCACCACGGTGCCGAGCAGGCCGAGCAAGGGTGTGATGGCCGCGATGGTGCCGAGCGTGTTGAGGTAGCGTTCAAGGTGATGCACCACCTGGGCGGCAGCCTGCTCGATGGCCTCAATCATGGCCTGGCGCCCGTACTTGGAGTTCAGCAACCCTGCTGCCAGAATCTGGCCCAGTGGTGAGGACAGCCGCAATTCCCGCAGCTTGCTGGAGTCGAGCTGGTTGTTCTTGAGCCAGGTCCACACCTGTGCCAGCACGTATTTCGGAGTGATGCGGGAGGCACTAAGGGTCCAGAAGCGCTCGATGATGATGGCGATGGCAACGATCGAACACAAGATTATGGGCAGCATTAGCCAGCCGCCGGCCCTGACAATTTCTAGCACACGCTCCTCCACAAAATACGGTGACGTCGGGTTGGTCGAGTCGCTGCCCCGCTTCCGGGCCGCGATCGCCTGACACGGCGCACAGTTCATCCTATCTTCTATCGGCAAATACCCGAATTGCCTGACCACAAGCTGCTGTGGTTAAACCCCTGTCGTCAAACCGGGTCCTGAAACCCCTGTCCTGAAACCCTGTCCTTAAACCCCTGTCCTGAAACCCCTGCCCCTAACCCCGTCGTTAAACCGAAACCAGCCAGCACGGGCCCAGTGTAACGGCTTCGTCAAGCTGCGGGCGTGATCTCAGTTCCAATACCGTCGATGCGCCTGTCGATAGCTGGTCAAAATTGGCGCGTCGTGCTCCGCACGCAAGGTCACCGTGAGCATACCGGTCGTGCTCGTCACGAAGTCTGTCGCGCCAAAGGTGAGGTAGCGGCCACGGGTTCGCCGTGTGGGATGTCCGAAGCTGTTGCGGTACCCGGCGGCGTACACCACGATCCGCGGCGTCACCGCCTTCACGAAGGCCCAGGTCGAGGACGAATTGCTACCGTGATGCGGTGCGACCAACAGCGTGCTGCCCAGTTGCTCGCGATTGCGGCGAATCAATTCGCGTTCGGTGCGCGCCTCGATGTCGCCCGGCAATAACACCGCGTGTTGGCCAAGTCGTACCTGCAACACACAGGAACCGTCATTGCCGGTCGACGGCGTCGCATCGGCGGCCTCAGGATGCAGAAATCGGAACTCGGCGGCACCCCAGCGCCACGCGACACCCGTTTCGCACCGCGACAGCTGAACTTCTGATACGGAGAGTCCTGCAGTCGCTACCTGCAACTGCGCCCGCACCGGATCGTTGCTGTACAACACCGATACCGGCATCACGGCAAGCAGATCGGTAAGACCGCCAACATGGTCGTTGTCGAAATGACTCACCACCACTACATCCAGTCGTCGCACACCAAGCTGGCGCAGCACCGGCACCACGACGGCAGTGCCGAGGGAGAATTCCGGACTCAATCGCGCGCCGGTGTCGTACACAAGGGCGTGATCACGCGACTGCAGAATCACCGCCAGCCCCTGCCCCACATCCAGTATATGGACACGCAACTCATCGAGCGCGATGCTTGGGCCTTCCGATAGAAACAGCGGCAGCGCGAGCGGAACTGCAAGCCAGCGCCGGCGCCACGACAGCGGCGACAGAGCGAGTGCCACGGCCAGAGTGGTGGTGACCAGCACCGGCAATGCTGGCGTCGGTAGCTGTTGCAGTGACCAGTCGGTACCGAATGACACGAACCAGCGCAGCGCCGCGAACAGCAGCTCAAGCACGCGATCGACAAGTGCGAGGCAGAGGACGGCGAGTGGCGGCGCAAGAATCAGCAATCCAATCGCCAACAGCAATAACGGCACTATGACGAGACCGACGAGCGGGATGGCGAGCACATTCACAATCGGAGCTAGCCACGTGAATTGGCCAGTGAAGAGCACGAGCACGGGTAACAGTGCGACAAACACGATAGCCTGTGTCCGCAGCCAACGCACGGCGACGGCAATGACTGAATTGCGCTCGTCGCTCATTGCCCTGTCGCGTCCCGCCATGCCCAGCAGCAAGGTTGCTACGGCGCCGAACGACAGCCAGAAGCCGGCGAACCACGGTGCCAGCGGATCCAGCGTTAACACCAGCGCGAGGGCGAGCCAAAACCGCACTGACACCGGCATGGGTCGGTTACCGAGTTGCGTGAACACGAACGCAGCGAGAATCACGAAGGTGCGTTGCGTCGGCAGGGTGAAACCGGCGAGCAGACTGTACAGCGCCGCACCGAGAAGTGCGCCTGCCGCCGCCCATTTCTGGCGTGGCCAGAACCGGGCGATGCCGGGACTCAGTCGTAACACCCCCCGACAACAACGCATACAGGGCGCTCCAGACCAGCCCGATATGCAGGCCGGAGATAACGAACAGGTGATTCGTACCGCTCGCCGTCAACAGCGCCCAATCGCGCTGACCGAGGCCGCTTCGATCCCCCACCCCAAGCGCGAGGATGGCGCCGCGGTTGCGGAGATTGGCGCTCGCTTCCCGCAGCCGCGACTGCACGGACGCGCGCCAACTCTGCCAGCCAATCGCTCCGAAACCTAACAGACGATTATTGGGATCATCACGTACGTACCCCTTTGCCACGACGTGTTGTTGCAGCAGCCAGGCCTCGTAGTCGAATCCGCCGGGATTGGCGTAGCCGTGGGGCCGATTGAGGCGCACGCGCAGCTGCCATTCCTGTCCGGTGGCGAGCGCCGCGTGTGCGTAATCATTGAGCAACAGGCGCCGGCCACGCAGCCCCTCAGCACTATCGGTTACCTGCAACTAGAACTGCGTCGCCGCGCCGTTCTGAACTGGCAGGTCCGCCACCACTCCCTGCACCAGCAGGTCACGACCTTCCAGTGCCTCCGGCAGTTGCTGCTGCAGACGTGCCTCGGCCCAAATCACGTGCCAGCCAAGTCCCAGCAGCGCTGCCAGCACTTGTGTCAAAACCGGCCGCAGACGTACGCCACCTGCAAGCCCTTGCGCCCACCGTGGCGACAGCTGCATCAGGCAGCGAATGCGGGGGACGGAGAGGATAAAAAGAAAGGTGCCAGCGATGAGACCACACGCCACCACTGTCAGCAGAACGCCCTGCAATGTGGGCAAAAGAACCCCGGCCATGCTGCCGAGCCAATAAGCAAGCAGGGACAGACGCATGACAGCCGCAAACCGCAGGTGATGAATTTCACGATAGACCGGGTGCGCGGGATACGCGAGTTTGCTGGAAAATCAATCGGCTCGCAGGGCTTCGGCCGGTTGCACGGCGGCGGCACGCTTGGCCGGATACAAGGTGGCGAGCAGAGACAGTAGCAGGACACCGCCCGCCACCGACACTACATCGAACAGGTTCAGCTGCGAAGGCAGGAAATCGATGGGATAGACCTCGGCATTGAGCAGATTGAGGGAGAAGCGCCGTTCGATCCAGGCGGCGAAATTGCTCACCTGCAGCGACCCGACGATGCCGAGCGTGACGCCAATGAGGATTCCGGCCAGACCAATTAAACAACCCTGCCACATGAAGATGCGCTTGATCACCAGCGGGCTCGCCCCCAGCGTACGAAGTATGGCGATGTCACCGCGCTTGTCTCGCACGATCATGATCAGGGACACGACCAGATTGAACGCAGCCACTCCTACGAGCAGCCATAACATGAATCCTATGATACCGCGGGAGAACAGAATATTGTCATAGATTGCCCCGAAGCGCGCGGTCCAGCTCTGGATGGTGACCGTTGAGGGCAGCGCCGCCCCGAGCTGAAAACGAATACGATCGGCCTGCAACACATCGTTGGTGCGCAGACGCAAGCCATTATAGGGAGTTCGCAGTCGAAACAATGCGCGGGCGGCATCGATGTTGATCAGCACCAGTTCATTATCCAGCTCTTCCGTGCCGACCTTGAACAGACCGACGACGGTGAACTGTCGAAACGTCGCCAGCGGCGTGACCGGGTTCAGGTTCACGCTCGTCGAAAACAGGTCCACGGTATCGCCGAGTTCGACCTGCAAGCGTGCCGCCAATGGCTCGCCGAGCACTACCCCCCAACGGGACTCGGCGAGCGCATCGAGACTGCCGGCACGCACGAAGCGATGCAGGTCCGACACCTCACTTTCGTGCGTCGGGTCGATGCCGTTGACGAGGACAGCCTTGTTCCCCTGTGAGGTAGCCACCACCCCACCGACCTCGATCACCGGCGCACTGGCCAACACTTCCGGGTAGCCTTGCACCTGCTCTTCGACGGCCTCCCAGGCACTGGCATTCAGGTTCTCCTGACTGGCGATGGTGATGTGAGGCACGATACCGAGAATGTTTTCCCGCATCTCACGATCGAATCCGTTCATCACGGACAACACGGTGATGAGAATGGCAATGCCGAGTGCCAAGCCGAAGATTGAGATTGCCGACATGAAGGACACCAGATGACTCTGTTTACCGGCGCTCACATAGCGCAGCGCGATGAAACGCGAGAACGGCAGCGCCCGGTCACTCATCCAGACACCCGTCTTGCAGGGTCAGCTTGCGATTCATGGCGCTCGCCAGCTCCTCGTCGTGGGTTACGACGACGAAGCTGATCGCCAGGCTTTCGTTCAGTTCGATCATCAGAGCCTGGATATCCCGTGCCGTATGACGGTCGAGATTACCCGTCGGCTCATCCAGTAACACACAGCGCGGTTCGGTGACCAGCGCGCGTGCGATCGCGACCCGCTGACGCTCACCGCCGGACAGCTCCGAGGGCTTGTGCTGTGCGCGGGCGCCGAGGCCAACACGCGCAAGAATCTGCTCGCCCCGCTGCTGCGCCGCGGCGACTCCGACTCCGGCGATGAGCAACGGCATGCAGACGTTCTCCAGCGCTGTGAATTCGCCCAGCAAATGATGGAACTGGTAGACGAAGCCGAGATACTTGTTACGCAACAGACCGCGCTCGGTCTCGTCCACGGCGGCCAGATTCTTGCCGGCCACATGCACCGTGCCACTGGTCGGCAGGTCGAGACCTCCTAACAGATTTAACAGGGTGGTCTTGCCGGAACCGGAGCTACCCACGATGGCGATGCGATCCCCTGCACTCACTTGCAAATTGACATCTTTCAGAACCTGCACGACCTGGGGGCCCTGTGAATAGGTTTTTTGCAGATGGGCACAGGTGAGAACCGCTGTGGCGACTTCATTCATAACGCAACACCTCGGCGGGTTGAATCTTGCTGGCGCGATACGCCGGATACAGCGTGGCGATAAAACTGATCAGCAGTGCCGCGAGACACACGAGCACCACCTCACTCCAGTTCACCCGCGTCTGCAGATGCGAGATAAGGTAGAAATTGGCATTCGTGAACACGGCATTGATGGCATTTTCGATAACGAGACTGATATCGGTAATGAAGCGCGCCAGCAGCACACCGAGTGCGGCGCCTACCAGGGTTCCGATGAGCCCGGCGACGAGTCCCTGTACCATGAACACCCGCATGATGGTGCGTCGGCTCGCTCCCATCGTGCGCAGAATGGCGATGTCAGCGCCCTTGTCCGAGACCACCATGACCAGGGTGGAGACGATATTCACCGCACCGATCACGACAATCATCAGCAGCATGAACCCGGTCAGTATCTTCTCCATATTGAGGGCATTGAACAGGCTGGCCTGGGTCACGTTCCAGGGCTGGATCGTGAGATTGGCCTCACTGCCAAACACTTCGGCGGCGATGGCGGCAGCGGCAAATTCATCGGCGACCCGCAGGCGCAGCTGCACCGGCGCCGAGCTCGCGGTACCAAACAGCGCTTCAGCCTCCGCCAGATTGACGAGCGCGATCTGGCTGTTGCCATAGAATCCGAAGTCGGCAAAGCCGATGACACGAAATCCCTTCGCCTCATCCAACGAGCGGGACAGGAGACTGCCCAGTGCGGTGACACTCACCTCGCCAGCGGAGTAGATGCCGAATGATCCGGCAAGCTGGGTGCCGAGAACGATGCCATTAGGGGTCTCGGCCAGCGCCTCGAGCAGCTCGCGGTAGCGTGGCCCCGGATTGCTGACGACGGCGGCCTCCAGAGTCGGATCGATGCCACGCAAGCGAATGAAGCCGGTCTCTCCCTGATAACGCAACATCGCCTCGCCTTCCAGAAACGGAGCCGCCGCCAGCACCTCGGGATGCTCCAGCGCCTGCGCCCGATGGCGCTGCCAGTCTTGCTGCACCGCAGGACCGGACACGATGACATGGGGCACGGACTTCAGGGACTCGGCCCGCAGGGTGGCGATGGAACCATTGATGACGGCGAGCGCCACAATCAGGATCAGGACGCCCAGGCTGATGCCCAGCATCGAGATGAGGGAAACGAAGGACAGCAGGAAATTGCGTTTGCGCGTGAAGGTATAGCGCAGGCCGACAAACAGGGAGAGTGGTTTGAACATGGTGGGTCGGCCCTAATCGGAAATCGCCGGTGAAGCCGCGGCGGCACACAACTGCGCACCCGCAGGCGACGTGACGGTATCAGACCCGATCGCTGGCGCCCGGCGGTTCAGTGTGGCTTAAACCTGTTCGGCGTGACGCTGCAGCAGGCGCTGCACAGTCTTGAAACTGATCGGCATCACCGGGGTAGAGACTTCACCGGAGATGGCGCGTAGTGACTTGCCCTGGCGCTTCAGATCCATAATCTTGCGCAGCACCCGTTGTTCCATGGGGTTTTCAATGAGGCGCCCGTTTTCGTGAATCATGTAGCCGAAGGGCCGACTGCCGCCAAGATAGCGGCCCTGCTTGCGCTGCCGCTGCTTCACGCCCTTGATACGTTCGGCCGATTTGCGTTTCTCCAGAGCCGAGAAGATCGCTGCAATTTTCGCGAAGTTCACAGACATAGCCGCCTCGGTAACGTCTCCCCCCAGCTCCACGATATGCAGGCCGATGTGGCGCTCCCGCAACTTCGCGATCAGCTTGATCACCTCGTGACTGGAGCTGCAGATGCGTTCCAGCTTGCTGCAGAGGATCACATCCCCGGGCTGCAGAAGCGCCAGCAGGCGCTTGCCGTTCTCACGCTTGCGAAACTCCACAGGCCAGCTGCAATTGAGATCCTTGATGATTTCGGTCAGGAACCAGCGTTTGCTCAGGCAGTAGGTCTGCATCGCCAGCATTTCTGGTTCGAGTATGGCGTCGAGACGGTCCTTCTCCAGCACCGCTTCGAGTTCGGATGTTCTGTAATAGGAATAGATCGTCATGCGTGTTCTTCCCTGCCAGTGTGACGCCGCACTGGTTTGGCGCGCGCCAGCGTTTTTCTTGTTGTAAGGCGAGCCCAGGTCGCCAATCTTGGTGTTTTCGGTATTCTGCGCCGGGTCTGACCGTGCCAGTGCCCGCGCCGCATGTGTCTTTGTACCGGCAAAGCCACGTGGGCCGACTATGTAAACACAGGATTTTTGATTACGCAAGCGGCCCGGATTGGTCTGCTATGGGGCCTGCAGGGCCTCATTCAGGGGGTCGAAACGGGTTTTGGGCATCCCCGCATCCTCTTGTTTTTTGGAGGATTTTTTAATGCGATCCCACTAGTTTTTGTTGAGTAGCACCCCCTTTACTGCTATATTCCGAAGCCATGTGCCGTCTGGGGTAGGCTTACCGGGCACAATCAGCCAGTCGCGTTAGCTTTTTTGCCACTGGCCGATACAGTTGATGTCACCCGCTGCAATCACCAAGCGCATGCCGTGTGACACAGCTAAAAATGACCCGATCGGTCACCGCGACAGGATTCCAGCTCCGTAAGACTGAATCAATATCAGCAGAAAGTGCAAATCCTGCCACGAAACCCAACTAACATTTTGCCATGCCTGATCCGCATGGCTGGACAGACAAGACAGACTCAGGAATTCTTATTCGACGACTCCGCCACGCACTGCACCCACAGAGCAGACTCGAGCGGAACGAAAGCAAAACGAAACAGACAAAACTTTTCAGCCAAAACAATACATTGAATGCAAGTCACTAACGTAATGGTTATCACGTAAGCACGAGCAGGCAGCTCCCCAGGGTACTGCCTAACCAGTTCGTATTGTTCGAAGACATTTTGTGTGCTTCCGGGCCGGCCCCGATACCAGTGCCAGCCTGATGCTACAGACAGAGCCGCCAAGCGGACCCTGACTGTAGCCCGCTCCGAATTACTCCTGAGTTTACTTCTCTGGCATAACAGAAAGTGAACTCACTATGAAAAGAATGCTTATCAATGCGACCCAGGAAGAAGAGCTCCGGGTTGCCCTCGTCGATGGTCAGCGACTGTACGATCTCGATATCGAAAACCGTACGCGCATCCAGAAAAAATCCAATATCTACAAAGGCCGGATCACCCGCGTCGAGCCCAGCCTCGAAGCCGCATTCGTCGACTTCGGTGCCGAGCGTCACGGCTTCCTGCCTCTGAAAGAAATCTCCAAGCAGTACTTCAAGGACAGCCGCGGCAGCTCCGAACGCGGCAACATCAAGGAACTGGTTGCCGAAGGCACAGAAGTCATCGTGCAGGTGGAGAAGGAAGAGCGTGGTAACAAGGGCGCTGCCCTCACCACCTTCATCAGCCTCGCCGGTCGCTACCTCGTGCTGATGCCCAACAACCCGAAAGCCGGTGGCATCTCACGCCGCATCGAGGGCGATGATCGCTCCGAATTACGTGAGGCCTTGCGCAACCTCAACCTGCCCGATGGGATGGGTATGATCGTGCGCACCGCCGGGGTCGGCAAGGAACAGCAGGAACTGCAATGGGACCTCGATTATCTGTTGGTTCTGTGGCAGTCCGTGCAGGATGCCGCCGAAGGCAAACATGCCCCCTTCCTGATCTATCAGGAAAGCAATGTCATCATTCGCATGATTCGCGATTACCTGCGCAAAGACATCGGCGAAGTGC
>JALRBQ010000073.1 GCA_023257655.1 Pseudomonadales bacterium
TCCGATAAAAACCGGGACGCGCTCAAGGACTACAAGTCGAAATACACGCGCGTGTTCGAGAAGCTGCAGCAAAACAATTCCCTCTACGCCCTCAGCGAGTCCGACCTGGACATCGTCGCCGGCGGGTTGAACGACGCCATCGACCTGATCCAGGAAGGCAACATCGGCCTGATGAAGGCCGTTGACAAGTTCGAATACCGCCGCGGCTACAAGTTCTCGACCTATGCCACCTGGTGGATTCGTCAGGCAATTACTCGTTCAATCGCCGACCAGGCCCGAACGATCCGTATTCCGGTGCACATGATCGAGACAATCAACAAGCTCAACCGCATCAGTCGTCAAATGGTCCATGAAAAAGGCCGCGAGCCGACGCCAGAAGAACTGGGCGAGCGCATGGACATGTCAGAAGACAAAGTGCGCCGTGTACTGAAGATCGCGAAAGAGCCAATCTCCATGGAGACGCCCATAGGCGACGACGAAGACTCCCATCTAGGCGACTTTATTGAAGACTCCACCGTGGACTCTCCGGTCGACTCGTCGATCGACGAGGGCCTGAGAGAAGCCACCAAGGATGTGCTGGCCAGCCTCACCGCCCGCGAGGCCAAGGTACTCAGAATGCGCTTCGGCATCGACATGAACACCGACCACACGCTGGAAGAAGTGGGCAAGCAGTTCGACGTCACCCGCGAACGCATCCGTCAGATCGAGGCCAAGGCCCTGCGCAAGCTGCGCCACCCGACCCGATCCGACCACCTGCGCAGCTTCCTGGACGACTAGGCAGCAACGCTGGCAACACCCGATGGGGCGCACTATAATGCGCCCCATCTTTATTTTGGGGAGTAGCAATTACTCCGTGGAATCAGTATCGAAGCCGTTCGATGCCAATCGAAGGGCTTTGGCAAAGCCTGATTGTCGTAATCGAGGCGCGCGACTTTTCAAGGGAGGGAGCGTACTGCAGTACGTGACCGAGCGAGAAAAAGTTGTGCAACGAAGAGTACGGCAAGCTGGCGAAGACAAAGTTTTGGCGAAGGCTGGTGTTCGTAATCGAGGCGCGCGATCTTTATGAGTGAGAGAGCATACGCCAGTATGTGACCGAGTGAAAAAAGTCGAGCAACGAAGAGTACGAATGCCAGATGAAGACAAAAGCTCCGCTTTAAGCGAAGCTGGATGTTCGAAGACGAGGCGGAGATGATTTTTGACGAGGGAGCGTACTAACAGTACGTGACTGAGAAGAAAATTATTTCCAACGAAGTATTCGAGCATCCAGCGAAGATTAAAGGGCCTATAACTCAGTTGGTTAGAGTAGCGGACTCATAATCCGTTTGTCCCAGGTTCAAGTCCTGGTGGGCCCACCAAACAAAAATGCGCTACAGAACGAGATATCCTGTAGCGCATTTTTTTATCACTCAATTCAAGCCGCTCCAATTGTCGGTCGAGAACAAATTACTCCGACCCCTTTGATTGCGATCGCGCATATTTCCCTGAACTACTAAACTATTAGCGCCCAAGTTTTCCGTCTATATTTTACGGAGTAACAGTCACCGGGTAGTAAGCATTCGACCAGCAACACACATTATCAAACTGGCTGTCTGGTGCCTGGAAATTGTCGACGCGCAATCGAATCACATAGTCCCCTGGCTCCGGGAAAGTGATTTGAGTTGAAACTTCAGACCAGGGCGCTGTGTTTGGATCGCTCGTGTCAGTTTCTGCGCGCTTGCGACCGGTGATCTCTGGAGTCGCTATTGTCGGTTCGGCAGGGCCTTGATGCATCACCCAATAGGTGCCGAGTGGGAAATACAGGCGCTCATTACCCAGATATTGATCGCGGACACCTCGATCCTGCATATACGCCGAAAGGGTGAGTTCCTCTCCGACTTTGACGACCTTGGGCTCGGCGTAGATACCGACTGGATCAACTGACTCCGGTCCATCCATGCTGAAACGAATGGCTGGCTTCAGCGAGCCTGAGGCCATCTCAGCGGCGCTCATCTCATAGGCAGGGGACGTTGCACGGCCTGGTACAGACCAGGTCTTGCCGCCTGAATTCAGCGTCCAGACTACTTCAGTGCCGGCCATGTCGGCAGGGACGACCACCGCAAAGATGCCACGTTCCTGGATGCCGACAAAACCACCCCTGTTATACACGGGGAAGTGCGTGGGTTGGGCGCCTTGAAATTGCGCAGGTTCCAACTTGTTGTCTGGCCCTAATGGAATATCAACGGTAGCCGTTCTGTTCTGGTTGGCGAAGCCGAAGATCATCGTCACCGATCTGTCTTCATTCAAGATCCACCCATTAAACATGGGCGCAACTGACTCAGTCGTTGTGCTGCGTATCGATAGTGGAAAGTCCTGAAACCGTGCGGGCAGCTGAGCGTAAAGAGGGGCTGCAAGCAGCCCCATCAGTACCGGCAAAGCTAACCGGGATATTTTGTACGATCTCATCAATCCTGCCCGCCCAGGCTGGCAACGGTCTTACTGTCTCGCGCTTTGCGCTCGGCAAGCAGTTTCTCATACGCTGCTTGATCCAGGTGGGAAACAGCGATCCAGGCATGAGACATCTCATCGGTGGTGCGCTGACCTGCGCCAACCCACTGATCAGGGTCCGGATTCATGGGGTTGTTCTCGGTGTTGTCGTACCATCCGGTCAGGATAATTGTCGCGCCCGCAGGAATAAGGGGTTGGAAACCCTCTTCATAGGTGTGGCTATGATTCCAGGCTGAAGTCCAGTTGGATGACTGACTCAACACTTCAGTTCTCCCGGTTTCCGGGTAGAACACTTCCATCTTCATTGCGACGCCGCGCAGATGCATATGAGGTTGCCAGCTGTCGATGCGCACAGGATGATCGAACGACCTGAAACCCTGTGTCATCAACGTGCTATGCGGAGGGATCATATAGTCGCCACCGCCATTCAGAATATAGGCGCGCAAGTCTTGAGGGTAGCTTTCGTCTTCGACAAAATCGTCTTCTTCATCATAGAACCAGATACCTACAGTCACCTGATCATTGGGCACGGCTACGCCCTTGGGATAATAGTGAACTTCCCACTCAACCTTGGAGTTGGCCGGAACCCGACGGCAGGCGCCTTTGGGTACTTTCTCACCGAGTTTACCGATTGCAAATTCGGACAGACGGTCGCCATCAACCCACTTGCCGTCTGCATTCTGCACCTTGAAGTGCGAATTGGCATGGTGAGTCGAACCGATGGCGGCTGCGGATGGACGGGTCTCGACTGCCTTGATGCAGCGGCTTTCGGTGATGCCGGAATCGACAACAGGCTTCCACCACAGGTCCTGGCCATCAGCGGGAACATCCCAGGGATCCGTTTTAATGGTATGGTCAGGTGGTCCAAGTTCGGCGGCAAATTGCCAATCGTCCATATTCGGATACTGTCTTGCTGGCGGGAGGTCTTCCGGATTGCCGAAGGGCGAGCCTGAATTGACCCAATCCACGATGGTGTCGATCTCTTCCTGCGACAGGCGCCAGTCATTCTTCAGCTGCTGCACGCCAACATCCGTATCGTAGTGATAGGGAGGCATTTCACGGGCGGCAACCTTCAGTTGAATCAGTGGCGCCCAGGGACGTACTTCTTCATAGCTGGTCAACGACATCGGTCCGATTTGACCGGGTCGGTGGCATACCTGGCAATTCTCCTGAATTATCCGGGATACCTCTTTCGCATACGTTGGGTGTTCAGCGGCATCCTGAGCACTACTTAGTGCCGGAAACAAGACTGAAACCAGAAATGCACCTAGGACTTTTTTGTACGTCATATTTCCATATCCTCTTTCGGACCCAGCTGATCGTGAGCCTGGGCAAGAATGTATCAAATTCAACTGTGCGAGCATGAATACAACCCCTAATTCTGCTGGTTTGAGGCGCGGTGTACAAGTGAAAAAATGTGACGAGTTGTCGAGCAGATGTGACAGTCTATGAATCTTGGGAAGCACCATAAAGGTGCCTCCACCGATTGGGGATCTTCAGGGACAGCAATAACTGAATAACCTGGTTCGCTATGCAAGTTTGGTGTGAGCTTGTTAAGTTATTAGTGTCCCTTCATTTCTCTTTTTTATGCAGCCAGCATAACAAACCAATATTCACTCGTGCTCAAAACGAGGACCAAGAGTACTGAGAGCAGCGGAATAACTACTCGTTGCCTCACTTGCCCATTGAAATCCGCCGACTCGCGGGCAGCAACCTGTGGTTTTCGCCGCAGGATTTGGTAAGCAGCAAAGAACGCCATTGAAATTGCGACAACAGAAAGTAATGGCTGTTAGGCTTGCAACACCATCAGATTGCCCATCCATGCAGCAGTCATACCGGTTGCAAGCTACAAGAAAGGACCGATGCAACAGAGACTTCCTGTAACCGCGATTAGCACAGCACTTGTCAATAAACGACCAGAGTTTTTCATAGCTTATCGGTTATTTGAAAACTGGCGCGATTGAACTTGTAATTGAGCATCAATCTTCGATCGCGGCGTGCTTACTGACGATGGAAACCCTATATCAGTGGTCGCTTTAATCATTGTCTGAACATCCACACGCGTCGGCGAGTACAGTACGAGCGCTTCCTCAGTCTCTAGATCGACATCTATCTCAAAGATGCCATTGAGTTTTAGCAGTGAGTTGCGCACGGCAACAGCACAGCCTGCTCAAGTCATATTCTGAACTTTCAAAACCAGCTCCTGCACATCGGTCTGAGCTGGCGCTGTGGTTGCAGCTTCCACAATACTGGTTAAAAGAGTACCTAGTATGAAAAGGTAAACAACAATCCTGCCGCCGCCAGTATTTTCAGTTTCCTCACTGGATCACATCTCCGTTGCATTTGAAATGATGGACTTGTCAGGCTTTGCCGCTGCAGCAAGGACACCCTGCTCCACCACTAGCAATAACGGTTTCTGCGGCTTTGAAATTCTGCTCAGCAGTTCGCTTGGTCGCAGAGATTGCGGATGTGCTGACGACTGTCATTGATTCAGGTCGGTTAACAGCAGCGGCTTGGCCAAAATATCCAGTGTAGATTTGGTAGGCGTGTTGCCCGATGCGGGTCGGCACGCGAATGGTACTACCATTAATAACCTCTACATCACTCAGAGTCTGACCATCTCGAATTACAACAGCTGCTGCTGCATCTGGTAGATTTGTGATCTGCCAACTTGTCGCTTGTCCGCTAGCGCTCTGGTCGCCGACATAAGTACCGATATGCAGCACGCCGTTGTCTTTGTCATTCCAGGCGGTGTCTACTCCAATCCTCGGATAATCCACTCCCTCGAGTGTTGGTGCGCTGTATTTGTCTAAATGTTTGACCTTGAAGGCTTCGATCCAATTGCCCTCAGCGATCTCACTAATCATCTGTTGAGCAGTTGAAGTTCCTCGTGGCCAAGGTTCATCCCGGTTTGGCCACCAGCCAAATCGGTCCTGGTCGTCACCAAAGAAGGTAGGCGCAGAAAATCTTTCCGCTGCCGCTCGCAATCGGTCTGCTACTACAGAGTCACCGAGGGCTCTGGCCATGGCATGCCCAAGCGGATTGGGTCGAATTTCCCTGGCAGGATCACGCCAACCGCTCGCGTTCGCGAGAGCGTCATAAATCCTGGTTGCCAACTCAGGCGATTGCGGCAATAGATAGAAAGCCGTTCCCGCTCCACCTCCGCCGGCCCCTGGAATGTTCACCTTGAAATTTTCCAGTGGATCGTAATAGAAAGTCATCCACTCAATTTCATTCTGATTATTGACGCTCATGTAATTATCTTTCATGAACTCAATCCAGTTTTCAAAGGCGCCATGGGCATTGGTGACACCCAGTTGATCAGACAGATAAATGCCCAAGCCGGCCGCCGAATTGCAAAAAGGCCAGATCTTCGTGTTCTCACAGTGCGGTCCTTCCGGATGCGCAAGATACTGCTGGTGAAGATGTTCAACGATTTTGGGCTGAGTCCACTCGAACTTTTGATTTTCATAGCCAGCAATTTCCCATGGTCGTTCCCATTTGTTATCGCCGGACACGTATTTGTAGATCGACAACACCAGATTCAGCCAGCCCCGGAAAAACAGATTCCCATCGGCGCGGATTGGATCTGGCTGCAAGCCCCAAGGTTCTACACCGTTGGCCGTCCAACCGGGCCGGTCATATTTGCCACGCAGGCGATCTGGCCATGATTGATACCCCGGGGCATTCAACGGTCCATACTTTTCACGGTTAGGACTCGGGCCGATAAAAGTATTCCAGTCTATGGCCGCCCAATAAGAAGTGTGTCTGGACGCCAGTTCATCCATAATTCGGCTATAGACTTCTCGCCATGCGGGCGTTTGATCAGCCATGAGTAGTATCGGATAGCTGGAGTCTGCCAAATCAAATCGTGGGTAACTTAGCATTGGCGGAGCAGAATATTGATCCCACCAAGGATGCGGCCCTTTGCCATCAACTGTCCAATCTATAGGACCCGTGGGAATCTGTATTCCCCAGGGAGGTTCGACGTCACTGCTGTAACCCCAATCATCAGGTGTGGTGGCCTTTTCCCAGATAAAACGCAACCAGCCCTTGGTACGGTTGTTATGTGTCGGAAAGAGGCCGCTATTCGAGCCCTGGGTATACATTCCCGTTGACTGAGCAGTAATGGCCCCTGGACTCAGGGTAGCCGCTCCACCCAGCATCGCTGCACCTTTCAGAAAGCTACGTCTGGATCCAGATTGATTTATTGGCATCTTCCTCTGCTCCCGAATCATGAAAAGCACACCCATACTTCGCCGCTTTCATTCCTTGCCATAGAATAGTATATGAGAAACGTGGAGAATTCACGCGGACTAGCGCATGCTTGCTGAGCGATTTGTTCAAGATCTTCAGGGACACCAATAACTGAATAACCTGGTTCGCTCTGCAAGTTTGGTGTGAGCTTCTTAAGTTATAAAGTTATTAGTGTCCCCTTCTTCCTTCTTCCTCATCTAAGGCTGAGTAAACAAATGCAACGGATTTGCCTGAATTGCGGCATGAGTGTAAGCGATACCACAAGCTACTGCCCCAAGTGTGACAACGCACTGAATCTGCAACATGATGGCTCGACAATCACCGTAGATATTACTCACAACGGTGAACGCGTTCGTGAAGCTCTTCAGAAAATGGAAATGGAAATTGGATTGGCCAGAAAAGATGTCGCCAAGTGTATGCGTCTTGTTGTTGGTTCCGGGCTCATCCGCGAGGAAGTATTGTTGGCTCTGCGCGATCTGAAATTTCGTGGCGACATTATTGATTTCGAATCTGAATCCTTTAACGCCGGTGCAGTAATGGTGAGACTCAAATGATCAAAGGGAACGGAGGGATTTATATTCAACCAATTCACCATTGACTAAATATAAATCAGTCCGAGCCCCTTTAGTTTTTACTCAAACACTCAGTTCAATTTTTTCGTTCAAGTCCTTCGCACAGGTTGTGACCGGCGCATTCAGCCCGTCAGAACTTCTCAATCAGATCCGCCCTGAACGTCACCCCAAGCCCTGGGCCTTGCGGCACCTTGATCTGGCCGTCTTTCTCCAGGACGGGCGGGTTTTCGAAGACTTCCCAGCCCTCGAAGATATCCGCGTGCGGTGGTTCGTGAATGAACTCGGTGATTGGGCCATTGGGCATGGACGCGATGAGGTGGATGCCGCAGATATTGACCAGACGTCTTTCGAGTGGCGCCGAATGTGGCGAGACCTGGCGGTTGTAGGCCGCCGCGAGAGTCCCGACTTTGAGCGACATCAAGGGCCCAATATCGCCGATCTCAGGCATAAGGACATCGAAGCAACCATTATCGAGCAGGTCCTTGAATTCATGGATTCCCCAGTTGGCTTCACCACCAGCCATCGGCATGGCGAGGAGTCGATTGAGTTCTCCCAACCGCTCGTAATCGTACCGGGGCAGTGGCTCCTCGAACCAATAGACGTTAAGCCGCTGGTATTCCATCGCGGTGTCGTAGGCCCGCTTGAAGTTCCAGTACGTTGGGTCCTCGCCATTGGCGTCGGCGTCGCCGGGGGCCTTGTTGCCATCGCAGAGAATGTGGAAATCATCTCCCAGCGCGTCGCGCACCAATTCCACAACGCGAATGTCTTCCTTCAGGGTCCTGAATCCCGAACGCAGTTTGAGGGCGCGCCAACCTGCCTCTTTGAGTCCAATGGCGATTTCGACCCGATCTTCCACGGTGCCGATACCCCACATCGCCGCGTAGGGCAGTACGCGGTCGCGGCCGCCGCCCCAGAGCTTGTACAGCGGTAGATCCGTGGCCTTGCCCAGCAAGTCCCACAGCGCGATCTCTACCGAGGCGCCCCATCGGCGCTGCGGCGCGTAGAGCGCGGTGGCATGCTGATTGATATCGAAAGGATCCTTGCCCACGAGTAGCCCCTTCACGTACTCGAGGTTTTCCGGAGGGATGCCAGGACCGATGCCGACGAGGCCTTGATCCGTGTGCACTTCCGTCACGGTGAAATTGCCGATCTGAACGAGCAGGCCGCCCCGGGGAGTATCGACGCGCCGGGCGAGGACTCCCTTGTCCCTGACCAGCTTGATCCTGATCAGACGAACATCGGTGATCTTCAGGCGGGCTGACTGCGCCGCCTGTGCGGCTGCCGGTAACATCAAGGGCATGGTCGCTAATGGCAACCGGGTCAGGAATTCGCGTCTCAGCATGATGGCACCCTGTTTGTCGTCAACATTGTCAAATCACCTTATGTTTTTACTGATCTTTAATCAACCTAAACTGTGGCTTCGGCAAGCAAATCAGGAACGTTACATTAGCACAGCAGAGAAGAATCCAACGGGACTCTCACGGTTGAAGACAGCAATAGATTCTGCATCTGGCTGGGAAAAAGCTGCTCGAACTCACGCTCGATGCTGCAACTCGATGGGTTGAGTTTGCACCTGGAACAAATGGGGATACGTTAAGCTGTTTAACTCTATGTGTCCCCAAGCCTAAAAATTTCCCCGCACCTTAATCGAATAAAGCACCCCGACAGTGCTGCATTGATCTTCGATCTCGCGGAGCAAACCATCGCGTAAGTAACCTTGGTATCTGTAGCGCATGCGGCAACTTTCATGATCTAAGAGATTTTCAGCCTCGAAGCGAAAAGTAAATCCGGCGAAGCCAACCTTTTCCGCATAGAAGTTCAGGAAGCTGTTAGAGCCAATATACTGCACATTATCTATATCCCAAAACGGTCGATTGCCATCAATCCCGTCACGATAGTTGAAGCCATAATTCACGTTGAGTGCAGGTATGTCGTGTCGAAAACCAAATCTGAAATTTCCCCGATCAAAAGGTACAACTCGTCGTTCACGCGCAATGAGGGGATCGTCTATATAGGATTCCTGCAGCAGGATACCAGCGGTTAAAAGCGCACGATCCAAGCCGACAAAGCCAAGTCGTATGCTGAGATTGGAATCTACACCATAAACAGTGCCATCACCGACATTGCCATTGGTTGCCTGCAGGCTGGCGGGACTGTTAGATATATCGATACGACCGATAGCTTTACTAATGTCATAGTAGAACAGTCGCGTGTTCCAGGCGCCGCCGTCATCTAGCAGTCTGTAATCTGCATTAAGGGTATAACGCCACCACTCTTCTTGTTCCAATTCTGGATTGCCCGAGATGGTATCCTGGTCTTCATCGCGTTCGTTGGTGTTAGCCGAGAAATCAGCAAAGCTCAACTGCGATATATCCTTGTCTATGGAGAGGCGCAGCTGGAGACTGTTGGTCATGTTGTAACGCAGATCAATCTTGGGCTTTATAAAATCGAAGTCTCGCGTATTACTGACTTCGCCAGATTGAGAAATCTCAGACACCTCATACAGAAGACTGCTCTCCAAAGAGATGCGCGAGTTGATCTGCCAGTTGTGTATTGCGAAACCCTCATAACGAATTTCTTCCACTTTTGAAATTGCGTTGGGAACCTTGATGGGCACTAGATTGCCATATGCTGGTGAGCTAGTGCCCTTGACGGGCAAGCCTAGTCTTAATTGAGAATGTTGAATTGTCTGAGCGCGCTCGAGTCCGAGTTCCAGGCCTTGGCCCTGCTCCAGATTCCAGGAATAGGAACTTCTGAAAATTCGCTCTCGGTAATTGCTGCGCGTATCCAGAAACAGGTTGGGAGACTCGCTAGTGGCGGGAGGATAAGAAACGAAGCGCTGACGAGCCACGCTGTTATTGCGCTCATTGGCGATAAACAAGGCCTTGAATCGGCTGTTGCTGAAATTGTGCTGGTAGTCGCCGCCAAGCTCCCAGTTTTCCTGGGTGGCCGGTATGTGTTCACGTTCAAGAAGTTCCGACGCGGGTGATGATGCCAGGTCAGTGATCGTGCGCAACAGCTCAACAGGCGGATCAGCTTTGCTGAAGAGTCCATTAACCGCGAGTCGATCGCTATCAGATGGGTTGTAAACTACGCTCGAATTAAGGCTGTACGTGGTCTGGTCGCGAATTCGATCAAATGCCCGGGTCTCAACCAAAGACAGGTCCGGAGACCTGCTGGTTTCAAAGCTTTCCATAGCTTCATACCCTGATTTGATATCAGCGCTGAGAACGTAGTTCAGCCTCGCACTCTGACCACTGAAAGAGAAGGATCCGATTGGAGCGAGCTTGCCGTCTTGAAACAGAGTAGCGCCCAGTTCCCCGGAAATCGAATTAGCAGAAACAGATTCTTTCAGGACTATATTGACCAACTGGCCGCTGTTTTGTACGTCCAGATCGGCAGAATTGCTGCGCACGATTTCGATGTATTCCACTTGTGCTGCAGGAATACGGTCCAGCTGTGCGCGAGCTTCGTTTGATTTTCCGGCCATCCTTTTGCCATTAATGAGAATCTGGTCGCTCCCACCCAGTCCTCGTTGTTGATTTTGCTGGCTGTTGATCCTTGGAATTACCTCACCTTCCAAGGCAAGACTGATACCGGGAATCCGGTCCAGCATATCGTTTACGGTGACTGGCGAGTACTCCTCAAAATACGCTGCGGGATAGGAGATTGTGGCATTTTCCGAATTTGATACCTGACCGACTGCATTGGCAGCAAACAAGGTGCACAGCAAGAGCGGAATTATTTTTGTCATATGCGTAGAACCCAACTGCGTAAACTTTATTGTTATTTGCGCGACAACTATCCAACTCTTCTCGCGCTTCCCGGTCGTTTAGCAGGCTAGATCAATTTACTCAATAATCTACAAAGTCCGCTCGTCGTCATTATTCCGCCACCGTCACGAAGAGTCTGTAGGCTACAAGGCCGGCCTCTTTTCAGACTTGTCAGCAAGGCCAGGTCGATTTGTCTGCAGCGAGTATTTTTGCCTTTTCGTATCACTAGCGCCAGCAAGCACTGTTTGACTTATCTGGCACAGAGTAAGACCTAGTTTACGCCGCTTTTTAACGATTAAAAACGTTCTCTCAGCACAAACATCCCGGATGCTGACCGCCAGTTGTCCAGTGAACTACACCGGCGTGGAATACGGCTTCGTTGCATCGGCATGAAGCAGATCGGTCTACGTTATGCTGTTCAATTGCGAGTGTCCACAGTCTGCCACTCACACGGATCCAGCCGGTAATATTCCCGCAGCACCGCATACAACTCTTGATGATGCACCGCCATCGCATGTGGTCGCTCAAAAAAGGTCTCGGTGGCGACCGCAAAGAATTCCGCAGGATTGGTTGCGCCATAATGATCGAGCAGACTCTGCCGCCCATGCATGACTTCATCCTGTAATTCCGCGAATTCATCGCTCAACACATGAGCCCAGCTCTTGTAGGCGCCCTTGGTATGTAACAAGGGGGCACCGTTGCTGGACCCAGACTCGTGGTCTAGCTGATGGGCAAACTCATGCAGCACGACATTGTGCCCATCATGGAGATTCATCACGCCTTCCTCGACGTTATCCCAGGCGAGAATGACTTTTCCTTGTGTCCAGGATTCGCCAAGCAGGGCGATGTGATCGGTTGAGATCAAGCCGAGTTCATCGGCGACGTCACGCGTTGCGACAAAAGTCGACGGATAAACAAGTATGGATTTCAGATCAGGATACGGTATGCGATTCTGCTTCAACACGAGCAAACAGGCTTGCGCGGCAATGGTGACGCGAATACGGTCGTCGATCGTTTGGCCGGCGCAGCCATAAAAGGTCTTGTCGGCAATGAACAACTTCATAAGATAGTGCAATTCATTCAGCTCGTCAGGAGCGAACTGCGCGACAAACGGCAAGCGCTCAAGCAGAGTTTGCTGCCAGGCAGCCGGGAACGGTTGGCGCCTGATCCGGGCGAGACGCAGTCGCGGCCAGAACCCGACACCAAAAATCACGGCCGCCACAATGAGTAACAAGATCAGGAGCGCTAAGGCGGGGGAGGTGGGCATGACAATTCTATGGGGCCTACTTTCGCCGTTCTCAATGTCGACATGTCAACTCCATAGCCGCTCAGCGTGTGCACAGCCACTTAACGCTCGCTCGAAATCCAGCTATCTTGGTACGGAGCGGGTTTCTGAAAAGAAATGTCACATAATTCCCGGTTCTGCGCCCTGCCAGGGCATGGCAATCACGCAGTCAGTTCAGTAAAGTACTTATCATTAAGTACCTGTCATTAAGTACTTAGAATAAAGCACTTTGCATCAGGAACTATGCATCAAGTACCTGAAATTAAGCACTCAGCATCAATTACGGGTCTTCACTTTCCGACTATTTACCACCAGAAAATCGATCGAAGCAGAGGAATATCATGTCCCCAACAATAAAATGCGGCGCACTGCTTTTGGCCATCGCCAGCGTCACGACTGCACTGGCCGCCGACTCCGCCAATGACACCACATCCTTCCGCACCGAGTGGGGACAGCCAGACCTGCAAGGCGTGTGGAATTTTTCGTCCGAGATACCCTTCGAACGCCCGGCGCAATACGGTGACCGCGAATTTCTCACGGCTGAAGAGATCGCCGAGATTCAGGCCCGACTGGCGGCGGAAGCCGCAGACGGCAGTGTCGTGGATGCCGATCCTGATCTGGCCGAGCGCGGGGCACCCTCTACCGATGAACGCTTTGTCTACGGCTATGATCACTTCTGGTACGAGATGGCCTCGATCGCCGATACAGTTCGCACATCGCAGATCATCTATCCTACCGATGGCCGCATGCCGGCGGTGCTCGAAGGCGCTCCGCGGGGCGTGAGCGGCTTCCTGGAGGATGCTCCTGGCACGCGTCCCGTACGCACTGGCAGCGGGGGTATCGGCAAGGACGGTCCGGAGGATCGAGGTCTGCCCGAACGCTGCATCGTCGGGATGAACGAACTTCCGCCCTACCGCCCCAGCCGCTATAACAACAACCTGCAGATCGTGCAGAGCAAGGACACGGTAGTGATCATCTCAGAGATGATTCACAACGCGCGCATGATTCCGCTTGTCGACCAACCGCTGCTACCGGATTACATCGAACAGTGGACAGGGGATTCCCGCGGCTACTGGGATGGCGACGCGCTGGTCGTAGAGACGCGCAACTTCAGCTTCTATACTGCCAGCCTGGGCGGCATCGGTACCGGCAAGGAAAAAGTCCTGACTGAGCGATTCACGCGTACCGCCTTTGACGCCGTGGAATACGAATGGACCCTGGAAGATCCGGCCACTTTCGCCGACAAGATCACTGCCGTGTTACCCATGGCCAAGGTCGCCGGCCAACTCTATGAGTACGCTTGCCAGGAAGGAAACTACGGTTTGATGAATATCCTGCGTGGAGCACGCGAAGAAGAGAAACGGGCTGGCGACTAGTCGCCGGTCCTACCTCTTCACCGCACATAAGCTTCTTTAATTACCTTCGTTATTACCCGTTTTCCTTGCCTCAACTAAGAACTGATTTCCCGAAGGGCTGGCTCGCAGCCCTTCGAGTTCGTTTGCGCGTTCTTTCCGAGCACTCGTTCGCTAATCTGGTCAGACCAAATTCGATTCGCGGCTGACGGGCTGCAACTGCGCATGCCCTTCTCCCCGTTCCGAAAACGGGAGCCAAACCAAGCCCTCGATAAATGACAGGTATTAGATGTTAGGCCGGTAATAGTTGTTAGGCTCTACGGCCCAGAATTCGATAAACGACACCGCCAAATCTGGTCAGACCAAATTTATGGCCGAGAAAGCTGCGCGGGACGTTATGTGGCAACCCATTGTTTTACATGAGGATTATTAAGTGTGAGAATTGGCCCTTGACGACTTTTCTTGCGGTTCGAATATGGTTAAAAAGTCGTCCGGAAAGCCATATAAAAATACTTGTCTTCACTCCTGTTCCCCAATTGGCGGCAATGAATACTTGAGCTAGAATCCGCCGCCGGCCTCGTGAATTACCTAAAAAGTCATAAGGGTTTTTGCTTTACCCCGGCAAGTTTGACCAACCCTAAAAACAAATCTGGAGAGATAAAATGCGATCTATTCCGCATTCAAGAAGTTTGCTCTTTTCTGCTATTTCTCTTTCACTGATGTCCATTTCCAGCCAGGGCTTTGCCCAACAGGACACTGTGGAAGAAGTCGTTGTAACCGGATCCTATATCCGACGCAGCGAAGGTTTCACCCAGGCTTCGTCAGTGACGCAACTGAACGCCGACGACCTTGCCGCTGAAGGCACCATGAACCTCGGCGAAGTGAT
>JALRBQ010000101.1 GCA_023257655.1 Pseudomonadales bacterium
ACTGGGGTTAAGGTAGCCCATTAACACCACCGGGGTCAGCGCATCCTGCTCGCGGAACGCTGTGACGAGTTCCAGCACCTGGGCCAGGGTGGTGCCGGTTGCCAGTGCCCGCTCCACGCCCCGTTGAATCACTGGGCCATCAGACGAAGGGTCACTGAAGGGAAACCCGAGTTCGATGATGTCAGCCCCAGCCGCGACTAGCGCGTGCATCAGCGCCAGGCTGGTAGCGAGATCGGGATCCCCGGCGACGATGTAGGGAATCAGTAATTTGCGGGACTGTGCGGCGGCCTGCGCCGTCTTTTGCTGAATTCGACTCATAGTGGGCTACAGGGTGATGCCTTCGATGCGCGCGACGGTCTCGATATCCTTGTCGCCGCGTCCGGACAGGTTGACGATGATGTGGGCCTCGGGCGGTAGGCTCGAAGCGAGTTGCATCGCGTAGGCGACCGCATGGCTGGATTCCAGGGCCGGGATGATGCCTTCCTGTCGCGTCAGCGTATGAAAAGCCGCCATCGCTTCGGAATCGGTGGCGGACACATAGTTCACCCGCTTGATGTCTTTCAGCCAGGCATGTTCCGGACCGACGCCGGGATAATCGAGGCCCGCGGACACCGAGTGAGTCTCCATGATCTGGCCAGCCGCGTCAGTCATCAGATAAGTGCGATTGCCGTGCAAGACACCCGGCTTACCCGCGCTAAGCGGTGCCGCATGCGCACCCGTCTCGATGCCCTTGCCTCCTGCTTCGACACCGTACATCGCCACCGAGGTGTCGCGCAGAAACGGATGGAACAAACCGATGGCATTGGAGCCTCCGCCGACACAGGCAACCAGTGCATCCGGTAAGCGTCCGCATTGTTCTAACGACTGTTCTCTGGCCTCGCGACCAATAATACATTGGAAGTCGCGCACCATTTGCGGGTAAGGATGCGGTCCTGCTACTGTCCCAATAATATAATAAGTGTTATCAACGTTGGTCGCCCAATCGCGTAGCGCCTCATTCATCGCATCTTTAAGCGTGCGCGAGCCTGATTTTACCGAGACAACGTTGGCACCTAGCAAACGCATGCGATAGACGTTGGGTGCCTGCCGCACGATATCATCCGCACCCATGTAGACATGGCACTCGAGGCCAAGACGCGCGGCCACGGTAGCTGTTGCTACACCATGTTGTCCGGCACCCGTCTCGGCGATGATGCGGGACTTACCCATGTGCTTCGCCAACAGTGCCTGTCCGATCGTGTTATTGACCTTGTGTGCGCCGGTGTGATTAAGGTCTTCCCGCTTCAGATAAATACGCGCGCCGCCGCATTTTTGCGTCAACCGTTCAGCAAAATACAGGGGAGACGGACGCCCCACATAATGTTTAAGATCGTTGTGATACTCACGCCAGAAATTCTCGTCCTTGGACAGGCGGGCATAGACTTCCGCCAACTCCTCGACGGCGGCAATCAGTGTCTCACCGACGAAGATTCCGCCATAAGGGCCGAAATGGCCGGCCGCATCGGGACCATCGAAATCCGGTGTGCCCTGTGCAATGTCGTTAACTTTAACTTCTGGCACTGCGTACTCCTTCTACAAATAATTTCAACTTGTTCAGATCCTTGATGCCGGGGGCGCTCTCCACGCCGCTACTGACATCCACCCCATAAGGATTGACTGCACCGATAGCCTCGGCCACGTTCCCGGGAGTGAGTCCACCGGCGAGCACCACGGGCTTGTCACAGGCGGCAACGAGACGAGCGGCCAGCTGCCAGTCGAACGTTTTGCCAGTGCCGCCCGCGGCCTGTTTGTCATAACTGTCCAGCAGAATACTCTCCGCCGCGTTATGCAGATCAATTTCTGCCAGGGTTGTAGCCTCATCCCGCACCCGGCACGCCTTCATATACGGTAGCCCGAACGCTGCACAGAAATCGGGAGGTTCGCTACCATGAAACTGCAGATGATCCACGCGTCCCAGCCCCAGAACCGCTTCGACTTCGGCGATACTCGGGTCGACGAACAAGGCGTACACCTGTAGCTCTGCATCGACCGCCGTGAGCAGGTCTGCCGCCTGCCCCAATGAGAGGCCGCGTGGACTGGCCGGATAGAAATTAAGGCCAATCGCATTCACACCCAGCGCCGACATCACTGCGGCATCCTGCGTTCGCGTAATCCCGCAAATTTTCATCCAGATTGGGGTCAAGGTGGGTCGGCGCTCTCGAAAGCCCGCTATTCTAGCAAATAGACCGAATCTCGCCTATTCAAGAAATCCAGGGCGGACGGCACCCGCCGGAATGTCGTAATGTTCGGGATATCCAACCTGCACCAGATAAAGGCCGTCTGGTGGCGCGGTTATCGCCGCCAGCGTACGGTCACGTTGCGCCAGCAACTGGGCTATCCAGGTGGAATCCTGGCGCCCGCCACCTACCTCCAGCAAGGCACCGACAATATTGCGCACCATGTGCTGAAGGAAGGCATTGGCCTGGATGTCGAAAATTACGAATGCACCCCGACGACTCACCTCGGCGCGCATGACATTGCGAAACGAGGACTTCGACTGGCAACCAGCTGCCCGGAAGCTGGTAAAGTCCTGCTCGCCCAATAACGACTGCGCTGCGGTGTTCATCGCCTCGACATCGAGTAACTGCGGCACATGCGTGACGCGTTTGTGCATGATTGCAGAGGCAATCTGTCGCTGGTAAATAAGATAAAGGTAGCGCCGGGATTGCGCCGAGAAACGCGCATGAAAATCAGGCTGGACCGCAGTGGCACTCAAGATTCTGACAGTGCGAGGCAGCAGGCTATTAGCACCCATAACCCAGGCTTTCTCACCACGATCGATCGCGCTGTCAAAGTGGATTACCTGGCACGTTGCATGCACACCGGCGTCGGTGCGACCCGCACAAATCACCGAGACCGGGTGATCGGCAATCCTGGAGAGAGCAGACTCGACTTCCTGCTGAATCGTGGATACAGCGGGCGCGAGTTGCCGCTGCCAGCCGTTAAAGGCGCCGCCATCATATTCGAGTGTCAGGGCAATGCGATGAGGGGCAGCCGAGGCAGATTCAGGTTCGCTCACAGGGTCAGAGGCTATCAGTCATTGTCGCCGAGTGATGCCAGCAATTCATTCGCCTCTTTCACCTGTGCCTGCGAACCTTCTTTGAGTACTTCTTCGAGTATTTCCCTGGCCCCTTCCTTGTCACCCATCTTGCGATAGGCATAAGCGAGTTCCAGCTTGGTCGCGACTTCGTCTTCGTTCGACAGCAGACTGACCTCTTCAGCCTCACCGATTGATTCGATCTCGATGTCGTCGTCATCCGAGAGGAAATCAAGATCCGCCAGATCGTTCTCGTCGAGGTCATCGGTGGCCGCGGTAGAGCTGCTGTTCCCAGTGACCGCATCGGCGCTGTCGTCGTCCTTGTCGTCGAGATCGAAGTCCAGCATGACATCGCCATTATCGGTCTCTATGACGGTTTTTTCACCGACATCGAAATCATCGGTGTCGAGATCGAGATCCACCTTGGCACCGGGCTTCTCAACCACGGTGGAAGCAGGTTCGGCGTCGAGATCGAAGTCGAAGGTTTCCAGGTCTGCGGCAAGATCGGTTGCCGGTTCCGGCGCCTTGATCTCGGTCTTGTCGAAATCGAAATCGAGAGAGTTGTCGTCATCGGCCGTGGCGGGTGCGGCCGCGGATGTCACGGGGGCTGAACTGGAGGGTTTTTCGTCCAGATCGAATTCAAATGTCTCGAGCTCGAGTGCAGGCTCAGGTTCCGGCGCCGCCTTGGGCGTGTCGTCGTTGGTGAACTCGAAAGTTTCCAGCTCACTGTCGTCCTCAGCCTTGGCGTCATCAGTTGTTAAATCGCTTGAGAAATCTCCGACCTCGAACTCAAGAGCGTTGGAATCGTCCTCTTCGCCAGCGGCAGACTGGGTACCGGTAAGTTCAATCGCCTCGCTATCATCGAATTCCAGAGTATCGCGCTTGTCATCGGGTGACAGGTCAAAGGTAAGATCCATGTCATCGTCGGCACTCGCTTGTGCGGGCGCCGGCGTGTCGTCCAGATCGAGATCTGCAGCGAGCTCATCGGTCAGTAAAGTCTCGTCGTCATCGCTTTCGAAATCGGTATCGATATCCGGAGCCGCGGCTGGAGAGTCGGTCGCGGTTACCGGCGAGGCAGTTGGGGTGCTAGCCACCTCGTCGTCATCGTCATTGAAGGCATCGAGGTCGATTCCGAGGTCATCGAGGAATGACGCAGCACCCCGCTCGTCCTCTTCGTCGCTGCTGTAACGACGGCTATCTGACTGCGTCGTAGCTGTGGCCCGCGTCTCGGTGCGTCCGGTGACCGCTCCGTCCTCGGCTGCATCAACGTCTGCATCGAATTCCTCGTCCTTGCTGATGCTGTCTTCCAGTTCGCTGTCGAGATCGTCGTCTTCGGCAAAATCCAGATAGTCCGACTCGTCCTCGTCGGCGGCTCGCGCGTCAAAAGGCTGTGCTTCCAGTTCTTCAAGATCGCTACTCTCTGCCTTGGCCCGGTTGCGGCGCAGCAACACCACCACCAGCGCGAGAATCAACACCAACGCACCGATGATCAGGAAGAAGGTGGTGCTGGTCACCACGCCCATCACGGTGTCCATCAAGGTAGGACGGCTGGCACGCGTCGTCGCCGCCAGTTGGGCCTCGGCCGCGGCAATAGCGGCTTGCTGGGCAGCGGCTTCGGCGAGTGAATCCTGGAGTTGGGCCAACCGCAGATCCTGCAGTCGAATAATTTCCTGGGCGGCGGCAATCTGGGACTCGAGTTCAGACATGCGAGCCTGCATCTCTTCGCGCTGGATGCGGGCGCGATCGGCCTCTTCCTGTTGTTGCGCCAGTTGGTTTTCCAGAATCGAAATGCGTTCATCGAGCGCGGCATTTTCGGCGGCAGCCGTTGTCGTTGTGCTGCTATTGCCGTCGATAGCGTCGTCATCTCCACTCACGACGGTCAACTGGCCCTGAGGCGCGCTCGCCTGCGCCTGATTGCTGCTCGCCGGGGCAGCCAGTGGCTGCACATCTGCGCTGGCGGCGAAATCGCGGTTCTGGCGACTCACCTCATCGGCAGCCTCGCGGGCGTCGACGGCCTGAATCTCGCTGAGACCAGGGACCCGCAGAACCTGTCCTGCGCGCAGGCGATTGATGTTGCCATCGATGAAGGCAGCAGGATTCTGTCGCTGAATCGCCAGCATGGTCTGTTGCATCGTTACGGCATTGTTCGGGCGCACACGCAGGGCAACTTCTGTCAGTGTGTCGTTGGGGGACGTCTGAATCGTCTCGGTGCTGTCTTCCGGTTCGACGCTCGCTGGCGCGGCCAGTGGTACGGGTTTGACTGACTCGGGTTGTGCGGTCGGGGCTGGCGCCGGTGCGGGAGCACTCGCTGTGGTTTGCCTGGTCGGTGCGGGAACTGGATCCGGCTCGGCCAGCTCCGCCACAGGATCTGGCGCAGATTCCGGCTCAACTTCTGCAGAGACATCCTCAGCATCGCGGGAACTAACTTCATTCACCGCGGGAGTTTCGGGTTCGGTAGTACGCTCGGACACGGCGGGTGTGCTAACTACTGGCGCAGCGGCGGCCGGTGCCGGGGCTGATTGCGCGGCTGTGCGCGGTGCCTGCAATACCGGGCTGATGGGCTGACGCACGGGTGTGCGAGTCTGCTGTTCATTGAACACAGGCAGATCCAGTAACACCGTGTGCTCGCTCAGCACTCGACCATTGGGCCAGCGCGTATCGAGAATGAAGCTGAGATAAGGTTCGCGGACGATCTGATTGGACGAGAGCGTGACAAAATTGCCGACAGATTCGGCCGCAATCGAGAAGCGCACTTCGGACAGGAAGCTGACCCGATCGATATTGAAGCGCTGGAAGTCGGCGACAGAAGCCATTTGCACGGAAATATCCTGCAATCGGGTGTCTCCCAGTTGCAGGATTTCAATTCGCACACGCAGAGGCTGATTGAGCGCCGATTCCACGGACACATCGCCAAGCCCGAGCGCGTAGCTCTGTGTCGCCAAGCTGCACAGCAGCAAGGCCAGGAAGACGACGGATTTACGTAACATAGTCCCTTTTTCTCTCGACCGACCCGGCAACCAGTAACACCCTGTCCAAGCCTAACGCTCGTGCTTGGATAGTTCGGTTAGTGAACACTCTCATCCCTGACTGGATCAGGCATAGACTGCTATTGAGAATGTGTCTTCACTAAAGCGTGCAAGTATTCATTATAAATAGGTTTTTATCAACTCTTCAGCGATCTGAACCGAGTTGAGCGCGGCGCCCTTGCGGACGTTATCGGCAACGATCCACAGACTGATACCATTCTCAATCGAGATATCTTGCCGAATTCGTCCCACAAAAACTGCGTCCTGGCCCGCAGATTCATGCACCGCTGTGGGATAACCGCCGGGTTCCCGCTTGTCGAGCAGGGTCACACCCGGCGCCCGGGATAACAGGTCCTGCACCGCTTCGACAGTAATTGGTTTGTGCGTCTCGACCTGGACTGCCTCGGAATGGCCATAGAACACCGGAATCCGCACGCAGGTGGCACTCACCTGGATGCTGTCATCGCCAAAGATCTTGCGGGTCTCCCACACCATCTTCATCTCTTCCTTGGTGTAGCCGTTGTCCATGAACACATCGATCTGCGGCAGGACATTGAACGCGATCTGGCGCGGATAGACCTTGGCCTCGATCGG
>JALRBQ010000005.1 GCA_023257655.1 Pseudomonadales bacterium
GTTTAATAAATACTACTGCTCTAATGCTGAAAAATATTTCACTAGTGCGCTGAGCCTGCCAATATATGCGGGGCTTAACTACGATGAGCAAGGCTTTGTAATTGAGGCTTTAAGGCAGGTTGCCGTTAACCTCAAAAGCTAATTTTTATGATTACTGATAAAGACATCGGGAAGGTGTTGGCCCTGATTCCTGCTAAAGAGGGGTCCCAGCGTTTGCCATCCAAAAATATTCTACCTCTCGCCGGAAAGACCCTATTAGAAAGGGCCGTCTACTCGGCTCGGAAAGCTGATTTATTCGACCGCATCAGCGTGAGTACTGAAAGCGCGAGGGTGGCGTCAATCGCATCAGCCGTTGGAATTGAGTTGCCCTTCATGCGCCCCCCGGAATTGGCGAGAGATCCCGCAGGGGTGGTTGAAGTTGCGCTGCACGCCCTCGACAAATGGGAAAGCCTTGGAGAGAAGTTCGACACCTTGGCGATTCTGTTACCTACCAGCCCTTTCCGTCTAGCGAGCGACATAGTAGCGGCAATGAAGCTTTATCGGCAGCTTGAAGTGGATTTCTTGATGAGCGTAGTAGAAGAGGTTCATTCGCCGCTATCTAGCCTGATACTTGAGGGCGAACGCCTGCAACCACTGCATCCGGATTGGCTCAATCGAACGGGTGCGCGTGCAACAGCAGAAACGCCAGACATCGTCCGCTGCAATGGAGCGGTGACTATTGTCGACGTAATCCGTTTTCGCGAAGAACGCAACTACTACGCCTTTCCAATGGCCGCCTACAAGATGCCAGCCGAACGCAGCCTAGATATCGATACCGAACTTGAATTCACCTTTGCAGAATTTCTTGCTGAGCGGCACCCCGAGTGGCTTGACGATGCTTAAAGTTCTATTCCGTGTAGACGATGGCCCCGGAATCGGCGCTGGCCACCTCATGCGTTGCCTCGCACTTGCTGAGAAAGTGCACGAACAAGGTGGGAGCATTAGGCTATCCGCTGTAAGGTCGTCGAAGCTTCATGCTGATTGGCTCGTTCTGACTGCGCAAATCCATGTTGAAATGCGCGAGATCGGCGGGGCAGACGACATGATGCGGACTTTGCGACATGTGCGCGAGTTTGATGCCGATTGGTTAGTCGTTGATGGTTATAGCTTTGACACAGATTGGTTGGATGCGATCGCCG
This sequence comes from Pseudomonadales bacterium, assembly GCA_023257655.1. Taxonomy (GTDB): domain Bacteria; phylum Pseudomonadota; class Gammaproteobacteria; order Pseudomonadales; family Pseudohongiellaceae; genus UBA9145. The sequence continues at coordinate 1,179 of JALRBQ010000005.1, forward strand.
CGGAATGTCCAGTTCTGTGCTTGGACGACTTAGGCGGCAGGGATCCTGCTGTGGAACTGATCCTGAATCAAAATCCCGGCGCCGAAAGGCACTATGCCTCGGCTTATAAACGTTGCGGTCTTGCCCTATTAGGGTTGGACTGGTTTCTACTGCGCCGAGCATGGCGCGAGGTTAAGCATACGCCAGAGTCGCGTCGCATCCTTCTGACATTGGGCGGTGAAGACCCGTTGAACCGCACACTTGATTTGATGCAGGCGTTGTTGGCAGATGGTCGAGCATTCATAGCCGACGTAGTGTACAGCGCACCGGCCATAGGCTCGCAGCAGGTGATGTTGATGGCGCGAGGCCTACCGGATCGTTTTGTCGTACATCGCGGCCCAGTGGCTCTACCGCCCTTGTTAAGACATGCCGCGGTTGTAATATCAGGCGGAGGGGTCACTTCGGTTGAAGTAGTCAGTCAAGGGGTTGCGCCTGTGATCGTAATCCTGGCCGATAACCAGAAATCAGGAGCCGAGCATCTGGCCGCAGCTGGTGTTGCCTGCTCAGTCGCATGGGGCGACGGTGCTGCGGTGACGGTGGCACGAGTAGCCCTAAATTTGTTGGACGATGACATGACTAGATCGGCCATGGCGACGCGATGTCGGGGGTTGGTTGATGGATCTGGCCCGGCACGGGTCTTAGCGACGATGATGGAGAAAAGTGGATGAGTCAGCAGGACAAATTCGCAGAGACCGCATTCTGGGACAAGGTAGCCAGACAGCGGGTCTATGCTGCTTTCGATAACGACGAATACGAGGCCCTTATCGATAAGGTTTGGGGTTTCGACATGAATGGCCTAACAGTGGCTGATATCGGTAGTGCTTCTGGTGTTTCGGCCGCATTATTTGCCGCGCGCGGGGCTAAGGTGCTGGGAATTGAGATCGCCCCAGAACTGGTTAGCCAGGCAAAGGACCTGTGGCGTGACTACGACGAGCGGATCGATTTTCGCGTGGGAGACGCTGAACATCTGGATTTGCCTGATGCCAGCCTTGACGCAGTGTTCTTCGGCGGAGTGTTACATCACATTCCATTGCTCGATCAAGTTTATGCGGAAGCTTACCGGGTGCTCAAGCCCGGCGGCAAGTTCATCGCTATTGAACCCAACCGTCTGGATTTCATGGAGCTAATTGAATGGGGTGTAGCCGATCTTCGCGGCAAGTTGACCCCGAACGAGTACCCTATCGATCCACTGGCGATGCGGGATGACCTCAAGGCGACAGGCTTCAAGACTCCCCGCTTTTGGACAACCCGGCATGATATCCCGGTTCTGGCTCAGATCCCACTGGTCAGACACATATTCAATCGTCAGAGGGGCTTCTGGTTCAAGCGGCCATTGCTCAAGTTTTTTAATGCCTTCCGCGCACCGGCACACCGCGGGACATTCTTCATCATAGTGGCGGAACGTTGATGGACTGGCTTACTTTCTGGGACGCCAAGGCTAGTGCTGGCAACGACTTTCAGGCTACTGGTCGTGGGCTGATGGACGTGCCAGGGTACCTGAACACGGTGGCCGAGATCGTGCGTATTCTGGATCTGCATCAAGGTGATCACTTGGCCGACATTGGTTGCGGTGCTGGGCTAATCGCCATGACCCTTGCACCTTGGCTCAAGCGGGTTTATGCAGTTGATCTAAGCCCGGCGTTGATCGAACGGGCGAGCAAGAACCTGGCCGGAGTGAACAACGTCGATCTCAAAGTAGGTAACCTTACCGAGTTGCCGCTGACGGATGCCCTCGTCGACAAACTGTTGGCCTACAGCGTACTGCAGTACCTGGCCGACGAAAGCAATGTGAGCCAGGCCATGCACGAGGTGGCGCGGGTACTGAAGCCGGGTGGCCGAGCGCTGCTCGCTGCCAATCCAGATCCGACCCAGCGGCTGGTTTATGAAGCTGTGGTGCGTCAACGCGCAGACCAGGCGGCAGCGGCGCGCGAGATCAGCTTGCTTGACGACTTATTATGGTTGCCTGAAGCACAATTGCTTGAGCTGGCCGCCGCTGCCGGTCTGAAAGCGCGGATAGAGCCGATCGACGCGTGCATCTGGCAACATTTTTATATGTTTGATTTGGTCTTGGAGAAGTCCAAGTGAGGAGACGAATGTGAACCCCCAAGTCATGATCGGTAAGCGTGCAGTCGGCGTGGGTGCCGAGCCATTTGTTGTTGCCGAGGTCGGCATCAACCACAATGGTGAACTGGAGCGTGCGTTGGAAATGATTCATGTCGCCAAGTCCGCTGGTTGCGATGCGGTGAAGTTCCAGACCTTCAAGGCCAATGAATTCGTCAACGACCAATCCCAGATGTTCACCTACCGCTCGCGAGGGGAGGAGGTCACCGAGTCCATGTTGGCCATGTTCCAGCGTTATGAGTTGCCGGAGAGCGCGTGGCCGACAATCAAAGCGGAGTGTTCGAAGGTGGGGATTATGTTCTTTTCGACGCCGCAAAATCGCGCCGACCTGGACATCCTGCTCGGAGTGGGCGTGCCGGCTGTCAAGGTGGGCTCGGATGATTTCACTAATTTGCCGTTGCTCAAGAGTTATGCGCAGTCTGGTCTGCCGCTGATTCTCTCGACTGGTATGTCCGATCTGGCCGAGGCGCATCAGGCGTTAGAGGCGGTTGGTGCTCTCGACGGCTA
>JALRBQ010000027.1 GCA_023257655.1 Pseudomonadales bacterium
GTGCCGATGAAGTCGCGGCGACGCGAGCGAGTCTGGGCTGGGACTACCCACCCTTCGAAATACCGGCCGCGATCAAGCAGGCCTGGGATGCAACGGAGAAGGGTTTTCAGGCCGAAACCGCCTGGAAAGAAAAGCTCGTCAGCTATGAAGAAGAACATCCCATGCTGGCGATGGAGCTCGTGCGCCGCATCAAGAAACAACTGCCAAGCCACTTTAGCGACAAGGCAGACACGTATATCGCCAGGTGCCAACAGACAGCCGACAATATTGCCAGCCGCAAGGCCTCCCAGAACTGCATCGAAACCTATGCCGCCCTGTTGCCCGAGCTGATTGGCGGTTCGGCAGATCTCACCGGTTCCAATCTCACCAACTGGTCGGGCAGCACCCCCATTACCGAGAAGGCCGACGGCAACTACATTTATTTTGGGGTCCGTGAATTCGGCATGACGGCCATTGCCTCCGGCATGGCCCTGCATGGCGGTTTCATTCCCTACACCGCGACCTTCCTGATTTTCATGGAGTATGCCCGCAACGCGGTGCGAATGGCCGCGTTGATGAAGCAGCAAAGTATCTTCGTCTACACCCATGACTCCATCGGCCAGGGTGAAGACGGCCCCACGCACCAGCCGGTAGAACAACTGGCGAACCTGCGAACGACACCGAACTTGTCCGTGTGGCGTCCCTGTGACAATGTTGAATCGGCCGTGGCCTGGAAGGCGGCGATCGAACGCCAGAACGGCCCGAGCGCGCTCGTGTTCTCACGTCAGAACCTGCCGCATCAGACGCGCACGACTGACCAATTGCAGGCGATCGCCCGCGGTGGCTATATCTTGGAAGACTGCGAGGGCACGCCCGAACTCATCCTCATTGCGACTGGTTCCGAAGTCGCCGTTTGCCGGGAAGCGACCTTGAGCTTGCAGACTCAGGGAGTCGCCGCGCGACTCGTTTCGTTGCCGAGCGTTGACACGTTCGAAGCCCAGGATGCAGCTTACCGCGAAGCAGTGCTGCCCGCCGCCGTCACGCGCCGGCTCGCAGTCGAAGCGGCGGGGGTGGATTACTGGTACAAGTTTGTCGGACTCAACGGCAAGATCATCGGCATGCATACATTCGGCGAATCCGCCCCGGGCGGCGTGCTCATGAAGCATTTTGGCTTCACGGCGGACAATGTGATCGCCGTTGCGAAATCCTTCGACTGATGCGCCGGCAGACTTTTGTCATTCACGGTAACCGGGCATGACCTGTAGCATTGCCATTAATGGATATGGTCGGATTGGTCGGTGTGTGCTGCGGGCATTTTATGAGTCCACAGACTACCCCGAACTCCGCATCGTGGCGCTGAACGATCTCGCGGATATCCGCACGCTCGCGCACCTCACCCGCTACGACAGCACCCATGGGCGCTTTCTTGGCACGGTGGAAGAAGCAGCCAACAGCCTGATTATCAACGGCGATGCCATTCGTGTATCGAATGTCGCGGACGTGACCGCGTTGTCATGGCGCGAACTGGACGTGGATCTGGTGATGGAGTGCAGTGGCGCCTTTACAGATCGGGCGACCGCGGAACTGCACCGCCAGCAGGGCGCGAGTCGCGTCCTGTTTTCCCAACCGGCTGAAAGTGACGTCGATGCCACGATCGTTTTCGGCGTGAATCATCACACGTTGACCGCGAACGACCGGGTCATTTCCAATGCTTCCTGTACGACCAACTGTATCGTGCCAGTATTGCAAGTTCTCGATGGCAGTTTCGGCATCGAATCGGGTGTCATCACGACGATCCATTCGGCGATGAATGACCAGCCGGTCATCGACAGCTATCACCACAATGACCTGCGCAAGACGCGCAGTGCCATGCAATCAATAATTCCCGTCGACACGGCTCTGGCCAAGGGCATCGAACGCATTCTGCCAGGACTTGCCGGGAAGCTCGAAGCTCAGGCAGTGAGAGTGCCGACGGTCAACGTCTCGGCCATGGATCTCACCGTCGTCGTCGCCCGGGCGACAGACATCGCCACAGTTAATGCTGCCATTATTGCCGCCAGTGAGAACCTCGCCACCAATGTGCTGGGCTACACCGACGCGCCGCTGGCATCCTGCGACTTCAATCACGACCCGCGCTCCGCAATCGTCGATCTCAGTCAGACAAGAGTAGCCGGTGGCAATCTGGTCAAGTTGCTGGTGTGGTTTGACAATGAATGGGCATACGCCAACCGGATGCTGGACGTTGCCAATCTGATTCACAGCTTGAACAGGAAATAGAGGAACCAGTCTATGGCGTTTCTGCGAATGGAGCAGATCGATCTCGCCGGCAAACGTGTGCTGATTCGCGAAGATCTCAATGTGGGCATCGAAGGCGGGGAAATCGTTAATGACACTCGCATTCGAGCAGCACTGCCAACCTTGCGTCTGGCATTAGATGCCGGTGCGCAAGTGCTTGTGATGTCCCATCTCGGTCGGCCGGAAGAAGGCCAGCCGATCGACACTCAAATGGAGTATTCACTCCAGCCAGTCGCTGATCGTCTGGCGCTTTTGCTGGACTGTGAGGTGCAACTGAACCGGGATTATCTGACCAATCCGCAAGGACTTTCAGCGAAAGCAGGCTCCGTGATCCTGCTTGAGAACGTGCGAGTGAACAAGGGTGAAATCAAGGACGACCCTGCATTGGCACAGCGTTATGCCGATCTGTGCGATGTGTTTGTCATGGACGCGTTTGGCACGGCCCATCGGGCCCAGGCAAGCACCCATGGCGTGGCACGACTGGCCCCTATTGCTTGTGCCGGACCCCTGCTCGCAAGCGAGCTGGATGCTTTGCACCGGTCTCTGGAGCAGCCCGAGCGGCCGATGCTTGCGATCGTCGGCGGTGCCAAGGTATCCAGCAAGCTGGAGGTTCTGCAGAATCTGGCGACGAAGGTGGACAACCTGATCGTGGGCGGGGGGATCGCCAACACCTTTCTCGCTGCCGCCGGCTTCAAAGTCGGCAAATCCCTGTATGAACCGGAACTGGTACCAGTGGCCGCCGCGTTGATGCAGAAGACTCACATTCCGATGCCGACCGACGTAGTCGTTGCCAAGACTTTTGCTGCGGATGCCAGCGCCGAGGTCAAGCCCGTGGACAATCTCGATGAGGACGATATGATTCTGGACATTGGTCCGGCAACGGCGCAGGCATTCGCCGAGATTGTAGACGGCATGAAGACGATCATCTGGAATGGGCCACTCGGGGTATTCGAGTTTGAATCCTTTGCCGCGGGCACGGAGACTATTGCGAGGGCGATCGCGCGCAACCAGGGCTTCTCGATCGCAGGCGGAGGAGAAACCATCGCTGCGATCGACAAGTTTGGCATTACCGCAGCGGTTTCCTATATTTCGACAGGTGGTGGAGCCTTCCTCGAATACGTGCAGGGAACAATCTTGCCCGCGGTGCAAATACTGGAACAGCGCGCGAGCGAAGGTTGATCGGAGTCCGCTATACCTAGACGATGCGCTTCACAGACTGGAATTGAACGTATAAATAACGAGGTTCGAACATGGCACTCATAAGTCTACGACAACTGTTGGATCATGCCGCCGAAAACGATTATGGCGTGCCGGCATTCAACGTCAACAACCTGGAACAGATTCGCGCAATTATGGAAGCGGCGAATGAGGCAAACAGTCCGGTAATTCTGCAGGCCAGTGCCGGCGCACGTAAATATGCCGGATCGAATTTTCTGAAACACCTGATTCAGGCCGCGATAGAAGAGTTTCCACATATACCAATTGTGATGCATCAGGATCACGGAGTATCACCTGCTGTCTGTCAACGTTCCATTCAGCTTGGATTTTCTTCAGTTATGATGGATGGCTCTCTGGCAGAGGATGGCAAGACTCCGACAAGTTTCGAATATAACGTGCGTGTAACAAAACTCGCCGTGGAAATGGCTCACGCCTGTGGCGTCTCGGTGGAAGGCGAGATCGGCTGTCTTGGATCGCTGGAAACCGGTATGGCTGGCGAGGAAGATGGCATCGGCGCGGAAGGACAATTGTCGATGGCACAGATGCTAACTGATGTCGATGAGGCTGCCGCGTTTGTCAGCGCAACTGGAGTCGACGCCCTGGCGATCGCAGTGGGAACGAGCCATGGTGCCTACAAGTTCAGTCGGCCACCGACCGGGGATATTCTCGCCATCGACCGTATCAAGGAGATCCACGCCAGACTGCCCAATACACACCTCGTAATGCATGGCTCCTCGTCGGTGCCGCAAGAGTGGCTGGCCGTGATCAATGCCTACGGAGGTGAGATCGCCGAGACCTATGGAGTGCCCGTGGAAGAGATCCAACTGGGCATCAAACACGGCGTCCGCAAGGTAAATATCGACACCGACTTGAGACTGGCTTCGACCGGAGCAGTACGTAAATTCCTCGCCGAGAACAAGTCCGAGTTCGATCCGCGCAAGTTCCTGAGCCACACCATTGTAGCGATGAAGGGAATCGTCAAGGCGCGTCTCGAGGCATTTGGTTGCGCAGGTCAGGTGGCCAACATTGGCAAGGTGTACAGCCTCGAGGAAATGGTCGACCGCTATTCCAAGGCATCCTGAGTACCGCGGCCGGAAATCGATGCCGCCAGCGCAGCCATGCGTAAAGAGCGAGTAAAGAGAGTCTAGAGAGTGCATAGAGAGTGCATAGAGAGCGCCTAGAGCGTGCCTAGAGTGTGCCTAGAGTGTGCAGGAGTTTTGAAACGTGTTTAGTCGAGACGACGCTGACAATCTGCGCCGCTCACTCGGGCCGATGCGGTTTCATGGCTCGACACCCCGTTCGTCCCTGATCAAGGCCTACTGCGATTTCTACGGTCTGCATTTCGCCAGCGAAGCGAGGCCCGTAGAACACAGCCTCGGATTGTTGCGCAGTGGCGAATTCGACGTCGTGTGCCAGCATTTTCAGTTGCAGACATCGGAGCAGCGCGGCACCGTGTTTCTGCTCCACGGCTACTTTGACCATGTCGGCATTTATAATCATCTCATCCAGCACTGTCTCGATACGGGATTCTCGGTGGTGATCTTCGACCTGCCGGGTCACGGACTCTCTAGCGGCACCCCTGCGAGTATTCGCGCCTTCGACCAGTACAGCGCCGCCTTGTTCTCTTGCCTCGAACAGGCCCAGACGCAGGAGGTCAATTCACCCTGGGTGGCGATCGGACAAAGCACCGGTGGTGCGATTCTATTGCAGGCACTGTTGCACGAGCAGCTGACAGCTCGCTATCAGTTCGAGTCGATCATACTGCTCGCACCGCTACTGCGACCGCGTCATTGGTGGCGATCCTATTTGCTGTTCCTGCTTACACGACCATTTATCACTGCAACGCCGCGAACCTTTGCGGAGAATAGTCAAGATCAGGCCTTTCTGGAATTTCTGCAGAACAGCGATGCTTTGCAGAGTCAATTTCTGCAAGGGGATTGGGTTAAGGCAATGATTCGTTATCAGTCTCTGTTCGAACGGAGTTCGCAGCAACGGCAGGCGCTGAATCTCATCCAGGGCAGTGAAGATGGTACGGTAAACTGGCAATACAATCTGCGGCGCATCACCGAGAAATTTCCGGATAGCAAGATCTATATGATTGAAGGAGCGGGCCATCACCTCGTCAACGAGTCGGAACGTTACCGCGACAGAGTCTTTACCGCAATCGACAATATCCTCATCGCCGCCAGGATCTGAAGTGGAGCGTGCGCACCAGGCTAACGATCAGTAGCAGACCGAGCCTCGGATAAATTCTTCAGAAGTCCACCTGGGAGAACTGATTCAGGCTCTAGAACAATACCCGTGTGCGAATCGTGCCGCGTACCTGATTGAGTTTTTCGAGGGCCAATTCGCTGGACTGCATGTCGATATCCATGACGACATATCCTACCTTCTCGTTGGTTTGCAGATACTGCGAACTGATATTGATGCCAATCTCCGAAAAAATGCCGTTGATCTCCGTGAGGACACCTGGCACGTTTTCGTGGATATGCAGCAATCGGTGTTTGCCGGGATGAGCAGGAAGTGCCACTTCGGGGAAGTTGACCGAGGTGAAGCTGGAGCCATTATCGCTGTATTTGATGAGTTTTTCGCTCACCTCCAGACCGATGTTCTCCTGCGCTTCCATGGTGCTGCCTCCAACGTGCGGAGTGATTATGCAGTTGTCGAATTCTCGCAATGGGGACAGGAACTCTTCGTCATTTGATTTCGGTTCAACCGGAAATACGTCGATAGCAGCGCCGGCAATCTTTCCCTTCTTGAGTGCGTCTGCCAGGTCGTTGATGTTGACGACGGAACCGCGGGAAGCATTGATAAATACCGCTTCTGGCTTCATCCAGTTCAACTGCTTGGCGGTGATCATCTCCTGCGTGTGAGGCGTCTCTGGCACATGCAGGCTGATGACGTCGCATTCACTCATCAGCGTTTGCAGTGAATCCACCTGCACGGCGTTGCCCAATGGAAGTTTGTTCACCACGTCATAAAGATAAACTTTCATGCCCATCGCTTCGGCGAGCACGCTCAGCTGAGAACCGATGTTGCCATAACCGACGATACCCAACTTCTTGCCGCGAGTCTCGAATGAACCCTGCGCGGCCTTCTCCCAGACACCGCGGTGCAACAAGGCATTCTTTTTCGGAATACCCCGCAATAACAGGATGGCCTGACCAATGACGAGTTCGGCGACACTGCGAGTATTGGAGAACGGGGCGTTGAAAACCGGAATGCCGCGAACCAGCGCCGAGGTCAGATCAACCTGGTTCGTGCCGATGCAGAAGCAACCCACGGCTTGTAATTTACCGGCGGCGGCGAAGGCCTTCGCATCCAGTTGAGTACGTGACCGGATGCCAATAAAGTGCACATCGGCGATCCGGGAATATAACTCGTCACCTTCCAGCGAAGTCTTCAGAGACTCTACATTTTCATAGCCTGCCTTGGCCAGGGCCTTCACGGCGTTGGGGTGAATTCCTTCCAGCAAGAGGAACTTGATTTTCCGTTTTTCGAGGGAAGTCGGTTGCATAGGACGTTATTGGAACCTGGTAATTTCCGGGGGCAATGCTCAAAAAGCCGGCGCATGGTACCATATTTCCCCCGTCCGTTAGCTCAATGCCGGGACGAATCCGCGACTACTGCGCCCGGGTCGGGCGCGCTCACTTACAGGAAATCCAGAATGAATTGCAGTAAATCCGACCTGCTCGAGCAGTTGGCCGCGATCGTAGGAGCGGAATGGGTGAAGCAGGATCCGGCCGATCTGAATAATTATGGCAAGGACTGGACCAAGGCCTATGCACCTGCTCCGATCGCCGTGGTGTTGCCAGGCAGCATTGACGCCGTCGTCGATTTGGTGAAGCTGGCTAACCGACTCGGTCTCGCCATTGTGCCCTCGGGAGGTCGTACGGGACTCAGCGGCGGTGCTGTCGCTGCATCCGGCGAGCTGGTCATCGCCTTCGACCGCATGAACAGGATTCTGGAATTTGACGCGAGCGACCGGCAAGTTGTGTGTCAAGCCGGAGTGGTGACCGAACAATTGCAGCAATTTGCCGACGAGCATGACTTGTTCTATCCCGTCGATTTTGCCTCGTCAGGCTCCAGTCAGCTCGGAGGCAATGTCGCCACCAATGCTGGTGGCATCAAGGTAATCCGGTATGGCATGACGCGAAATTGGGTACAGGGTCTCAAGGTGGTTACTGGCAAGGGCGATTTGCTTGATCTCAATCGTGGTCTCGTGAAAAACGCGACAGGATACGATTTCCGGCATCTGTTCATTGGCTCGGAAGGCACCTTGGGCCTGATCGTGGAAGTCACCATGGGCCTTGCCAGCAAGCCGCAAGACCCAACGGTGATGGTGTTTGGCATTGAAACCATGGCCGCCGCGATGCCCGTGCTGCAGAGTTTCCAGAAACAACTGAAGCTGACGGCGTTCGAATTTTTCTCGGAGAAAGCCTTGCGTCATGTGCTCGCTGAGAAAGGCTTGCCACGGCCTTTCGAGACCGAATGCCCGTTCTACACCCTGGTGGAGTTTGAAAATTACTCTGAACAGGATCTTGAAACCGCGATGGCGACTTTCGAGTCCTGCGTCGAGGCAGGCTGGATCCTCGACGGCACGATGAGTCAGAACTCCTCACAGGCGGCGAATTTATGGCGGCTGCGCGAGGACATTTCCGAGACAATCGCCAAATTTACACCCTATAAAAATGACATTTCTGTGAAAGCATCAAAGGTGCCGGGATTTCTTGAGGAAGTCGACGCACTTGTTGCTGCGCAGTATCCGGACTTTGAGATTATCTGGTTTGGCCACATCGGTGACGGCAATGTGCACCTCAACATCCTCAAACCCGACGCGTTGCCGGCGGCGGATTTTTTTGCAGAGTGCGCACGGGTTTCCGACGGGGTATTCGAACTGGTGCGCAAGCACGGCGGCAGCGTTTCTGCCGAACACGGGGTCGGCCTGCTGAAAAAACCGTTCCTGCACTATTCGAGGTCACCCCAGGAAGTGGACTATATGCGCGCCATGAAGCGGCTGTTTGATCCCAACAACATCATGAATCCAGGCAAGCTGGTGGATGTCTGAGTCCCACCCTGCAGCGGAGAAAGCACAGCCCCATTCCGTGTAAGAATCGGCGTTACCGGGACTGAGAAATCGTTACAATTTAAGACAAATACAGTTTCCATCTACCATACGATAGGCGTACACTGATCCCTCGGTTGCTCTGGACCGACGGATTGCTGCGGTCAGCGATTCGATATTTTACAATTTTTTTATAGCACGAGAGTTATATGTCAGACACAGTTGAAGGTACCGTTAAGTGGTTTAATGACGAGAAGGGATTCGGCTTCATAGAGCAAGAGGGTGGCAAGGATGTATTCGTACATTTCAGCGCCATTAACGGTTCTGGAAGAAGAACGCTTCACGAAGGTCAGAAAGTAACGATGGAAGTTACGCAAGGTCAAAAAGGGCCGCAGGCGGAAAACGTAACTCCGCTCTAGCTTTACCTCTTTCTCCTATTGGCAGGATGCATAGCTCGAGCAGTCTGGCTTTGATTGAAACATGAAAAGGTGAGAACTTCTGGTCTGACCAGAAACGGATTCGAACCTTTTCAGTTTTAACCAGGTCCTGAGCTGATTTCACCCAAGCAGCATGCTGAGGCACTTCTCCGTATTCAGGGCAGGAAAGTCTTGACGCCCGAACTCGTGCCCAAAATTAGCCGATCCGCTCCCCGTTCCGCAAACAAGCCGTTGGTGACAACACCTACGATTTGATTGAGCTGCCGTTCCAGTTCCCGTGGATTCAGAATTTCCAGATTATAGATATCGAGGATGTGGTTGCCATTGTCAGTGACACACGCTTCCCGATAGACTGGATCACCGCCCAGCTTGACGATTTGTCGCGCCACGTAGCTGCGTGACATCGGAATCACCTCGACAGGCAAGGGGAACTTACCGAGAACCGGGACCAACTTCGACTCATCAGCGATGCAAACGAATTCCTCTGCGACGGCGGCAATGATCTTTTCACGCGTCAGGGCAGCGCCTCCACCCTTGATCAGCTGCAGGTGTTTATTGCTCTCATCGGCGCCATCCACATAAATCGCAATCCCGTCCACGCTGTTCAGGTCGTAGACGGGAATACCAAGCTCGCGCAGACGCCGGGCCGACTCATCGGAACTCGCGACGGTGCCAGCGAGTTTGTGTTTGAGCTTGCCTAACTCGGCAATGAACAGATTAGTTGTTGAACCGGTACCGATACCGATGATCATTTCGTCATCGAGCCGCGCTTCGACATAGTCAAACGCCGCCTTTGCGACTGCCAGTTTTAATTCATCTTGAGTCATCTTTGATTTCTGCTCCCAGGTTGGCGTTGCGTTCAAATAACGTGTTGTCCCAGTAATTGGCCCATGCGCACCGGAGTATCGGCAACCAGGTCGGAGGCCAATGTGACACTGCCCGGACCGAATAAAACGATTGCCGTTGAGCCCAATTTGAAACGACCGAGCTCGGCGCCGGTTGGCAGTGTTATCGCGGGTGCGCGGTTCGAGTAATCTTCGGTGAATCCCTGGCTTTGCAGCGCGCCCGGGCAAACCTGGCCCGACCAGCTGGTTTCAATGGCGGCAACGATCATCGCACCTACCAGCACTACAGCCATGGGACCTGCTGCCGTCGTGAACAGGCACACCACACGCTCATTGCGCGCAAATACGCGGGGCACGTTCTCGGCAGTGAGCTTGTTTACCGAGAACAGCTTGCCTGGCACATAGGTCATCGACTGCAGTTTACCCGTCAGCGGCATGTGCACGCGGTGATAGTCACGGGGCGACAAATACACGGTCGCAAACACGCCATCCTGAAATTGTTGTGCAATCGCGGCATCGCATGCGAGCAATTCTGCGACGGTATAATCATGACCTTTCGCCTGAAAAATACGATCGGCATCGATTCCACCCAATTGACTGATGCTGCCGTCTGCCGGACACACAATCGCACCCGATTCTGTTGCAAGTGGCCGCGATCCTGGTTGCAGTTCCCGTGTGAAGAATGCATTGAAATGGGCGAAGTCGTCCGCTTTTTTGATTACCGCCTCGCTCATGTCGACCTTATACCGCTTGATAAATGCGCGAATAAGAATTGTGCGACCGGTGTGCATACGTGCCAGGACGCCGACCAGACGCGAAAGCAGATGGTGTGGCAGCAAATACTGCAAGATAATGAACACACGTGTCATATGGCTATTGCTTGGGCCCAGTTTCTATCGGTGTATCCGGGAGATTGCCCCACTCGGACCAGGAGCCATCATACGCCTTTATGTCGAGACACAGGGCCTTGCCGACGATGTAGGTGAGACCCGAGCGATGGTGGGTCTGACAATGAGTAATGATACGGTGTTGTTCCTTAAGCCCCAGTGCTGCCAGTCGTTCGGCGATGTCTGGTAGAGGCAACAGACGCAGATCGTTATCCCTGTCCATCAGATCGAGCCAGTCGAGATTAAAGGCGCCAGGAATATGTCCGTTACGCAGCGCGGTAACTTTTGTGCCCTCGTATTCCTCACGGGAACGCGCATCCCATACGATTGACAGTGGATCGTCGAGACTGCGCTTGACGGCGTCGAGTGGCACGAGTTGTGATTCGTCAATGTGAGCCGTGTATTCCGTTGGAGCAACTGCCGAGGGTCCGGCCTCCATCGGCAGACCTGCAGCACGCCATGCGTTCAGCCCACCATTCAGAAAAGAGTAGTGCCGATGTCCCAGCACGTCCAGTGTCCAGATCAGTCGACCGGCCCAACCACCGCCCTCATCATCATAGGCAATGACATGTTTGCCAGCAGCGAGACCCACGCGTGAAAACAGGGTGTTAAGTCGCGTTACGTCAGGAAGTTTGCCGACGGCAGGTTTGATCCCGCTGACCAGTTCGCCAGGCTGGATCAGCGCTGAACCGGGCAGGTGGTGGGTGATAAACACCTGCTCCTGACAGACGCCGATAAGCAGCAGGTCGGAGTCTGGCAGTCTCGTCTGCAAGTCTTCGATCTCGAGAATCAGGGGGAGAGTTGTTGCTGTCATAGTTGTTGTGTTCCCGGGGCATTTATTGATCGAGAAAATCTATCCAGTTTACCTGCATCAGCGACCCGCGTTATCCAGAGATTGCAGAATCTGAAAATAACTGTCGACGCGCTGCGGCGAAATCGCGCCGGCGGCGAGAGCCTTGTTTAGCGCGCAATCCGGTTCCGTTTGATGGCTGCAATCCCGAAACTTGCACTGGCCTTCAAATTGCCTGAATTCACGAAAACCGGCGAAGACCGCGGAGGCATCGATGTGACCCAGGCTGAGTTCGCGGATTCCCGGTGAATCAATGAGGTCACAGTCTGGCAGATGGAACAGGCGAGCGGTGGTGGTGGTGTGTGTGCCCTTGGGACCCGCCGTCGAGAGTGAGCCCACTGCGGCATCATTATTGACACCGAAGCTGTTGATCAAGGACGACTTGCCGACACCGGATTGTCCCACGATAACGGTTGTGAGACCCGACAGCGACGCCAGCAAAGGGGCGATGCCGGCATTGTCGACAGTCGAAACCCGATGGGTCTCGTAGCCGAGGCCCTCATATAATGACAATAGCTTGTCAAGCCGCTGATTCGCGATTTCTGCGTGCAGATCGCTTTTATTCAACACCAGCACCGCCTGCAACTGCAGGGTTTCGATGGCTACCAGATAGCGATCGATCAGATTCGGGAATGGCTCCGGCAGTGGCGCAATAACCAGCAGTACGCGGTCAATGTTGGCCGCCATCGGTTTGAAATTGCCACTAAAAGCCGGTCGCCCAAAAACGCTCTTACGCTCGGCAACAGCGGTGATGACGCCGGTGTCGTTGTCACCCGCCTCCCAGACAACCAGATCACCTGTGACGAGTGCGGGCAGATTGGCGCGCTGGAAACAGCGTACCGATGTCCCGCTTGAGCTACCTGCCTCGAGTGTTTCGACCAGTAGTTGTTGACCGAGATGGCTGACGATTCGGCCATTGCAGCGCTCCCCACTAACCCCGTCGCTGCTTTCTCTCGCGCCGCCGGCTTCGTTGCCGCTGACAAGCTCGCGCTGATGGCGCTCGCTGATGCGAGCCTGTTGCTGATTGCTGAGTCGGCGTTTCGTCATGGGTTCCAGAGCGGTGGTGGTGTCTGTGGGCTCAACCGCGCCGGGATTATTGCATATTCGCGCCGGGTAAGCTTTGCTACAATTCTTTAGCACGCTCACCAACCGACGCGAACAGGGTATCCGAACGATTCATGGACAAACAGCTCAATCTGATCTGGCTCGATTTGGAAATGACAGGACTGCAGCCGGAAACCGATCTCATCATCGAAATCGCTACTCTGGTCACTGACGCTCAACTGAACATCCTCGCCGAAGGCCCGACCTTGGCGATTCACCAATCGGATGCTGCTCTGGCCGCCATGGACGACTGGAATCAGCGACACCATGGCGCTTCCGGTCTGATCGAACGTGTGCGCACTAGTCGAATCGACGAAGCAGAAGCAACGCGGCAGACGCTCGCCTTCCTTGAACAGTATTCTGTGAAAAATGCCTCTCCCTTGTGCGGCAACAGCATCTGCCAGGATCGTCGCTTCATGGCGAAGCATATGCCAGAACTGGAAAGCTTCTTTCATTACCGCAATCTTGATGTCAGCACGCTGAAAGAACTGGTGCGTCGCTGGAAACCGGAGTTGTTGCAGGGCCTGAGCAAACAGGGTTCCCACCAGGCAATGGCGGACATTCGCGACTCCGTGAATGAACTTCGCTACTACCGCCAGAATTTCATCGCGCTCTAGTAATTAGCATTGAATCGTGTGCGGGACACAAGGGCTGCACTATTGCCGGACTTGGTCAGGCGCATCTTCCGATCGGGACTGTTACAACAGTAATCTACTCGACTGGAAAATACTTTTGGCACTGACCCAACTCCCCGCATCACTCGCAATTCGTCCTTCTGATGAAAACTGCTATTGCCGGAAAGACTAAGGCTAATGATGGAGTTGTTTGAGCGCCCACTCTACGTGTTCGCGTACGAGGGATGAGGGATGCTGGCGGCGCTGCTCAAGTGCAGTGACTATCTTCGCTGAGTGTGGCGCATTGCCGAGTGCAACAGCGAGGTTCCGTAGCCAGCACTCGTAGCCGATGCGTCGAATGGGTGACCCCGCGGTATTCTCCAAAAATTGCTGTTCAGTCCAATTGAACAGCTCCACAAGCTCGGTGGAATCGAGTTTGTGACGTGGCGAAAAATCCGCTTCCTTAGTCACTTGAGTAAATTTGTTCCAGGGGCAAACCAGTTGGCAATCATCACAACCAAACACGCGATTGCCCATAGCCTTACGAAACTGCTCTGGAATAGACGTCCGTAATTCGATAGTCAGATACGAGATGCAGCGGGTCGCATCAAGCAGGTTCGGCGCGACGAACGCCTGGGTCGGACACACATCGAGACAGGCTCGGCAAGTGCCGCAGTGTTCACTATCAGGCGTATCGACAGGCAGTGGCAGGTCTGTAAACAGCTCGCCCAGGAAAAACCAGGAACCTGCCTGCTTGTTGATCAGCATCGTATTCTTGCCAATCCAGCCCAGACCTGATTTCTCTGCCAACGCGCGTTCAAGCACGGGGGCACTGTCGACGAAGGCGCGATAACCCATCGGCCCGACAAGCCTCTCAATCTTGTCCGCGAGCGCTTGCAGGCGCTTGCGCATCACCTTGTGATAGTCGCGTCCACGTGCGTAACGTGCAATATATCCGATGCTTTTTTGTTCCAGAGGCTGCAGTGAATTCTGCCGCTCGTTCGCATAACCCATCCGCACGCAGATGACACGAATGGTTCCCGGGTGCAATTGATCCGGATGACTGCGCAAGTCATGATTGCGGGCCATATAATTCATGGCTCCATGGAAATTCTTCGCGACCCATTCCCGCAGTCGCGGTTCGTAAGCCGACAGATCGATGTCAGTAATTGCCACTTGCTGAAAGCCAAGTTCCACGCCCCAGGACTTGATGTCCGCAGCGAGTTGTACATAGTCAACAGCAATCATCGTAGCCGCTACAACGCACAGAGAATGGAGGACGCGTTTTCCAATGTTGCAGTGTCCTTACAGAAGCAGAAACGAATAATGCGGGTATTGGGTGCTTGCGCATAAAACGGCGTGAGAGGAATCGCCGCAACACCTTTTTCCTGCGTGAGCAATTTCACAAACGCCATGTCGTCGAGATCGCTGATGGCGCTGTAATCGACGAGTTGAAAATAAGTACCTTGCGAAGGCGTGAAGCTGAATCGGGAGGGCTTGATCAATTCGCAGAACTGGTCTCGCTTGGCCTGATAAAATGCCGGTAGCTCCAAGGCGTGTTGCGGGCATTCCTGCATGAAATCGGCCAGTGCATATTGCACGAAACTCGAGGTTGTGAACGTTACAAACTGATGCACTTTCCTGAACTCGACGGTGAGCTCGGGGATCGCAACACAGTAGGCCAGCTTCCAACCCGTGGCATGATAGGTCTTGCCGAAAGAAAACACGGCAAAGCTTCTGGACTTCAGTTCGTCGTGACTCAACACGCTGAGATGCGTGCGGTTGTCATAAACCATGTGCTCATAGACTTCGTCTGATAAAACCAGAATCGAAGTATCCCGAATCAACGCGGCCAAGGTATCCAGATCGTTCTGGGTCAAGATACAACCGCAGGGGTTATGGGGTGTATTGATGATAATCAGGCGAGTTCGCGGCGTAATGGCTGCGCGCACGCGGTCCCAGTCGATATGATAATCCGGCAGGCTCAGCGGAATATGAATGGCGATGCCGCCTGCGAGTTTTATCCCCGGTTCGTAGGAGTCATACGCGGGATCGAATACGATCACCTCATCGCCATTACCCACGGTGGCCTGAATTGCATCGAACAGGGCCTCGGTGGCGCCCGATGTCACCGTCACTTCGGTCTCCGGATCTGCTGGATAGCCGTACAAGGCAGTGATCTTTTCGGCAATGCGCTGACGTAGAGGGAGAATGCCTGCCATTGGTGGGTACTGATTCTTGCGGTCATTCAGGTAATGCGCCACCAGTTCCCGCAGACGGTCAGGGCAATCGAAATCCGGAAAGCCCTGCGACAGGTTGATGGCGTTATAATCCTGAGCCATTTTTGACATAACTGTAAAAATAGTTGTGCCAACATCGGGTAATTTACTTTGCAAGAGGATTCCCCTACGGTAGGTCTCGTCTAGTCGGGACGGGTTAATGGAATTCTAACCGATCTACCCGGTTAATCAGAGTCACGGGTATAAAATACAGAACAGAACAAGGCAGGAACAGGTTATGCCGGGAACAGATCATGCGATGGCCACTAAGGCCACTCGCAACCCAACCACTTTATCGCGAGACGGGCAGCAGATCAGCGCTGCCAGCCGCCCCCTCCACTCGCTACCGCAGCTCAATCTGCAGGCTGGCAGGGCGGCAGTGCTCGCCTATTTTGAAAACACCTGGGCGCTCACAGAATGCCTGTTTGCGGGCCTGACCAGCGAAGCGGCATTCCTGGTGCGCCCGTACCACAAGACCCGACATCCATTGATCTTCTATTACACACATCCCGTGTGCTTCTATGTCAACAAGCTGCTTGTCAGTGGTCTCATTGACGAACCGGTCAACCCCGCATTCGAATTGTTATTCGAGACCGGCGTCGATGAAATGAACTGGGACGACCTGCATGAAGGCAAGGATGATATCTGGCCGAGCCTGGAAGCGGTTAAAGCCTATCGTCAGCAGGTCTACGATCTGGTGAAGGGGATTATCCAGTCGCATCCGTGTCTGGATGATCCGATTACCATTGATTCACCGGCCTGGGCGTTGGCGATGGCGTTCGAGCATGAACGTATCCACCTCGAAACGTCCAGCGTACTGATGCGGGAGTTGCCGCTTGAGTACGTCAGGACTCCACCCAACTGGCCGGCGCTGAGCAAGACGGAATCCGCACAGATCTTCGAGCCAGCCGCAGGCGATGATTACCCGCGTAATTCCCTGATCAAGCTAGCCTCGACTGCAGTAACCCTGGGCAAGCCTGCCGACTGGCCGAGTTTTGGCTGGGACAATGAATACGGACATGACGAGCGGGATGTGCTCGCCTTCAAGGCATCGAGGTATCTCATCAGTAACGGCGAGTTTCATGAGTTCGTGCGCGCTGGCGGCTATGAGCAAGCCCAGTACTGGAGTGAACAGGGTTGGCGCTGGCGCCAGTTCCGGAATGTCAAATGGCCAACGTTCTGGGTACAGGCCGGTCCTGCCGGCTCCCATCGCTACAAGCTGCGCACGACATTCACCGAGGTGCCCATGCAATGGAGCTGGCCAGCGGTCGTAAATTATTACGAGGCCAAGGCCTACTGTAACTGGCGTAGTGAACGCGATGGTAGCGCTGTGGCTTATCGGCTGCCCCATGAGGCAGAGCATCTGGCCATGCGAGCGGCCGATCAACGCCATCCGCTGCAGCACGACACCGTCGGAAATCCGGTGCTCACAGACTGGAGTATGTCACGCACACCACAGCGACTCGTGAATCACAATCTCAAGTTTGGCAGCGAAGGACCGGTTGATGCGTGTGAGGCCAACGAGCTGGGAATGCACGACACACTGGGTAATGTATGGCAGTGGTGTGAAGATACTTTTCACCCACTGGCCGATTTCGCCTTCCATCCCTATTACACAGACTTTAGCACCCCCTGCTTCGACAACGAGCACCAGATGATCCTCGGCGGATCGTTCGTCAGCACCGGCGATGAAGCGAGCATGTGGGCGCGTTTCCATTTCCGACCGCACTTCTTCCAACATGCCGGGTTTCGCATCGTGCAGGAGACCGCGTCTGATGCGAAGAGTAACAAGTATGAGACCAGTGAGCTCGTTAACCAGTATCTGCTGTTTCACTTCGGCAGCGATGCTGAGCAGCGTGATACCGAAATTGCGCAACGCGCACCGTTCCCCTCGGTTTCGAATCTGATCGAGCGCACCGTCGAGTTGATGAATGAATACAGCCAGGGAGACCGCAGCGCACTGGATCTTGGTTGCGCCGTCGCACGCAGCAGTTTCGAACTGGCGCGCACGTTCACTCGTGTCATTGGAATCGATTACAGCGAAGAATTTATCCGTGTCGCCAATCAGCTGAAGCAGGCGGGTGAGCTTTCCTATCGTCGTCGTGAGACAGGACGGCACATGACCGAGCTCAAGGCGAGGATAGCAACCGAGATCGATCGCTCACGGATCGAATTTCTGCAAGGGGATGCTTCCCGACTTCACGCGATTGAACAGCTCGGTAATACGCCGTCTGCCCCGTTCGATGCAATTCTGTTGAGCAACCTGTTGTGTCGTCTGGAAGATCCCGAGGCGTGTCTGCATCAGTTCGTTCATTCAGACCGGTGGCTGGCCAGAGGCGGAATTCTGGTTCTGGCATCGCCAAATACCTGGATGACAGAATATACGCGCACCGAGCGTTTCCTTGATGGACAGGACAGTACCGCTACCCTGGCCGCCATCGGGAACCGCTTGCAGGGATTCACACTGCTGCATGAGGAGGATTGCCCCTTCATGATCCGGGAACACCGCCGCAAGTACGAGTATATTGTTAGTCAGGTGTCAGTCTGGCGGAAGCAGACATAAGTGGCGCTCGCTCTTTGCAAGCGCCAGCTGTCCGCATCAGGCAGTGTAGAGATCTTCGCGTCGGTCTCTGAAGAAACCCCAGGCGCTGCGGTGTGTCCTCAGGAACGTGAGATCGAAGCTGTGAACGAGCACTCCTTCTTCTTTATCACCGAAGGACTCAACCAGGTCACCGCGATGATCGGCAATAAATGAATTGCCGTAGAATGATTGTGGTGCCCCGAGACCGGACTCGGTGCCGACGCGATTTGCTGCAACTACCGGCACAACATTGGACACCGCGTGACCCTGCATTGCCCGGCGCCACGGGGCTGCTGTGTCAAGTGAGCTATCGTGAGGCTCTGACCCAATCGCTGTCGGATAGAGCAGGATGTCGGCGCCGCGCAACATCAGTTGTCGCGCAGTCTCTGGGAACCATTGATCCCAGCAAATACCGACACCTATCTTGCCATAGACGGTATCCCATACCTTGAAGCCGGTATTACCCGGTCGGAAATAATATTTTTCCTGGTATCCGGGACCATCGGGAATATGACTCTTGCGGTAGACACCCATGATGTTGCCAGCATTGTCCAGCATCGCGATGCTGTTATAAGTGTGTTGGCCATCGCGTTCGAAGATAGATACCGGTATGACGAGTTGCAGTGATTTTGCTACGGGCTGGAGCGCGACGACACAGGGATGAGTGGCGACAGGGTAGGCAGAATCAAACCAGCGTTCATCCTGGGTAGTGCAAAAATAAGGCCCTTGAAACAGTTCCGAAGGTAATACCACCTGCGCACCACGCCGCGCAGCCTCTTCGATGAAGCCGATGGTTTTGTCGATGTTTTCCTTGATGTCGGAACCGTAGGAGGACTGTATTGCCGCTACCGTCAATTCCTGCTTTTTGTCTGATTTCATTACAAGGGCTCTTGTTGGGTTATGCAGTGGAAGGATCCGCCACCTGTAAGCAGGTGTGTCGACGGCAGCCCCACGACTTTGCGACCCGGAAACAGTGGCTGCAGTGCCGCCACCGCCTCGGCGCCACAAGCCGTGTCATAGGTTGGCACGACCACCGTCTCATTGCCAATAATGAAATTCATGTGCGATGCCGGCATTGGCTCGCCGTCTTCATCGCAGACAAGTCCGGGCGAGGGGATGGTGTGTACCTTCAGTCCCATGTCTTGCAGAGCGGCCTCGATATTTCCGAAGAGCTCCGCATTTGGATCGTCGCTGCCACTGGGAGACTGGCAGATGATCTCATCACGTGCGCTAAAGCGCGCGAGATTGTCGATATGACCATCGGTGTGGTCGTTGCGCAATCCTGTTTCGAGCCACAATACGCGCCGACAATTGAGTGCGCGACGCAGCTTGGCTTCTGCTTCGGATTGGTTCCATCCTGGATTACGGTTCGGATTAAGCAGGCATTGACGGGTTGTTAGAATGCAGCCATCGCCATTGTGTTCCAGCGCGCCACCCTCGAGGATGAACGGCTGTCGCACAATTTCGATGTTTGCGAATGTGGCGAGACTGTCGCCCACGGTATCGTCGCCAGGTAACGAATACTTGCCACCCCAGCCATTGTTCAGGAAACGAATCGCGACATGGCCATCGCCAGCTTTCGCAATAATGGGCCCCGTGTCCCGCAACCAGATATCGCCAAAGGCGGCATCAAACAGTGTGGCCTTATCTCCAAGGGCTAATGCCGCTGATGCGAGCGCTTCCTCCCCGTTGCATAACACCTTGACTGTGTCCCCCGGTGTAAGGGCCAGGATCATGGCAGCGACTTCCTCGCGTGCGCCCTCGAGATCGGCTTCCCAAAGGTCGGGATGGGACGGCCAGGCCGTCCACAAGGCCCTGTGGGGAAGCCACTCGGCGGGAATGGTGAGGAATGACGAAGACGGATCAGACATGAGGATTCCCTGACTCCTGAAATCAGCTGCCTGCTCAGGCCGGGCTGGTTGAAATCTTACAGAGTCTCTTCCTGAAGCCAGGCATTCAACTCGATGATGTCCTGCGGTGTCAGGATACCGGCGACCTGTTTCAGTATCAAACTGTCGAGGACGTAGTTGTACCGTGAGTCGGCATATTGGCGCAGCGCGCGGAATAGATTCTCCCGAGCCCGGAGGACTTCCACGATATTGCGTGAACCGACTTCGGCACCAAGCTCGGTCGCATCGAGTGCGCTCTGAGCCGAGGTAATCGATTGCTGACGCTGAGCGATTACCAGCACATCGGTATTCACACGACGATAGGCATTGCGGATGTTCTGGGTGAGCTGTCGCTTGGTCAGCTCCAGTGATTCTTTGGCGGCAATCACATTGTATTCTGCGGCACGGCGGCGTGAGCTGGCAGCGCCACCAGTATACAGCGGGATGCTGAGGCTGAGGGCCAGAGAGGTGCGGTCACTGGCTCCACCGCCAATCTGAATACCCTGACTGGTAATCGGTGCGGTCACTGAGTGGCCGAACTGCCCCGCCAGCGCAACAGTGGGCAAGTGGTCGGATTTGCGGGCCTTCAGGTTGTTGCGCGAGGCCTCCAGATTGAACTCTGCCGCGGCAATCGCGAGGCTGTTGGAGTCGGCCTGGTTTTCCCAGTCATCGAGTTCGCCCTCGGCTTGCACGATGGGAAAGTCTTCGCGCAGCACTTCGATATCCGGATGGGGCTGGCCGGTGATGGCTTCCAGTGCCTCATATCGGGATTGCAGAATGTCGCGTTGCAAAATGGTCGTGTTGCGGGCCAGGTCGTAGGCAGCCTGGCTGTCATAAACGTCGGTGATCGTAACCAGACCGACTTCCTCTCGTTGGCGGGTCTGGTCGAGCGAACGCAGGGCAGCTTCTTCTTCCTGGATATTGGTCTGAAGTGTGTCGAGTGCTCTCAACACATCAAAATAGGCGGCGGCAACCCGCATGATCAGGTCCTGCTCCTGCGCCGCCAGGTTAACGGCGGCTGCCTTGTCGCTGGCCTGGGCGCTCTGGAAGGAATACCAGGCGGCTATGTTGACCAGGCTCTGATTCAGATTGATGCCCCAGCCGTGATTGTTAACGCCGGGAGAGAAATCGTGGTCGTTTTGCACTCGAACACGCATGGTCTCGCCGGTGACCGGGTCAGTGACATTGGCATAGACAGAGTCAGTAGGGCCGCTGGTGAGACGCGAAGTCGAGCCGCCAATACCGATAGTGGGCAACAGGGCTGAGCGACTCTGGATGACGTTCTCGCGGTTGGCTCGATAGCTTGCCTCCGCCTGACGCAGGCTCGGGTCATTATCGAGCGCGAGCTGCAGAATCCCGTACAGATCGTCGGCATAGCTGGGCGTCAGGGTCATTCCACCGAGTAAGAAACTTCCAAATATCTTCGCTATTCGTCCCATAATGTCTGACCTGTTGACTTGATAAATTGTTAAATAAAGCTGGGCGAGCGCCGCTTCCGGTTGGCGGATTTCAGGCAAGCGGGCATTCTACACAGTGTAACCAAAAGTGACAATTGAATCCCTCCCTTTGCGATGGGCCGCCATACCCCTATGAGACGTCGGCAGAGACGCGGGCGTTACATCGGCCGCGACAGCTGACAGCGTTTATCTTTTGACGTCGCGTGGGGCATAATGGTCACTCATACTTACCGTCTGAGCAGTGTCTTCACGACCTTCACGTTCTCCGCCAGTGCATGCCGACCGGGGACTTGCGTGGATTTCCAGGTCATGACAACAGGAATATTGAATGAGCGTCACTCCCGAAAAATTTCTCGACAAGATCACCCGCCTCGATACGACAACCCGACAACATTTTCCCAATTCGAGAAAGGTTTACGTTCAGGGCAGCCGGCCGGATCTGCGGGTACCGATGCGTGAGATTACGCTCACTGATACCGAGACTGAACGAGGCCCCGAACCCAATGCCCCGATTCGTGTTTACGATACGTCCGGAGCCTATTCCGATCCCGCCGCGCTGATCGATCTGCGCGCTGGCCTGCCTGCCATTCGCGCGCCATGGATCGAAGAGCGTGGTGACACCGAAATCCTGCCGTCGGTGAGCTCCACTTACGGCTCAGCGCGTCAGCAGGATGTGCAGACCGCGCACTTGCGTTTTGAACACATCAAACAACCGCGTCGGGCCATATCCGGACGCAATGTTTCACAGCTGCATTACGCGCGTCAGGGCATTATTACGCCGGAAATGGAATTTATTGCGCTGCGTGAGAACATGGCGCATCAGCAAATGCGTGATCAGCCAGCGCTGGGAGTACAGCATCCGGGCCGCGCGTTTGGAGCCGCCATACCCGGCGCGATCACACCCGAATTTGTCCGCGAAGAAGTCGCGCGCGGCCGTGCCATTATCCCGGCCAACATCAATCATCCGGAAATTGAACCGATGATTATCGGCCGCAATTTCTTGGTGAAGGTGAATGCCAACATCGGCAACTCCGCCGTCACTTCTTCGATTGAGGAAGAGGTCGAGAAACTTACCTGGTCTGCACTTTGGGGGGCAGACACCGTCATGGATTTATCGACGGGCAAGAATATTCATGAGACCCGCGAATGGATTATTCGCAACTCCATGGTGCCAATCGGTACCGTACCAATCTATCAGGCACTGGAAAAAGTCGACGGTATCGCCGAAGACCTGACCTGGGAAATTTATCGTGACACGCTCATCGAGCAGGCGGAGCAGGGCGTGGATTATTTCACGATACATGCCGGCGTGCTGCTGCGGTATGTGCCCCTGACGGCGAAGCGCGTCACTGGTATCGTCTCTCGCGGCGGCTCCATCATGGCGAAGTGGTGTCTCGCCCATCACCGCGAGAATTTTCTGTATACACATTTCGAAGACATCTGCGAAATCATGAAAGCCTACGATGTATCGTTTTCCCTGGGCGATGGCCTGCGACCGGGCTCAGTGGCAGATGCCAACGATGCAGCGCAATTTGGTGAGCTGGAGACCTTGGGTGAATTAACCAAGCTGGCCTGGAAACATGATGTGCAGACCATGATTGAAGGACCTGGTCACGTACCGATGCACATGATCAAGGAAAACATGGAGCGTCAACTTGAAGTGTGTGACGAGGCCCCTTTCTATACACTCGGACCACTGACAACAGATATTGCACCGGGTTATGACCACATCACCTCGGGCATTGGCGCAGCCATGATTGGTTGGTTTGGCTGTGCCATGTTGTGTTATGTCACACCAAAGGAGCATTTGGGTCTGCCTAACAAGCAGGATGTTAAAGACGGATTGATGGCTTACAAGATTGCGGCTCACGCCGCCGATCTGGCGAAAGGGCATCCGGGAGCCCAACTGCGCGATAATGCCTTGTCCAAGGCACGTTTCGAATTCCGCTGGGAAGACCAGTTCAATCTCGGTCTCGATCCGGTTACGGCTCGTTCATTCCACGACGAGACCTTACCAAAACAATCTGGCAAGGTCGCCCATTTCTGTTCGATGTGCGGTCCGAAATTTTGCTCGATGAAAATTTCACAGGAAGTACGGGATTACGCGGCAGCGAAAGAACTGGATAATGTCCATGCCGCACTGCAGTCCGGCATGGAAGAAATGGCCGAGGAATACAATCAGCAGGGACGCAAGCTGTACCACAAGGTATGAGCCAGCTCGATCTCGTCCCTAGATAGCCTGGCCTTGTCGCCGTAGATGAGTCTCCAGTGCTTCGAGACAGGAATGTGCGAGCGCCTTGCAGCGTAACGGCGACCAGCCAAACTGCGGATCCGGCGTCGCAGTGGTATCCTTGAACGGCATCTCCAAGGTCATCGCAAGACAGCGGTAGATCGAGGCTATCTGACCAGTACTCATGGTCAGGTTTGCCTCTCCCCGTGGCTTCGGTGGATAGCCATGTTCCGTCTGGAAATCGGGGTTCAGTGCAGCCAGTCTATTGCGATAAAAATCCAGACTGGCCTGATCTGCCTCGCTCCAATCAATCAATCCCTCTGTACCGGCGATGAAGCAATACGGCAGTGACTCATCGCCGTGCACATCCAACAGGAAATCGACACCGGTAGCCTGCATTGCCTGCTTGACCAGGTAAACTTCCGGGCTGGCGGCCAGACTGGGATCTGCCCACTCGCGATTGAGGTTTCGACCGGCTGCATTCGTGCGTAAATGTCCACGTCGGCTGCCGTCCGGATTCATGTTCGGCACCAGGTAGAGATCACACAGTTCCAGCAAGCTGGCACTCTGGGTGCGCTCGGGGTCCAGCAGAGCTTCGAGGCAGCCTTCCATCCACCACTCGGCCATCGTCTCACCCGGATGTTGCCGCGCAATAATCCAGCACTGTTTGCGGGCCTTGCCGTGACCGGGTAGTGTGATCTTCAGCAGGTCCAGGTCCTGCCCGTCGAGGGTCTGGCCCAACAGGGTATGGTGGCAGCGAGGCGACAGCAGACTGCGCGCTATCAGGTCGTGATGGCGCTCCATCGAATAGGGTGCGAAATACGCGAAATACACGGCATCCTGATCCGGCGTGAAATCGATGTGCAGGATGCCATCTCGCAGCGTTGTCGGGTGACGTCGCCAATTCTGCCGGTCATAGGAATAGGTCACGCGATAGTCAGAGAATCCGGGTGGATAGGCCGCCCCCGCCGCATTCAGGATCTCCAGGTGACACCGGGTACCGCGCACGCCACTCAATCGGAAATAAAACCACTGGTAAAAATCGGAATGGGCATCATTGCGGATTTGCAGGCGGATGGAGCTGGGATCGTCGCAGGCAATAACCTCAATATTTCCCGCATCGAAATTCTGGCTGATAAACACGAAATCTCCTGATGGCACGTCGTCTAAAAAGAGAGGGCGGTAGTATGACTTTGCTGGTGCGGATTTGCTATCATTGCCGCCCCAAATTATCCCGTGGACACATGCTAATGTTGGCAGTTACTGACAATCTTAATATCGCGTCAAATATCGCGTTGCTTACACCGGAGCAACTGAAAGCCGAACTGCCCCTGGCTGGCTCGGCGCTCGCTGCTGTACAGCAAGCGCGGCAGACGATTTTTTCCATCCTGGATCGCAAGGACCCGCGACTGTTTATCGTTGTCGGACCCTGTTCGATTCATGACGTCGATGCCGCGATGGACTATGCGGCGCGGTTGAAGCAGTTGTCCGAACAAGTGAAGGATACCTTGTATCTCGTCATGCGTGTGTATTTTGAGAAACCGCGTACGTCGATTGGCTGGAAAGGATTGATCAATGATCCCTATCTGGATGATTCCTTCAAGATCGAAGACGGCTTGCGCAAGGGACGCAAATTGCTGCTGGATATTGTCGAAACCGGATTGCCAACCTCCACAGAGGCGCTCGATCCCATCTCTCCACAATACCTTCAAGACATCATTGCCTGGTCGGCAATCGGGGCCCGCACTACGGAATCCCAAACCCATCGTGAAATGTCATCAGGGCTTTCTTCGGCGATCGGATTCAAGAATGGTACTGATGGCGGACTCATGGTGGCAGTCAATGCCATGCAGTCAGTCTCCAATCCGCATCGTTTTCTTGGAATCAATGAACAGGGACAAGTCTCAGTCGTCACGACCAAAGGGAATCCCTATGCGCATGTCGTGCTGCGAGGTGGCAGCAATGGTCCAAATTACGACACCGTCCATGTGACCCAGTGCGAGAAAGCACTGCGTGATGGTGGTGTGAGCACTAACATCATGATCGATTGCAGTCACGCCAACTCCAGCAAAGATCCCGATGTGCAACCGTTGGTGCTGAAAGACATTACGCACCAGATTCTGGAAGGCAACAAGTCAATCATCGGCGTAATGCTCGAAAGCAACATCAACGCCGGTAATCAGTCCATCCCCAAGGACCTCTCACAATTAAAATATGGGGTGTCGGTAACGGATGCCTGCATGGACTGGAACACAACCGAGAAAGCAATACTGGAGATGGCCGAAAAACTGCGGCCAGTACTGGCGACTCGCTAGTCGCGTAATACGTCTCATTTCAGAATGATGAGCCTGGACGCGACAGAAACTCGAGTTCTTCGGCAGTTGATTCGCGTCCCAGAATGGCATTGCGATGCGGGTAACGCCCAAAGCGTTCAATAATTTCCTTGTGCTTCAACTCGAAATGCAGATTGTCTTCGAGTCCCGCCTGATTGAACAGAAACACAGCAATCTCGTGAATCTCGAGTGACTCACTGTGCATGAATGGCATGTACAGAAAAGCGCGCTGCGAGTTATCCAGCTCGTTGTCGAGCTTGCGCCTGATCGCTTCCTGCGCCAATACCAAAGCCAGCGGGTCATAGGCAAAGGCTTCGGGGGTATCCCGAAACATGTTCCGTGAGAACTGATCGAGTACGATGATCTCGGCCAGCGCGTCGAGTGGGTGTTCACGCCAGGTATAAAGCAGACCCAAGCGTGCTCGCTGATGCACGTCAAGGAAACGGGTTCTGATCAATTCATCGAAGTCGAGGTCTTTGGCAAAGCGTTTTCGGGGTTCGATTTCATGAAACCAGAACTGGATGATGTCGGTGGCGGCCAAGGTGAGTTTCCCGGATTGCTATCGTACGCAAAGATCGTCCAAAACGATCGTACTAACAGGGTATCGACTGAATTCGGTGGCAGAATAGATTCACTCTGGCGGCGGCAGTTTTGACTTGCCAGAAACGGAGAGAGGCCGGTAAGCCGACCTCTCTCGGGACGAAGGTAGCAAGGGATCTAGCCGTAGCTGCCATGGACGACAGACAGCGCTTCCTTTTCCCGGCGGCCCAGCGTAATCCATTTCTGGACGAAGGGGTTGTCGAGTAGGGTTTGCATATAGATATGGGCTTCTTCACTGAGCTCCGCACCATAAGCGTTAAAGCTGACGGCAACAGGAGCAAACAGGCAATCGGCGATGGAGAAACGGCCATAGAGATAGTTCCCGTTCTCACCAAAACGGCGACGGCAACAGGCCCAGATCGCATCGATGCGGGCTATTTCCTCCGACAGTTTTTCGGAAGGGGTGAGGGTATAGGATGCCTTGCAGTTCATTGGCCAATCGGCTTTCAGAATCGGGAAGCCAGAGTGAATCTCCGCGCTGACTGAGCGCGCTGAAGCTCGGCGCTTCGGGTGCGAGGGCCATCCACCCCGGTTTAATAATTCTTCAGAGATGTACTCGCAAATCGACAGCGAATCCCACACGGTGATGTCCTTGTGCAATAACACCG
This sequence comes from Pseudomonadales bacterium, assembly GCA_023257655.1. Classification (GTDB taxonomy): domain Bacteria; phylum Pseudomonadota; class Gammaproteobacteria; order Pseudomonadales; family Pseudohongiellaceae; genus UBA9145. The sequence continues at coordinate 27,272 of JALRBQ010000027.1, forward strand.
GCACCTTGAGTGAAGGCGAGTAGGGTCCAAGTTTTTCCGCCGTATTGTCCTGATACAGAGCGATCTGAATTTCTTCAAACTCGATATCGAACATTTTCAGCAAGAGCCAGGGGCACATAGACCAGGATGAATAATTCTTGTTGCCGATCACCAATCTCAACGTCTTCATTGGACGGACTCCTCTTCTGTTCTGGTGCTGTTATCTGCCTTCCGGATTCTGGGTCAACATCTGCTTACTGGCATCTCGCAGTCTGACGATGACCCGACGGTCAAAGAAATCGGATTCGAGGTTCTGCTCTGCTTGCAACGGCTTTGCCTCGCCGTACGCCACAGTAGTCATTGCAGCGTCGGCGATTCCTTGATGCTCCAGATAGTGTTTGACAGCAGCGCCTCGTGCGCGTGACAACAGCAAATTACGCTCGGCATCGCCGTTGCGATCGGCATATCCGGTAATTTCCACGACGGCCGTCGGCATCTGTCGAGCGAGTCGGACCAAACTCTGCAACTGTTCCTCAAACTGCGGTTCTATGGTGCTGGAACCGGATCGAAAATGCAGTGACAGGACAGTGTTGTCACAACAGGGCGCAACACTCTGCGTCTCAAATCGTGTCGGTTGCACTGCAGAAGTTCCCGTGTTCAGGGTTTCCAATTGGGACTTCGCCAACTGATAATTGCGTCGCAGTGCGTCAGTCTCCTCATGTTGCTGCGCGAGCATAAGTTGCAACTCATAGATGTTCGCCTGCATATCGCCTACGCGTTGTTTGGCATTCCAGCCATCACCCATGAATGCACCGAGAGCACCTCCGACGATCGCACCAGGCGGACCGCCGACGAGACTGCCGAAGACGATGCCGCTAAAAAACCCCGTGGTTTCTTCTTTGCTGGCAACCTGTGTGTACTGGTTCTCGCCTTGATCTGCTTGCGCCGTGACGCTGGCTACTGCGAGTGCGATAGCGAGGAATGCGTGTCTGTTCATGTTTCTGGGTCCTGTGTCTGAGGTTTCGGTGGATGCGTTCTCATGCTGGTTACTGTGTTTGTGTTTCGTTTACTCGTTTACTATTCACGCCTGAAGTTTGATGTTCATATCTGAGATCAAAGTTGTCCTTTTGCTTCCTGTTGCTTTAAGTTGCTTGCAGTTGCTTTCGGTTATTTGCAGTTACTTGCAGTTATTTGCAGTTACTAACTGCTACTAGCTACCTCCTGCTACTCGCAGCATTTCCGGCGTTTGCTCTCTGTCACTGTCCTGTCTTTCAGATTGCTGACAAAAAAGAGGTAGGTTCTAGGCTGCTGTCAGGCGTCGATGTCTCGGGGAGCCTTGCTGCTCCCGGTTGTCATGGGAGTTTGTATTAAACCTGACGTTTATTGCTTGCGCAGGCGCGGAAAAGGGCTATGTGCTGATTAAATATGGCAGAATAATGACATTTGACGGAGGCGCGTCGTGCGCGCTCTGTTTCCTCAGGCAATTGCGGTATAGTCGCCGCTAAATTCCTGTAACCCGTAGAGAAAACCCGAAAATGAGTCGCCGAATCGCAATCGTCGAAGATGAAGCTGCCATCCGCGAAAACTACGCCGATGTGTTGCGCAAGCAAGGTTATGAAGTTCAGACTTACGCCAATCGCAAAGATGCGATGCTGGCGTTTGACATCAGATTGCCAAATCTCGCAATCATTGATATTGGGCTGGAGAATGAAATCGATGGCGGGTTTACACTGTGCCAGTCTCTGCGTTCACTGTCCGATACACTGCCAATCATTTTCCTGACGGCACGTGACAATGATTTCGATACGGTGAGTGGCCTGCGAATGGGCGCTGATGACTATCTGACGAAAGACATCAGCCTTCCGCATCTAAGCGCACGTATTGCGGCCTTGTTCCGACGCCTCGATGTAATCGATCAACCGCCCTCTCCGGAAAATCTGCTGCAGCGTGGCAAGCTGTCACTCGATATTGGTCGCTTGACCGTGCAATGGGAGAATCAGCCAGTCCCGCTCACCGTCACCGAGTTCTGGATGGTTCACGCGTTGACTAAATTCCCCGGGCACGTCAAAAGTCGCCAGGTGCTGATGCAGGAATCAAAAATATTTGTCGACGGCAGCACGATAACTTCGCACATCAAACGCATCCGCAAAAAATTCATGCAACTCGATGCCAGTTTCGATTGTATCGAAACGGTCTACGGCATGGGTTATCGTTGGAACATCGCCCAATAACTGCGCTCCGGGAAACGCTTGAATGAGCCATTCATTCAAAAATCCGTTTGGCATTCGCTTTCAACTGGTATTTTTGTCCAGTTTTTTGCTGGTGATTCCGTGGCTGGGTTATCGCTACATTCTCGAAATGGAGCAATACCTTCGGCGCGGTCAGGAACAGACGATTCTCGGGACGGCACAGGCGCTGGCGACGGCTTTGAACGAACGCCCAGAACTCTTCGACGAGGGCAGTTACAGCCCGGCGCGGCGCAGCGAAGACTTGTACGTCTATCCCATCTTCTCGCCGCTGTCACTCGATGATGGTTCGCTCGATGACTGGGGCTCCTATCAGCAGTACGAAGTGGCGTACGGGTATCGGGACTATATTCGCACACCACTCAACCCGTCCCGGTACTACCAGAATGAAAGCTCGCTGCAGTTCAAGACGATGGTCGGAGAACACGACGGCTCACTGTATGCCTACTTCAAGGTTACCGACGACAAGATCATCTACCGCAGTCGCGATGCCTTGAGTGTGAACCGAAGTGATTTCCTGCACATTGCGCTGCTGGGACGGAACGGCGAGGCCGTGCACAACTATGTTATTGCGCCGCATGAGCCGGAGTTCCTGTATCCGTTCAGCGTCGATGACAATTTCGCCAACCCGATTTACGAGGACCGCATCAGTGGTCAGTGGTATGAGACGGAGTCAGGCTACGAGATCGAACTGCAGATTCCCATGGACATGCTGGGAGATCGGCTGGGGTTCGCAATTTTCGATGTGGATGACCAGAAAACCCGGACCATGAATACGGTCGTCGCCACCTACAAGGCGGCCGATGCGGAACATCTCGGATCTCTCCGCATTCCGACACCTGAGATCGATCGCATCGTGGCGGGCATGGGGCACAACAATTCCCGCATTCAGGTTGTGGATCGCAGCGGGCGCGTATTGCTCACCGTGGGCGATATTCAGACGGCGACTGGACTTGCTCTTGCCAGTCCCATAACCCAGGAAAAGGTGAATAAATATTGGCTCTTTGTCCAGAATCGCATTCTGGATCCGATTTACTACCAGATTCTCACAAAGCCCAGTAACGATTTTATCGACGAGCTCTACTCCGATGTCACGCGAGAAGGCGCGCATATTGATGCAGCCTTGCAGGGACGCGCCTTCACCCAGTTCCGCACACTCTCTGACACCGACACACGTCTGCTGGAGGCTGCCCATCCGATACTCGCCGATGGCGAAGTCATGGGCGCAGTCGTGGTCGACCAAAACATGAACGGACTGCGGACGTTCAGAAACCAGGCACTCGAAACCCTGTTCAATACCATACTCGCCGTCATGCTGTTTGTCGCCCTCGGATTGTTCCTGTTCGCCTCACGGATTTCAAATCGCATCCGCGGATTGCGCAACCAGGCAGAGAATATCATCGATGAGACCGGCAGAATTCGTAACACGATCGTTGCTTCACGCAACTCGGATGAGATTGGTGATTTGTCGCGAAGCTTCTCCAGCATCGTCGAACGACTGACGCAGTACACCAGTTACCTTGAGAACATGTCATCACGGTTGTCACATGAGTTGCGAACACCCGTTACGGTCGTGCGATCGTCTCTGGAAAACCTCGGTTTGACGGCCAAGGACAAGGAATCGGCGGTCTATATCGAGCGGGCGGAGGAAGGCATCAGTCGTCTTAACCTGATTCTAACAAACATGAGTGAAGCGACGCGTCTGGAGCAGATGCTACAGACTTCAGAGAAGGAGAAGATCGATCTGGGTGCGGTGCTCAATGGCTGTGTCGAAGGATACCGTTTGGCTTATCCGGAATCCGAGTTCCAGCTCGATATTCCCGAGTACCCGGTAAATATCAACGGCGTGCCCGAATACATTGCGCAATTATTGGACAAGTTGATCGCAAACGCCGTCGAATTTTCCTATCCCGACCAGCCGATCGTGCTCTTCTGTCGGGCTTTGCGCGATCACGCCGTGTTCAAGGTTGCCAACGCCGGGCCGTATCTGCCGGAAGAGATGAAGGGGCGTCTATTCGACTCCATGATTTCGGTGCGACCCCAGGAAAAGCAGAAGCAACCGCATCTCGGTATGGGCCTGCATATCGCACGCATTATCACGGATTTTCATGGCGGGCATATCAAGGCGGATAACCGCGAAGATCAGGAAGGAGCGGTAATCACCGTCGTCATTCCGCAGTTTTATCGATAAGGGTTGCACAGCCATGCGTGCTGACGGGACGGCGGCGGCGACACAGGGCGCGCACCTTCGAGACTAGCTGGAGGCGTCGGGTCCTGTGTAGTATTTCGGCGCGTTTTCCTTGACCACGGGCGAATCAGTCGACCAGGCGTGACAGGTATCGAGTACTACCGGCCGTTTATCTGATTTGCCTACATCCGAATCCGCCTTGTTCTGTCGATGACGCAGCAGCGGCCAGATGGTCTGCATGGCCACAGTCGCCATCGGGAACAACAACTCGGTGAGGTGTGTACATCCATCGACACCACCAACCTTCTGTCTGATCGCCTTGCGCCAACCCAGGCCCATTTTGATCCCAATCAACGCCTTGTAATTCAGTGTGATCTCGGGGCAGATCTTGAAGGGGCTGTTGTCAGTAACGGCGATCACATCACGAATTACAAAATCATCATCGATCGTAACGCGCAACAACATCTCGTGCAGTGGAGTGCCAACCGCGACCGTCCCTCGCCAGTTGTTCTTGAACTCGTAGGTCTTCGTATCGGTCATATGGGCTTCAATGTCCCACATGCCGTCGTCACGTTCGAATCCGCGGTAATTGATCGCGCGGGTATGGACGTGTTTTCGTGATGTTGCTGCTGGCAATGGCATGGTTGTACCTGTGACTGTGGAGGCGGTCAGATGATCCTGAAGCTGGAGAATTGGGCGCTTGCGTGTATCGAACGGATTGGCGGGACCGAACGGCCAGCCCCAAGCGCGCCATTATAACCCAGATTGTTTTAATTGTGGGCCTGATAAATTGGTTGGGGCATAATGCACGACTCGATTGAATCTACAGAGGAACATCACCATGGCTATAGCTAGCGCACGCCACATACTGGTCAGTACAGAAGCGGAATGCCTCGCATTGAAAAACAGAATCGATGCCGGCGAAGACTTTGCCGATATCGCCCGCGCCTATTCGCAATGTCCGTCAAAGGCGCAGGGTGGTGATCTCGGTCAGTTCGGCCCGGGCATGATGGTCAGGGAGTTTGATGAAGTCGTATTCAGTGCCGATGTCAATACACTACAGGGGCCGGTCAAGACCCAGTTTGGGTATCATTTGCTGGAAGTAACCAGCCGCAGTTAACGCGACTGGATGTAACTTTACTTGATGTAACTCTACAGGTGGATTCCTTTGCACTTGCTCTTTCTCTGTACCGGTAATTCCTGTCGATCGCAGATGGCAGAAGGCTGGGCCAGGGCTTTGGCAGAGACGGTTACACCGGATTTTCCTGTAACTGTGAGCTCGGCTGGCATCGAAACCCACGGTCTGAATGCCCGCGCAGTGCGCAGCATGAGTCGCCACGGTATCGACATTTCAGGACAGCGCTCCAAGTTGCTCACAGACAAGATGTTGGAATCAGCCGATCTTGTCGTGAGCGTATGCTCACATGCAGACGCGAATTGTCCGCTGTTGCCGGGCCATGTGGCGCGGCGCCATCTGCCCTTTCCTGACCCGGCACAAGCGCAGGGTGATGAGGCTCAGATTACGGCGCATTTCGATGCGGTGTGCCTGCAGATCAAGCAGGGTGTCACCGATTTGCTCTCGGAATTGGCCGCACAACAGCGGAGATAAATGATATGGAAGCGCTGGATAGCCCCTTTCAACCAGACGACATCGACATTCAGTCCCGCACCACCAGCCATTCCGGGTTCCTGCGCATCGATACGCTGCGTCTGCGACATCGACTCTTCGATGGTGGCTGGAGCGACAACATGCAGCGCGAACTGCTGGTCCGGCCACCCGCGGTCGGGGTGCTACTGTTTGATCCGGTGCGCGATGAAATCGTACTGGTCAGGCAATTTCGTATCGGTGTGCTCGATGAGGATAATGACAAGTGGTTGCTCGAACTCGTTGCGGGTATGGTCGATCCAGGCGAGGCCCCGCTGGAAGTAGCAAGACGCGAAGCACAGGAAGAAGCCGATTGTAGTCCCGCCGATCTGGTCGCCATCGGAGAGTATTACAATAGTCCGGGAATCAGCAGTGAAAAGATCAGTTTGTTTTGTGGCCGTGTGGACGCTCGCTCGCTGGGGGGAGTGCACGGGCTCGCAGCGGAACATGAAGACATCGAAGTCGTCGTGTTGAGCGCCGAGACTGTCTATGAGGCAGTCAGGACCGGGCGTATCAATAACGCCATGACCATAATCGCAGTGCAATGGTTGCAATTGCATAAGGCCACGCTACTCGCGGGCTGGAGCAGCCCGGCCTAGCACGAATCCCGGGCCCCTACAAACCAATTAAGTTGGGCGATTAGCTCGCAATAATGCAGTAAATGGTTACAATTACCTGAACTGGATGCGAACAGTATCTATTTTAAATCAGGAATTATCCGATAAGATCAGAATCAAGGGCTCTTTGTTAACGATTATGGCTAGGGGTAACTACAGCATCGATTTGATCAGGCAGATGGCTGAGTGTGATGCGAATTACATACGTCTGCTCAAACTCGTCCCACAGCTGCAGGCATACAAAGACCGGTCTTTCATCGAATACGCATTGCAGCCTACCGATCGTCTCGATCAATCCCCGGCGCAACACCCCACTCTCGAATTGGAACCTGAGAAACACCTGGAAGGATTGGCTTCAGAATTCTGTATTGCCGAGCGCGGTTATGATGAAGAGAACGTAACTGTCACAATCAGGATTCTGGAAGCGTTTAAATATACGACGACTCTGGAGATTATTCAGAAGCCGGAATTCAGGCAGTGGATGACAAACCCGTCCATGCTCGTTCGGGTTTATCATGATGCAAGTACTGCAGAGGTGATTTCCTATCAGGGTCACCGAAATTTGCAAGCTCGTTACGCGCAACCGAATCCGTCGATGTATCACGCGGATGAAAAAATGCAGGTGAATCAATTTTTGGGAGAATGGCTGACACACTGTCTAAATGTTGGGCGTAGCCTGAAAAAGCCAGACTTGTTACTAAACAGTTAACCAGCATCTGCATAGAAGTCATGACTCTGATGACTACACAAAATTCGATCAATATTGTGCAAATCACCGATACTCATTTGTATGGTCGGTCGAGTGGCACGTTGTTGAAAATGAATACTGCAGACAGTCTCGCCCGGGTCATCCAGAAGATGACCGAAAAAGAAAAAAAAATCGACCTTATTCTTGCAACGGGTGACATCGCCCAGGATGCCTCACAAGTTGCCTATGAAAATTTTGTAGACATTATCGATGCGCTGAAGATTCCGTTTCGATGGATACCCGGCAATCACGACGATGTTGCTATCATGCATCAGGTCGGTGCTGGCAAAGAGATCAATGAGAAACTGGTAACGATCAACAATTGGTTGATCATCATGCTGGACAGTCACATACAGGGACAGGTACATGGTCGACTCTCCGAATCGGAAATGGAATTCCTGAAATGGAGTCTGCAAACTGCTGACGAATCTGACACGATAGAGCACTGCCTGATATGCCTGCATCATAACCCGGTACCGGGTACCGCCGGCTGGATGCGCGACATTGGTCTCGAGAACGGTCAGGAGTTCTTCCAGACCATCGCGGCGTTTCCCAAGGTGAGAAGTGTGGTTTACGCCCACATCCATCAGGCGCTGGATTACATTCTGAATGGCGTGCGTTGCTTCTGCACACCATCTACCTGTATCCAGTTCAAGCCCAACGTCACCAATTTCACACTGGACAGACTCTGTCCTGGCTATCGCCGGCTGAAGCTGTCTGTCGATGGTTCCATCGATTCCGAGGTAATCCGCATCGATGGAGATGGTCTGGAAGCCGACTTCAGCAGCGGCGGTTATTAGTGCCAAGACCGACCTTACTGCTGTACCTGCACGGGTTTCTCAGTTCGCCTCACTCACACAAGGCCACGCAGACCGCTGACTTTTGTGCGTCCAACGCTTCGATCGATGTTCTGCTCATTCCCGAGTTACCCTGGGGCCCGGCAATCGCGCTGGAGTTTCTGCACACACAGATCCAGGATCACAGCGACAGCGATATCCTGCTGATTGGCAGCTCTCTCGGAGGATTTTATGCAAGCGTGCTCGCCGAGGAGTATAGTGTACCGGCGGCTCTTATCAATCCAGCCGTACGTCCCTGGGAATACTGGCGAACCCATCTTGGCCGCCATAAGCACTTTTACTCGGATGACACTCTGGAAGTGACAGAACAACACGTCGCCGAGCTCAGGCAAATGGACAAAGGCCAGGTGAGTCAACCGGACAATTTCCTGCTACTGGTCGAGACGGGTGATGAAACTCTGGACTGTCGTCGTGCCCTGGATTGTTTCGCCGAGTCACCGAAAATCGTCAGGGAAGGCGGCAGCCACAGCTATGAAAATTATGCCGCGGATTTGCCCGCAATCATCGAGTTTCTGCTATCAAGAATCGACAAATCTGCGCGATAAAATACTATTCGATTGCTGTCACTGTTGCACTCCCTCTGCTTTGAGATTTATCCATGAGTAACGATTACAACGCCGATGCGATCGAGGTCCTCACCGGCCTTGATCCAGTCAGAAAAAGGCCGGGTATGTATACCGATACCACCCGGCCAAACCACCTCGTTCAGGAAGTAATCGATAACAGTGTCGATGAAGCGCTCGCCGGTCACGCCACCACCATCACCCTCACTCTGAACAAGGATGGATCGGTGCAGGTAGAAGATGATGGGCGGGGCATGCCCGTTGACAAGCACAAGGGCGAGAAGGTGAGCGGAGTCGAACTGATCCTCACCCGACTTCACGCCGGCGGCAAGTTCTCCAACAAGAATTACCAGTATTCAGGCGGCCTTCACGGCGTCGGTGTATCAGTTGTCAACGCCCTTTCCAAATACCTCGAAGTTCTCGTGAAGCGAGATGGAAAGCTGTATTCGATGAAGTTCAAGGGAGGAGAGAAAGCCTCCGAGCTGAAACCCATCGACACCGTTGGCAAGCGCAATACCGGTACGACGGTTATTTTTCTGCCAGACGAGAAATATTTTGACTCGCCTAAAATCTCCATCTCGCGGCTGAAGCATGTACTGCGCGCAAAGGCAGTTCTGTGCTCGGGGTTGCGGGTCATCTTCATCGATAACACCGTGCCCGCCGACAAGTCGCAGAGCGAGGAATGGCTCTATCAGGATGGTCTCATTGACTACCTGACCCAGTCGACGTCCCAGTATGAGACGATACCGGTTGAACCGTTTACAGGCTCTGTACAGGGCAACGACGAAGCCGTGGACTGGGCAGTGCAATGGTTACCTGAGGGTGGAGAGATTACCGGTGAAAGCTATGTCAACCTGATTCCGACACCGCTCGGCGGCACCCATGTTTCCGGGCTGCGGACCGGCTTGCTGGAATCACTGCGCGAGTTCTGTGAGTTCCGGAATTTGTTACCCCGGGGGCTGAAACTGTCACCCGAAGACGTCTGGGACAAGTGCTGTTTCGTGTTGTCTTCCAAGATTGTTGATCCACAGTTCTCAGGCCAGACCAAGGAGCGCTTGTCGTCCCGCGAATGCGCCGTGTTCGTCGCCGGAGTGGTCAAGGATGCTTTCAGTCTGTGGTTGAATCAGCACACAGACGAAGCCGAAGCCATCGCCGATCTGTGTATCAGCAATGCACAACGCCGACTGAAGGCAAGCAAGACGGTGGCGAGGAAGAAGATTACCTCGGGTCCGGCACTGCCTGGCAAACTCGCAGATTGTTCAACCGAGGATGTAATGGCAGGCGAGCTGTTCCTCGTTGAGGGCGATTCCGCCGGTGGTTCCGCCAAGCAGGCTCGGGATCGCGAGTTTCAGGCCATCATGCCGCTACGAGGCAAGATCCTGAACACCTGGGATGTGGATTCCAGTGAGATCCTGGCTTCCCAGACCGTTCACGATATTGCTGTCGCACTGGGCGTCGATCCCGGATCGCCAAGCATCGAAGGATTACGTTATGGCAAGATCTGCATACTGGCCGACGCAGATTCAGATGGTCTCCACATCGCGACGCTGTTGTGCGCGCTGTTTGTGAAACACTTCCGTCCCGTGGTCGAAGCCGGACATGTCTATGTAGCGATGCCACCTCTGTTTCGCATCGACGTCGGCAAGGATGTCTACTACGCGCTCGACGAGAGTGAGAAGAACGGCATTCTGGATCGGCTGGCTGCTGAGAAGAAGAATGGCAAGATCAATGTGCAGCGATTCAAGGGATTGGGTGAGATGAATCCACTGCAGCTGCGCGAAACAACGATGGCGCGCGATACGCGACGTTTGGTGCAACTGACGCTGGAAGACAATCCGGCCGCGAAGAAAAAATCCAGCACGTTTGAGATCATGGACATGTTGCTGGCGAAGAACCGGGCACCCGATCGCAAGACCTGGCTAGAGGACAGCGGCAACCTCGCCGACTTCGCCGACTAAAGAAAACAAGGCAGGAAGGTGGCTGTGTCTGCACAGTGAAAAGACAGACGAATGCCCAAACAGCGAATCACTAAACAGAGAAAAAAATGAATCAGGACATCACACTCAACGAAGACGGCATCGAACAGATCGAGCTGCGTCACTACACGCAAAACGCCTATCTGAATTACTCGATGTATGTGATCAATGACCGAGCCTTGCCAAATCTGTGTGATGGCCTGAAGCCCGTACAGCGCCGCATCGTTTACGCCATGTCGGAACTGGGCCTGAAGGCCAGCGCGAAATTCAAGAAATCAGCGCGTACGATTGGCGACGTCATTGGCAAGTTCCATCCGCACGGTGACTCGGCTTGTTACGAGGCAATGGTGCTGATGGCGCAGTCGTTCACCTATCGTTATCCCCTTGTCGACGGTCAGGGGAACTGGGGTTCCCAGGATGACCCCAAATCCTTCGCCGCGATGCGTTACACCGAATCCCGTCTCCAGAACTACGCCGATATCCTGCTCGCTGAGCTGGGGCAGGGCACGGTCGAGTGGAAGCCAAATTTCGATGGCACGCTCGAGGAGCCGGAAATTCTACCGGCACGGCTACCCAATGTGCTGCTAAATGGTGGCAGCGGCATCGCCGTCGGTATGGCAACAGACATCCCTCCGCACAATCTGCGCGAGGTCGCGAGTGCGTGTGTTCATTTGTTGGAAAACCCGAAGGCGAGCGTGGCCGAAATTTGCAAACACATCAAAGGCCCGGATTTCCCTACAGAAGCCGAGCTGATAACACCTGCCGCGGAGATTCGGGAACTGTATCAAACCGGACGAGGTTCCCTGAAGGCCCGTGCAACCTATGTCATAGAAAATGGTGAGATCGTCATTAACGCCTTGCCCTATCAAGTCTCGGGCGCCAAGGTGCTGGAGCAGATCGCGGCGCAGATGCAGAAGAAGAAACTGCCCATGGTTGTCGATTTGCGCGACGAATCTGACCATGAAAATCCGACGCGCATCGTTATCGTTCCGCGGTCCAATCGTATCGATCAGGACAGTGTGATGTCGCACCTGTTTTCGACAACGGACCTGGAGAAGAATTACCGCGTCAACTTCAACATGATAGGCATCAACAAGCGCCCGCAAGTAAAGGATATTGCGACGCTACTGACTGAGTGGTTGCAGTTCCGCACTGTCACGGTCCGCCGTCGATTGCAGAACCGGCTCGACAAGATTCTGGATCGGCTGCACATCCTGGAAGGCCTGTTGATCGCCTTTCTGAACATCGACGAAGTCATCAAGATTATCCGCAAGGAAGACAAGCCAAAACCCGCCCTGATGAAGGCATTCTCACTCAGTGAACGCCAGGCGGAGGCGATTCTCGAACTGAAATTGCGCCAGTTGGCCAAGCTCGAAGAAATCAAGATCAAGACTGAACAGAAAGAATTGAGTGAGGAACGCAAGACTCTGGAAGCCTTGCTCAAGTCCGCGACGAAGCTAAAGCAATTTATCAAGGCCGAAATTATCGCAGACGCCGAAAAATTCGGTGATGCACGTCGCACGCCATTGGTGGAGCGTGAAGAAGCCAAGGCATTCAGTGAAGTTGAGCTGATCTCCACCGAGCCTGTCACGATTGTCCTGTCCGAACGCGGTTGGGTGCGCGCAGCGAAAGGTCACGATGTAGATCCTGCTGCGCTCCAGTACAAGTCCGGTGACAGCTTCAAGCTGGCCGCTTATGGCAAGAGCAGTCAACTTGCGATCTTCATGGATTCAACGGGCAAGGCGTATTCCCTGCCTGCCCATAGTCTGCCCTCGGCACGGGGACAGGGTGAGCCACTCTCGGGCAGGGTCACTGCCCCTTCCGGTGCGAGTTTCAAAGGCGTCATCATAGGTGAAGATGAACGCGATGTACTGCTCGCTAGTGACGCTGGTTATGGTTTCGTGGCAAAAATCGGCGACCTCACCAGCAAGAACAAGACCGGCAAGAATATACTGCGCCTGCCGAAGGGTGCCGAAGTGCTGCCTGCCCTCGTGGTCAATGATTATGAGAAGGACTTGATCATTGCGGTTACCAACGAGGGTCGCATGCTGATGTTTGCGATCAACCAATTACCGCGTCTTGCCAAGGGCAAGGGCAACAAGATCATCGGAATTCCCAGTGGTCGTGTCGCCGATCGCATTGAATTCGTTGTCGCGATCACGACGCTTGGAGAGGAAGACAGCCTCACCGTGTATGCCGGTCGCCGCCACCACAATCTGAAACCTGCCGATCTGCAGCACTATTTCGGTGAGCGCGGTCGACGTGGCAACAAGCTACCGCGCGGATTCCAGAATGTGGATCGTATTGAAGTGAATGCGAAAGACAAGCCGGCGGTGAACAAGGAAAGTGCCGACGACTAGTTTGCGTAGAGTGCAACCAGTTGTAATGCCTGGCGTTCGAGCAGCAGGCCGTAATCCGACATCGCCGTATGCGCCAGATACAATGTGATGGCATCGACAGCGTCGTCGATTTCGCCAAATAACTCGCCATCGACTCGGGTGCCCGCGCCAGCATGATCAAAAGCCGGACCGCTGATCAACACGCAATTATCCGGGCACTCGTCGCAAATTCGACGAGTCATGTCAATCGAAGCCCCAGTCAGGTTATTGGTTTCCTGGGTAATGGGTGAATAAAGTCCGCTCACCTGATGGCCGCTGTGCACTGCGATTCGCAGTTTCAGTGGCACTTGTTCGCCTTCAATATCTGCCATATCACCCAGCAACTGCAACATGAGCTGGCCGGCGCAGATGCCATAGAATGCCTGTTCTTCCTCGAGTTGAGGATCCGAAAAATGGATGATCAATTCGCCGTCGGCACAGTAGCTCACCGATCCGTTGTAAAGCTGGCTGACCTTGCCGGCCAGAAAATAATACTTATTCAGCAAGGCAATCAATACTGACTCGTGCAGGGTAGAGGCAAGGTATTGGAAATTCGAGATGCGCACGCATAGCAGAGTCAGGTCCTGGGTACCTGGCATTGCCTTGAAATGCGGAGATTCACCGTCGGGTATCCGCCGCCCAAAATTGTCGAGAAAAGTATTCTGTGCGAGAAATTCCGCAGTCGCGTTGAACTGACGAATGGCAGTACTGATCTCGTTGCTGTTTTCCGGCTCCGGGCAGGTATCGATTTCGCCCTTGCGAATATTACTGATTGCGAATGCCAGCAGCCGTGCGGGGAAGCTGATCAGATACTGCAAGTAGGTTGAAATCAGCGATGCAGCTACCGTCATCAGTAATACAGTCGCGGCTAGAATGAAAAGCAAATTGTTGATCAGCGCGGTTTCGATGTAACTAAGATCCAGCGTTATGCGCACATAACCGGCGATGGAGTCGGCCAGAGTGATCGGCGCCTGATAGACCGACTGCACGCGGGTAATTGGAATATTGAAGGGAAGAATTGATTTGGGAGGTGTCGTACTGGTTGTGGCGGCAGCGATTACATCATTGGAAATATTGAGTACGGTGACTTCGGCGATGGCTGCGTCCTGCGCCAGCTTAGCCAGTACGACATTCATACTGATGAGGTCATTGGCTAATACCAGTTCGGTGAGTTGCAGGGCAGTCTGGTATGCCAGGGTAGTGCCGAGCCGATCAGCCTGTTGGCGTAACAAATTCTGTGTGTTGTAGTTGCTGATGAGCCAAAACACACACATCGATAGCAGTACCAGCAGACACACAGACACCGAGAATACTCTGGAAATCGAAGTGGGCTTTTTCACCGAGGAGCCGGGCACGGATGCGGGGTCTGCGTGTTCCTTTTCTGCTTGCAAGGTCGGGTCTCTTCAGGGCGACTTGGTGCTTCGGTGCCGATCGGCGCAACGACGCGCTACGGAGACGCAAGGATAGCAGGAGCGCTGCGCATCCCCAATCAGTTTATCGGTTCAGCGCGGGTCGGGTGGAGCCGGGCTCAGGGTCATTCGCCGCGGGAAGTTGTAAGCCAATTGCTGGGATGGTGCGGCGAGACAATTGCCCTGGACATAATTGATACCGGCAGACCACAAGCGGGGTAGTAACGCCATCGCATCCACCTGACCAGCGATACTGCGCAGACCAAGCGCCTGCAATCGTGCCGTCAATGCCAGCAGGTGTTCCAGGTCTTCATTGTCGCGCTCAACGGCAATAGTCAACGAGGAATCTAGTTTCACGTAGTGCGCCTGCAGCAATGACAGATAGCGGCAGGGGTCCGGCGTACACCCGAAATAACTGATGCTTAACTGGCAACCTTGCGCCGTGAGGATTTCGCTGTAACGCTGCACGTGATGCTGGGCTGAGAGCAGGTCCAGTTCGCTGATCTGGAATACCAGCGAGGCCGCCCGTGCGCCAAGTTCGGCCACCCTTGAGGCGAGCCACTCGAGAAACGGCCGGCTGACGAGGGAGTTTTGGGTCAGATTGATGAGCAAGTGGAGTGGGCTGGATCGAACCTTTCTTAATTCATGCAAGGCGCTGGACACGATCCAGCGGTCGAGACGCTCCCCGAGCGCATTCTGCACAATCTGTTCAATCAGGGCAGCAGTACCAATTCTGGGGTCATGACAGGCGGTGCGAATTTCGAAGAAGGGCGTACTGTCACCTGCCAGTGAAACAACCGGTTGGAAAGTAGGCTGGAGTTGCCGTTGTTGTAACAAGGCCAGTAGCTGTGATGGTGTCGGTGTTTTCCCAGCCACGCCATTCTCCTCTTCGACAGCTGGTTCGGACTCACCGCGGCGAGCGAGAGTACGGCTGAGGCTGTGGCGGGCGCGGGCAAAGCACGCCTCGGCACAGGAGATGTCACCGTCGAAGTCGGCCAGTCCTACGGCACAGCGTAGTTCGAGTTGGGGCGGTATGGCCGGTGACGAGGCAGAGCGCAGTGCCTGCTTGATGCGTTCGATGAGGTGTTGCGCTCGCGCCCGGGTTAGCTCAGGCAATAACACGGCGAATTCGTAGCGCTGACACCGACACAGCAAAGCGGAGTCTGGCAGGAGCGTGTGCAAGGAAGCGGCGATTGTATTGAATAGCAAATCGGCTTCAGCCTTGCCCACCCAACCCCGAATCTCGTAGAAGTTCTCGAGCTGGAGCAGAGCGAGGATGGCGGGCTGTGCCGAACTTCCCTGCCGTCGGCGGGCGGTCAATGACCACAACATGAAGTCCTGCTGATACAGACCGGTGAGCGGGTCACGTGGGAAAGCCGGCGGATTCTGAGCAAACGCAGTGGCCTGAACCATGGCAGGTAGACTCCTGGATTTCGCGACGACTATCACGACAATAGTCCCGACGATAGTCCCGACGAAAGTACCGGCGATTGTCCCTGGCGAGAGTGCCGACCATCGTCCCGGCGAGCAGGCCAAATATTGGCCCGGCGGGTATCCCGGAGACCGGGACGACTGGATCAGGCCAGTCGAGTCTTGGCGCTGGCGCCAGGTTGTTCCTGCACGAGTGTGGGGACGAGATAGCCTGGAAGCTGGGCCTGCATCCCGCTTATCAATTCTCTACCGGTCGCTGCGCTCACCTGAAAATGTGCCGTGCCCGCAACCCGGTCGGGCAGATGCAGGTAATAGGGTAGAACATGGAGTTGGAACAGGCGCTTGCTGAGCGCTACCAGTGCGGGGAGATTGTCGTTAACATCCCGTAAAAGGACGGCTTGATTCAGCAAAATGATGCGATTGTCTGTTAACTGGCCCAATGCAGAAGCTACCTGCAGGTCCAGTTCCTGGGCGTGGTTGCAATGGACCACCAACACTGGTTTGGCCCGGCTACCACCCAGTAAAGCGGCCAGCCCGGGCGTGACTCTCTGGGGCAGCACGATGGGCAATCGCGTATGCAGGCGCAAGCTGCTGACATGTTCGATGTCATTGATCCGGTCAATCAGCCAGCGCAGGTGCCGATCCGAGGCCGCCAGTGGATCGCCGCCACTGAGAATTACCTCGGTGATACCTGGGTCGGCGGCAATGTAGTCTATGGCCTTCACCCACTCGCTGCGGTTCGGGGCATTGCCCGCATAATCGAAGTGGCGACGGAAGCAATAGCGGCAATGCACGGCACAATGGGGTACCGCGGTCAGCAGCACACGCCCGGCGTATTTGTGCAGCAATCCCGGTACCGGATTGGCTGCCGCTTCCTGCAAGGGATCCGCCACCAGCCCTTCGACCTGCACAGCCTCGAGCGAGCTGGGAAGCACCTGGAGCAGCAGTGGATCACGCCAGTTACCCGCTTCCATTCGCGCGGCAAAGGGACGCGGAACCTTCATCGGGAACTGCCGCAGCATGTCGGGATCACCCGGGTAATCCGTTGCATTCAGACCCAGAATTTGTAGTAATTCCTTTGGATCTGTAATGAGATCGGATAACATCTGTTGCCATTTTTCAGGCTGGTCTGAGTCAATTATCGAAACGACGGGACTGGTCATGAGCTGGCGGATCGCTGGGTTTTGGGCGAGGCCTGATCATAACAACAAATCTGATTGGCAAACATTGGCACGCACTGATTGAGAGGACGCCATGGCAAGTTATTCCACGAATGAATTCAAATCCGGATTGAAAGTGCTGATCGACGGCGATCCCTGCTCGATCCTGGAAAACGAAATCGTCAAACCCGGCAAGGGCCAGGCCTTTAACCGGGTCAAGTTTCGCAACCTGAAAAACGGGCGTGTGCTGGAACGCACCTTGAAGTCAGGAGACTCGGTCGACGCTGCGGACGTGGTCGAAAGCGATATGGAATATTTGTACACCGATGGCGAGTTCTGGCATTTCATGAAGACAGACGGCAGCTATGAACAAATCGCTGCCGACGCCGCCGCCATCGAAGACGCCAAGGACTGGTTGAAGGAACAGGCGGTCTATATGGTGGTGCAGTGGAACGATGCCCCGATATCCGTGTCTCCACCGAACTTCGTCGAGTTGGAGGTCGTGCAGACTGATCCCGGTCTCAAGGGCGATACTGCCCAGGGTGGCACCAAGCCGGCCACTTTGAGCTCTGGCGCCGTCGTCAAGGTGCCTTTGTTCGTCAACATCGGTGACGTCTTGCGCGTGGATACCCGCAGCCGCGAATACCAGAATCGCGTCAGCAAGTAATTCCTCGCGATAACCCAGGCCCTGACCCAACCACTCGACTCTCTGGTCAACCCAGCCACTCACCCCAACGAAAGCGGCCGTGTAATGAAGAACTGGAAGCCCGGCACTGCGCAGGAAACGCTCAGGGCCCGGGCTGCCTTGCTGGCAGACTTGCGCCGCTTCTTCGCCGAGCGGGGAGTGTTGGAAGTTGATACGCCGCTGCTCGGGTCCAGCACTGCGACCGACGTCTATATCGAGAGCTTCGCGGTCTTTGACACCACGCCTGCGATTCCCGTCACGCAGTACCTGCAGACATCGCCGGAATTTGCGATGAAACGGCTTTTGGCTGCCGGTAGTGGCGCCATCTATCAACTGGGTAAGGTGTTTCGCCGGGGCGAATCGAGCCCGCGTCACAACCCTGAATTCACCCTGCTGGAATGGTATCAACCCGGCTATTCACTCACCGAGCTGATGGATGAGGTAGAGATTTTACTGCAGGCCGTGCTGGCCTGTGGCCCGATTGCCCGCCTCAGTTATCGTGAGCTGTTTCAACAGCACCTGCACTTCGATCCTCATCGGATGAGCCCGGAAGCTTTACGAAATTATGCCCGCGCCCGCATCGACTTTGGCAGCGATGACTTCAGTGCGACCGACTACTTACAGATGTTGCTGGCGCAATGCATCGAGCCGGAATTGCCCGAATTCTGTTTCATCTATGACTATCCGGTTGCCCAGGCGGCTCTGGCCCGAATCGAGACCGATGCCGAGGGTCAGGCTGTGGCACGTCGATTCGAGTTGTTTGGCAGGGGCATGGAAATCGCCAATGGCTATTTTGAGCTGACCGCGAGTGAGGAGCAGCGCATCCGTTTCGAGTCGGATAACGCGCGTCGTGCGGCACTGGGTCTGACGCAGTATCCCATTGATGAACTGCTACTGGCCGCATTGGACAGCGGATTACCGGCTTGTTCCGGTGTCGCCCTTGGTGTTGATAGATTGCTGATGCTGTTGCTCGGCGTCGACGACATCCGCCAGGTAATCAGTTTCACAAACTCCTAGTCGTCTGTTTACCGCCGCCGTGAATCCATCTCAGGTCAGCTATGGAGTCGTCACCACTCCCAGATCCAGCAGGCTCTCTGCCGTGGCGACCACGGCATCCTGCCAGGTGCGTGGCTGCCAACCGAGCACTCGTTGAGCCTTCGCACTGGACGCATTACGCACCTTGCCAAGTAGCGGTACGAGATCGCGCATTTCGATATTGAAGAGAGCGACTACACGGATAATGAGATTGGGGAGTCGACGTACTGGGACCGCGTGTGCCCGGTCTCTCAGGCGCTCCCGCAAGACAGCGGCAATGGCAAGCATCGAAACAGCACTGCCCTGAGTTGCAATGAAGCGTTCGTTGGCGGCTTCCGGGGCGGTCATCGCCCGCAGGTGCAAGTCAGCCACATCACGGACATCGACAACTCCGAACCACAGATCGGGACACGCGGGCATACTGCCATTCATAAGTCGCTTGATCAGTTCCAGCGAGGACGAAAAATCCGGACTCAGCGCTGGCCCAAAGATTCCGGAAGGATTGATCACGGCAAGTTCGAGTGCGCCACCCTCGCGCGCCATGAAATCCCACGCCGCCCGTTCGGCCAGCGTCTTCGATTTTACGTACGCACTCATATCGCCACCGGCGACATCGGTCCAATCGGTCTCGTCAAAGGCTTCCGCACGCAGCGGATGACCGTAGTAGATGGCGCCGCAGGTCGACGTGAAGACAACGCGGCGAACGCCGTTATCCCTCGCCGCACGGAGTACACGCAATACACCGTCGACTGCGGGCCGAATGACTTCTTCCTCGTTTTTTGTCGCCGTCAACGGAGAGGCAACATGCATGACATAGCTGCAGTCGGCGCAGGCTTGATCCCAGCCAGAGTCACTCAGCAAATCGGCAACACAGAATTCGAGCTCGGATGTGTGAGGGATTCCGGCCCTTTGCAGAGCCTCCCGCACGATGCCCTGCTTGTCGAGCGAACGCACGCTGGTGCGCACGCGATAACCAGATTGCAATAGCTGCAGGATGACGTGACTGCCGACAAAACCCGAACCACCGGTAACAAGGACGCGTTCGCGCATTTTAACCACTTCCATATCAAGCTCTTTAAGATTAACCAATTTCGCAAATCATGCTCCGACAAACTCGCCGCGCTACACCAGAAACGCCGACACTGCGTCCAGCAGTTTTGCCGCGAGCTCAGGGTTCTTTAGCCGGCCAGATTCAAGATCGAAATTATCATTAAAATTGGGAATGGAAAGACTGGCTTTGACAACTCCGCCAAAGAATGGCGCCGACGTGAGTGCCGCAGCAAGCACGCTGGCACCGCCGCGCCCGCCCGGCGACGTGGAGAGCAGCACCATAGGTTTGCTCTGGAATACTTTCGGGTTGACTCTTGAGCACCAATCAAACAGGTTCTTGTAAGCCGCTGAGTAAGACCCATTGTGCTCCGCAAATGAAATCATCAGCGCATCTGCGCTGGCGATCTTGTCGAGAAATTTCCTGGCAAGCTCGGGATGCCCTAACTCACGTTCTCTGTCGACACTGAAGAGTGGCATCTCAAAGTCATTCAGATCCAGGATCTCGGTCTCAGTGGTTGCCAGCAAGCTGGCAGCGTGACTGACCAACGCCTTGTTAATGGAGTTGCGACTGCTGCTGGCCGCGAATGCGAGCAATTTCATAGGGCCTCTTCGATTCTGATCAGGCTTCTGGAAGGGTCAGGTACTTTGGGAGTGAGAAGCATGCTGCTGGGGCCGAATTTCAGCCAGACACGCCCGCCTCCTGTAATAGCCGGGCCTTATAAAGTTCGCGGAGGCGCATCGTGATCGGACCAGGCGTGCCCGTACCGATCTGCTGGCCGTCGATGCTGACCACTGGCATGACGATCGTGGTGGCGCTGCTGATGAAAGCCTCGTCTGCGGCAAGGGCCTCGGCAACGGTGAACGGGCGTTCTTCTACTTCCAGGTTCGCCTTGGCGGCTATTTCCAGCAGAGTGCGGCGTCGTATTCCCGGCAAAATCCAGTTGGATAGTGGGCGCGTAATAACCTTGCCTCCACTGACGATATAGGCAGAAGAAGAGACGCCTTCGGTAACGTAGCCGTCTTCGACCATCCAGCCTTCCACCGCGCCCTGACTGACTGCATCCTGCTTGGCCAGGCATTGGGCCAGCAGATTGATGGATTTGATGTCGCGTCGTTTCCAGCGCAGGTCAGCGGTGATGGCAAGCGCAATCCCGGAGGCAACCTGCGGATTGTCCAGCAATTGTAATTCCGAGGTAAACGCCACAAGTGTCGTCGGAGTCGCTTCCGGGAAAGAAAAATTGCGTTCGGCAACGCCGCGCGTCACCTGGGAATAGACCATGCCTTCGACGAGCTGGTTGCGTGCGATCAGAGCTTCCATCACAGCAATGTAGTCCTCTTTGGAACAGGGCCAGGCTATCTTGAGTTCGCCCAGACTGCGTTGCAGGCGTTCCAGGAAATACTGTTTGTCGACGAGTTGGCCATTGAGTACCGGCACTACTTCATAGACACCGTCGCCGAAAATGAAGCCGCGGTCGAAGATAGAGACCTTGGCCTCTTCGGGTGCGACGTAGTCGCCGTTCACATAGACGATCCTGCTCACTGTATCAATCTCCCTTTCTCCATGGCCTGAGTCTAGAACTCGGCGGCGAATTTTTTCAAGGCCTCACCATCCAGTCGTTGTACGGTCCATTCATCCATCGGGCGGGCGCCGATCGAACGATAGAATTGTATCGAAGGTTCATTCCAGTCCAGAACGGACCACTCAAAGCGTGTGCAATTGCCATCGACGGCCAATTTGGCGATATAGGCCAACAGGCTCTTGCCGAAGCCCTTCCCCCGCATCGCGGGCTTGACGTACAGGTCTTCCAGATAAATGCCAGGTCGCCCGGTAAACGTAGACAGGTTGTGAAAATACAGAGCATAGCCCACCGGCTGCTGCTGGTATTCCGCGATGAGAACGTCTGCGTAGGGGCGCGAACCAAACAGGGATTCCTCCAGAATGGCGACAGTTGCCACGACCTCGTGGCTGAGTTTCTCGTAGTCGGCAAGCTCCTTGATGAAGCTGAGGATCAAAGGGCAATCTTCTATCTGCGCGACGCGAATCTGGAAATCATCCAGGCGGGTAGGGATGGACATGGTCAACTCTCAGTCTCTGCATTTCGCGGCAATTATACACACATGGGTCCCGGCTGCGAGGGCGGGGCCAGCTACTATTCCCGTGCAGGCATGACTGTTATAATGCGTGCCCTTTTTCGCCAGCTTCCGTAGCGTTATTTCAGCCAGTATCCACAGCCAAAGGAATCACGATGTCAGAGCAGAAACCCACGATTATCTACACCGAAACCGATGAGGCTCCGGCCTTGGCGACCTATTCGCTACTGCCCATCATCGAGGCGTTTGCGGCACCCTCGCACATCAACGTGGAAATGCGGGACATCTCCCTGGCGGGTCGCATCATCGCCAATTTCCCTGAATTCCTCACACCGGACCAGCAGCAGGCCGATGCGTTGGCGGAACTCGGCGAAATGACTCAGGACCCGATGGCCAACATCATCAAGTTGCCCAATATCTCAGCCTCGGTGCCGCAGATGAATGCGGCCATCAAGGAGCTGCAAACCAAGGGCTACAAGTTGCCAGATTACCCGGAAGAGGCGACCGATGCCGTCTCGAAGGACATCAAGGCACGCTATGACAGAATCAAGGGCAGCGCGGTAAACCCCGTGTTGCGTGAGGGAAATTCCGATCGTCGTGCTCCCGCTTCAGTCAAATCCTATGCGCGCAAGCACCCACATTCCATGGGCGCCTGGTCCAAAGACTCGCGCACCCACGTTGCGAGCATGCAACAGGGCGATTTCTTCGGCAGTGAGCAGTCCACCACAGTTGATGCCGCCACCAGGGTGCGCATTGAACATCGCGATGCCGCAGGCAAGCTTACGGTACTCAAGGATGGCATCGCGCTCAAAGCCGGCGAGGTGATCGACGCATCGACATTGAGCAAGCGCGCGTTGCGGGAATTCCTGGCAGTACAGATTGATGACGCAAAAGCGCAAGGCGTTCTGCTCTCGCTCCATCTGAAGGCGACCATGATGAAGGTTTCGGACCCGATCATCTTCGGTCACGCCGTTACCGTTTTTTACAAGCCGGTGTTCGACAAATACGCTGACGTCTTCTCGAAGTTGGGCGTGGACCCGAACAACGGTGTGGGCGATGTCTACAGCAAGATTCAGTCACTCGATGCCAGCGAACGCGAAGCAATTGAAGCCGATATCAAGGCCTGTTATGCAGAGCGGCCCGAACTGGCGATGGTGGATTCTGATCGCGGCATCACCAACCTGCATGTTCCGAGTGATGTCATCATCGACGCCTCCATGCCGGCTGCATTGCGCAGCTCCGGCCAGATGTGGGGTCCCGATGGCAAGTTGCATGACATGAAGGCGGTCATTCCCGATCGCTGCTACGCTGGGGTCTATCAGGAAGTGATCGACTTCTGTCGTGAAAACGGCGCACTGGATCCGGCTACAATGGGCACGGTACCTAACGTAGGTCTTATGGCCCAGAAGGCAGAGGAATACGGTTCTCACGACAAGACGTTCGAGATCCCCGCCGATGGCAACGTACAGGTCGTCGACGACAGTGGTAAGGCACTGTTGGAACATAAGGTAGAGGCCGGCGATATCTGGCGCATGTGTCAGGTGAAAGACGCCCCGATCCAGGACTGGATCAAACTCGCCGTCAGTCGCGCGCGCCTCTCGGGTATGCCGGCAGTCTTCTGGCTCGACAAGAATCGCGCCCACGATGCCCAACTGATCAAGAAGGTGAACAAGTACCTGCCGGAGCACGACACACAGGGTCTGGATATCCAGATTCTGTCGCCGAAAGAAGCAACCCGCCTGTCGTTGGAACGTATTCGCGCTGGCAAGGACACAATCTCGGTCACCGGCAATGTGCTGCGAGACTACCTCACTGACCTGTTCCCGATTTTGGAACTCGGCACCAGTGCGAAGATGCTGTCGATTGTGCCACTGATGGCTGGCGGTGGCCTGTTTGAGACAGGCGCCGGCGGCTCTGCTCCGAAACACGTACAACAGTTCGAAAAAGAGAATCACTTGCGTTGGGATTCGCTCGGCGAATTCCTGGCGTTGGCGGCTTCACTCGAACACATCGCCAACATCACCGGCAATCAGCGCGCGAAAGTACTGGCAGAAGCGCTGGACACTGCCACTGGTGAATTCCTCGACCAGAACAAGTCACCGTCACGCAAAGTCAAGGAACTCGACAACCGTGGCAGTCATTTCTATCTGGCGATGTATTGGGCAAAGGCACTTGCTGCTCATGACGGGGACGCCGAGTTCAAGGCGCGCTTCAGCAAACTTGCCGCTGATCTGTTGGCGAATGAAGCAAAGATTGTCGACGAGTTGAACTCCGCGCAAGGAGTCCCGGTTGACATGGGAGGCTATTACAAGCCTGATGCGAAGAAGGTGTCAGCGGCAATGAGACCGAGCGCCACCTTCAATCAGCTGCTCGCATCTTTCTAGTTCATCTAGTTCAGCCTGGTGCATCGCGGCGCCGAGTCCCGCTTTTTCCAGACCAAAAAAAAGCCCACCATGCGGTGGGCTTTTTTATTTGTAAGGTCGTGTTAGTTTGCAGGTCGGACGTAGCGTTTGATGCCGCCAACCGGGCCGACTTCAGCGCCATAGACCACGCCATGCTTGTCAACGACAACGCCTTCAGCGGTGCAAGTACCTGAGCAATCCGGATCCGGATCAGGGATCAGATATTCAACTTCGCCAGTGATCGCGCTGCCGATGCGGATGCCACGGAACCAGTCGCCGTGCTCGGGATTGACCGAACCGGATTCGGAATCGGCGCCGTACAGCACATCGTTGTCATCGATGAAGATGCCGCTCAGACGGCTAAACTGCGGCCAGACTTCCAGCAGTTTGCCGGACTGGTCGAAAATCTGGATGCGGTTGTTGCCGCGGTCAGCGACGAACAGACGGCCTTTGGAATCCATCGCCAGACTGTGTGGCTGACGGAATTGTCCGGGACCTTCACCCCATTCACCGAATGAGAAGAGGTGATTGCCGTCGGCATCGAATTTGTGAACGCGGTTCACTGAGCCTTCCGCGCTGGTATGACCCTCACCAACAAAGATTGAGCCATCGGGAGCGACGAGGACGTCATTTGGGGTATAGAAGAATTCGTCCCCATTGCCGCCGCCTTTCTTGCCCAGAGTCATCAGATGGATACCGGTGGGGCTGAATTTGTGAACCTGGTGACCATAGGCCGGGCCGTTATTGGAGCCGTTATCGCGGCCATCGGCGATCCACACATTGCCGTCAGCGTCGACGTCAATGCCATGAGGCCAGGTGATATAGCCCGCGCCGAAGCTGCGCACCATGTTGCCGTCCTTGTCGAACAGCATCACCATATTCACGTCCGGATTCTGCACACAGGCGTTGATATTGCCGCCACAGCGCTCGGCTACCCAGACGCTCTCACCATCGGGAGCGATATCGACGGCGCTGGAAGAGCCCCAGGCGCGGCCCGCCGGCATTTTCAAATAACCGGATTGGGTCATATAGGGGTTGGGCAAATCGTTTGTAGGCGCGTCAGACTGGGCGATGCCGAGTGCTGGTGCCAGTAACAGGGCGATGAAAACCGCGTTTTTGCTGTTCTTTTTAATCATCAGTTCAACTCTCACTGCATAAAAATGGGGGCATCAAGAATAAACCACGGATATTGGCAATTCAATGAGATTCCGGGCGATGCCGTGCTCACAGGTCGCATGTGTGGCTGCAGTTGCACGGACTCGCCGGCCTGCGCAACATTCCTGTTCGCGGCATTGAGCCAATGGAGATCAAGTGCGGTTTGTGGCAGCAAGAAAAGCACTGGCGGCAATGTACAAAGCGCCACTTAACCCATTTTGAATCCGGTTCGCTCGTTGTGCGCGTTGGGACAGATAGTGACTGGCGCGCGAGGCCAGAAAGGCGTAGGTGCTGTCGATTACACAGGCGAGTAGCAGAAAGCACACAGCCAACACCGCATATTGCGACAGGTACCTGTCCGGCGTGCTAATAAACTGCGGCAGGAAAGCACTGAAGAACAGAATCGTCTTCGGGTTTGTGAACGACGTGAGAAAGCCGCGCTGAAACGATCCACTGGCCGTGGCCACAACCGGTGGCGTGTGTTTCCAGAAATGAAACAGGGCCCGCAAACCCAGGAACATGAGATAACTCACACCCAGCCACTTGAGCCAGCGCAAACCCTCATTGAGGACTACTAGGAGCGACGTGGTGGCGATCGCCGCAATCACTAACTGAATCATCATCGCACTCGCCGTGCCAGCAACCGTCTGCAGGCCACGAGTCCGGCCGGACATCAGACTGGTGGAAACGATGACAAGAATATTCGGTCCGGGAATGGCAATGAAGATTGCCGAGATGATCAGGAAACCAACAAGTTGTTCAGGAACCATGAGGCGGTCTCGGTTTAATGGGTGGGATCGCTGACCCGGATACCGAATTGATCAATTTCAATCAGGGCACCAGAGTAATCGGTGATGTCAAAGGCAGGAGTCTCAGAGTCATCGTGTCGCGCGAAGACGAGTATCCGTTTCGCTTGCTTCAGTCTCTCCGGCAATGGCGGGTCGACAGTGTCGAAACCCTGGGGCACAAAGGTATTGACGATATCCAGTTTGTCGCCGGCATTGCGTGTGAGCATGAATTTGGCCGAATACCAGTCCTTCTTGGTGGCTGGAAAGCCGGCCGCTAACTCGGCGTCATAGATGCAGACGATGTCAACTTCAGTAATGATAATGGCATTCGGATCCAGTCTGGAGACGATGTGTATCGTGTCCGGGACAGCAGCAACCGGGCCTGCGCACAGCGCAGTGATCAGCAATCCGATCAGCGTGGAAATTTGGGTGCGAGTCATGAATCTGTATTGCCTGTCAGTGAATGATCTGACCGCTGCGTGCTTGCCTCAGTACCGCACGGAGTATGCCACGGTGTTGCAAAAAAATGGGCCTTGCGGCCCATTTCTCTGGAGTGGTCTCGCGACCGGTTTATTTTTCTTCGATGGCGTCCCGCGAGAAGTCCAGTTCGCCATCCTTCGGTGTGCCATCGCCCCACATGCCCATGGATTCATAGCGGCGCCAGCCTGCCATGACACCAGCGAGGCCGTGATTTCCTTCGTGACAGGCATATTCGTAGACCGGATCCGGTGAACGACTGAGCGGCATACGCGCCGACCAGGGCTGGGACCAGGTGTGGGGATCCTCAATTGTAAAATCGTAATCCAGCGTGTTCTCATCGACCCAACTGATACGCTCGACGAGCTTCATATCGGCCGTGGCTCCGCCGTAATTCGCGTAGTAATAGAAATTGCGGGTCTCGATCACGAGCGTGTCGCCATCCCAATGCGCGATGGAATCACCTTCCCACTTCGCCTGACCGGAAAATTCCTCGGCGAATGGAATGATCCGCGCCAGATGAATCATCTCGTTCAGAATCATGATGTGATCCTTGGTCTGAACGATTTGCAGATTATTGTTATAGGATTTCGGCACCATGGGCACGGTACCACCGAAACTCATCAGGCAGCGCTCTGCCAGCGGACGCGCTTCGACGCCGATGCTGAGCTTGCGCATCATCGCCTCGTCCTTGCCGCGCGCAATGCCCTCCGCAGTAAGCGGTGGCATGCGGCCATTGGGTGGATCATAGATGAGCGAGGTGCGACGACTCTCGATGGTCTCATTGCCACGTTCATACCAGAATTCATTGTACGAGATAACCCCGGGCGGATAGCCGGCACCACCGACGCTGTCCACAATCAGATCGCGGTTCTGGCGCTGATTCTCATACGCTTCCCACTCCGCCGCTTCTGCTGGGGTCAGAGTCGCCTTGTCAGCCAGTTCGGTCGGGCGCTGCAGAGGCGTAATGGTGCGATAGGTAAAGAATCCCTGTAAGTCGGGGTAGCCATACTCTGTGCGCTTGATCGTGTCTTCCTGGGCCGCAACCGGCGCCGCCAGCAGCAAGCCGGCGGTGAGCAGGGAAAGCAGCTGGGCGCTGCGTGGCAGTGTTCCGGTCATGATCAGATCTCGCTGTCGGGGCCCCGGCGATTGGGGTCTTTGGATGTATCTTTGGGTGTACCATCACCGTTCATGCCCATGGACTCATAGCGTCTCCAGCCCGCCAGGATACCGGCCAGACCATGGTTACCCTCATGACAGGCGTATTCATACACCGGGTCAGGTGAGCGTTGCAGAGGCAGACTCGCAGACCAGGATTGATCCCAGGTCAGGGGGTCCTCGACGGTAAAGTCATAGTTCAGTGTATTGGCATCAATCCAGCTGATGCGTTCCTCGATCACCGCCTGGTCAGACATGCCGCGCAGATTGTAATCGTAATAGAAATGGCGGGTGTTGATGACCAGGGTGTCGCCATCCCAATGGGCCACCGAATCGCCTTCCCACTTCAATTGCTTGGTGTTGTGCTCATCATTGAGGCGAATGATGCGGGCGGAGTGCACCATCTCATTGAGAATCATAATCTGGTCTTTGGTCTGCACAATCTGCATGTTGTTGTTGTACGAACCCGGAATCATGGGCGGGCCACCAACGAACCCGGTCAGGCAGCGATCCACTGTGGTTCGTGCTTCCGGACCAGCGCTCTCGTTCAATCGTTCACCGTAGGCGGCATTGCGCTCACGACCGATCGCGTTCAAGGGAGGCACCCGACCATTGGGTGGATCGTAGACCAGAGAAGTGCGACGGCTCTCGATGGTCTCGTTGCCGCGTTCATACCAGAATTCATTGTACGAGATCACGCCCGGGGGATAACCGGCGCCACCCACGCTGTCGATAATCAGGTCGCGGTTCTGGCGCTCGTTCTCGTAAGCCTCCCATTCTGCCGCCTCTTCGGGAGTCAAGGTCGCCTTGTCGGCCAATTCGGCGGGACGATTCAGCGGGGTAATGGTGCGGAAGGTGTAAGTTCCCTGAAAATTGGGCTGCCCGTATTCGGTACGGGGCATGTCACTGGATTGCGGCGCAACGGACTGCGCAGACAGGTAGGGAGCCATAAACAGGGTCGCGAGCGTAGCGGCCTTTCTAATTATCATTTTGCTGCTCATTTGCTTCTCCGAAAAGATGACAAGGATTGTCGATTTAGCCCACTGAAACTACGCCTGTTGCAACGATTTTTCAAGGGGAAATTGGCAGAGTCAGAGTGCCGAGACTTCGTCAAAGCCGCGAAATACGGGCCTTTCCGCTGGGTGCACTGTTCCCTTGCCCCGGTGGGTGACAACCCGCGCAGCCGGACCCGAACGCGCCCCGGTTGGCTCCGCTCTGGTTAACCCCTTTCTGGTTCACCCCGCATTAGTTCACCCCGTATTAGTTCACCGCCTTCGGGCGCACAGGATGTTCCGAATATCCAGGCGGCAACACGCCTTCATCCCGCCAGCGCGCTGGAGGTGATTCAACGTAACAGGTGTAATGGGATTTCGCGTGACCGGAGCCTTCCGGTTCGGAGCGGGATCGGCCCCACGGGGGCGATGCCAGGGCGCGGTAAATTGAATTGCTAGGGGAGGTGGTTTATTCTTGCGCACTGCTGGATTCGGGCAGAGTTCCGCAGCAAATCTTCCGCTTCCTCAAGGACATACATCAAATGGCAGTCGCCGGTCACAAGGCAGTCAAAGCCAGAACGGACAACTCTGGGGCGCAAGCCAGAGTTATTGGCGCTGGCGCCGGAATATCCCAACGACGGTTTTTATTGCCGCTGGGTACGACCTTGGCCCTGCTGGCGCTGTCGTTCTCACCACGCGTGCAGCAGAACGCCACTCTCGTGTGGTCGTTTCTGGGTGCTGCTGCCGTGCTACTGGTTTGGCAACTGGTCTTGTTTCTATTGGCGCGACAGCGTAGCGAAGTGCGCGCCGTCAACATCGTGCTGCGACCCCAGCACTATGTGCAGGCGATGGTGCAGTTTAGCGTCTATGCCTATTGGGGCTATTACTGGCGGCCAGTGTATGACCATGCCTGGTTGATCGCCGCACAGCTGCTCTTTGTCTACACCTTCGATGCCTTGCTGTCATGGACCCGGCGTCGGGACTACACATTGGGCTTCGGTCCGATCCCGATCATATTCAGTACCAATTTATTCATGTGGTTCCGGGACGACTGGTTCTACATGCAATTCCTGATGATCGCCCTGGGCTTCATGGGCAAAGAGTATGTGCGCTGGCAACGGGACGGCCGCAATGTGCACATCTTCAACCCGTCTGCGTTCGCGCTCGGATTGTTCTCACTGGTACTGATTCTGACCGGCACGACAGATCTGACCTGGGGTCAGGAGATTGCCTCCACCTTAACGCTCGCACCCAATATCTATACCTTCCTGTTCCTGGTCGGGCTGATCGTGATGTATCTCTTTTCCATCACACTCGTTGCCGGGTTTGCAGCAATTACCCTGTTCGGCTTTAGTGCACTCTATGGCAGTCTGGCAGGGGTTCCGTATTTCCTTGACTCGGAAATACCCGCCGCCGTATTTCTCGGCTTGCACCTGCTGATCACCGACCCGTCTACTTCTCCGCGCACGCCACTGGGCAAATCCATCTTTGGCGTGCTGTATGGCCTTGGAGTGTTTGGACTGTACAAACTACTCGGCAGTCTGGGTGTGCCGACGTTCTATGACAAACTGCTGTGCGTGCCGTTGCTTAATCTGAGCGTGATCATGATCGACCGGCTGGTCACGGCGATCAACTCCAAAGCCTTGCTCAACGTATGGCGGGATTCGTGGTTTGGAGGTCGTGCCAACCTGGCCCACATGAGTATCTGGATTATCGTTTTCGCCACCATGACACTGCTGGGCAAGACGGACGGGCAGCATACCGGCGACAGCCTGCCGTTCTGGCAACAGGCTTGTGACGATGGCCGCGTGAACGCCTGCAGTCGCTTGCTGCAATTGGAATCGACCTACTGCGGCGACAATGCCGCCTGGGCCTGCAATGAGCTCGGTCGCAATTATCGCCAAGGCCGCATCACCGAGCGAGACCCCGAACTGGCCTTCAGCTATTTCTCTCGTGCCTGTGAGCTGAAGTTTCAGGCCGCGTGTGCGAATCTGCTGAATCCAGCCCTGCTGGCAACCGCCGAGCCACTCGAACTCGATCTGCGGCTGATGCTCCGCGAAGGTGGACTTAATCTGATGCAAACGCCAGTGCCGGAACTGATGAATCGAGCGTGTGCGCATCACTGGCAATTTGCCTGCGATGCCAGTTCGAGCCCGCTATGAGCGCGCCGACAACCCGCCCCACCGACACCGGTACGACGCCGGACAGTGCCGCTCGTAAAGTTCCCGGCAGAGCGATCGGCTTTACCCTGATGACGCTGCTTATTCTGTTCGCAGGCTTCTGGATGCAGCATCAGAGCGAGCTGAGAGATAGCTCCGGTACGCAGGTAATGCCTGATGACACTGTCAATGTTGCCGGTTTCCGTACTGATGCCTTCTATTTACCCGATGATGCCTTACTTGGCTTCGTGCTTGTTCCAGCTGGCAGCTTCATCATGGGCAGCAACCCGGTACTGGATCCGATGGCTTACGAGAACGAGCGCTGGTCCGCCAGTCGCCGGCAGGGCTCGGTGGAACTCGATGACTTTTACATCGGCCGCTTCGAGGTGACGATAGCGCAATTTCGGGCATTCGCCCTCGACAGGCAGCTCGCCATTGGCGCCAGTATGGAAGGGTTGCCGGGCAATCTGCCGGTGAGTAATGTCACCTGGCCCGAGGCGCTTGCCTATGCACGGTGGCTGGAAGCCGCCCTGCTTGCATCCGACATCACCCCGCCGGAATTGCGCCAGGCACTTGGTAACGGAGCACACGTCACGCTCGCCTCTGAGGCAGAGTGGGAGAAGGCTGCACGGGGTGAGGACGGTCGGGTCTTTCCCTGGGGTTCGGAGCGCACTGACAGCTTCGCCAACTTCGCCGGTGCTGGACCGATCGCCGTCGGGTCTATTCCCTGCCCGCTTTGCAGCTACGGTCTGTCTGATATGAGTGGCAATGTATGGGAATACACTCGCAGTCCCCTGCAGGACTATCCGTATGATTCCAGTGGTGACGAGACAAAGCTTTCCGGCGAGCCGCTTTGGGTCATGCGAGGGGGATCATTCTCTGACCAGATCAATAACGTACGCGCGGCCGTGCGCGGCGGCGTCGGCCCAGGCGTTCGTAGCCCGGGCATCGGCTTTCGTGTTGTCATCTCAAGTCAGTAAAGTCTAGTTTCGCTCCGGTAGTGCGAAGGTCAGGATAAGATCGCCTCCGCGTCGGCCACGATCACCGCCGCCAGATGCCACTGTCACATACTCCTTACCATCAATCACATACACCGATGGTGAGGCAAACACACCCGCTCCGGTGTTGAACTTCCACAGCTCCTTGCCTGTCTTGGCATCGAAGGCATAGAAGTAACCAGCGAGATTGCTGCCAGTGCCTACAAAGACGATTCCGCCCGCAGTTACGACCGACCCGGCTTGTCCGTATCCCTCATAGATCTGTCTCCATATCAATTCTCCTGTGGTGGGATCATAGGCTGAGAAATAGCCTTTCGGATCCCTGCCCGAATTGAAGGGCTGGTCGATGGCGTTGATGTAGAGAAAGCCGGTTTGCGGACTGAATGCTATGGGTGAGTAATTGGAACCACCACCATAACCCGGTGCGAAAATCTGGTTAGGACCAATAGGTGTAAATTGCTCTACCAGGGTGTTGGATTCCATGTGCTGCGCCGGTATGTCGATGGGGAACACGGGCGAGACAGGTTCCATACGCTCACCATTGGCCTTGTGGGGAATTGGCTGGGTCGGCCAGGGCTCCTCACCCTCAAGGTCGGTCTCGGTTGATACTGGTGTCTCGATGATCGGATGAACCGGGGCTCCGGTCTCGCGATTGAGAATGTAGAGCCAGCTGTTCTTGCTGGCTTGTGCCAGAGCCTTTACCGGTAGACCATCGACTTCCATATCAAACAGCACGGGCTGATTACCGGAATCATAGTCCCAGACATCGTGATGAACCTGCTGGTAATACCACTGAAGATGTCCATCATCCAGTGTCAGTGCGATCAGTGAGTCGGTGAACAGGTTCATCCCGTCGCGTTTGGTACTATCGCCGAATGGATTGCCGACGGCAAAGTAAATCAAACCCAATTCAGGGTCGATCGAGGGAGTTTCCCAGATGCCGCCACCATTGCGCTCACCTCCATCCCACGTCGGCCCAGCAATGTCCCATCCCTGATCGGTCTCATCTTGGGGAACAGTATTGAAATTCCATAACACCTCGCCTGTTTTGGCATCGATGGCGAGCACGTAGCCACCGGAGATATGGCTCTCGCTGCGTGTGGTGCCGAGGTAAACGACACCGTTGTAGATCTGTGGAGCGGTCGTGAACCAGTAGCCTTTGGAGATAGCCGTCTCGACACTCGGGTCCTTCAGGTGCAACACATCGAGGATGACGTCGGCCTTGCCATCGACGCCGAATCCCGGCAACGGTTCGCCGGTGGTGGCATCGAGGGCGAAGAGGAACGAGCCGGCGGCGGTATAGACGACGCCGTCGGCATAAGCCACGCCGCGGTGACGGAAGATATAGCCTTCTCGACGACCGCCGCCGAGCAGGCGGGTCACATCATAGGTCCACAACAGCTGTCCATCGCGGGCGTCGAGCGCATACACACTGCCACGGGAGTCTGTGACGTACATGGTTGTTCCAATGATCACCGGCGTGGTCTGGTTGCTGACACCATCGATGACGCCGTGCTGGAACAACCAGACGGGCGTTAACGTGGCCACGTTGTCGGGCCTGATCTGGTCGCTGGGCGCGAAACGTGATCCGAACAGATCGAGATTATGGAGGGCCCAGTCCATGTTGCGCACCGAGGACTGGCGCGCGGCAGGGGAGGCAGGAGCCGAAGTTGCGGCGCCGCCGGAATTTTCGGCGCCGACTGAACTCGCACCGACTGGTACCGCAATTGATGTGGTGTCGCTGGCCGGTGAGCAAGCCAGTAACAGACAGGACAGGCTGAGAACAGCCAACAGGCGACTCGAATTCAGGTGGACAGCGGGCATAGGTATTCTCCGTTTCTGATGACGAATTATTGGCTGTTCTTGAGCATGAACTCCACCAGCGCTTTCATGTTCTCGTCACTGCACGTTGTGCAGAGACCCCGTGGAGGCATGATACCGTTGAGGCCGTTAATGCTGTTCTGCACCAGCGCATCAAGCCCCTTCTCGAGGCGAATCTCCCACTCGATTACGTCACCGACTTCAGGTGCGTGGGCGGCTCCCGTGCCATGGCAGGCGTAGCAGGTGTCCTGGTAGGTTTTGGCCGCATCGAAAGTATCCGCTTCCTCAGCGAAACTTACCGCGCAGGCAAGGCTGGTGAACAGACCGAAGCAGGTATAGGAAAGAGAGCGAATGGTCATCTTGCAATTCTCCACAGGGACGACGGAAGCAGAAGTGGGGTTGTTACCGACCCGGTAGTAGCGCCGGGACAGTGAATTACAGCCAGGTCTAACGCAATGTGGCAGGCACTTGTACATGCTTGTTACGGACTTGCTATTGGCTTGTATTGGCTTGCCACACTCGCCGGAGGTGTAGTGTCCGACGGTGCGGGTTTAGAGCATAAACCAAGTCAGGCGCAGTAATCAAAGGCGAGCCAGTTTACGCCACTGGTGGTGGCAGGAGTGCCGTTCAACGCTCAGTTAATAGTCTCATCGAAGAGTCTGGATTCGGCCAGCATGCGAATCATCGCAATCGCGTCCCGATCCACCTGCACATAGGCCGCCTTAAGATGTTCACCGACGGCGACCCGCTCGTCGTTGTCGTCCAGCTCTCGACGGTACGAGAAACGAACAAACAGGTAATCCGTCTCTGGCTCCTCGATGCAGGTAATGCTCTCGGAGTGGATCTGTTGCAAGTGCGGTAATGTGCGGGTGCTGATCTTTGATTCGGGTTCAAGCACAACCCGTTCACAAAAGCTGAACTCCCCAACCGCTATCGTGCGCAGGAATTCGTTACTGGAAACTTTTTCCGAATTGCATTCCAGTCCACCATTAAACTTGTCCGGATGGCGGGCCCGCAACACGAGCCCTCGCCACAGCTGAGATCGTGACAGGACGCTAAGGCCCGAATTCGTCAAATCATTAACCTGCACAATGTGTTCGAATTCCAGCAAGGTTAATTCCCCTCAGTCCGCTAGCTGCAGATTCCAGGACTCGACGTCGTCAATAAAGTCGAGGGCAGTCCAGTCGAAAAGCAAAGGAGTTATTGTGACGTAACCTTGCTGGTAGGCATAGGTATCTGATGTTGTATTTGTGGACTGCACAATAACACGTTCGCGCTCATAGGTTGTGCGGTCACCGCTGCTCTCGACAGGGGTGTAGGCCGCCGTCTGTAAATAGGAATCGCCCATCGGCTTGACACTGACTCCCTTGAGTTCACCCCCGGGAATATTGATCGAAACCACGATACCCTCGGGGGCACCCTGCCGCTGATAGCGACGCACAATTTGCGCAGCAAACCGAGCCGATGCCTCGGTGTTGACGTTATTTACTTCCTGCGAAACGGCGATGGCGGGCACACCCTGATACAGCGCTTCCATCGCCGCGCCTACGGTGCCTGAGGAATGGGACACGTCGCCCACATTGGCGCCTCGATTGATTCCAGAGACAACGAGATCGAAAGGAGTTTCCTTGCCGAGTTCGACAATTCCAAACCGGACCGAATCAGCGGGTTTGCCATGTACGGAGTAGCCGAAGAACTCGCCTTCTTTGTAGAAACGATCGACGACGAGTGGTGTCCCGACGCTGGACTGGCTGCTGCCAGACTGGTTTTCATTGGGGGCAGAGACCACAACTTCCACATCAGGCAATGCGGCGAGTTCCTGATACAGGGCATATAGCAGGGGAGACTCAATACCGTCATCGTTAGAAAGCAATATACGATAAGACTGTGCGCTACTGGTCAGGCTGGAGCAAAGCAGAAGCGTCAGTGTAAGTAATTGCAGCGGCAGCCCTTTCATGATTATTCTCGTTTTGGTTGGAATGAGGGGATGTGAGCAATATAGTACAGGTCACTTTGGAATTTCCATGTATTCCCCGCGTAAATTTCGCGAATTCACCCGCCTAACCGGCGAAAGGTATTACTGTGGAGTCAGGCATGCCGTCAAACAAGCTGAAATATCTTATCCTTTGTACCGTGTTAGGTGGATGTCTCTCTACGCCGCCAACCGATCAAACGGGACCGACTTCAGGCAACAATGCCTTGCTGTATGCGGTCGCTTGGAAACAGACGGCAGCCGAATACCGGGCACTGTATTACCAGGGATTTTCCCTGGCGCGACTGCGACTGGAACAGGCGCTGTCTGCGCCGGATGCCGGGCTACCGCTAGCAGTCATCACTGACCTCGATGAGACGCTGCTGCTCGCACCGGATTACTGGGGTTACCTGATCAATGCACAGCAGGATTTCTTCGATGACGCGAGCTGGGATCGCTGGGTAGCGAGCAATCGTTTCGTCGCGAGTCCGGGGGCTCTTGAGTTTCTGAGTTTCTGCGTCGAGCAGGGCATCGAAGTGTTCTATGTCACGAACCGCGATCAGGGCGAAGCCACGCAGTCGCTCGCACTCGCCAATTTGCAGGCGTTGGACTTTCCGTTTGCAGATCCTGAGCACCTTGTCGTGCTGCGAGATACGTCCAACAAGGAAGTGGTGCAGAACCGTATCCGCGAGACTCACCACGTACCCGTATTACTGGGGGACAACCTTAATGATTTCAGTCGCCGTTTCTATGTGACGGATGTCGATGAACGCCTGAACTTGCTGGAGTCAGAGCGAGAACAGATAGGCAATACCTTCATCGTGTTCCCGAATCCGACTGACGGTCATTGGATAAGGGCGATCTTCGGTGAGTCTGAACCTCCACCGACTGTTGCCAATCGCTTGCAACTGCAGCGGGCGGCAACTCGTTACTCCTGGCAGCCTTGATCTGAGTGCATCGACATCAACGATCTCACCTACTAGAATGCTGGTCGATCAATACGTAGCGCGACGAGTTTAATGCGCCACACCAGCCAGGAATACCTATGAATCCCGATTGTCTGTTCCAAGCTTTTACTCACCCTAAACTGCAGCTGACGAATCGCATTGTCATGGCGCCGATGACGCGTCAGTTCTCGCCGCAAGGCATCCCCGACACCAACGTAGTGAGCTACTACGAACGTCGGGCTCGCGGTGGGGTCGGCCTCATCATCACAGAAGGCACGACGATCAATCATCAGGCGGCATCGAGTGCCGTCCAGATTCCCTGCTTCCACGGCCCTGCACTGGAGGGCTGGAAGCGTGTCGTTGATGCTGTCCACGCCGTGGGTGGCAAGATTGCGCCTCAGCTCTGGCATGTCGGTGCCATTCGCAAACCTGGTCTGGGCCCACATCCGGATTACCCCACGGCTACGCCGTCCGGTTTGCTCGGGCCCGGCAAGAAGGTGTTGGAACCGCTCAGCGTGTCAGAAATTGAGCAGATCATCGACGCCTATACCCAGGCAGCGGTTGATGCACAGGCGCTCGGCTTCGATGCCATTGAGTTGCACGGTGCCCACGGCTATCTGATCGACAATTTTTTCTGGGAAGGCACGAATCAGCGAGACGACGAGTACGGGGGCTCACTCGTCAAACGCACGCGGTTCGCAGAAAAAATCGTGCAACAAATTCGTCGTGAGACCGGCGAAGACTTTCCGATCATCCTGCGTTTCTCACAGTGGAAGCAACAGGACTTCACGGCGAAGCTGGCGCAGACTCCCGCCGAGCTGTCGCAATTCCTCGCTCCGCTCTCCGCCGCGGGTGTCGACATTTTTCACTGCAGTACGCGGCGGTTCTGGGAACCTGAGTTTCCCGATTCCGCGCTCAATCTCGCCGGCTGGGTTAAACAGCTGACTGGCAAGCCCACCATCACTGTCGGCAGCGTCGGCCTGAGCGAGGAATTCATCGCAACCTATCGAGAAGGCAAGGCGGAAGTCGCTGGTATCGAGGAACTGATCCAGCGTCTGGAAGCGGAAGAGTTCGATCTGGTTGCGGTGGGCCGTGCCCTATTGGCAAATCCCGATTGGCCTAACAAGATACGTGCGGGTGAACAGGATTCCATGCGGACGTTTGACAAGGAGCAATTGGCGGAACTCATATGATATCGCAGCACTACCTCGCAATGATCAGGACTAATCGCTCATGACCCCGCGCAGGGCTGGTCTGTTCGCAATGCTGTTGCTGCTTGCCGGAGTACTGCTGTGGCTGTTCCTGCCGCCGGCCGTCAACGGCGACGCCCGTATTGCGAATGATCCGGACGCTATCGCGCGCGGGGAGTATCTCGTCATTGCCGGTGGATGTAATAGCTGCCACAAAGGCACAGAAGACGCGGCAACATTCTCCGGCGGCCTGGCCCTTGAAACCGATTTCGGGACTTTTTATGCCCCCAACATCACGCCGGATGTCGCCACCGGAATCGGTGCGTGGACGGCACAAGATTTTTTGCGTGCCTTGAAACATGGCCGCACGCCGGGTGGCAGTTTCTATTACCCGGCATTTCCCTATCGCGCATACGCCGGACTCACCGACACAGAAGTGCTCGATATTGCCGCCTATCTGATGAGTTTGCCACCGGTGACACATCGCGTGCCCGAACCGGATGTTCCGGTCTGGCTCAATCGACTTACGATCGCTGGCTGGAACCGACTGGCCGATTTCAATGCCCCGATGCCGGAAGCACTGGCGACAGAACAGATCGCGCGCGGTGAACATTTGGCCCGTAATCTCGCGCACTGTGGCGAATGCCACACGCCCCGCAACAGTCTGGGCCTGCTGGATTACACGCGTGAATTTGCCGGTGCCGAGCTCGGTGACCAGGTGATTGAGGCGATCGATGCGGCGGCATTGGCGCAGTGGGACGCCACCAGCTTTGCCTTGTTTCTGCTGATCGGCCTGAAACCTGATGGCGAATTCGCCGGCGGTGATATGAATGATGTGATCGAGCACAATACCAGCAAGCTCACCGCCGCCGACCGCGACGCACTCGCTGCCTTCTTCACGCGTGCAACTCCCTGACCGCGATTCCTCGATAACTGGCATTTCTCGCCAGCCCAACTACACTGAAAGACAGCACAGAAAAACAGCACAGAAAGCGAGCACGAAAAGCGAGCTCGGAAAGAGAGCTCGGAAAGAGAGCACAGCAATCGGTGTCTTTCGGAGCAGCACAGGAGGGCGATACCATGCGTGAATTGAGGGAATCTGAAACGACAATGCTGGGTGGTGGCGTCTGCGCCGGGACAGCCTTGCCAGTCTTCGATCCTGCTGACCCTGAGTTGATCAGCGCCCGCCTTGAAATTCAGGTCCAGCTGGACAGAGTGGTGCGAGAGATGCAGCGCAGCATGTTGGGTTATGATTTGTCCGCGAGCTAAACCGCTCGCAACAGCAAGTTTGGATGCAGCGAGATATTTTCCCAAGCCAGTTTTCTGGCACACCCATCACGACCGTCGATGCAAGGCACGGTAACTGTCTGTAACGGCCGTACAAAATTTTGCGTACGAATGACACGCATAAAAAAGGGCAGCGCTGGCTGCCCTTTTCAACGCGACCAGGGAAATGGCCGCGGGATGCAGTGCTAGCTAGTTGTTGTCGACGCGATATTCATCGTGACAGTTCGCGCAGGCACCGCCCAGGGCGCGAATACCACCGAGGGTGGCTGCCATGTCGCCACCGGCGGCGATGCTGGCAAAATTGTTGGCCGCATCCACCAAAGCCTGTGCCTTGACGGCGATATCATCGAGGTTGCCTTCCCAGATCTTGTCCAACGCCTCGGTCTCGATATCAAAGCCACGGGTATCGGGTGCCAGCAATTCAGGGATCATTGGCGCCATCGCGGCTATGCGACGCGCATTGCGTTCGGCGACAGCAGCATCGAAGGGAGCGCCCCGAGCCATGGCAGCAATGCCACCCAGGTTATAGCGCAGGACCTTGAATAGCGACTGCCTTGTGTCGGCAGCGGCTGCTGCTGCCTGCTCCGGTGTCGGGGCATCCTGTGCCGATGCCGTGAACAGTAAACCCGAGGCGAGTGCGATCAGGGCAGAAATTACAACCAGACTTCTCTTCATTATTGTCATCTCCAAACATCACAAAGGGGAATTGGGACTTTTCAGGAATTTGCGCCATCGACCCAGCGACGCAATTTCGCAGCAGAGTTCATCGAAACCAGATCGAATATAGTACAGTTGAATCCAGCTTGTCACCGCAATCCGTAGTCTGGCGAACTCCACCTGACTCTATCGGACCGCTAATTCGCGACTTCCTTCCACACGAACAACCGCGTCGCCAGCACAAAAGCGATGACAAACCAGATCCCGATGCCAAGCAGGCTGGGCATGACCTCGAGCAGGCTTGCACCGTTATTGGCGATCTCTCGCATGCCCGTTGAGACCGAGCTAAGCGGCAGCAATTTGGCAATCGGCTGCATGAATGCCGGCATGGAATCAATCGGATAGAAAATGCCCGAGAGGAAGATCTGCGGGAAAATGACCAGATTACCCACCGCCATGACGGCCTGTTGAGTCTTGGCGATGCTACCGAGGCAGAACCCGAGACACAGGAAGATGAACGTCCCCAGTATCACGAGGAAGAAATAGGCAAAGAAATTGCCCAGAATGCGGACATCCAGCAAGAATACGGCGAAGGCAATCAGAACACAGAGTTGAATGAGCACGATTGCCATGCGCGCCAGCACGATCGCAGTGATGAAATCGCGGGGTTTGATCGGCGTAACGAAGAGGCGCTTGAGGATACCCTTGCGCCGATACTCGACGATATTGAATCCGCTGCCGGCAATACTCAGCTGCATCAGGGTCAGCGCCATCAGTCCCGGCAGCAGAAAATCGATATAGCGTTGCGAACGCGCCTGCAC
This sequence comes from Pseudomonadales bacterium, assembly GCA_023257655.1. Taxonomy (GTDB): domain Bacteria; phylum Pseudomonadota; class Gammaproteobacteria; order Pseudomonadales; family Pseudohongiellaceae; genus UBA9145. The sequence goes on from JALRBQ010000027.1 coordinate 68,154, forward strand.
ATCTTCGATTGCCAGCGAGAACAAAGGTTCGTTGCCCCGAAAATCACGTTCGATTGCGATCAGTGTCTGTTGGAGGACGGGCATGATTAATCCGAGCTGTTGAACTTGCGCCGCATCAACCAGCAAGGGCAACTCCATGCCGTCGCCGCTGACATCGAAAGTCTCAGGCAGGATCAGGACCAGTGTCTGAGCACCCTCGACCAGTTCACTGCGCAGTCTGGCTTCTTGCCCTATAGTGACATTGAACACCGGGTTGTCGATGAGTTGTTGGATGAATTCGATCGCAGTTTCGCTGCTGGACGCATCAACGATGCCAAGATTGATAGGCTCTTGCCGGCCATTGTTGATGAAGCCAAACACCGTCATGAAAATAATCGGGAAAAACAGGCTGAAGAAGATCGACTGGCGATCGCGCAGAAAGATCAACATGAATACCCGTGTGAGATGCAATTGCAGTTTGCTGATCATGTCATTCCCTCAACTCGTGACCGGTCAGGGCGAGGAACACATCTTCGATGTTGCCGTGAAGTGGTGCCTGTGGAGGTTCCGGCGCATATTTGAGAATCAGGTTTTGCGGCGTATCTTCGGCCACCACCTTGCCATGATCCATGATCGCGATGCGATGACAGAGAGACTCGGCTTCTTCCATATTGTGTGTTGTTAGCACTATAGTCATGCCGGCCTTGTTAAGTTGCAGAACGAGATCCCAGAGATTGCGCTTCGCCTGGGGATCGAGACCGGTCGTTGGTTCATCGAGAAAGAGTACCTTGGGGGTGTTGACGAGCGCGCAGGCAATTGAGAATCGTTGCTTCTGACCGCCGGACAATTTGCTCGGCTTGGCCTGTGCCTTTTCCTGCAGGTTTACCTTACGCAATAATTCGTAGGGATCAATCGACCTGTTGTACAGCGCGCCGAAAAGTATCAGCAATTCAACCAGCGACAGGTTGTCAAAATATTCATTGGCCTGTAGCTGGACGCCGATGATCTCCTTCACTTTGAAAGGATTGGTTTTGACATCGATGCCATCGATCGTGGCGCTGCCACCGTCGATATCGGTGAGTCCCTCCAGCATCTCCAAGGTCGTTGTTTTGCCGGCGCCGTTAGGGCCGAGTATGCCGTAAATCTCGCCCGCCTCGATGCGCAGAGAGATGCCATTCACGGCGAGAAACGATTTGGACTTGTCGTTCGGCAGGGGATATTGCTTGCTGAGATTATCGAGTTCGATGATCGGCATGAGCCCGTCCTGTATTACCCGGCCGTCATCATAACACCTGACGTGCAAGATTCGAAAAGCAGACGAGGCGGCAGAGAACCGCCACGGCTGCGGGTCGATAGTTTGCGCCTACTCGTAATAGTAGTAGTGGCGTTTCGGCTTGAGTGGAGCCAGAAAGAAATAGAACACCCAGGCAAACCAGGACAGGCATACCATCGCCAACAGCCAGGCAATCTTCTCGAAGCCAGTCGTCTTGTCAGAAGTGGCAATGATCCAGATGGGTAGCACCCACACCGCAAACACGAGTACTGCGCAAACTGCAGCGACGCCCATCGACAACAAGGGCAGCAGGGCGAGTGTGCCCAGGATCAGCAGGAAGACAAGCAACAGATTCGATAATAATTTCATGGCAACTCCTTGCGTGGCTGCGACCGGTTGCAGCCACCAGGGGAGTTCTTGCGAATCCTGTGCCAAGAAAAATATTGTCTTTATATCAACAAGATAGCGTCTAGCCATCAGGCAAAGCTGGGGGAATCCCTACTTTGTGGTGGATTTCACCACCGATCATTGGGGGTTGTGAAAGGGGGCCTTGGCTCCACCGGGCAACCAGATTGTCAGAACCACTGCCGGCGCATCGCCTTCCACGGTATGAATGATGGAATCACCGGGGCGCACGATACCGACATCACCGGGTTCCAGAATTCCCGGGATACTGTTCACGTTGTGACCGAAGCGGCCAGACAGCACATAGAAGATCTCAATTGCTTCGTGGGTATGGGAAGGGCCGGCGTAACCTGCGGGGAAGGTTAACTCGGCAATGCGCGCTTCTTCCGTGCCGAGATTGGCAGCGTCGACCAGAATCTTGAAGGCAATGGCACTTCCCGCCGGCGATTCACGCAACGCCTCGGCAGTTATGCTCCGATAGATCGGGTCTTGACCGAAGGCTGAAGGCGCCAGGAAGCATAACAGGGCTAACAGAACACGCGGGCTGATTCTTTTCATCGGAGTATCACCTCGTAGCGTTGGGAATGTGGAATGCCAGATGGTAATCGCTGAACCCTCAGGGTCCTGTATAGCCCGGCCCATGAAGTATGCGCCCAGGGCGGTTGCCTGTGTGTCGGCCATTGGCGACTACTACCTGACCATTCACGAGTACATACTTCATTCCCACCGCATACTGATGCGGTTGCTCAAAGGTCGCCCTGTCACCAACCTCATCCGGATCGAACACGGCAATATCGGCGTAGTATCCCTGTACGAGCAACCCGCGCTCACGCAGTCCCAGTCGCTGTGCGGTCAGGCTGCTCATCTTGCGAATCGCATCCTCAAGCGTCAACACGTGACGCTCTCTGACGTAGTGGCCCAAAACGCGGGCGAAGGTGCCATACTGTCGAGGATGGGGTGCTCCTTCGCCGAACACACCGAGAGGCCCGTCGGAACCGATCGCCGTGGCTGGATGACGCATGATGCGATCGATATCGTCGCTGTCTATGGCGTGATACACCGCAGTAGCACCGCCTCCCTTGACGATTTCAAAAACAACTTCGGCGGCATCGGTCGGACTGGGTTCCATGCCGCGCTCAATCGCAAGCTCCGCAAGATTCTTGCCTTCCATGCTGTGATCCCATGTATTGCGTGATATGAATACATTGCGCGGATCACCACCGCCACGATCAAACAAAATCTTTTCGATGATCGCCGTCTTCAGCGTTGGTCGCGTCTCGGGGCTATCGATGCGAGCGATGAGTGCAGCGGACCCGCCTTCCTGGGCCCACTGGGGAATGAGTGCGGTGATCCCGGTTTGTGAGGCGGTATAAGGGTATTGATCGATTGTCACGTCCACGCCGCGTTCGCGGGCCGCGTCGACCATGCGCAGGCTGTCGACGGAGGCGCCCCAGTTACCAGCACCGATGACCTTGTGGTGGGTGATCTGGACCGGGATGCCGGCTTCTTCCCCGATGCGGATTGTCTCGGCGACAGAATCGAGCAGTTGTGCCGCTTCTTCTCGCATATGAGAAATATAGATCCCGCGGTAAGACGCAGCGACTTTCGACAGTTCAACAATTTCTTCGGTAGGGGTAAAACTACCGGGCACGTAGAACAGGCCTGTGGAGAGGCCGAGCGCACCTTGTTCCATGGCAGAGGCGACCATTGACTTCATCCGCGTCAGCTCGGCCGGTGTCGCCGGCCGGTCCTCACTACCGATGACCTGTTCGCGGATCGTGCCCTGACCGACGAAAACGCTCCAGTTCGGGCTGATACCGAGCGCGGTGATGTCGCGGTAATGCTGATCGATAGGGAAAGGTGAGCTGCCATCATTGCCTTCGGTAAGAGTAGTTACCCCCTGGAGCAGAGAGCTCTCTGCGGTGGGCACATCGAAGATTCCGCGCATGGCATGGGTGTGCGGATCGATAAAGCCAGGCGAGACAACAAGACCCGTGGCGTCAATGCGTGTTGTCGCGCGCGCAGCGGTCAGATTACCGATACGCACAATGCGATCACCACTGACTCCGACATCCGCGTAGTACCAGGGGTTGCCAGATCCGTCGATGATTCTGCCGTGTTCAATAATGATGTCGTAGGTGCCCGAGTCAGTCTGGGAGTGTACTGCACCGATAGTCATCAGCCCGCACGCGGCGGCGAGAGTGACTCTCGCTAGCTTTACCATATGCGCACACGCTCCTCCGGGGGCAGATAAAGAGCATCACCTGGCTGCACATCGAATGCCTCATACCATTCGTCGAAGTTGCGAACGACGCCATTCACGCGATACTCCGCCGGTGAATGGGGATCGGAGGTCAGCCGTGAAATCAAGGCATCATCACGAATCTTGGCCTGCCACACCTGCGCCCAGGACAGGAAGAAGCGCTGATCGCCTGTCAGGCCGTCAATCACAGGTGCTTCCTCGCCATTCAATGACATCTTGTAGGCGCGATAGGCCACCGAAAGTCCGCCGACATCGCCGATGTTTTCTCCCAGTGTGAAATTGCCGTCGATGTTGTGCCCCTCGACAGGTTCATACTTGTCATACTGTGCGGCGAGAGCCGAGGTGAGTCGATCGAAATTGGCGCGGTCAGCATCGGTCCACCAGTTGCGCTGAATCCCAAGATAATCAGACTTCGATCCCTGGTCGTCGAAACCATGTCCCATTTCATGACCGATAACGGCGCCAATACCGCCATAATTTACCGCAGCATCGGCGGCCGGATCGAAGAAGGGCGGTTGCAGAATTGCAGCCGGAAAGACGATCTCATTGAATGAGGGGTTGTAATAAGCATTCACAGTCTGTGGAGTCATACCCCACTCTTCCCGATTCGTCTTCTGCCCAATTCTGCTCAGGTCATCGAGATAATTGAACTCACGCACACTGCGGGCATTTGCGAACAGGTTGTCCCGGGTGATCTCGATAGAAGACAGATCACGCCATTCATCGGGATAGGCAATCTTGGGTCGAAACGATTGCAGCTTCATTCGCGCCTGTTCCTTGGTAGCAGGACCCATCCAGTCGATCTCGTCAATGCTCTGGCCAAGCGAAGCGCGCAGGTTCTCGACGAGTTGCTCCATCTGCTCTTTCGCCGACGGCGGGAAATGTTGCTCAACATAGATCTGACCTATGCCTTCGCCAAGGCTGTCGAGTGCTCCAACTCTTGCGACACCACGTTCCCAACGTTCGCGCTGCTCCGGTACACCGTTGAGAACTGTCGAATAGAAGTGGAAATTCTCATTGTCGATCTCGCTCGAAAGCAGGCTCGCGTTGTTGGAGATCAGATGGTAAATGAGATAGTTCTTCCAGTCGTCAACACTGATTTCTTTTACCAGGTCTATGATGGGTGACATGGCACTTGGGTAGAAGACATTCAGGTCATTGAGGTTTTCGACACCGGCGGCTGTGAAATAGGCGTCCCAATCAAACCCGGAATAAGTCGATTTGAAATCGGTATAGGTCATGGGATTATAGGTAAGATCGCGATTGCGTCTCTGGTCTCGGGGCCAAAGATGTTCGGCTATGCGGGTTTCCAGGGCGAGAATCGAAGCAGCTTTAGTTTCGGTGTCAGAAATGTCTGCGAATGCCAGCATGCGAGCGATATGCGCGACATACTCTTCGCGCACCTTGAGGAATTGCTCGTTGTCCTCAAGATAATAGTCCCGGTCTGGCAAGCCAATGCCGCCCACCACGATACCGACCTGATAGATATCCGGATTGCTGCGGTCAACGCTGACGCCAAATTGAATTGGACTCGCTGTCGTTTCGATGTCAGAGCGCCCGAATGCAGCGACGAGGGCAGGTAGCGAATCGATTTCTTGCAGCCGTGCCAGATCGGCACGCAACGGGGTGATGCCCAATTCCTCCAAGGCGTCTGTGTTCATGTAACTGCGGTAATAATCGCTGATCTTCTGTTCGATGGAGCCGGCTGTGGGCTCGCGGGAGGTCAGTTCATCAATAATCGTACGTACGCGTTCATCCGAACGATCGCGCAGGCCGATGAAGGCACCGTGCTCACTGCGTGACTCCGGTATTTCATATTCCCTGAGCCAGCGTCCGTTGGCATAGCGAAAGAAATCGTCGCCCGGTCTTACGTTGATGTCCTGTTGACTGAGATCGATACCAAATTCGCCGAGTTCCGGCGTCGCCGTCATCGCAGTCTCGGCGCTGGCGACATTGTCGTCACCGGGGCTTGAAGGCAGCGTGGGGGAGCTCTCCTCGGAACCGCAGCCAGCAAGAAAGAGAGTACTTGCGGTGAGCAGCACCAGTTTAAGACTGGACATGATGAATCCTCCGGATTGGGACAAGAATTGAATATTCCGAGGCAGTATAGCGGATATTGTCTGACGTCATGCA
>JALRBQ010000055.1 GCA_023257655.1 Pseudomonadales bacterium
GTATTGGTTTTTCCGATTGTTATAAAACTCATAATCGGTCAATCCGATAACCTCACGGTCTTTCCAGCGTCTGGCAGAGCCAGCACCATCCGGACTACGCCAGAAGGCAGAGTTTGTTGCCATCAAGATCGCGCACATAGGCCTAATGATGGCCACTGCGAATACCCGGTTGGCCCTCATCGGTACCGCCGAGAGCGAGCGCTAGCGCGTACAGACGATCCACTTCAGCGTCGCTGTCGACCTGAAATTCCACCATCGAGCCATTGCCAATCGTCGCCAGCTTGCCATCGAACGGCTCGGCCAGAGCGAACATGAGGCCATCATTGACCTACATTGTCATGCGGTCCGCGCTGTAGATTTTCTCAAACGGCATATCAGCGAGCAGCCTGTCATAGCAGTCTTCGGCTGCCGATCTATCGTTGGTGCCTAGGGTGAGGTAGGTGATTTTCATGTGAGATCCTCACAAGTATTTGCTGCAGCCAACAGTGATGTTAGGTCTGACTGGTGCATGCAAACGAGTAGATTCAGGAATTTGCGTCGTAGCGACTCAGCAGGTAGTTCAGATGCGCACGCACTTCGGTCCACTCCCCTTGATGCACGCTGTACATCACGGTGTCCCGAATCGTGCCGTCGCGGCGCAGGAAGTGACCGCGTATCACGCCATCCTTCTTTGCACCCAACCGCTCGATGGCGCGCTGGCTGGCAAAATTGAAATTGTCAGTGCGCCAGCCAACCACATTGCAGCGCAAATCTTCGAAGGCGTGAGTCAGTAATAACAACTTGCATGTGGTGTTGACATGCGTGCGCTGCACGCTCTTGGCATACCAGGTGTAGCCAATTTCCACCCGCCGTACGCTCGGTACAATGTCATGATAACTGGTACAGCCCAGCACCTTGCCTGTGGGCTCGTCGATTACCGCAAACGCAAACCGGTGCCCGGCCTCGCGTCCGTCCAGGGCGGTCTGGATGTAGGCATTGACTTCGGCAGGACTAGGCACGCCGGTGATCCGCAGTTTCCATAGCTCACCATCCGCCGTCGCCTGTTGCAGGCCTGCCTCGTGTTCGAAGCTGAGCGGGACGAGCTGGATACCGTTGGCGGTAAGCGTTATGGGTTTGACGAAGTTCATGGCGGAGGTGTTCATGACAAAAAGAAATGCGGCGAGTGTATCACCCTTGCGCCATTGCGTCCTGTTTGCCGATGGACAATCGCCACCCGCCCTTCTATCCTGCGGCAAAGCATTCGCATCGGAGCACCGATCATGTCCCGTCTGTCCGCCATCGTGTTATTACCGATTTTGTTACTGTTAGCCACCTGTTCAGAGCAAGCGGTCGAGAGCCCCAATGCCAGTGCCAAATCAGCCGCAGCTAGCGCGGATTACCTGACCCCCACCCTGCGCGCCCAGGTGGAAGCCTTGAAAGCGGAAGTGCGTAACCAACCCTCCACTGAAAGCAATGTCGCGGCCCGCAGCCGGCTCGTCTACGACTGGATCAATGCCTACGCGCTGGCAGGCAAGTATGTCCCGGTTAATGCCACCCAGACTGTATTGCGCATCGGCGGCTACGGGCAGCCTGAACCGCAGGAAGTGGACGAGTTGATCGCCGAGCTGACGCTGGGCGATGAGCAGCCCGGTGCGATCGGCCCGCTCGACCTGCAACCCCCCGGCCCTTTTATCGCCGGCAGTCTCGCCACCTTTTCCCAGATCTACACCGTCGGGGATGCTTCTGTGCAGCCTGGCGGCGGCTTCCTGATCGCGAATCATTTCAACGCTAACAACGGCGCGTTTCAGGTCGACGATCCTGCGGCCAATAACTATGTCACCATCGCCTCTAGCAACCCGGCTGTGAGTTTCACCCGCGATTCGTTTCCCGTCGCCGGCATGCATGGCGGTTTTCGCGGTGCCCAGGGTCAACTCGTGTTTCGCGTGGCCGGCGGTGCACTGTCTCCGGGAGATCGGGTTACAGTCACCTACGGCGACACCAGCGGCGGCGGCGCCGGACTGGAGATGCCGGATTTCAACTCCGAGCTGATGCCCTTCCCGCTCTATCTGGATCTGGATGGCAGTAACCTGTGGCTGTCGATTCCCATGCATGGCGTACCCGTCGTCGGTTCAACAGTCGCCACCGTGACTGGCTTCGCTCCGTCGATTGTCACCCCGGGGGAAATTATTGAACTGTCCATACGCGCGGCGGATGAATTCGGTAACCGAGCCCAGGGTGCGATTCCCGGTTGGCACATCATCGACGATCAAGGCAACACGATTGCCAAGATTTCCGCCAACGGTGCGGCTGTGGCGCTGAGTGAAATCAGTTTCGCGAGCCCTGGCGTCTATCGTCTGTCTGTCGCCTCTGAGGACGGCAATGTGCAAGGGACCTTCAATCCGATTCTGGTGCAGGAGAACCCTTCCCATCGCGTGTTCTGGGGTGAGACCCATGGCCACTCCGGCTTCGCCGAGGGCATCGGTTCACCCACCGCCTACATGGAATTTGCCCGCGACGAGGCGCGACTGGATTTTGTCACTCATTCCGAACACGACCTGTGGATGGACGACAGCGAATGGAACGTGATGCAGCGCATGGTGGAGAAGTATTACGACGAGGGCCGTTTTCTGACCTACCTTGGCTATGAATGGACCAGCAATCGCACCCTGGGCGGGCACCACAACGTCCTGTTCCGCACGCCGCAGGGTCGGCAGCGTCTGCCCACCCAGTTGTATCCGTCGCTGTCGTCGCTGTATCAGGGACTGCGCGAGCAGAACGACACCAACGACGTGTTGATCATTCCCCACGCGCACCAGAAAGGCGACTACCGCCTGTCGGACCCCGATATGGAAACCCTGGTGGAGATCATGTCCATGCACGGCACGTTCGAATGGTTTGCCCGCATGTATGTCGACCACGGCCACCGGGTCGGCTTTGTCGCGGCGTCGGACGATCACATCGGTAAGCCGGGCTTCTCCATGCCCAAGAATACCTCACTCGCCCAGCATGGCGGGCTGGCCGCCGTGCTCGCGCCGGAGCGCACCGGGGATGCCATCTTCGATGCCATGAAATCCCTGCGCACTTATGCGACGACCGGCCAGCGCATGATCGTGGACATGACGGTGAACGGCACCAGCATGGGACAACAGGCCCGCTACAGCGAGTCTCGGCAGATTGCCGGCCGCGTGATTGGCACGGCACCGATCCGCTCCATCACTCTGTTCAAGAACGACCATGTATTGGAAGAATGGGGCTATAACGAGGTGCAGGGAGAAGATCTGGCGTTGACCTTCTACTCCGAATCTTATCCCTATCACCCCGATGACAATCCGCGAGGTTGGCGCCACTGGCGCGGGACGATTACGGTCGAGGGCGCGGAGCTGGCCTCCGCCGAGCTGAGCGACCGGCAGAACCTGTCATTCCAGCGCGTCGAACCGGTAGACGGCTCACCGAACACCCTGCGCTTCGCCACCATGACACGCGGCGACCATAGTTCGGTAATATTGAAGTTCAACGGCCCTTCTGCTGGCGCCGTGGTGAAAGTTAGTCTGGATACGAGCAACGAGACCGGATCAGGCCCACCGCAACTCAGAACCCACCAACGCATCCCCGGTCAGGAAGTCACACTGGCGCTGCAAGGCGACAACGAATTCCTGCAAGACGTGAGCTTCGACGGCTACCAGGACAGCATCACGCTCTCTCGCGAGGGGCAGATGCCGCTTGAAGTTGAGTTCAACACGCTGGATCAACTCAATCCCCGCCAGGGTGATTACTATTTCGTTCGTGTACGTCAGGCTGATGAAGGGCTGGCATGGACGAGTCCGGTGTGGGTGGGTGGCGCGAGATCGCGATAACTACTTCATAGAAGCCTTATTATTACAATGCGCCCAATTTTCACCTTGCTCTATTCGATAACGTAGCGGTGTCATGCCAGCGCTGTCTTTGAACGAGGCATTAAATGCGAAGAGCGATGAAAATCCTACAATTGTCGCGATCGCAGAGATGGACTCGGAAGTTTCGCATAACAGTTATTTCGCCGCGTTAATACGCAGGCATTTAGGAACTGATTGAAATTGCAGCATTCGAAATAGCTACTGATAACACTGCGCATTTTGAGGGGATGAATTGTCATAGGGACACTAATAACTTAAGCGGTGTGGTCTCGCAACGACTCATGTTGACAGCGCTGAAAGAGCTACCTTGCATGCGGCAGGTGGAAACGGCAGACTTACGGATATGCAGCCGACTTTTCCTTGGTATCCCTGCAAGCCAGTCGCAAAACAGAATCAACTACAAGAAAAACCAAGTTATTAAGTTATTAGTGTCCCCTAAAGCATGACGGATCACCCAAAAAATCTACCTGACGACTTCGGACCTGGCTGGTATGCCATCCTCTCCACCCGGGAAGTGCCGCAGGACAAACCATTGGCCTGTCATCGGTTTGGTCTGGACCTGGTGGTTATCCGCACCAACGCCGGCATCCGCGTCTTCCCCGACCGCTGCCCTCACCGGGGTGTTAGGCTCAGCGCCGGCCGGCTAGATCAGGATTGTTTGGAATGCGCGTTTCACGGCTTTCGATTCAATGAGGAAGGACAGTGTGTAGCCATCCCCGTGCAGGGACAAGACAGCGTAATACCTCAGGCTATGCAGTTACACCGCTTTCCCGCAGAGGAGGCCCATGGCTATGTGTTTATGTGGTGGGGAGAGGTGCCTGCGGAGTTGCCCGCCATCGATTGGTTTGATGAAGAACTGGCCGACTGTCATGGACCCTATGAACGCTGGGCCGACTGTAACGTGGGATTGTCCCGCAATATCGAAAATCAGCTCGACTCCGCCCACCTGCCCTTTGTGCACAAGCGCAGTATCGGACGCTTTGTAAAATCCGTGGAAATGGATTTGGAGTCGAACGTGCAGGACAACCGAATCCGCCTGTTCCGTCGCCAACATCCAGAGACCTATGTGGAGATGCGCCTGCCGAATTTATGGATCAACCGCATCGGCACACGCAGTTATGTTTCGCTGGCTTTCGCCCCTATCAGCGCCACCCGCACCCGGATCTACACGCGTTACTATCAGGGCAGATTTCACATTGCCTGGGTGCGGGACCTGCTGGGTTGGGTGATGGGCTGGTCGAACCAGTGGATCCTGCGCGAAGACATCCGCATTGTCGAACAGCACGACACCCCCATCAGTCCGCCGCTGGACGGCAGCGAACTGTTGTTGGCTTGCGATATCGCCGTAATCCGCTACCGGCGACTGCGCCAGGGTTGGCAGAAACTCTAACGCGGCTTATTGGCGAGTCATGGACCAGGGTGCTTCGCTGCCCATAGCCATGGCAACACCCTCGGCCGAATCCCCAACGATGGTGGCTTTCATCTCGTAAGTGAAGGAAGAACCATCCCGGGTGATGCTGAAGCTGACATCATTCCCGGAGACCACCCCATTGTCGATGGTCCATTTGCGGCCATTACCAAGGTCAAACTCCCCTGTCAGCTTCTCGCCTTCTGCCTTCATGGTGACCACAGCGCTCACCGAGCCCATGGGGCTGTTCATGGCAAAGTTCCACACACCGTCGACCGCTGACTGCGCCATCGCCGCCAGAGACCACACACACCCAACCGATAACACCAACAGCTTTCGCAACATAACCAGCTCCCGAATTGATGGAAAAGTACCGATAATATTACGTCAGGAGTGGCGTTTCGGTTCTGGAGCAAGAGAGGACACTAATAACTTAATAACTTGAGCGACCTTTTTCCGCGATGATTTGATGCGGACAGTGGTGAACCCAATCTTTCCTTGGCATTCAAGTAAGCCAGTCGAAAGGAAGAATTTATTTCAAGCAACACTAAGTTAATAGTGTCCCCTTTCTACTAGATCTGGAACAGCTTGTTGATCTTGATGGCAAATCCGCGATTGCGCAGATCCAGACCACTCGGGTGCCCCAGGGGGTCGGTATTGCGATCATCGCTGTAGACGATGAAAAACTCGCTGGCCGGCGCCCATTCCCAACGAAAGCGGAAATTGGTGCTGAATGAATTGGCGCTGGAATCGTATTGAATGAGACCGCCCAGGTACATGCGCGGGGACAGCGTGTAAGTGACCCGAAAGCTGGACAGCTCAGTCCTGAAGTCGCCTTCCGGCAGCTCTACCTTGTTAATGGAGTAACTCGGCTCCACCGACAACTGCGGAGACAGCTCTATGCGACCGCTGCCGAATCCGATCGACGTGTTGGTGCCGCTCCAGAAGTCCCCAACCCGCAGGGAAAGAACTCCGCTGACTTTGCGCTGTGCGCCGAAGTTGTAGGATGCCTCGTAACTGGTGAAGTCATACTTTCCGGGTAACAACGTCACTCCGGACGCTATCCGGAAGGGCCGTACCAACGCCTCGAACGCATCGCGCACGGACACGCTGAAGATGTCACTGGTTTCAAATTCGGTGCTGAAACTGAGGCTGTGCTGGCGCGATTCCAGATCATCCGTAGTGGCCGACCAGTGCGATTCCGTGCCGGCCTCGAGGCTGAATCGACGGATCCAGTCGATGGAAGCCGGTCTCGGACTGTACCGCGCGCCGCCGGAAAACTGTTTGAAATTGTTGCGACGCTTGAATCCGATCTCCGGATTGAAGTTGTTTTCCACCACCAGATAACCACTGTTGAAGCCATAGACGTCGCTGTCATAGGCCAGATTGGCCATGTAGCTCCGATCGTCATCACGCAACCCGGGGCTCTTGGTTTTCGCGACGTAGGTATCCAGTGAAAAGTCTTCGAGGAAGTCAAAGGCACCATCGACGGCATACAGTTGGCTGGAACCGTTCCCGGCCAGCGATTCCGATCGGTCGGTCAGCATGATGCCCACGGCGCTGCGTTTGAAGACATCGCGTTTCACGCGCAACACGGAGAATCCCGTGGACTCTATATTGTTGAAGTCACCGGCATCGGTATTGATATTGAGCGCGCCGATATCATAGTTGCCGATTTTTCCGGTGAGTCGTGCGCCGACTTCGATCGGCACGATCTGACCGCGTTCCAGTCCGATTCGGCGGCTGAAGAACATAGTGGGCACGTCCAGGCCGCGGGCCTGGGTAAAGTCGAAGTTACCGCGGCCCTCGAGAAAGAACTCGCGCTTCTCGGGAAAGAACTGATTGAAGCGGGTCAGGTTTACCTGACGCTCGTCGACTTCCACCTGGGCAAAATCGGTGTTGTAGGTGAAATCGGCCGTTAGGTTGTTCGTGATCCCGAACTTGACGTCCACGCCGGCTTCGCCTTCAGCCACATTGCTGATTCGCGGCGTTGCTTCCCGATTGGTGGTGACGCTCCCCAACCCGTACGGCTTTATCTCCAGATTGAACTTGCGCGCGGGCACGCGCAGATTCTCCAAGGTTCCCGCCTCCGAGACGCGCCACATGCCCGAAACAAGGCTGTTTCCCCGTGCGGCCGAAATGGGCACCGCCGTCATATAAGAGGCTTCATTGAAGCGTCGGATGATGCGACGCAGTTGAATACCCCAGGTCTGCTCTTCGCCCGGTTCATAACGCAGCGATCGAAACGGGATCTCCATTTCCACCGTCCAGCCGCCATCAAAGCGACCCACGCGCGAATCCCAGACGACGTTCCAGTCAAAATTGACACCGCGGCCACCGTCGCCTTCATTGGTAATGGCGAAGTCGGAAAACCCGCCTATGGGCGTAACCAGAAATGCAGAACCATTGCGGCGATCGAGGTAGGTGTCCAGCAAGACCGAGAATGAGTCATTGGTGCGCAATTGAAAGGTGTCCCGGCGCATTTCATTGGCGACCCATTCGGATTCTGGAACGGATTCGTACACGCGCGCGGCAACATAGAGATTGTCCGCATCATAGTAAATCCAGGCCTCGGTTTTTTCACTAGCCGGCGTTCCGGCATTGGGGATCTGCTGGATAAAGTTGGTGATCGGCGCGATCTGCGTATAGATCGCCTCGTCGAGATTACCGTCGATACGAACGTCACCGTCGAAGCGAGTTGCCGTAACGTTTACCTTGCCGTCGGCGTCCATGTGCACCACAGGACTTTGCGAGAAGCATGGCGTACTGACCAGGAACCACAGCGACAATAGAGCAGGACGCACGACTTTACCTATGTTGGCCACAATTCGTTCCTGTGGTTTTAAGTCAAAGCGGTGAGTATCTGAGCAGGCGGCAGCATACTAAAGTAAGCACTTCAAGTAGGTCAATTTTCGGTTTGAAACCGCCACACAATCAGCGGCAGCAGTGATTGGCTCAGAGTATTTGAATTAGAGGGGGCACTAATAACTTAATAAATTGAGCGACCTGCTTCCGCAATGACTTGAAGCGGACTATGGTGAACCCAATCATTTCTTGGCAAGAAAGTAAGCCAGTCGAAGGACAGAATTTTTTTCAAGCAACCCTAAGTTATTAGTGTCCCATGTAAAAAGGGAGACTCTCGCGAGCCTCCCTTTCTTTTTTGATGTTCGTACCGGTTAACTTCAACCGCGTACTAACCCTTCAGACGACTAGAAATCGTAGCGGAATGACAAACGAGCCCTGATTGGCGCCTGGAAATTAACAGGCGTCAGATAGTTGGGATCGGTCTCATTCGTTACGGACGACTTGTCGGCCACTTCGTTGTACTCGGTCACACGTCGATTGTTCAGCAGGTTAAACACATCCATGGTGACCGTCAGATTTTCGATCATCGGCGGCGCGTAGGAGATGTGAGCATCAACATTATAGGTAATCGGCGTGGTGCCCGCTGACCCACGAGGCGCAAGTCGACGTGAACCGTCAGCGGTGTCTCTGCAGTAAAACGAAGAAGGACCATACAGCGATATACTGCTGCTATCCACTAAATTCGGATCCATGTTCTCCGTGCTGCCGTAGCCGAAACAGTTGACCGGACGTCCGGTCTGCCCGATGAAACTAAGGCCAAGATCGAGGTTGCCCAAATCGTAGGTACCAAAGACTTTCAGAGTATGACGTCGGTCGTTAGGCAGATCGCCGTAAGCACCATCCGTAAATACCTGATAGTCAAAGTCCTGAGTCAAACCAGGATCAGCCTGCTCCAGTGAAGAGTTAACATAGCCTTCAATATTGCCGTAGCTGTGGCTCCACACATAGGAAGCGATAACGCTCATCCGCTCATCGAGGTTACCTTGGGCGGTGAACTCGAGAGCATGATACTTGCGGTTATATTCTGGATAGCCCAGCTCATCAGCAGAGAGTGTGACTTGCCGATAGTCGGTGCCACCGGATTCGTCAACGTTTAGCTTGATACTTAGGTCCTGGCCCGGATTAAAGTACATGCATGAAGGCAAAGTGGAGCCCTCATAATCGGTAATGCCAAGTTTTCTTACAGCGAGAATCAGCTGATCGTGCGAGCATGTATCTTCAAAGCCGTTAGCGATGTTCCGATAAATATAGCGAGCACCGGCTACCCAATTATCGGTTAATTGGTATTGGGCGCCCAGGATATATTCATCCTGGTACATGGGTTCCAAACCGTCCGTCGTGATCGACAATGGGTCGGGAGCACTGCCATCACCGCCAATATTTTGGGTATCGCCGAGTTTTATACCAAGCGTGGGAGCCCAGGTTACTGGATCAATTGCGCTGAAGGTATAGTAGTCAGCCACGAACAACTCACCTGCTGACGCGCGAATATTCAGGTCACCAGACAGCGGGATGTGGTATCGGCCATAGGTGCCGTAGACTTTTAACTCTTCATTACCAAGTGCGTCCCAGGTGAATCCGAGTCTCGGCGCTATCATATCGCCTGAATCGGCGAAAGCGACTCTATCACCATTGAAGTTTTTGAAAGATTCCTGACGTAAGCCTCCGTACAGCATTAAGCTGTCGCTGATTTGCCATGAATCTTCGATATAAATCGCAGAGTTTTCGATATCGTAACTACCGCTGGTGGTGTTGCGCAACCAGGATCGAACGTACTCTTTAGTGCCTGCTGGTAGCTGGACTCCGTTCACCTTGCCACTTGCGGGAGCGGTGAAATAGCGCCAATAGATGCCGCCAGTGTAAACCGAGCCCGCATGACCCGAGGTAAATTGTTCATCGTCATAGCCAAAACGGATCGTATGATCGCCGAGCAGCCAGCTGGCATCGATTCGCAACGCATCTCGTGTATCCAGATCTGGTCCAAACTCCATATCAGTTGCGTAAATGGATGACAGTGAGTAACAACCAGGATAGGTGTTGGTGGCGCCTACACGAGTGTCGATCACGCGCGGACAAGTGAGGTTTGCTGCAGGCACAGCTCTATATGGGTTTGAGTACTCCAGTGAGCCATACATGGCTGACACGGTAAGTGTATCGGTAAGATTACCCGTGTATTTTGCGATGTACACTTCGCCCCCGGACTCGCTGGTGTAAGAATCATCCAGGGTTTCGTGAATGCCGGAGTAGTTGCCAGTCTCACGCTTGTATGATTGATATTTGGTGTCTTCTTTATTCCAGATGCCTGTGAACTCGAGGCTGTGGTTTTCCGCAATATTCCAATCTATTTTTACCATTCCCTTCGGATCGTTTGCCGTGGTTCGGCGGCTAGAACTGTAACCGTAGGTATTCGACTCGTAGTCCTGCGCCTGAATCAAGCCGAAAAAGAACAACTTGTCTTTAATAATAGGACCAGAGACATACCCATTGGTCACGACATTGTCAGATTCATTTTCCGAGCGGAAAACGGAGTAATACTGGGTGAACTGATCCTCAGGATCTTGGGAGAATACGTCTTGACCAGAACTGCTCAGGCGACTGAGGTTGGCGTAGGATGAGAGACCTCCATGCCATTCATTAGAGCCACTCTTGGTCACAAGACTGACGACACCACCCAGCGAGCGCCCATATTCTGCACCGTAACCGCCCGTTTTGACTTCCTGAGAACCAATGGCTTCAAAGGGCAGATCGGCGTAGGACAGGAAATAACGGATATTAGTGACATCGAATCCGTTGATGTAGTAACCGTTTTCAGCAACGGAAGATCCACCAAACGCGGCTAGATTTCCAAAACCGGTGTCACCTCTGGTAGTTCCCGGCGCAAGGAGAGCCACGCTCGTAACGTCTCTTGAAACCGGTAATTTCAATAAGTCTTCGGCTGAAAATACACTTACTACTTCAGAAGATTTTAGATCGATCGGATTAGCACGACGGCCTCCGAACACCACCACTTCTTCAACAGCGGCTCCTACTCTTGAAGTGGTTCCCACTGTTACGACTATTGAGGTGGTATTGCCACCGACGACGACTTCGTAGTCACCTGGCGGCACTTCTCGGAACGAGTATTCACCATTTGCGCCTGCCACGCTGGATCGTGTTGCGTTGGTGCCTGTATTTCTTAAGGTGACTGCTTGTCCCGGCGTACCTGAACCTGCCACAGAGCCAACAGGCTCCTGAGCGTACAGAGATGGGAGGCTGATCGTGCCGAGAGCCATACCAACCGCTAAGCAGATTGCAGTCCGCTTTGGGGCAATCGAGCGGATACTACTTGAATCTTTATAAATACCCATAATGAACCGTTCCTAGAGTAATTGAGGAAAACGGCGTACTTTACAATGTGTTCATAGCATCTTGGAATACCTTGTAGTCAAATTATGGAACGATTTAATAATACATTTTGATACACAAATATTGATACGCTTTGATACGTACTATAACTATTATGCTCATTCGCCATGAAGCCAATGGCACCCTGCATGTAATCGCTATAGCAGGCAAACAGCCCAGATGAACAGGTCCTGGCGCGGGACTCTTTCAAGCGCTAATTTTCGTAAAGTTCTCGACCAGCGCAAATTCAATTTAAGGCAGAACCAAGTACAGAACATACTTGTTAGGAGAAGGTCAAAACGTCGACGCACAATTCCTAAACATGTAGTTACACTGTACACTGCGCAAACCGCTTGCCTACCAAGCATCCCGGGATGCCGGCATGCCCGGTCCAGGGATAGTGAGCGAGTGCAATTAGTTTATCCACGAGACCGGATCGCAAGGGGTTCACATAAATGTAGCGAACGAGCGAGGAATTCCCGTTTGTCCCGGACATCGTCAAAAATATAGCGCCGTTCGAGACCGCGCCCAATGACGTGATAACACCCTCCCGGTATATGCAGCCGACCTATCCTTGGCATCCCTACAAGCTAGTCGATAACCAGCCGCAACCCCAAGCAACACTAAGTTATTAAGTTAATAGTATCCCCTTTGGCTTTTCAAAACCGTTCGCCAATCCCGCCCCAATTAAGCTGTTAAACTGTGTGTGCCCCCTTGCTGAAATTCCGTCAACGTACTATTGTCCACTTGCGAATCAAATCAGGGTCGTAGCTAATTGGTAACTTAGGAGAATCCAGCATGTCGGAACATGAAGCTGCCAACACTGAGTTGGCCGGAAAAATTGTATTAAGAACATTTATTGTTTCACTGGTGTTTGGGGCGGTCGCGATTGGAGTTTGGCTCTTTTGATTTGGAGGGGACACCCACAGATTGAGAAGTCATCTCTCTTTGGCACAAAACAATTTGCAGACCATACCAGTCGCGATCGCTAATCCCACCGCTTTTTAACTGTTAAACTGTGGGTATCCCCTTAGGTCCGGGTTTCTCGGAATGCCGGATACAAGGAGCCCTAATCGCCCCTTCACCCACGAAAATCCCACACAACCGTGCCTGGACAAATCAACCCTCGCACACTCTTTGGTTTTTCAGCTGACAAATCAGGAAGGTTAAGTGTTAGTGGGGACACTCTCGTCCCGATTAAGCTGTTCAACTGTGGGTGTCCCCTAAGGTTCCGAAAAAAAGATCCAACCCCGAGAATCACTAAGTTATTAAGTTATTAGTGTCCCTCAGGGCTCACTGTGCATTGAACCTCACAAAATTGCTACCGAAGCGAGCGAGGAATTCCCGTTTGTCCCGGACATCGTCAAAAATATAGCGCCTCCATTGGATAACCAACTGGGGGTTTTTTATGTCTGCAAATATCATATCAATCGAATCACATCGGGACTTTCTGAGCGGCCCTGCCTTGCGTACTCGTAAACGGGTCTTTGATCTGGGAATGCACAGCTATTTAGGTGCCCCCGGGCTTAGCTGGACAACTAACTATTGCATTAAAAGGTTAGGTAAAGGCGAATACTGGGAGCTTTATGCTTCTATTGAGCCAGCTTTATCTCGCCGAGAGCATGCAGGTACCTTCACACCGGATCAATTACGTCGGTATTTTGAGGACGTCGGGTTTTACATGGATGATCAGGATTGGCGTGACTATGGATTGGGCTTCACGAGCGAAGTTCTAGATTTCGATAGTTCTATGTCTAGCGCTGAAACTTAGGCGGCACTACGGATCTCTGAAGAGGAAACTTTGCGACTTGTATGAGATTGAGACTCCCTCCATACATTGTTCCAGAAACGCGAGAAATGGAACGGATAGACGAACCTGTGTTGTATCCATACTCACACGATGTGATTCATGTAGGGATGATGTTGCGAGCGCTTTCCCGCGTCTTTTAGCTGGAATAAGTGCTGATCAGCATACCGCTTGATCGCATCGAACAACGTGTGGTGTGTTTGAGGAAAATACCTACCCGAGTGGATATCAGCTTCTATGCAAGCAGCCCAGCGCTTAGCATAGGTCTTACGGGCAAACGAGGCGGAAATTTCAGGGCAGCCCTTAACTCGGACTCTGGCTCGGTAGGATGTCTTAGAACAGGATTTTCGTACTTCGATAGTAGCCATGCGAATGCTCCTTGGTACGTTAAGCGCCAATAAGGTTGGAGAGTTAATATTCGCAAGCTACTTTTTACGTGGGCTGAGCACGTCTCCATACCAAACAGTAGCAAATCCCACTGCCTGTATCATTCACTGAAAATTCTCTTAGTGTCCCAGAAATGTCCCACAGAGAACTACGCCAGATTGAGTGGGAAAGCTAAGTGATTAATTTAATTGGTGCCCGGGGCCGGAATCGAACCGGCACGGCCTGTTAGGGCCGAGGGATTTTAAGTCCCTTGTGTCTACCAATTTCACCACCCGGGCTTAATAGGTGGACTACCAACAACA
>JALRBQ010000093.1 GCA_023257655.1 Pseudomonadales bacterium
CCTGGGCTAGGACTGAGTTCTGAGCGCCCTGCCCTCTGCGTTTTGAGCCCTCTGCGTTTTGAGCCCTCTGCGTTTTGAGCCCTCTGCGTTTTGAGCCCTCTGCTTATTGAACCCTCTGGCTCTTAAGCCTGCTGCGGTTCAGGCTCTGGGGCTGCCATTGTCCCGCGGCAGCTTGTCCAGTTTTTCCTCGGGACAGGCGATAAGGTCATCCTGACCGGTAGTCAGCCAGCGCTCGAACGGAATGATGTGGTATTCACCGCTCCGCTTGGCGCGAGCTCCGCGGCGACGCGCCTTGCTGCCATCGGCCTTGCGGGTATCGAACGCGAACAGTCGGTAGTTCTCCGGCAGTGCAGCGAGAATCTCGGCTGCGGATTGGAAGGACAGGGGATTGCCGTAGGTGATTTCTGTTACGAGCACCGGCCGATCCCGGTTGAGCGTCTCCTGCAACCCAAGAATCACCTGCTTTTCAAAACCTTCCACGTCGACCTTAATGAGCGTTACCGGTGGCAGGCCATGTTGCCGGAAATAGCCATCGCCCTGCACCAGTTGCAACTTACCGGACTCCCGATTGCCCTTGCTCACCGTGCTGGCATCGAAGGAACCGATGCCCTGGTTGTGGCCGGTGGGCGCGAAGAATGGCAACACCTCATCTTGCTGGCTCAGACCGACCCCATGCAGTTGGATATTCGTGAGGGAATTCAGCGCGATGTGGAA
This sequence comes from Pseudomonadales bacterium, assembly GCA_023257655.1. Classification (GTDB taxonomy): domain Bacteria; phylum Pseudomonadota; class Gammaproteobacteria; order Pseudomonadales; family Pseudohongiellaceae; genus UBA9145. Next base: position 715 of record JALRBQ010000093.1, read on the forward strand.
GGCCAGGCGGTCGCGCACAGCGGCATAAGGTTCAAACGCATGGACCTGATCGGTGTAGCGGGACATGAACAGGGAATGCTGACCAATATTCGCCCCCACGTCGCAGAATACCGTCGTTGTCGTACTCCCGGCGATAGCCTGCAGACAGTCGCGAAGGAAGAACAGGAGGGGCTTCTCGAAGGCTCCGTGATAAAAAATGTTCATTTCGATGCTGTTGTTCAGATTGCCCTCGTAGCGCAGTCCGAAAAACTCCGCGGCAAAAGGCGCATCGGGTGCCTCGCCGTGATCACACAGCCGTTTGTACAGGGTTTTCTTCGAGCGTAATGGCAATCCTGGTAGACGCCAAAGCAGGGAGTAAAGGGAGTAAGCGAGCCTCATCCGGCATTCCTCGAGCGCCAGCGCCAGATTTTATGTGATATGCATTGCATTTTTGCGACTCCCTGATCGTGATTGCTGGCGTTTTGCTAAAGTTTATAAATAATGAACATGCTACTCGATAACATGCTACTCGATAAAAAGTATCTTCGCGAAGTCTTGATTGGCTAGCCTAGATCAGCATCAGGCGCCGGGATCCGAATTCGCAGCCGGGTCCCGGCGTAGTAGCAAACCCTTCCCGCCATCTCCTGTCTGCAAATCCTAATGCTCGCTCGCATCAGCGACCTCATTGCCAAGTCCCGGCAGCTGGTTTATGTTGGCCAACAGCCTGCCTACGGCTACGAAAATTCCTGCACACAATCAGAGGATCCTCATGCTCGCAATCATCGGTGGAACCGGATTGTCTCAACTCGAGCTGTTTGAGCGAGTCGAAGTGAAGGCGGTTCCGACAGTCTATGCCAAACTGCCTGTCGCCGTTCTGTGTCTGCGCCACGAGCGTCGTGAGGTCCTGTTCCTGCCGAGACACGGGGAGGGACATGTCCTGCCGCCGCACAGCATCAACTACCGCGCCAATATCCAGGCACTCAAACTCCTCGGCACGACCCACATCATCGCCATCAATGCAGTGGGCGGCATTCATGTGGAACTCGGCCCCGGGCATTTTGCCGTGCCCGATCAAATCATCGATTACACAAGCGGTCGCAGCGCGACCTTTTTTGATGACGAGCAGAGTGCGGTGCATCACATCGATTTCACGCAGCCCTATGACGAAAGTTTGAGGCAACGCCTGTTACTGGCCTGCGGCGAGCAGGTGGCCATTGAGGGAGACGACGTGCGGGTTCTCGCAGGCGGAGTCTATGGCTGCACTGACGGACCACGGCTGGAGACGGCCGCCGAAGTCAGGCGCCTGAAGCGTGATGGCTGCGATATGGTGGGCATGACCGGGATGCCGGAAGCGGCGTTGGCGCGAGAGCAGGAGCTGGCCTATGCGAGCCTGGCTCTTTCAGTGAACTGGGCGGCCGGCCTCGGTAGTGAGGCAATCACAATGGAAAAAATTCACCAGGTACTGGATCGTGGCATGAACACCGTGCGATCGGTATTGCAGCGTCTCGCCACTCAGGAATTCAATTGAAGCCTGAGTTTACTGCGCGTCCTCAAGACTGAGATTCAGTTCGGGCGCCGGGGCAGGTGGCACTTCATAGGGGTTCACGAGAATAACTAGACCCAGTGCCGGGTGATCGATGTAATGAAATTCGGTGCTGCGCATATCACGACTCTGCTGCAATCGATAGATACGCTGAATCTGGTAGTTCAATTCGCTTCCTGAATCCGTGGCATCGTAAACGCGACGGAGGCGAGTTGGCACTGGCGGCAACTGCCAGTCTGTCTCGGTCGTGCCAACGATGCTGAATTCACTCAACCAGAGATCGGCATCGACAACAACCCTGTCAGCATTCTGGTTGAAGCGAATTGTGAGTGCGCCTTGCAATTCGTTCTGATCGCCATAATTCAAACCGCCTTGAATGTACAGTGGTGTCGCACGACCGGCTCCAAACACTGGTTGCCGCCACAATCCATGGAACAGGAGTCGATGCTCTGGTGAACGTTCGATGGCGCGATTCGTCTGCACGAAGGCGCTCTCCGAATTCGGCAACTGCACGAACGCGTCCCGAGCAAAATCGAGAAACCGGAAATCGCCGCGTGGTTTGGCGGGGAACGGCCCAGTGGCAGCGATCTGTGCCTGCAAGGTGGGCGCGGCAGGAATTGTGGTCGCTGGTGCATCGACAAACGTTGCCGCGTTGGATGATTCGGGCCGCAGTTCCTCCAGCATGAACAAATCCAGCAGGCTCTGCAGACGTCGAATTGTGCCAGGATAGCTTAATGACGTACTCGAAGGTGCCCACTGCTCGGACGCTCGATCCGCTAGATTCTCATTGCTGAAAATGGAAACCTCGATTTGAAACCAGCGTTCGGCCTCCTGCGCACGCAGATCGGACACTGGGGTGAGTGTCAGCGGCAGGGCAAGACAGGAAAATAAAATTGGCAGGTATCTGGTCATGGTGCTCCGGATGATAGCAGACCGACTCGTCGAAATGACACTAGGCGGCGTCTGGCTGCAGGCGTCGGAGCTTACCGAGTATGTCGCTCACGAGCTCCAGTTTGGCATCGGCATCCTGACACTCATGACTGAACTGGAGCTGGTGGGCACCGCCCAATTTGAAGCGCCGGGGTTGCTCCTGCACGAGAGTGATTACCGATAGGGGATCGACCTCAGTATGTGATCCAAATTCGATGCGACCGCTGCTGACATTGACGTCTATTTTGCGGATACCCAGCGGTGCCGCCAACAGTTTCAATCGGGTCAGCTTGAATAACAGCTGCAGGGGTCTCGGCAGCAAACCGAAGCGATCGATCATCTCCACCTGCAGTTCAACAAGTTCGTCCTGAGTCGTCGAGGCCGAGATGCGCTTGTACATGATCAGGCGGGTATGCACATCGGGCAGATACTCTTCCGGTATCAGTGCCGGTATGCGCAGATTCACCTCGATGGATTTGTCCAGCTCAAAATCGAGACTCGGGGTGCGACCCGATTTAATGGCCCTGACGGTTTCCTCCAGCATCTCGGTGTAGAGAGAGAAGCCGATCTTCTGCATGTGACCGCTCTGTTCCTCGCCGAGCAACTCGCCGGCACCACGAATCTCAAGGTCATGGCTCGCCAGGGTGAAGCCGGCGCCGAGGTCGCTGGCAGCCTGGATCGCGTCGATGCGCTTGTGCGCGTCAGGCGCCAGCTGACTGTGACTCGGGAGCAACAGGTAGGCATAGGCCTGGTGATGTGAGCGACCGACCCGGCCGCGTAGCTGATGTAGCTGGGCGAGCCCGAACTTGTCAGCGCGGTGAATCAGGATAGTATTGGCACTGGGAATGTCGATGCCGGTCTCGATGATCGTTGTGCACACCAGTATGTTGTAGCGCTTGTGGTAGAAATCGGCCATGACCTTTTCCAGTGTGCGCTCTGGCATCTGTCCGTGCGCAATGCCGATCCGGGCCGACGGTACGATCTCCTGCAGATGTTCGGCAGCGCGTTCAATAGTCTTCACTTCATTATGGAGATAGAACACCTGGCCGCCACGTAACAGTTCCCGTGAAACCGCTTCCTTGACGAGGCTGTCTTGCTGCTCGCGAATGAAGGTTTTCACCGAGAGCCGGCGCGCCGGTGGAGTGACAATCAGCGAGAGGTCGCGGATATTGGAGAGCGCCATATTAAGTGTGCGGGGGATCGGCGTAGCCGTAAGGGTCAGGATGTCCACGTTGGCTCGCAAGGCTTTCAGTCGTTCTTTCTGACGTACACCAAACCGGTGTTCCTCGTCGATTATCAGCAGGCCGAGATTGCTGTAATCGATATCGGCATACAGGAGTTTGTGGGTGCCGATAAGTACGTCAGTTTTGCCTGCCGCAACCCGTTTGAGGCTGTCGCCCTGTTCGGCACCGGAGCGAAAGCGTGAGATGACATCAATCGCGATAGGCCAGTCGGCGAACCGGTCCCGGAAACTCTCGTAATGTTGTTGTGCGAGCAGGGTAGTGGGCACCAGCATGGCTACCTGCTTGCCATTCTGCACAGCGACGAAGGCAGCACGCATGGCCACCTCAGTCTTGCCGAAGCCTACATCGCCGCATACCAATCGATCCATGGCTCTGCCCTTTACCATGTCGCCGATTACAGCATCAATCGCGGCTTCCTGATCTGCCGTTTCCTCGAAGGGGAAGCTGGCAGAGAATTTTTCGTAGTCAATTGCCTCGGTAGTGTACTTGTAACCCTGCTTGGCTTCGCGCCGCGCATAAATCTCGAGCAGCTCGGCGGCGACATCGCGAATCTTCTCCGCCGCCTTGCGTTTGGTTTTTTGCCATTGATCGGTACCGAGATGATTCAATGGTGCTGTTTCCTGATCAGAGCCGCTGTAGCGACTGATCAGATGCAGCGAGGTTACCGGCACATACAGTTTTGATGCATTCGCGTATTCGAGCATGAGGAATTCATTCGTCTGCCCATCAGTGGTCAGGGTTTGCAGCCCACGGTAGCGACCAACTCCGTGATCGATATGGACGACGGCGTCGTTGATGTGTAATTCCGTGAGGCTGCGAACGATAAACTCGGTATTACCCTGAGTTCGATGTCGGCGCCGCCGTTGCGCTACCCGCTCTCCGAATAATTGTGCCTCGGTGATGAGTATCAGCCTGTCTTCCGGTAGCCACATGCCCTGATCGATTGGCGCCACGATGATGCCAGTGGCGGCCTCGCCGCTCGCGGAAGCCGGCAACTCATCCTCGAGGCTCGGGGATTCCAGCGCTGCCATCGGCGGACCATGCCACTCCCCGTCGATCTCGCGAGTGGTGTCATCGCTGCCCTCGCCGAGTGCCGCCTCCGATGAGGATCCGATGAGCTCGGACTCGAGGGAATCCGGCGTTCGCGCTTGAGAGTCGGGAGACTCCCCCGATTCGGCAGAAAGGTTCGGGGACGGTCGATCCGCCGAGGCTTCGCCCCGTCGCGGAGCGTCCATGGTGTCGTGTCGCGCCCAGCCAGCAGGAGTTCGGTAGAAGACCGGGCGGCCATCGGAGGCGCCGATGCTGTTTCGAAGCGATCCCTCGACAAGTCCCGGTGCGGATGCCGCGTCGCCCGTCGCAAGCACGAATCGAGACGAGACGATCGCATCAAGATTGTTGATCACGTCTGCGAAGGCCTCGTTGACGCGATTCGCGCGCGGGCCTTCCGAGTCGATCGGCACGCCGAACACGGAGTAGCGAAGGTCGGGCCGGAGGGCACGCCACCGTTTGAGAAGCGCCTCAAGCCCTTCGACATAGCCCCGCAAGTGCGCGTCCGCTGCGAGATCACCGTGACGGTCGCGGAGAAGATCTTGGCGGGGCTGGTCGAGTGCATCGAGAAGCGGGCTTGCAGCGGGTCCTCGCGCATGCACGACGGCGAGGTCTCCAGGCTGAAGTCCACCGAGCAAGGAGTCGGCATCGCGTCCAAACACCACCTCGCCCGTCTCCGGATCAAGATCGACACGAACCGCAACCATGCTTGGGAGATGAACGGCGACTGCCGCCCCATGCTCGCCATGGTGATCCGATCGGAGGTCGATCGCCGGCACCTCGATCGCCGGCACCTGCATTGCAGCGACGCCGCGCAACCCCAGCAAGACCGTCATGAACGCCGTGCATCCAAATGTCATGGCACGCATGCAATGCTCCCTTCCGCCTGTGTCGGCGCCTCCAACGTGACTATCAGTCGGATCGGCTCGAAGGTCACC
>JALRBQ010000063.1 GCA_023257655.1 Pseudomonadales bacterium
TGATAAAGCTCGCCAAACCGCATCATTGTGTTAGCACCAATGAGGAAAAAGTGGCGCACCAGTTGACGGGTAAACTGCTCCTCAGCACTGAGGAACTCCGCTTTAGCCGTCTTGTTAGATGTGTAAGTGATGAGTGCACGACTAATGCGACGGTACTCATCATCTGTGTAGGTGCTACGGCGCAAGCTGTCAGCATCCACGCCTCTGCGGCTGATGCTGGGAAACACGTAGTGCTGCACTGAGTGCAACCCCTCATCAAAAGCCCATTTGCAAAGGGCGTTGATAGTGGCTTGCTCATTTTTGATAGTGACGTCTTTGGCGCCCTTCTGCTGGCGATATTGCTGGTAGCCCTGCAGGCTCTTGCTCTCCAAGTCGCTGAGCCTTGTGACGCTGCTTCGCTCACTGCGCCCAACAATGCCGCAATATGTGACAAAGTGATTTAGCTGCGACTTGATGGTGCCCCAGCGCCCCTCAGTGATGGAGCCGCGCTTAACGTCCACCTCCCAACGATGCTTGAGGTACTCCTCAGCCGCTTGTTGCACTGTAGGGCTGAAGATGCGCTTGCCAGAATTGAGATTGGCTTTGATAGCGAAGAACTCGTTCTCCGCGCGCTCCACAGCTGTATCCAAGTGCTTGGTTTTCAGCGTCTTGCGAACGTACTTGCTTTCTTCGCTAATCCACATGCGAAAGTGCCAGTACCCACCGCTTTGCTGGGTTCTGACGATTTCTGCTTTTCCGCCGTAGATAGAGTGTTTGTCCGTTAGGAAGGACTGGGTAGGAGCTGTGCGCTTGCTGCGCTGTTTTTGAGTTCTCGTATTGTCTATCACTAATGCTACACGGGCTGCTGCTGTCATGCTTACCTCTCTGAGTTAACGTGCTCATACATGGTAAGCCCCATCACATGTGTATCAGCGTCAAGTACGCTTAGCACTCATACATGATACTTATGATGCGCAATAATCGCTACCGTTTGTAACTTCGCTTGTAAAAAAGCCCCAAAAACGGGGCTCTTTGTAACTTCTTTGCAACTCGCAAACCTATATAAATCAATAGCTTAGCGCCACCCCGTTACTCCCACTCAATCGTTGCAGGTGGCTTGCTGGAGATGTCGTAGCTGACGCGGGAGACCGCGGCGATTTCATTCATTATGCGATTCGACACCGTTTCCAACAACTCGGCCGGCAGCCGTGCCCAACGGGCTGTCATGAAATCGATGGTCTCCACAGCGCGGAGCGTGATTACATAGGCATAACGTCGCGCATCACCAACAACACCAACTGACTTTACCGGAAGGAAAACGGCGAAGGCCTGGCTGACCTTATTGTAATAATCAAAACGGTGCAGTTCTTCGATGAATATCGCGTCGGCCTGCCTGAGGATATCGCAGTAGTCTTTCTTCACTTCCCCGAGCACGCGTACGCCAAGTCCAGGACCCGGGAACGGATGACGGTAAACCATGTCATACGGCAGGCCCAGCTCCAGGCCGATCTTGCGTACTTCATCCTTGAACAGCTCGCGCAGCGGTTCGACAAGTTGCATCTTCATGTCAGCTGGCAATCCGCCAACGTTGTGATGTGACTTGATGACGTGAGCCTTGCCCGTCTTCGAACCAGCAGACTCAATGACATCCGGATAAATCGTACCCTGAGCCAGCCAGTGGACATCCTGCAGTCGCGCCGCCTCGGCATCGAAGACTTCGATGAAGGTATTGCCGATAATCTTGCGTTTCCTTTCAGGATCATCGACTCCTGCGAGTTTCGACAGAAACAATGCTTCGGCATCGGCTCGAATGACCTTGATGCCCATGTTCTTCGCGAAGGTTGCCATGACCTGGTCGCCTTCATGCAGGCGCAGCAGGCCGTTATCGACGAATACACACGTCAACTGGTCGCCGATAGCCTTGTGCAACAGGGCGGCGACGACTGATGAATCCACTCCCCCGGAAAGACCTAGCAGCACCTTGTCGGAACCCACTTGTGCTCGCACCTTGGTAATCGCATCTTCGATGATGCTCGCCGAAGTCCACAGACTCTGACAACCGCAGATCGTGTGGACGAAACGCTCAAGCAAGCGCAATCCTTGCAGGGTATGCGTGACTTCAGGATGAAACTGAATACCGTAGAACGACCGTTGAGGATCGTACATCGCCGCAATCGGCGCGCTCTCGGTAGCAGCGACGAGCTTGAAACCCGGCGGCACTGCCGTGACTTTGTCGCCATGGCTCATCCAGACGTCAAGCTGAGGCTTGCCACTGTCGGAAAACCGATCCTCGATGCCATCAAACAAGGGGTTTGCTTCGACCACATCCACCTGGGCGAAGCCAAACTCCGACTTCGCCGAAGCCTCGACCTTGCCGCCGAACTGCTCCGCCATTGCTTGCATACCGTAGCAGATGCCTAGAATCGGCAGTCCTGCCTCGTAGAGAAACGGTGCCGGCAAGGGTGACTCGCTGGTGTTCGCGGATTCGGGACTGCCCGAAAAAATAATGCCCTGGGGAGCGAATTCGGCAAACAGCGCCTCATCAACCGCGTAATCCCAGATTTCACAATACACGCCCAACTCGCGCACACGCCTTGCAATGAGTTGCGTGTACTGGGAACCAAAATCGAGAATAAGAATTTTCTGGCTATGAATGTTTGTCGCTGTCATGTAGTAACTGCACCAGTAGGGCGTGAATAGAAAGTTATTTTACGAGCCTGAAAATCAGTATCTGCCAGTCATCGCAACGTCAAATTTTAAAAATAGGATATAGCTGGTGCCCCCTGTGCCAGCACCAGTCCGGAAATTACCTGTGAAAGAATCTCTTATTGGCCAAGAATGATTCATGGCGGGTGCGAGACGAGGCAAATGCCGATAAAAAAGCGGAGCGTACACGTAGTACGTGAGCATTTTTTATCCGCATTTAACGAAGTATCGTGCCTGCCAGGGATTATTCCCAGCTAACTCACCCTGTAATTAGGGGCTTCTTTGGTGATGGAAACGTCGTGGACATGCGACTCACTCATCCCGGACGCTGTAATCTTCACAAATTGCGTCTTCGTCCGCATCGACTCGATGTCCGGTGAGCCGGTATAGCCCATGCTCGAACGCAAACCACCCATTAACTGATGAACAATCGCTGACATCGTGCCTTTGTAGGGAACCCTGCCCTCGATGCCTTCCGGGACCAGCTTCTCCGTGCCAGAGTCGATATCCTGGAAATAGCGGTCACTCGAACCCTGAGAGTGCGACATGGCCCCCAACGAACCCATTCCACGATAGGCTTTATAACTGCGACCCTGATACAACTCTACCTCACCCGGCGCTTCCTCGGATCCCGCCAGCAGACTGCCCACCATCACTACATTGGCACCGGCAGCGATAACTTTGGCAATGTCGCCGGAATAGCGAATACCACCATCAGAGATCACGCACACATCAGTGCCCTTCACAGCTTCGACGACATTGGCAACGGCGGTAATCTGCGGAACGCCGACGCCAGTGACGATGCGCGTGGTACAGATGGATCCCGGACCGATACCAACCTTGACTGCATCAGCACCCGCCTTAACGAGCGCCCGGGCTGCATCGGCGGTGGCGATATTGCCACCGACGACGGAAATTTCCGGGTATCTCTGCTTGATCCGTTTGACCTGATCGAGTACGCCCTGCGAATGGCCGTGTGCGGTGTCGACCACAACGACATCGACACCCGCTTCGATGATCGCATCTACACGATCCACCGAATCGGCACCCGTACCCACGGCAGCGGCTGAACGCAGCCGACCGAGTTCGTCTTTGCAGGCATTGGGGAAATCTTCAGACTTGCGTATATCCTTCAAGGTGATGAGACCCTTGAGCTCATAATCGTCGCTCACAACCAGCAGCTTCTCGATGCGATGCCGGTGCAGCAATTCCTTGACTTCATCGATATGGAAGTTTTCCTTCACAGTAACCAGACGGTCTTTGGGAGTCATGATCGACTTCACCGGCGCATCCATATTGATCTCGAAGCGCACATCCCGGCTGGTGACAATACCTACCAGTCCGGTGCCATCCATCACCGGCATGCCGGAGATATTGTTCTCGTTCATCAAGGCAACCAGATCCCGGACTGTGGCCGTGACAGGAATTGTGATCGGGTCCTTGACCACACCACTCTCGAATTTCTTGACGAAGCGTACTTCCCGGGCTTGCTTCTCCACACTCATGCTCTTGTGAATTACCCCGATACCGCCTTCCTGGGCCATAGCAATCGCGAGGCGAGCCTCGGTCACTGTGTCCATGGCAGCTGAAATAAGGGGAATATTCAACGCGATTGAACGCGTCAATTGAGTAACGAGACTTACTGATTTGGGCAGAACGGTGGAGTGTGCAGGCAGGAGCAGTACATCATCAAATGTTAGGGCCTCTTCAGCAATACGCAACATAAGATTTACCACTATCCACAAAAACGAGAGTATACAGAGTGCACCTGCCCTTGTATAGATTGGCAGTGACACAACACCTCGATACGCGCCACCTCCGTTGCTACCTACATACGGGTTTCGATAGTGACAACCCCGAATACTTGCATCAAGCGAGCTCAGTATTCAAACTAGGCGCTCTGTCGCCAATGACGCACCTCCTATGCCAGATTCCCGGACCCTTCTGCAGACAGCGTTACGTGAACCGACCCTGCATTTCTTCCTGATCGCGGCGCTGATTTTCCTCTTCTATGCATTGGGTCAGTCCCGCGCTCAGAATACGCTGGAAATCAATCAGAGTGACATCGACACCCAACTCTTCCTCCAGGAACTCTCCAGCGGTCAAGCGCTGTCTGAAGAACAGCGCCAGTACGTCACCTCTCGCTATATAGAAGACCAGATCCTCGTGCGGGAGGCACTCGACCGCAATCTCGACGACGATGCCCGCATCCACGATATTCTGGCGCAAAAAATGCGCCATATTCTCAGTGGCGAGATCATTCAGCCGACAGCTGAAGAGTTGGAGACGTATTACTCGGCTAACGCCGAACGCTATCGGACATTTGAAACGATCACAAACGATGAACTCGTCTTCAATACTCGGGAAGATCTGCCGGACAGCATTCATAAGTTGCTGCGGGAAGGTGCCGAACCGGAAGTCATGTTGGCCCTGTCTCCGGGCAATGTCGCCCCCCTGGCCAATGTCAATCCAGTCGATCTGGCCAACATCTTCTCGGACGAATTTGCCGACTCGGTACTTGGTGCCAGCACCGGGGAATGGACAGGACCATTCGTCAGCAATCGCGGCCAACACTGGCTGCGCATTACCGATCGCAAAGCGGCATCTGTGCCCGCGTTGGAGGACATCGCCGATCGTGTCCGACTCGACTGGATCGCCGAGGAAGAAGAGGCTCGTCTGCAGCAACAGATCGATGCCCTGTGGTTGCGCTACCGGATTGTGATTACCGACGACACCGGGGAAAATTGACGTGCGATATCAGTTCGGTTTGATAGCGATGGTGCTGCTCCTGCTCAGTGCCGGCAGCCTTGATGCCCATGATATAGATGTGACCGGAGTAGCCCGTGTCTTCATGGACGAGTTGCCGGGTAATGACTACCAGCTCTCTATCGTCGACCAGCAGGTACCACCGCTGTTTAATGTCGAACGCATCCTGCCCGCACGCTGCTCCGGCCTTCCACCTGGCTCCTACAGCTACCGCTTCCACTGCGAACCTGCCCTGAACGCGGAAGATGCACTCACTTTTCCGTGGGCGCTGGAAGGCGTGGTCATGATCGCTCGCTGGCAGACCGGCAATGATGTGTCCGGGTATTTTCCTGGCTCGGGCACGACAGTCGAAATTCCGATGTCAGATCTCAAGGCGGACGCCGGCTCTCTCGGCAGCCTCGCCGCCCGCTATCTTCAACTTGGGATCGATCACATTCTGGGCGGTATCGATCATCTGTTGTTCCTGCTGGGTCTGCTGTTACTGCTGCGGGGATTCTGGCGGCTCGTGAAGACGATCACCGCATTTACGGTTGCCCACAGCATAACGCTGGCCTGCGCCGTGCTCGGCATTTTTCCCGTCCCCAATGCACCGATAGAGGTACTGATCGCTCTCTCGATCGCTTTCCTGGCGCGGGAAGTCATTTTAGGTCAGCGCGGCGAACGCACGCTCGTGCATGAGAGTCCCTGGATCGTCGCGTTTCTGTTCGGCTTGATCCATGGTTTTGGTTTCGCTGCCGCTCTCGGCGAACTGGGGCTCAGCGACGCCGACATTCCGTTGGCGCTGCTGTTTTTCAATGTCGGCGTGGAACTGGGCCAGCTCGCCTTCATCGCCGCCCTGTCAGTGTTGAATTATCTGGCTGCACGTTTACTGGCCCCGTTTGTTTACAGCATCGAGCGCGGTCTGGCTTACGGACTTGGCGGTATTGCCACGTTCTGGTTTATCGAACGCCTGCCTAACCTGCTCAGTGTCTGAGGGCGACTCGCCTAATGCGACTGGTATTGCTGGTGGCAGGACTCGCAAGGGGGATACAGGGCGTCATTGCCGGCTGCCGAGAGCGCATCTTCATCCTTGCTTGCCACTGCCGCGAGCACCTGCCGGGCGGCGGCGATCATCTGCGCATTATAGGTCTGCCAGTCAGCCTCCCTGGCCTGAGCTTGCTCGTCGGCGCTGGCGCCACCCGCCATCAACAAATTGCCTGCCGCCATCACGGTCAATGCGGCATTTTCAACGGCTTGCCATTCCGCATCCGTCTGTAGCTGGTATGCCCCCCAAATGGTACTGGTCATCGGAGTAATGATCGCATTCATGATTTGCTTGACGGAGAGTAACGGCGCCGTCGCCTTATCCTGGGAGATTGCCGGCAGGGCTGGTACGAGCAGCACGCTCGCCAGTCCCAGTTGCAGCAGGGTTTTGACTGTTCGATTCATCGCTGGTTACCTGTCACTTTGAGTAGTATGGCTAATGGGGGTGTCCGCCACTGGTTACGTTGTAGCAGACCGTATTGAGCGGACCCTGATGCAGGTCAATGCCTTACACAGCTGGCGCAGAGACAGCCGATCCGCAGCAACCCGCGCATTGTACCCTACTGACAGCATGCCGGCTTGGCAGAGTCGATGACTCCGGTATTTTTCATCAACAAAGGCCGTGAATTCTGGTTTAATTGGCCTTATGCGGCGGGACAGGAGCGTTCCGTTTCCGGCCATCACCAACGGGGGAACACGATGCGCACTTCAACTCTCACAAAACTCAGTATGCTTGTCCTGCTATTCGGAATCGGCACCGGTGCCAGAGCCGAGCTCTGGGACGAAGTCGAGCACGGCTACGCGGACAACGATGGCGTCAGAATCCATTATGCAACGATTGGCGAAGGTCCGCTCGTGGTCATGGTGCATGGCTTTCCGGATTTCTGGTACACGTGGCGCGACCAGATGGAAGGCCTGAAGGATAATTTCAAGGTCGTAGCCATCGACCAACGCGGCTACAACCTGAGTGACAAACCGGCTGGTGCGGAGAACTATAACATGCGCTATCTGGTAACCGATATCGCGGCCGTCATCCGTCATTTTGATGCGGAAAAAGCCATCGTCGTAGGTCATGACTGGGGCGGCGTCGTCGCCTGGCAATTCGCCTTCGCGATGCCGGAGATGGTCGACAAACTCGTTATCCTGAACCTGCCCCATCCCAATGGCATGGGTCGGGAACTGGCCAACAACCCAGATCAACAGGCCAATAGCGCCTATGCCCGCGCCTTCATTGCAGGTTCGTCATCGGATCCCGATATATTCTTCGGCATGCCGATGACCGCGCAGAATCTGGCGGGCTGGGTAACTGATCCCGCCGCCCGGCCACGGTATGTCGAAGCCTTCACGAATTCCAATTTCTACAGCATGCTTGCCCTCTACAAACAAAATTATCCGCGACCCGATGCAGCCCCCACTCCGGCGCCACCCATCCTGCAGATGCCCGTGCTGATTTTTCACGGCCTGAAAGACACTGCATTGAATTCTGATGGACTCAACAATACCTGGGACTGGATCGATGCTGACACAACCATTGTCACGGCACCCAATTCCGGTCATTTCGTGCAGCAAGATGCCGCACAACTGGTCACCAGCACCCTGAAGTGGTGGTTGCTGGCCAGACCCTTATCAACCTAATCAGCCGAGGGTATCGGCCTAGCGTCGGGGCGAGCGCCTCAAAGAGGGAGAACATGTTAACACTCACAACCAGACTGCCTGTGCTGTTGGCAGTGCTGACACCTATCGCACTCGCCTTGTCGGCGGGCGCAACCGCACAGGATTATGTCCGCCCAACCACCGAATTCGGCGTTCCCGACCTGCAGGGCACCTGGTCGGCGGCATCGATCACCAACCTCACTCGCCCCAATGGCGTCGAGCAACTGGTGGTCACCGCTGCCGAAGCGATCGAACTCGAACGCTCCAATATCTGGAATCGGGTCGGTGCCGAACAGAATGGTGTCCAGGAAGTCGCCCTACCGGACGCTGGCGACAGGGCCGCGGCCTTCAACACCCGGGGCTATAATTATTTCTGGATTGATCCCGGTACACACCTGGGCATTGTGCGCGATGAGATCCGCACGTCGTGGATTACCAATCCCCCAAATGGGCAGATCCCTTACTCGGAAAGCGGTCGCGCGCTGCAGCGCGATCCCGCTGGCGTGCCGCGCATGGGCAGTTTCGATGGCCCGGAGACACGACCCCTCGCCGAACGCTGCCTGCTGAGCTTCTCCAATGCAGGCGGACCGGTGATGCAGAACGGCTTGTACAACAACACTTACCAGATTGTGCAGGCCCCGGGCTATGTCATGATTCTGGTGGAAATGGTGCACGATGTCCGGATTATCCGGCTGGACAAGGATCACTCCGATAACGGCATCAGGCGGTGGCTGGGTGACTCGGTCGGCTGGTACGAGGGCGATACCCTGGTGGTAAAGACGGTCAATCCGCATCCTCTTCAACGCGCACTCATTACCGACGCCGGCGAAGTCACCGAACGCTTCACGCGCTGGTCTGAGGACCAGATACTCTACGAATTCACCGTGGACGACCCGAGCTTGTATACGCAGACCTGGGGCGGTGAGATGAGCCTCAATCGCTCGGCGGAACCGCTCTATGAATATGCCTGTCATGAAGGCAACCACTCGTTCCCGGGCATCCTGGCCGGTGCTCGTCGCCTGGAAGCGGATGGCGAGAAGGTGGGTGAAAATCTCGAGGTGGAACGATGACTGGATGGCAACCGCCGACGTATTGCCGTCGTGAAAACCATCGTGGGTGACAACGTGGGTGACAGCGTAGGTGACAGTGTGAGAGGCACTATCAAGCACCTGCAACTCGATCAGGAATACTATTTCCACGAGGGCTGCCACATTATCGAGGTGTCAAACTCTGCCGACGACACCATCAGTATAGCCCGGGCACGCGCAGAGGCCGGTGTGACGACCCGATGGCACTCTGTTCAACACACTACGGAGCGTTATGCGCTGCTGGCCGGCACGGGTCGAGTTGAAATCGGCGACGGAGTTCCGACCCGGGTAGCAGCCGGTGATGTGGTCATTATCCCGGCTGGTGCCAGGCAACGCATAACAAATACCGGCGATGACGACCTGCTCTTTCTGGCAATCTGTTCACCCCGATTCCAGTCTGATAACTACCTGTCACTCGAGCAAGACTGAAAACCCCTTGACTAACAAGGATTTGCCTGTACACTTTAACGCAGCTTAAATTAAGCCCACTATTTTCACTCCATTTCGAAGTCTACGTAGTAATACCTCGTCCTGTAGTTTGTAAGTACCAGCCTAATTTCTAGCACGACCCCTATCTAATAGGATTATTTTTACTGATACAGGATATTACTCATGTCTGAGAAAATTACAGGAACCGTTAAGTGGTTCAACGAAAGCAAAGGTTTCGGTTTTATTGAAAGAGAAGGTGGCCCGGATGTGTTCGCGCATTTCAGCGCGATCCAAAGCACTGGCTACAAGACGCTTGCTGAAGGTCAGCGCGTCGAATTTCTCGTGACCCAGGGCCAGAAAGGTCCTCAAGCCGAGCAGATCGTCGCCATCTAATTGCAGGGGGGGTACATTCCCCGTTTGTGATTAATAGCAAGATCAGGAAAGATCTGCGAGATCTGCACGATCAGCAAGATCTGAAAAAAAACAGGAAAGGGGCGAACGAGCAATCGTTTGCCCTTTTCTTTTTCAGGACTGCCCTGTGCAGGACTACCCGGTTCAGGACTGCCCTGTTCAGGTCTAACCGGTTCAGGACTACCCGGGTGGATGCAAACCCGTGCGGGATTCCATCGAGTCTGCCAACACCAGGTAATTGACCAACACCAGGTATTTGAAGAGCCACTACATAGCTTCGGACCATCGCAATGAGTAAATTCCCCTGCCCGCTGCGCTGCTTGCTCTGTCTGAGCTTCAGCCTGAGTCTGTCAACCGCAGTGTGGGCCGCTGCGCTCGAAACACCAGTGCTCACAGGTACTACCCCAGAGGGCATCCGGATCCAGGTCTTCAGCGAGCTTAATCCGCTGGCAATCAACCAGATCCACAGTTGGCATATTCGTGTGCTCAACGCCGACGGCACGCGGCTGCAACCCGAACTCAGCATCAGTGGTGGCATGCCGGAACACAACCATGGCCTGCCTACCGCGCCCCAGATCACGGGCACGCTCGATAACGGCGATTATTTACTCGAAGGCATGCGCTTTCACATGCCCGGACACTGGCAATTGCGGTTTGACCTTTCGGTTGACGACACCGAACAAACTGCCGTCATCGACTTCACTCTGTAATGCGCCGCCTCCTCTTCACGCTTATCTCCGGTATTGTGCTCGGTGTAGTGAGCTGGAACTACCTTTCGCTGCCCGTTTCGCGCGACTGGTCAGCGAGTGAAATAGCCCTCATCAAGTCGCTGTCGCTGTCGCAATTGCCGGCGTTGACACCAAGCCCCAGTAATCGTGTAGCGGATGATCCTCGCGCCATCGCGCTCGGACATCGACTCTTCTTCGACACGCGCCTCAGTGCCTCGGGTACGGTAAGTTGTGCCTCCTGCCATCAGCCGGCTCACATGTTCACCGATGGTCTCCCGCTCGCTGTGGGTGCCGGTGTCGGCTCCAGGAACACGCCAAGTCTTGTCGGCATTTCCCACAGTCCCTGGTTCTATTGGGACGGTCGCAAGGACAGCCAGTGGTCGCAGGCATTGGCGCCGATCGAGGCCGGCATTGAACAAGACTTCACCCGCGTGGAGCTGACACACTTCCTCGCATCCGATCCCGTTTATGCCCCCCTCTATACTGAATTGTTTGGCGACTTGCCCTCATTGAGTGAGCTGCCCCCGGCGGCGTCACCGGCGGGTGATGCCACAGAAAAGGCCGCCTGGGAACGCATGGACCCGCAGTTACAACAAGCCGCTTCGCGCGTATTCAGCAATGTGGGCAAGGCACTTGCTGCCTATCAGCGCCAGATTCAACCGGCTGCGGCTCGGTTCGATGCCTATGCCGACTCTCTATCTGCAACGCAGGGTTCGACGCCGTCCAGCGTCCTGAACGGCAGCGAGATCGCGGGGTTACGGCTGTTCATCGGCAAGGGCCAGTGCGTGAGTTGTCACAATGGCCCCCTGTTCACGAATCATGAGTTTCACAACACCGGCATCCTGCCTGTCGCTGGCGAATTACCCTCCATGGGACGCTATGACGGCATTCGCACTGCCCGGCAGGACCCCTTCAATTGTCTCGGTCAGTTCAGCGATGCGAGTGCGTCGCAATGCACGGAGCTGCGCTTTGCACGGGACAGTAATGATCTCGTTGGCGCCCACAAGACCCCCACTCTGCGCAATGTCACGCTCACGGCACCCTACATGCACAGTGGCGGCATGCCGACCTTGCGTGAAGTGCTCGAACACTACAACGAGGCGCCCGTTTCGATGCTGAGCCATAATGAAGCGAAGCCCCTGGGCTTGCGCAGCGTAGAATTGCGGCAACTGGAAGCGTTCCTGCAAACGCTGACTGCACCGCTCAACACTAACCCAGCTTTGTTGCAGCCGCCGAACAGGTAGAAATTTTGTCAGCATTCACCCTCAGCGCTATTGCGAACCGCCTCATACGGTTTGCTGGCCTGTGTCTGAGTGCTCTCTTGCTCCTCGGGTCTCCAGCGAGCACGAAGGCGCAAACCGACTACGCGATTGCCGATGCGCTCGCCGACTCTACCCGAGATGTCAATCACTTGTTGCGGGATGACGCTCGCAGGCCGGCGGAGGTGATTCAATTTCTTGGCCTTACTCCAGGCATGCGAGTGTTGGACCTGTATGCCGCAGACGGCTATTACACCTACCTCCTCTCACGACTCGTAGGTGACTCCGGTCAAGTCTATGCCCAGAACCCACCGGCCGGCTCCAATGTCGAAGACATACGGCAGATGTACTCTCTCGCCGATGCTCTCGATGAGCGAATCGAATTAGCCGACTTGACCAACGTGACGCACTTGCGCGAATCCTTCTTCGAGCTGTCGATAGCGCCTGCCTCGCTGGATCTGATCATGCTGGTCCAGATTCTCCATGATTTCTACAATACCGATCCGGACTATGCCGCGGCCCTGCTCGCTCAATTGCTGACTTACCTCAAACCGGACGGCCTCGTCGCCATTATCGACCACGCCGGAGATGCCGGGCAGGACAACGCGCGCTTGCATCGCATGAGCCGACAACAGGCGCTGGACCTCGCGGCGCGGCTGAATTTGCGGGTGGTAGGTGACAGCGATTTGCTGGCAAACCCCCGTGACCGGCGTCGGCGTCCGGTATTTGATCCCATGTTGGGCCGCAATACCGACCGATTTCTGCTCAAACTGCAAAAGTAACGGCGGTTCACCTCGCGCTGCTCCACTGGACTCTCGCGACTCGCTTGCCTATTCTTGCTCTTTGTTTTTCACAGCTACGCAGGTGAACGCATGAATCGCAGATTAGCCGTCGCGCTCGCACCAGGTCTCTCTCTCGCAACCTTTCTGGCAACCTTCCTCGCAACCCTCCTTGCACCCCCCCTCGCATCGGCGCAGCAGGCAGACGAGGCCACAATCCGGGAACTCGTCAGTCGCCTCTCGCTGGCCAGTTACATGGATACCATCAAGGGGCTCACCCAGTTCGGCGATCGTCGTCAGGGAACGACGCGAAATCGCAACGCTGTTGACTGGATTGAACAACAATTGGTCGCTGCCGGCTGCGACAATGTCGAACGTATTACTTACACCTACGAGGAGCCACCGCGTAGCAATCGAGCGCCAGCTCCCCGCGCGGCATCTCCCGAACTCGGCACCGCTACTGGCGGCAAGGTAGGGCGCAACGGCAGTGGTCCGGGTGGCGCCTCGATCTTCGGTTACCGTGCACCCACCGGAGTTAATCGCGATCTGGAGGCCCAGCCGGATGCACGCATCCGCGCCCTCAATGCAGAAGAACCCGTGGATGGCCAGCGCCAACAAGTATTCTGCACGAAGATCGGCAGCACCCGACCCGATGAAATGTATATTGTTGGCGCACATATGGATGGACACGGTGTCAATGAGGCCGTGAATGATGATGGCTCAGGAACAGCACTCGTCATCGAGCTCGCGCGCATCTTCAATGCGCCTGGTGTACGCACCGAGCGCTCCATTCGCTTTGCGCTGTGGAACAACGAAGAAACGGGACTCAATGGCTCCAGCGCCTACGTCGAGCAGCGACAAGCCTTGCAAGGAATCGAGTCTCCGCCCGGTTCCGGTCGCTATCCGGAACCGCGCTGGCTCGGCATGATTCAACACGACATGATGCTGTGGGATCACGGTGCACCCCGCGCCGACGGCACTGTGAGTCGAGATCAACGCCCCGAAGCCGACGTCAACATCGAATTCCAATCGACCTCCGAACTCGTCAATGAGTCGATGCAACTCGCGTTTGTCTTCAAGGCCGCTGCCGATGCCTACAACACGGATTATCCGGCGACAGTCGGTCCGCATATGACGAATACGGATTCGACCCCGTTCATGAATGTGACGCCTTCGATCAGTCTGCGCGAGAATGAGCGTGGGGCGCATACTGGAGGGGGTTGGAATCCTACCTGGCATACGCCACTCGACGTCTGGACGACGTTCACCGAAGAGGACTTCAGGTTGGGTTTGAACGCAGCACAAACGACTCTGTCCGCCATCGCTCAACTCACAGGCGCGAGTCTGGAATGAACGTCCGGAGGCGGCCGCGATCAGTCAATCCGGAGACTTAACCCAGATAGCCGTGTTGGGCGAGCTGAATGCGAATGCCGTCGGGATCGTTGAAGTACAGCTGATCGCCGCCGCTCGTGCGATTCGCCGGATTACGATTCACATCTGCCTCAATTCCGTGCGCCACCAATTTTTCGGCTAACGCATCGGCATTGTAGTCCTCGACTCCGATGCACAGATGATGCATGCCACCGGGATTCGGCAAATTGTACAAACCCAGAAAACTCTCGCCACCAAGGCCCAGATTAAGGCCACCGTTGGCCGGGCGACTGATAATCTCCATACCCAGCACACGCTGGTAGAACGCGGCTGACCGTTCAACATCGACGACCGACAACGACACATGATTCATAGACTTGCCGATCGCAACCGGTGCCGGTGTCTGGCCCAAGCTGGTGGGTGAAGACATCGCCGCCGTCGCCGCCAACAGCGCGCTTACAAATTCACGGCGCGAAAGCCGCTTGCCTTCAAACTGTCCTACCAGCCGTTCGATCAACTCCAGTTCGTTTTTCATGCGTAGCACCTGCCCTTGGAAAAAAATTCAACGTGATTCGAAGTTCCGCGCTTCCGCTGCGCGTACCCCAGTTGCCGTTCGTAAGTCGAGCGCGCAGCGCCATCAATGCGCAGCGTACAGCGCTATCAATACCTAGCGTGCAGCGTCAACAACGCCGGGCATGCAGCCCTAACAATGCTGAGCATGCAGTATTAACAATGCCGAACATGCAGTATTAACAATGCCGAGCATGCGGTGTTAACAAAGCCGAGCATGCGGTGTTAACAATGCCGAACATGCAATGTTAACAATGCCGAGCATGCAGTGTTAACAATGCCCAGCATGCAGTGTTAACAATGCCGAGCACGCTGCGAGAGCCTCGAGTAGAAGGCAAAAGTGCCGCGCCAATGCGCAGCTTACAGCGAGTAAGTGAGCAATTGGCGCGGTGCTTTTAACGCACTAATCGGGGCTCGCAGCAAGCGCGTTCACTGCACGATTCAGTTAAGGAGCACCGGCAGGCAAAGAAAACACCCAGAGGACGCCGCCTTGTGGAACATAGGTGGACGAACCCGTGGCCATGTTCATCAGGTTCTGCTCCCGTTCTGCATCCACTCCCCAACCCGATTGCACGGCGATATATTGCTTGCCGTCGAGCTCGTAGCTCACCGGCACGCCGGTAATGCCGGAGTTCGTGCGTTGCTGCCACAGAATCTCGCCGCTGCGGGCATCGAAGGCACGGAAATAGCGGTCGTTGGTGCCGCCCATAAAGACGACATTACCCGCCGTGCTGAGCACCGGACCCCAGTTCTGGCTGGCGAAGGTGGCAGTCCACGCCCGCTCGCCGGTGTCGACGTTCCAGGCCTGTAATTCACCGACGTGGTCGGTGCCAGGGCGCACGAAGAAGCCGCCATTATCGGATTGCCCGCGACCCATGTAGGAGCGACCCGGACTGTATTGGATCTCTTCGCCCACCATCGTGGAGCAGACATTGTCATTGGCGGGGATGAACAGCAGGCGCAGACGTGGATCGAACGCAGCCGGCGGCCAGTCCTTGCCACCCCACAAGGAAGGGCAGAAGCTCGCCTCATAACCCGTGCCGGGTTTTTTCGTCATATCGTATTCGGGACGTCCGGTTACCGGATCGATGCTGGTGAAAACGTCCTGGTAGACGTAGGGATTCGCATCGACAAATCCGATACTGTTTGCGGCGCGTTCGAGAAACCACAAATACCCGTCGCGCGCCGGATGCACCATGCCCTTCACCGTCCTGCCGGCACGCTGATAGTCGATCAGCAAGGGAGCTGACACCTCGTCCCAGTCCCAGGAATCATTCCAGTGGTATTGATGGTGTGCCTTCAATTCGCCTGTCGCCACATCGAGCGCGATCACAGACGAGGAATAGAGATTGTCACCCGGTCGGGTATCACCCATCCAGGGGCCGCCGTTGCCGGTGCCCCAGTAGGCGATATTGAGTTCGGGATCATAGGAACCAGTCAGCCACACCGGTACGCCGCCAGTCTTCCAGGTATCGCCGGGCCAGGACTCAGATCCCGGTTCGCCCGGCCCCGGAATGGTATAGGTCTTCCAGGCCGGCGCTCCGGTTTCCACGTCGAAAGCGGCAACGAAACCGCGAATCCCCAACTCTCCGCCTGACACCCCGACCATTACCTTGCCATCGGCGATTAGCGGCGCCATGGTCATATAATAGCCGTTATAATAATCCTCAACTTCGACTTCCCAGATCACCTCCCCTGTCAACGCATCGAGCGAGACCAGGAAGGCATCGACTGTGGCGAGATACACCCGGTCACCGAACAGCGCGACTCCCCGGTTCGTGGGATGAAACTGCTGGAGATCATCGGGCAGATAGCGAACATAACGCCAGATCAGGTCGCCGGTGCGTGCATTAATGGCGAGAATGTGATTCTGCGGTGTCGTAACGTACATGTAACCGTCGTTGACGATCGGAGGGGCCTGATGGCCTTCGCGCAATCCCGTCGAGAAACTCCACACCGGCACCAGTTTGTCGACGTTGTCGGCATTGATCTGATGCAGTTCGCTGTAGCCGTGGGAATCATAGCTACCACGGTACATCAGCCAGTTCCTGGCCTCCGGATTCTGCAAGCGCTCAGCCGTCACCGGGTTGTACGGCGGCAACGATTGTGCGCAGAGCATTGGCGCAAACCCCAACAATCCTGCAACACACACCGCAGCGCGAATTTTGACTCCAGCATTCATACTCGTCCCCATTTTTGTTATTGATTTCACAACGACAAGCACCCGTTTCTAGAATTGTTGGGTGAATCCTACCCTGCCGCTAAATGCGCCAGCTACTTTGACGATTCCTTCTTCTACGTAAAGAGGAAGCATCGCTAACGGCCGCGGAGCCGGACCGCCTACGACTTTCGCGCCATCATAGATATCAAACTGCGACTCATGACACGGGCACGCCATGCGCTGCCTCTCGTCATCCCAATTGATCACATCACAACCGGTATGGGTGCAAACGGCAGAATATGCGATGACTCCCTCGGCCGCGTTTATCCTGAATTCTTCAGTCAGTCGGGCGGGATCGATGCGAGTGATCATGACGCGATTTAATCGGGATCCGTCGCGCAACACGTTGGTTTCGGGGTCTCGCGCGAGCGCAGCAACCGGCTTCTGGTCGAGCGTCAGCAACTCAGGTCGGACTGTTTCCCCCGTATGCGGACCGTCTTCGAAAACGAGTGTATCGCCCGCTTGCGGACGCGCCCGATTGGGGGGCTGACCCAGCGCGGTTACCGGGACTGCGAGCCCCGTCGCGAGTCCCATCTTGCAAACGGTGCGTCGATTCAGCGTTGCGCCAATGCCTGGTTTGTTGGATTGCTCATCTGTCATGCTGTCTGCTCATTCCCCGTGCCTCTGATTCACGAACTACAGGGAAGGTAGCAGAGCACCGTGGTCGCTGCAATCTGCCACAAACCACAATCACGACGGCGAGCTCAACAACCAGGATCGCTAGTCCAAAGGCGGGTAGAACTCGGCCAGGCGCAACTCGATGTCACTGCCCTCGAGTTCTGCCTCAAGGCGCTGCAGGGTCTGCTCGACCGAAAGCCCTTCTGGCAGGCCGGGTCCGACATAATCGGGCTGCAAGGCACGTCGCGCATAGTCCTGATCGTAATGGTAGGGATAGAGAATCCGGGGATTGATGAGTCGGGCACATTCGGCCACGGCAGCTGGTGTCATGCGACCAAGTGGAACATTCATAGGCAGAAAGGCAACATCGATATCTCGCAGTGCTTTAACCTCGTCCACGCATTCTGTCACTCCAGCGAAATAGAATCGCAGACCGCCGAAGGTGACGACATATCCGTTTGCCTGACCCTTGGGATGAGAAGGCTCGCCAGGGATAATGTCATAGGCCGCAATCGCCTCTACCGTTACGCCAGCGACACGGATTGCTTCACCATTGTCGAGCACAATGCCCTCATCAATCTGGTCGGTTCCATTTGCCGCCATCACCAGCGGCGCGCCTGATTTTCGCAACTTGGCAATTGCAGACACATCCAGGTGGTGCCCTACATCATCTGTAATGAGCAAGAGATCTGCAGGTTTCGCCCCCGGTAAGCCCAGCCGGTTCCAGGGATCGATGTGAATAACCATGCCCTGATATTCGAGTTGTACGCTGGAATGAATGAGCGGTGTGACTTCGACACTGCCGGACGTTCCGGTGACAATGTCTGCATGAATGGCACCCGGCAGTGCGAAGGCACAGATGAAACCACAAGCCCGTCTGAACATGGGTGTTTTGCCTCTTGTTCTTTTACTGGAGCAGGCACGTTACCAGAAAATACATTCCGAATTCATCCCCAGCGTGTGGAATAGCGGCATTTCGCGAATTCTGAGAGCTTCAAGCCTTGTCGTAAGCTGCTCTTAACCAAGCCAGCAACTCCGCGTCCACTTCCCCGATAGCCTCGATCCTGACCCGATGACTGACCATCGCATTGAAACTGCCTGACGGCTCCAATCTGCCCTTGGCGTTGATAGCAGCCAGATTTATGCCGGCATCAATTCGGGTCTTCGTCGACGGTTGAATCAACCCAAACTGCTTCGAGCGACGCAAACTAACGTAGCTCTTCTTCGGCGCAATGACGACGTCTTTCCCGAATTTTCCAATTTTTGCAATCAAGCTGTTATAGATCGGTAGTAATGCCACCTTCTCGCCTGCGTACTGAGCCTGAACAAGCGCGTCGTCCTCCGCTACTTGTGGAGCCCGGAAACGCAGGGCGATGAGATTGGCATAGCCGTGGGAGACTCCGGCATCGCCTTTCAAGAATTTCATGATCTCACCGTGCTTTGAGTCTGCAGAAAAGCCCTGCTTGTTCAGCAAGGCATGCCAGACATCCAGAGACTTGCCGGTATTCTTCGCCAGATTGGCTACCATGCTATCGGCGGCAGTTGTTACGGAATCGTTCATCGCGGAGTTACCTCGCCTGATTCGGATCGGGTGTGCTGCGGGCTGCTGGCTACATCCACCAGCGGCCAGTGTTCCACCTTGCAGCGTTCCGGAGTAAAGCGCTCCGTCACGCCGATGATGCGATGCAGTACGCGCATCCCGAAGGGCGGTTTGCCGTTCTCCACGATGCCCTTGAGGCTCTTGACGATCATCTCGCCACCACTGGTCATCTGCTTCGCGGTCTTCGAGCCTTCGACAAGGTCCTCCGAGATCAGGGTGAACTCGACCCCGCCTGCCACTTCACGCAGTTTGTAGGTGACCTTGCAATACGGATCGTCATAACTCGTAAACTTGAACGTGTGGGAGAACAGGTATGGCGGTTCGATGGCGAGGACTTCACCAACTACTCCGACATATTTGTTGCTGATTGAACGCATCTGGATCATGGCCCCGGGACGCAGGCCTGTCGTGTGCATGACATTGTTGAAGAAGCACTTCTGCGCCTCTCCTGTCTTGGTGATTTCACGCCAGACAGCGTCGATGGTTCCGGCGATAAAGATCGTGGAAATTGCCTTAGTCATTATTTTCACCCCGCTCTACGCGGTATTTGATATCGGCCAGTTGGCCTCCCCAGAAAGCGCCGTATTCATCCGTCCAGCGATCGTAAATTAGCTGGATAGGCACACTGTTCAGATAAAGATGACGACTGCGACCTACTTTCTCATGCAGCAAGAGCTTGCAGTCGTACAACACATTGAGGTGCCGCATGATCGCCACCCGACTTGTATCGAAGTGCTTGACCACGCTGCTGACAGTGCATCCCGGATCGGCTTTCACCAGGTCCAGTATCTTGCGGCGATCAGCGTTGGCCAGTGCCTGCAACACGGCATCGATCTCGGTGGTTTCCATGGGCTCTCGGTTCCGGAGAGGATAAAATGTAACAAAATAGTTACGTAATGAAATGGTTACCTATTGCGGCCCAGCTGTCAAGCTCTGGCGTGTTCTGTCAGCGCGGGGCGCGATCGCCCCGATCGCTGCGGTTTTTCGATGTAATTTCAGATAGTTAGGGAAGCTTGTAAGCGCGCAGTTCGCCCGAATAGCCGCTGCCGCTGACCGCGATCACGAGATATTGCTGGTCCGCAACACGATACGTCATCGGCGAACCCGACTGCGGCGCCGGTAGTTCCAGGGCGCCTACTTCGCTGCCCGTAGCTTTGTCATAGGCACGCAGATACGCCACCGTGGCTCCGGCGGCATTCGTGGTTGTCTCGCCCTCTCCGGCGATCAACAGGGCGCCAGTCACGAGCGTGCCGACCGAGGCATTCTGCCCGGTACGCGGCAGTGTCAGTCCCTGTAACAAAGGGTGATTACGGACTGCATCGGGGGTCTCCCCGTGAGGGATCTGCCAGCGAATCGTCCCGGCATTCATGTCGATTGCGGTGATCACACCGTAAGGAGGCTTCAACAACGGCAGGCCCTCTACCCGCAGCCCGACCGGAGGGCGGCCGCGACTGGATTGGGGGCGCTGTGCCTGTGCCGCCTCGAATTCCGTGCGACCGCCACCGGCAGACGAACCTGCACCGCCCGACGTCCGGGGCCCGGTCGCGGCATTGCCCTGGATATAAGCCATGTCGGACTGCCCTGGATACGGTGGCACAAGCCCAAGACTCGCCACCGAGCTGTTGGAGGAGACATACAGCGTGTTCGTCTCCGGGTCGTAAGACCCGCCTGGCCAGTTCGTCCCACCGCCGGTAGCGGGTGCCATCAGGGTCCCGAGGGGGCCATCGATCTGGCTGACGACCGGCGGTGTGAAGATAGGGCCCAGCTTGTGCCAGCTCGCCAGTTCGAGTGCCGCCGCGCGCAAGGCCGGAGTGAAGTCGATGAGGTCCGCCTCTGTCGTACCCTGCCGGTCATAGGCTGGCGGTTTGGTCGGGATCGGCTGAGTTGGCGAGTACCACTCGCCGGGTACCTCACCGATCTCGACCGGACGTTCCTCTATCGGCCACACCGGTTCACCGGTGACGCGATCGAAGACATAAAGCGATGCCTGCTTCGTCGGTTGCGCCACCGCCTTGATCGGACGACCATCGACGATAATGTCGAGCAGGATCGGGGCACAGGGAATATCATGATCCCAGATACCATGATGCACGAGCTGGTAGTGCCACTTGCGCTCTCCTGTGTGCAAGTCCACGGCCACGAGGGAGTCGGCAAACAGGTTATTGCCGGGCCGATATGCGCCGTAATAGTCTCCCGTCGCCGCCTCAACGGGCAGATACACCGTTTCCAGTTCGGGATCGATTGAAATCTGGGCCCACACGCCGGTGTTACCGGTATAGCTCGCCGAGTCGCCCAGCCAGGTCTCGTTGCCATATTCCCCCGGCATGGGAATCGTGTGGAAAATCCACAGCCGTTCGCCCGTGCGCACGTCGAAACCACGCACATAGCCCTTCACGTTCTCGCGACTGCGGGGATTGCCACCGGTACTGTGCGCGGCGCCGATGACGACCACATCTTTTGCGATAGCCGGTGTCGAGTGCAGACCGATGTCACTGGTGATGAGATCCATGACCTGATCATCGTTCTGTTTCAGGTCAACGATGCCATCTTCGCCGAATCCTGGGATGCGCTGCCCCGTCCGCGCATCGAGGGCCACTAGCTGGTAACCCGGTGTCACGTACAGGATGCGTTTGTCGTCACCCTCTTCCCAATAAGAGAGCCCGCGTCCGGATAGTTGCCGTGGCGCCGCCTCGGCTCTGGCCCCCTCTTCCAGTCGGTGCATCCATAACAGTTCACCGTTGGTTGCGTCGAGTGCTATTACCGCCCGGCGCGAACCGCCAGTGGAATACAACACACCATCAATCATCAGTGGTGTCGATTGGAACCGGTATTCCGGCGTCGGCCCTAAGTTGTCAGTCTTGAAACTCCAGGCCAGTTCCAGTGAATCGAAATTGCTGGCATCGATCTGCCGCAGAGGGGAGTAACGCGTGTGACCGAGGTCACCGCCATAGCTGGACCATTCGCCATCTTGTGCGCCCTGCTGCGCCAGAACGGTGGGACCGACCAAGGCGATTACAGCCAAGGGCAAACAGCACTGGCGCATGCGGAGGACGATCGTTCTTATTCTCATTAGCGTCAACTCCTGACGGATTGCGGCGTCGGACCGGGAACCGGGTTCGAGTCTAGCACAATTGTACAAGCACTTAATGCTGCCATCAGGAGAGACAAGTACCCGGGTATCGAGTACCATCGGTCTGTCAGGCGCTGGCAGTCCTCACCGCATTCAACGCGGTACCTGCTAACAAATACAAAAACACCCGCACAAAAAAGAGCTCAAAAAAGGCCGGTGCTATGGGAACTCGATTAACGCGTGTCACTCTGAGTCTGCTGCTACTGGTGATAGCAGCCACCCAACCTGGTCCTGGCAAGGCCCAACAAATTCAGTTATCCCAGCAAACATGGTCTGCCGAAGTAATTCGTCCCCGAGGACAACCTGTCGTCCCACTTTTTGACGGCTGGTTCCCGAATGAGGATGGCACACGGACCCTGTGTTTCAGTTATTTCAACCTTAACACCGAACAGAGTCTGTCGATTGCTCCTGGACCCGATAACTACCTGAGTGATGACCGTTTCCCGGCCATGTTGCCCTCGCACTTCGATCCGTTGCCGCCGGCCTATCGTCACAAGTTCTGCGTGTTTACAATTACCGTTCCCGCCAGCTTCGGTCGCGATGAAACGATTGAATGGCACCTAAGCAGTGCGGGTCAGGCATTGAGCGTGCCAGGGCATATCAAACCGGCCTTTGTCCTCGATGAGCCTGCCGCCGACGGCCGCGGGGACATTGCTCCTCTCGTCAAACTCAGCCCGATGGATGTCGGTGTCAGGGGCCGCCGGGGCCTGATCGCCGCATCGACTCTGCACGGCAAGGTGGGGCAGGCTGTCGCGCTCAGCGCACTGGTTGAGCATCCCGATCCCGAGGTCTGGATTGGCTGGGCCAAGCACAGTGGACCGGGCGCCGTGCACTTCAGTGCGCTGGAATATATGACCCCCACGCACGGCACCGCTTTTTCCACCGAGGCCACCTTTGATGCCCCGGGGACCTACCTGATTCGATTGCAGACGATCGATGATGTCGCCGCGTTCGAATTTTATTGTTGTCACACCAATGTCTATTTCCCCGTGGAGATAAGCGACTAGCGCAACAGGAGACTGATATGAAATCGCCTCAGCCTGAATTGCAGAACCGTGATTTGCAACAGCGTGATTTACTGCCTCATCTTTTCCTGCCAGCCCTGCTGCTGGGTTGTCTGGTGACAGGCGGTATGGCCACGGCCCAGGAGCCATTAACGTATTCGCGGGATATCGCGCCCATCCTGCAAGAAAAGTGTGTGACCTGCCATAACCCGGAGGGCATCGGTCCAATGGCGCTCATGACCTATCCCCAGGTGCGCCCGTTTGCGCCTTTGATCAAGGATCGCACGACCAAGCGCATCATGCCGCCGTGGCACATCGATCCCACGACCGGCATCCAGCAATTCAAGAATGACGCCTCGCTTAGCGAAGCGCAGATCGCGATGATCGCCGCCTGGGTCGACGCCGGGGCACCCGAAGGTAATCCGGCCGATCTGCCCCCACCCGTCACGATTCCCAGCGGCAGTGCCTGGCAGCTGAGCGATCAGCTGGGACCACCGGACCTGATTATCAAATCAGCGCCCTATGACGTCATCGCCAATGGGCAAGACCAATGGTGGTCGCCAACGGTGGCGTTCAAGGGGCTCGATCATGAGCGCTGGCTGCGTGCAGCTGAATTCAAACCTTCTTACCCACTGGGCAAGAAAGTCGTGCATCACGGCCATGCGGTATTGGTCCCTGAAGGCGAACGCCGACAGGTCGCCCTCGCCCGCTACGGAGTTGGCAAGTCCTGGGAAATCTATCCCGAGGGCACCGGTATGCGCGTACCACCCAATGGTCGCATCGAGTGGAATCTGCACTACTTCCCCGTGGGAGCCGAGGGAGATGGCGACGTCGTCGAAGTAGGCCTGTGGTTCTATCCCGAAGGTGAGCAGCCAGAGCTCGAGACGGTGGGCGAAGCCATGTTCCGCGTTGACGGACGCAATGGCATGGCGCGCGGTCAGGACATCCTGATCCCGCCGAACAGCTATCAGGTGCTGCAAGGCGATTACGTGCTGGAGTCAGCCGCTGTCATCCACAGCTATCGTCCCCATTTGCACATGCGTGGCAAGGTGATGTCGATGGAAGCAATCTACCCGGATGGGCACAAGGAAGTTCTTAGCCAGGTCGACAAGTACAATCACAACTGGCAGATCTCCTATCTCTATGCGGACGAGGCGAAGCCCCTGTTGCCAAAGGGCACGGTTCTCAAATTCACCTCTGTCTTCGACAATACTGCGAATAACCCGATCAATCCTGATCCGAATCAATGGGTTGTTTTCGGTCGTCGCGGTGTGGATGAAATGAGCCATGCCTGGGTCGGGATCACCTACCTTAACGAGGAACAGTTTGCCCGAGCCAGTGCCGAGCGCGCCGCTGCCCAGACCACACTCAGCGTAAGGCAGGAATGACGTGACCCGACTCATGCAAGCCAGACAATTGTGGGTCCCGGTGTTACTCGGCAGTGTCTTCGCTGCCCATGCGGCTGGCCAGGAACCGAACCTCGCTGCCTATACTGCCGAGCAAGCCGAACGCGGCAGTCTGCTTTATCAGCAAAACTGTGCTACCTGTCACCTACCAGATCTGCAGGGCGCCTTCGAGGCACCGGCACTGACCGGTGCCAACTTCGCACGGGACTGGGCTAATCGTGGAATTTCCGAATTGCTGGACCTGCTCCAACGCACCATGCCGCCGCAGGCACCCGGCAGTCTGAGTGCTGCAGATTACGCCAATCTGGGCGCCTTCGTGCTGAGTCGCAACAACCAACCGGCACGAGAGACAGCCTTGAGTCTGGACTCCACCGGGCTTGTGTTCATCGACGCGAGTCGGACTGCGCAATCCCAAGAGGCGCGCCTGCCGGTGCCGGGTCGCGCCGGTACAATACCCTCACCGAATGCCCGTAACCAGATTCCCGAAATAGCTACCCTCTACCGTAGCGACAGCGCACTCACCCGCTCATTCCGGCCGGTCACTGGTTACCGCAATGTCACCACGCAGGAGTTGGCAGATCCTGCGCCGCAAGACTGGACGTGGTGGCGTCGCACGCCGCAGAGTCAGGGCTACACGCCACTGGACCAGATTAACCCTGGCAATGTGCGTCGCCTGAGTCTGGCCTGGGTCTGGGGCATGGAACCCGGGCGTTCGCAACCCGCTCCCCTGGTTCGCGACGGTGTCATCTTCATTCCCAACTTCGGCAACGTTATTCAGGCCCTCGACGGTCGGGATGGCACCCTGCTGTGGGAATACAAACGCCAATTCCCCGCAGGTCGCGAAGGTGGATTGTTGCGCACGCTGGCGATGTGGGAGGACATGATCTACGTCGCCACCACCGACGCCCATATGGTTGCTCTAGACGCGCGTACGGGCGCCGTGCGCTGGGATGTCGAAATTGCCGATGCCGGCAAAGGCTACACAAACACGAGCGGGCCCATTGTGGCGAACGGAAAGGTGATCAACGGCATCACCGGCTGTGGACGGTTCTATGTCGAGAGCTGCTTCATCACCGCGCATGATGGACGCACAGGTGAAGAACTCTGGCGCACGTTTACGATTGCGCACCCGGGTGAGCCCGGGGATGAGACTTGGGCCGGACTGCCTCTGGAATTTCGCGGCGGCGGCGACGTCTGGATGACTGGCAGCTGGGATCCGGTGCTCGATCTGGTGTTCTTTGGCACAGCGCAAGCGAAACCATGGATGGCAGCGAGTCGCGGCATGCGCACCGAGGATGCCGCCCTGTATTCCAACTCCACCCTCGCCATCGACCCCACCGACGGCCGCATCGTCTGGCATCGCCAGCATGTCCCGGGTGAGTCGCTGGATATGGATGAAGCCTTTGAACAGGTGCTTGTCGATCTATTCGATGAACCCTATCTGCTGAGCATCGGCAAGAGCGGTATTCTCTGGAAGCTTAACCGTCGCACCGGCGAATTCCTCGGCCTGCGCCAGACGGTGTATCAAAACGTGTTCTCCGAAGTAAATCTGGAGACCGGTCAAGTGCGCTACCGAGAAGACATCCAGAACATGAAGCTCGGCGAATGGCTGTCCGTGTGCCCGTCCACGGCTGGCGGCCATAATTGGCAGTCCAGCAGCTATCACCCGCCTACCCACCAATTCGTGATTCCGCTCAGTCAGTCCTGCATGGAAATGTCGCCACGAGAAACTACCTTCGAGATTGGTTCCGGTGGCAATCAGGGTGATCGCATGTGGATGGAAATGCCCGGCACGGAAGGCAAATTCGGCAAACTCGCGGCATTCGATGTCGAGACGATGGCAGAGAACTGGAGCATCGAACAGCGAGCGCCATTCCTGACTGCTGCACTTTCGACCGCGAGTGGCCTGCTGTTCATCGGCGATTATGACCGTTATGTGCATGCTTACGACATCACCAATGGCACTGAATTGTGGCGCACTCGGCTCGCAACTTCGGTGCAGGGTTTTCCGGTGTCTTTTGCCATTGATGGTGAGCAGTACCTCGCCATCCCTTCGGGTCGCGACGGCGGCAGCCCCTGGCGGATCGGCAATTTCCTTGCCCCCGAACTCATCAGTCCCAATGACCACAATGCGCTGTATGTGTTCAAGCTGCAGTAGCGTCGGAACCGGTAACTGAGCTGGACTGGGAATTCGTATCAGAAATGCTGCGAGATCCTGCCGTGCTCGCCCTGCCGGACTCAATATCGAGCGACCTCGCGATCAGTTGATTCAGATCAACGCCCCGTTAACCCTGCACGCTATGATGGCGCCATCACTCCTCTCCCGTGTTGGGCACAAAGATGAGGGCACCCATGAAACTACCTCTCTCCTTTCTCGGTATCCTGTTGATATCGACGCTCGGCGCAGCACAGACTGCCCAGGCGGACTCACTGATCGATGGCAATTACCGCACCGCTACCGATGGCTCCGAGGGCGCTAATGCCACCCCCTGTAACCTCTCAATCCAGAGCCTGACCGGAACCCACAAATACGGCGACGAGCTGTTTCAGCTCGAGTCATCGGGTGCCGGAGCGTGCAACTGGAGTGCCGTCGGAGTGTCCAAGAGTTTCGTGATTACCGGCGGACTCATCACCAATAGCGGACTGCCGGCATTCTTCAAGATTACGTTTCCGTTCGGCCCGGCGGGCAAACGGGTTGAACTGACCGAATTTGATATCGATGGCACAGTGCGCCATCGGGAACTCTTTACCCGACCGTGAGGTAAACCGAATTAGCCAGCTATAGCGACTTTCCCCCTCGAGAGTCAAACTACGAAACACCTCAACTGTGCGTGGTGGCTATAGCGAGGCTAGTTAATTCGCCATGCAGAATGGCCAGCGTCTGCGGTAGACTTGCAGACATGCGATACACCGACTCCAATCCCGCCGTCGAACCTGATGGCCCCACTGCCACCCCGGTCCTGTCCGTCACGAGCCTGAATCGACTCGCCCGGGATCTGTTGGAACAGAATTTTCCTGCCGTCACCGTCGAAGGCGAAATCTCGAATCTTGCGATGCCGGCGTCTGGGCACTGGTATCTCACGCTGAAAGACAGGAATTCCCAGATTCGCTGTGCCATGTTCACCAATCGCAATCGTGGCTCACGGTTTCGGCCCCAGAACGGCAATCAGGTGATCGTACGTGGTCGCCTCAGCATCTACGAGGGGCGCGGTGACTATCAGCTGATTCTCGACAGTATGGAGGAAGCGGGCGATGGGGCGCTGCGACGCGCGTTTGAAGAGCTGAAAGCCCGATTACAGGTCGAGGGACTCTTTGATCCAGCTACCAAGCAAGTAATCCGATCCCGATACGCGCACGTTGGCGTCGTCACTTCCGCGACAGGCGCCGCCTTCCAGGACATTCTGAGCGTGTTCGCACGTCGTTTTCCCGCCACTCGCATCACGCTCTTTCCTGTCGCCGTGCAGGGCAAGGAGGCCGCGTCGGAAATTATTCGGGCAATCGCTCTTGCCAATCGACTTCGAGAAAAGTTGGCGCTGGAGGCACTGATCGTCGGTCGCGGCGGCGGTTCACTGGAAGACTTGCAGGCATTCAATGACGAGGGTGTCGCACGTGCTATTTTCGCCAGCACTCTGCCAATCACCAGCGCGGTCGGACACGAAATCGATTTCACCATCGCGGACTTCGTTGCCGACCTGCGGGCGCCGACACCTTCCGCCGCGGCCGAACAGATGAGCCCCGACCAGCAGGAATATCTGGACACCTTCTTCGGCTATGAGCAGCAATTTACTACCTTGCTTCAGCACTTCCTGCGGCAGTCACAACAACGGCTCGCATTTCTCATCAGACAACTGAAGCATCCAGGCCGTCGTCTGCAGGAACAAGCCCAGCATCTCGATCGCATCGAAGCCCGCATGTTACGCGCGATTCGCAATGCTCTCGGTGCTCGACGCAGCCAGGTACTCCAGGAGCAACGCCGCCTGACCGCCAGTTCACCCCTGCTGCCAATGCGCGCTTTGCAGAGCGATCTGCGAAATTCAGAACAACGCCTGCAGCAGGCGCTCAAAACCTTTATCGAATCGCAGCGAGCCACACTCGCCGCCTTGACGCGCGGACTCAACGCCGTCAATCCGCTGGAGACTCTCGCGCGCGGCTATAGTATTACCGCTGACGCGTCAGCCCGGGTGCTGCGTAGCGCTGACGCCGTGCAATCCGGCGACCGGATTATTTCACGACTCGCTTCAGGGCGACTCGTCTCGCGTGTTGAATCGATCTATGTCAGCGAAGACGACTTTAAACGTGGGCATTCGTAGTTATGTTGAGCTGAAGAATACGAGCTGTCTTGGATCACTCCGGCGCTCAGACCATTAGCCCGTCGGCTTCGCTTGCGCTGCGCAGTTCCTGACCAAATGATCCATTCCGGGTTCCGAAACCGCAGCCTAACACTCGGTATCAAGCCGATAGCGCTTGCGGACACTCAGACTCTTGCCGATTAACCAGAATCCGGTGGACTCTGACGACAAATGTAGCTGCAGAAATCGGGATACAGTTCCGACTTTAGTGTGAAATAGTTAACAGATTGCCATGTCAATAGGTTTTTAATACTTCTAATTGCTTACCATCAGTGAATCAGAATTCGACTGGCTACGTATTGGCTAGCAACGATGCGGTGTTTGTCTGCCTGCGTCGTGGTAGTGCAACAACCCACCAGGGCTTGTGAAGCCAACCGAGGATGCTGTATGGATTTTTTTGATAACCTTTTCATGCTGATTTTTGGTCACGCATTGGCAGACTTTGTGTTGCAGCCAGAAGCGATGGGTCACGGCAAGAATCGCAATGACAGGATTCACGATAAGGAACACAGCCTGTTTCCGGTATGGTACTACTGGCTGACGGCGCATGCCGTCGTGCACGGTGGAGTGGTCTACCTGATCACTAACAGCCTGTTGCTGGGCCTCATCGAAACCTGCATCCACTGGCTGACAGACTTTGCCAAATGTGAAGGCTGGATCGGTATGCATCAGGATCAGGGTATTCACATCGGTTGCAAGCTGGCCTACGCCTTTACACTCTGATTTCAGACGTTTAAATCCAGCTTCTGACTCCGCCGAGGTCGCTGACAGCTGCGGCGGGTCGGGACACACCACTGTGCTGTCTTCTCCAATTGATTTCCCCGGCCAGCGGGTTATAGTAGCCAGCTCATATTGAAGCGGATCACCGAGCATGGCAAACAAGCGAGACGAACAACGACGACGCCGGGAAGAAAAGCAGCGCGCCGCCGAGACCCAGGCAAAGACACGCAAGCTGTTATCAAAGGTAGCACTCTTTGGCGCCGTGCCAGTATTGCTCTTGCTGGTGATATACACAATTCTGAGCCAGGGCCCAACCTATTCTGCTGTTGAAATTGCGCCCAATGATCATGTCCGCGGCGATGCGAATACACCAGTAACGATTGTGGTGTGGGCCGATTTTCAATGCCCCGCTTGCGCCACCGAATATCAGGCAATAGCGCGCATCTGGCCACAGATTCAGGACCGGGCACACCTTATTTTCCGTCATTATCCAATAACAACAGCGCACCCGAACACCTGGGATGCCTCACTCTACGCCGAGGCAGCGGCAAGACAGAATCGATTCTGGGAGATGCATGACTATCTGTTCACTACCCAGGCGATCTGGTCCGGCCTGCCCGATGTGCGAGATGAGTTCGACGCCTATGCTCTGGAACTGAACATGGACCTGGAGCAGTTGCATGCGGATATCGAAGCCGAATCGACTACCACCAAGATTCGTGGTGATCAACGCAGCGGTAATGCCTCGGGCGTACGCGCCACTCCTTCAGTGTTCATCAATGGCCGTCCGGTCGCACGTCCCACTGAGGACCGCCTCCTGGAACTGGTAGCCGAGGAATTCGCCGCCGCGGGCGCCTAGTTCTCTCGCTGCTGACAATAGGCAGCGAATCGATGCAGCAGTTGCGCCGCTTCTGGCGTGGCTTCGACACTCGCCAGCAAGTCAGCAATTGATCGCCCTTCAGCGCCGAGCGCTGTCGCGCGCTGCGTGATGTATTCCCTCATCACTCGCTCCGAAAACTCCGGGTGGAATTGCACACACCAGATTGAGTCATCGAGGCGATAGGCATGATTTTCATCCAGCGCACTGGCGGCAAGGTGTACTGCGCCCGGCGGCAATCGCGTCACAGACTGGACGTGAGTCGTCTGCGCCTTGAAACGAGCAGGCAGATCACCGAGTAAGGGATCCCCTGTGGCCGCACTGTCCAGTGAAATATCGACGGTGCCGATCTCCCGGCCGCTGGGATTGAAATCGACTGCGCCGCCGAACGCCCATGCCACCAATTGGTGTCCGTAGCACACGCCCAGTATCGGCACGCCCAACTCCCGCGCCACGCGCAGGAAATTCGCTCCGGTATAGTTCCATTCAGCCAGATCCGTGACATTGGCCGGTGAACCAGTGATCAGAATTCCGCTCACGGTCTCTGGTGCAGGTAGCCGCTCTCCCAGATGCAGTCGGGTGACAGTAAATTCGGCACCAGGCGATGCACAACCGGCAATGAACCAATCTTCGAAGTCTTCGCCAAGGGCGATCAATGATTCAACAGTTGAGCCGGTTTTCATTATCAGCAGAGGCTTTGTCATGATTGAGCCTGTGGTTGCAAGTACTCGCATGCGCGCGAAGTGCACATTAAACCACTCATCCATTGCAATTTGCATGAGATCGTCAGAATATCGGGAGCTGTGATGCGATCCCCCTCAAGGAGCATGGAAATGGCCGGCAAACTCAGCAGTGCGCTCAGCAGCTTTACCGACGACCAACAAACCTGGACCTGGACCGTTTTTCGAGTTCTAACCGCGGCCATGTATATAACCCACGGATATACCAAGTTGTTCGGCGAGAATCCCCAACCTCCCACTGGCGGCATGAGCACCCTGCGTATCGCGGACCTTGTTTCCTATCCGGTGCCATTCGATATCAACCTGCTGTTCATTGCTGGCCTGATCGAGGTAGTCGGTGGTGGACTCATCGTGCTCGGTCTGTTTACTCGCTTCACGGCATTGATCTGTGCCCTGAACATGTTGATGGCGTATCTGATCGCACACATCGCCTGGTTCCCGACCCTGAACCGTGGCGAATTGGCAGCGATGTACTTCGTTGCTTTCCTCGTGATTTTTGCTTACGGCGCCGGACCGGTCAGCCTCGACACCTGGCGCGATATGCAGCGCGAGAAGAAGCAACAGAAGAAGATGGAAAAGCTCATGGGTTAGGGCTGGTCTATGCACCTGTCCGAGTCCGTATCCTGATCAATTTACCCTCAATCCTTGAAGAGAGAATGCCTATGATGTATTCGAAGATTCTGCGTTTTGGATTGCTGCTTTCCGCGACGATCCTGCTGACCAGTCAGAGCAGTTCCCAGGATGCCTCCAAACAGATCGACATAACGGCCGATTTGTTCAAGTGTCTGACTGAAATGAGCAAATCCGGCTCCGGCTCGTTCTTTGTCGACAATCTGCTTGGCAACAAGGCGGCCACTGAAACTGTCGCCGCTTCAGCGACAGGAGGCCAGTATCCTCCCGGCTCGGTGATTTCACTGATTCCGACCGAGGTGATGGTAAAGCACAATCCAGGCTGGAATGCCGGCACCAATGACTGGGAATTTATCGAGCTGAATGTGTCGGCCGAAGGCTCGGAAATCGTGCATCGGGGTACTACAGACGTGATCAATCGCTTCGGTGGGAACTGCTTCGGTTGCCACAAACTGGCCCGTCCGGAATGGGACTTCGTCTGTGGCACCGACCACGGCTGTGCCCCATTGCCCATAGACCGTGCTACGATTCTGGGTATACAGAACGGTGATCCACGCTGCGTGAAAGAAAACTAGGCACAACTGCACGCCTTCAGGCGCGCATCACTTCATCGGGGGTTCGGCTTCGCGGCTGAGCCCCCGGTTCCTGAAGCACCGGTGGCTCAGGAACCGGGTTTAAAGAACTTGAATCAAGTAATCTCGACTCACAGATTGCGCCGCCCGTTTCCGCGATAACGCATAGCCACATTACAACGCTGATAGAGTGGGCCGTATTTCTGCATGATTTCGGCGTCATCCACAAAGCCATACTTGTAGTACAGGTGAATAGCTGCCTCACAGATTTTATTGGTGAGCAGGAACAGGTTCTCGATGCCCATCTCCTCAGCTACCCGAATTACCTCAGTCATCAGCGCGTCCCCAGCCTTGAGACCCCGTGCTTTTTCGGTGACCCCCATTTTGGTCAACTCGTAGGTACGCTCGCCTTTCTTCAGCAAGGCACAGGTGCCGACGACCCCGCGCTCGGCATGGCTCGCAAAGAAGATGCGGCCGCCATTGTTGATGATCAGTTCCTCGGCGTTCTGCAACACCTTGCGATCGGTGTCTTCGAGTTCAAACATGGCGCCGATCCATTCCTGATTAATCGCGACAAACCAGGGTAACAATTCGCGGGAATACGGCTGGATCGCGACCAGGGACTCGGCAGAGTGAGGGGAATTGGTGGTGTCGTGCATAAGCGCTTCCTGATGGGGTCGTACCGTGAATCCTCGCTTCTTGCATCGCGACCACGGCTGTTTTACCTTTGGGACCAAGTTACCGAATCCAGGGGCGAAAAACCATCCAGATGCAATGACTTCTCAAACAGGCGTTTGTTATAGTTACCGTGTCTGAATGCACCTGATGAACCATACCGATAATAACAGAGGTGATCACATGCTTGCTGTAACTACGAAATTCCGGGCCCAGTTCCCCGCCCTGCTCTCCCTGCTCCTGCTTGTGGGCATCAGCCTGACTGCAAGCCAGAACACCCTGGCGCAGGATGATGACCCCGGACGATATCGACCTCAGGGTCGACAAATTGCCCAGGCCGTAGGCCGCGAGTTCAGCGAAACCCTCTATGAGGTTCGCAT
Organism: Pseudomonadales bacterium; assembly: GCA_023257655.1. Lineage (GTDB taxonomy): Bacteria > Pseudomonadota > Gammaproteobacteria > Pseudomonadales > Pseudohongiellaceae > UBA9145. The sequence goes on from JALRBQ010000063.1 coordinate 33,685, forward strand.
CTATGATCCGGCTCCCGCTGTCGCTGGCTTTTCCAAAGCGACGATCTTCTATCCCCTGACCCTCAGCTTTTCTCCTCCCTATGCGGCCGTAGTGCTGGTACCGGGCTATCGCGCCAGCCAGGAGAATTATGACTGGTGGGGACCGGCCCTGGCCTCTCTGGGTATGGCTGTCATGATTATCGATACCAATGCCCCTGACGATGCCTTCGAGGCCCGCAAACAGGCACATATCGCCGCAGTGGACTTCATCAAGGCTGAAAGCCTGAAGGCTGACAGTCCGATCAAGGGCCGCATCGATCCTAACAAAATCGCTATCATGGGCCACTCCCTTGGAGGGGGCGCAGCGCTAGCCGCGGCGGTCGAGTTGGGCGACCAGATCAAGGCGGTCATACCTTTGCTGCCTTATTGCTGTGAATTGGGTCAATCGTTCAGCGGTAATTATGCCAACCTGAGTGTTCCGACCTTGATCTTTGCCAGTGCCGAGGACACTGTGGCTGCCCCCGACAAACACGCCCGCGCCCTCTTTGATTCGATCAATGCCGGTACCCCCCGCGCCTATGTGGAATTCGCCCATGGCAACCACAACATGGCGTCGAACAGCGGCGAAGACTTGATGGCGATGGGTCGACTGGCGCTGGCATGGATCAAGCTTAATGCCGATGGGAAGTCAAACTTCACCGTTGCCTTCACTGAGCACGACGCAGAGAAATTTTCGCGTTTCGACTATCAGCCCTGATTGCATACCGACCGCAGCGGCGCCCACGGCGCCACTGCGATCGCAATATCCCTACTGCCTGCCCGGGCAACATGACTGACCAGATTGCAATTGCGCTGATGCAAGCCGGATTAAACTCAAGCTTTGCTTGCGTCACATGGCTTCTATGGTTAGACAGCTACTTCTTTTAGATAGATTCTTCTGTTCGTTAGATAGATTCTTCTGTTAGACAGCTACCAGGGTTAGTTAGCGTGTCCTGCGCCGGCTATTCTAAAGATCAACTCGCGGCGCACCAAGATGGACCGGCGCAAACTTCTCGCATAAACAATCGGTACTCACTGAATAGAATCACAAGCAGAGAGAGAGTGTGTGTGTAGCTGCGCCGGCATTTAGTGTGCATCCCTGCGAGCGAATAGTGCCTACCGGCGAATGCTGCATACGGTAAATGCCGCGTGTTGCCCTGAATCACAGCACGCGACGCCACGCAAGTGACGTCGGACAGAAGCCGCGAATCAGTGCATGCAGGAATTAATCGCGGAACTGGTAGAAGGCGCGAGAAGCGCGATAGAGGCTGTAGACGTCGACCTTGGAGCTCACCGCATAGGGTGTGTGAATCGATAGCAAGGGCACGCCGAAATCGATTACCTCAATATTCTGGGAAGAGAATTCACCACCGATCGTTCCACCGCCAGCCGCACCTACTTTGTAGGTAATGGTCTGCCAGGGTATCTCGGCATTATCCAGTAGCGCACGCGTCCATGCGGTGAATTCCGAATTGGGGTTATTGCCCTGCCCGTACAGTTTCAGATTGACGCCGTAGCCGAGTTTCGGCGCATTACCGAGTTCCCACGCACCGGGATTCATCGGATTTACGCCAGGATTCACATCGATCGAGATGAACCGGGTGTTACGCAGTGTTGCGCGCAACACCGGCTCGCGGTAATCAGCACCAAGTTGCGAATAGAGCAGACGGGAAACCAGATCGCCGAAATAGTCTGAACCCGCGCCCGTGTTGTTACGATTGCCAACTTCCTCGTTGTCGACGAGGTAAGCCATCGTGGTTTTTTGCGGGCGCGCCACCTCCGAAATGGCTCGCATCGCGGCATAGGACGCCAGCCGGTCATCCTGCCCATACGCGGCAATCAAGCCGCGATCGAAACCCATGTCCCGCGGCGCATCCGCAGGTACCAGCGACAATTCGGCTGACACCAGATCGGCGCGGGTGACTCCGTACTGATTCTGCAGATAGGCTAGCACCTGATCGACAACATTCTTGCCTTCGGCATCGGGGATGTGCGCGACAATGGGGTCCATGTCTTCGGGCCCGAGGAACGCCGACAGGGTTTTCGAACCACGATCTCGATCCACGTGCGGCGAGAGCTCGGCAATCATGAAGATCGGATCGTTCGGATCGAGCCCGATGGACAGATTGATCGTGCTGCCATCTTTGCGATCGATACGACCCATCAGCGCCAGCGGCAGATTGGTCCACTGATGGTATTTGAGTCCGCCGTGGAAATTGGTCTGGAACAGGGCAAACTCACTCTTCTCATACAAGGGCCTTCCCTTCAGTTCAAATCGCGGCGAATCGATGTGAGATCCGATCACGTGCAAGCCATTCTGCAGTGGTTCTTCCCCTATCACTATGAGCGAGATCGTGCGGTCGCGATTGACCTCATACAGCCGGGAGCCAGGTGTCAGCGGTGTCGTGTCAGTGAGTGGCTGGAATCCATTCGCCTCGGCGTAGGCAATCGCCTCACTAACGAAACTGAGTTCGGTGCGTGCACGATTGATGAATGCCTTATATTCCTCGGCAAAGGCGAAGACCGCATCGCGTTCCGCGTCGCTCATTCCAACCCAGGAAGACTGACAGTCCAAACCATCGATACAGTCATCCGTGGTCTGGGCCGATGCCGTCAGAACAGTCATCATCAGGAACAGTGAAAATGGGACCAGCGTCGCAGGGATTTTCATAATGGGCCTTTTCGTTTGAATTCAGTGGCGCTGCGTATCGGCACGCAGACTCGCAGTTTCTTACGGTGATGGGTATTTTTCAAGGCAGGCACACAGGGTATGGCGATCAATATTACCACCGGAGAGAATGATCGCTGCGGTGCTGACTTTGCTTTTGGGCAACTTGCCAGCCAGCAACGCCGCGAGCGCAACGACACCACCCGGTTCGATCACCAGCTTGAGATAACGCCAGGCAAAACTGACGGCGTGTGCAATCTCGGCTTCGGTCACCACGAGAAAATCATCGACGGTCCGACTGTTGATACCCCAGGTGATTTCACCGGGCATCGTCGCCATCAAGGCGTCGCAACTCGTCCCTGCGACAGGTTTGATTCGGATAAGCTCACCCGCTTGCCTTGAGAGAGCATGATCATCGTAATGCTCAGGCTCAACACCATAGACGCGGGAACTGCTACGAATACCCTTGACTGCAGTTGAAACCCCACTCAGCAGGCCGCCGCCACCACAGGGACTCAACACGCAATCCGGCCATTGCTGCAATTCTTCAAGCTGTTCCATCAGCTCCAGCCCGCAGGTGCCCTGTCCGGCGATCACATCGACATCATCGAACGCAGGCACCAGTGTTGCCCCGCTGCTGGCGGCAATGTCAGCCGCAATTTCTTCACGGGACTCGGTGTGTCGATCGTAGAAGCGAATGCTTGCTCCGAGCGCGGCGGTTCCTTCCTTCTTGATCTCCGGGGCATCCGATGGCATCACGATGGTTGCCTGCATTCCCAGCAATTGCGCGGCATAAGCGACGCCCTGGGCATGATTCCCGGAAGAGAACGCGACGACGCCCTGTGCGCGCTGGCGCGAGTCGAGCTGCACCAGACGGTTATAGGCTCCGCGAAACTTGAAGGCGCCGATATGCTGAAGATTTTCAGGTTTGATAAATACGCGCAAACCTACTCGCGCATCAAGTGCTGCATTGTTGAGTATTGGGGTACGCACTGCAACGTCTTGTAAGCGGCGAGCTGCGCGTTGAATGTCTTTGAGGTCAACACTCATGAGTCCTGCTGACCTCCAGCTTTCTTGTTGCGCACCAGGCGTCGTTTACGGGCGACCTGTCGTTGATTCAAGTTCTCCTCGCCTTTGATGAAGGGATTGTCATCGCTGCGCAGCTCGATCCTGATAGGCGTGCCCTCCATACGCAAGGCTTTGAGGAAGGATTTTTCCAGGTAACGCACATAGTGCGCCGGCAACTTCTCTGTTTGCTTGCCATGGATGACGATGATCGGTGGGTTTTGGCCTCCGGCATGCGCATAGCGCAATTTGATGCGACGACCATTGACAGTCGGAGGCGCGTGGTCCTTGACGATATCCTCAAGCAACTTGGTGACGCGATTCGTCGTTAGCGGCATACGGGCCGAGTCGAAGGCGGCGTGGATCGATTTGTACAGATCACCGACACCGGTGCCATGCAAGGCCGAGATGAAATGGATTTTGGCAAAATCGACAAACATGAAGCGACGGCGAATCTCGGTGCGGACAAATTCCTTCGCCTCGTGCTCCATGCCATCCCATTTATTGAGCGCAATGACCAACGCACGTCCAGTCTCAACTACGTAACCCAGCAAATGCAGATCTTGTTCGACAATGCCTGCGCGTGCGTCAGCGACAAGCACCACGACATGCGCATCCTTGATCGACTGCAATGATTTTACGACTGAAAATTTCTCGGCAGTTTCATGTGTGCGCCCCCGCTTGCGAATCCCCGCGGTGTCGATAAGGGTGTAGCGCTTGCCATGGCGCTCGAAGGGAATGTAGACGCTATCGCGAGTGGTTCCGGGCTGATCGTAAACAACCACGCGATCTTCTCCGAGCATGCGATTGACGAGCGTCGACTTGCCGACGTTGGGGCGCCCGGCGATGGCAATCTTGATACCCGAATCTTCGTCAGCGAGCGCGTGATCATTCTCGTCATCGGCCTCGAAGCCTTCGAGAACGCGAGTCAGCAACTGGCGGACACCCCGTCCCTGTGTGGCTGTGATCGGAAACAGATCTGCCATGCCGAGTTTGTAGAAATCCGCCATGGCTTGATCGGGGTCGAGACCATCGATCTTGTTGACGACGAGGAAGGCGTTCTTGTTGTTCTTGCGCAGATGATCCACGATCTTGTGATCATCCGGCGTCAGGCCATCCTGCGCATCGACCAGAAGCAGACAGATATCTGCCTCATCGATAGCGAGCAGCGACTGTGCCGCCATCTCGGCATCGATACCCTCTTCGCGACCGGTGATACCGCCAGTATCGATAGCGATGAAAGTCTTCTTGTCGTGCTTGCCCTCTCCGTATTGACGATCACGGGTGAGTCCGGGAATATTCGCCACAAGCGCATCCCGACTCTGGGTCAGACGATTGAACAAGGTAGATTTACCGACGTTGGGACGACCAACGAGGGCGATGACTGGTCTCATATTGAAAACCTGTGGTGTCTAGCGAGTAACCTGCCGCGCCGTGAAAGCAGCAAGCCGACCGCTGTTGCCGTACACGAAGAGCTTTCCGTTTCGGGTAATGAGATCGGCACGCACACCATCATTATCGACGCGAACCCGGCCGACGATCCGGCCATCGACTTGTGACAACAGGTGCACATAGCCTTCAAAATCGGCAACAGCAATATAGTTACCGAAGGCTACCGGAGCGGTCAGCTCGCGGTATTCGAGATCGTCATTTTCCCAGACGATATCCTCGCTGTTGTTGCGAATCGCCACAATGTGACCGGTATCACTCGCGTAATAGATGTTTCCGAAACCCTGCGTGATGCCGTGATAGCTCGATGCTTCCATGCCCCAAACGATGCGACCGGAATCGAGGTCAAAGGCCATCAGATTGCCATGGTAACTGGCGGCAAATACGCGTCCGCCATCCAGCAACAGATCGCCATCGACATCGATGACACGATCGATATCATATTCGCCCTCGGGAATCGCGACTCGCTCTTCCCAGCGCCAGACGCCATTGGCCGCCGCAACGGATACGAGTGTGCCATTGCTGAATCCGGCAATTACCGAACCATTCGGGGCGATGAGTGGCTTGCTCGTACCACGCAAGGTCAGCGCAGGTAGCGTGGCTTCATAGATCCAGCGGTTCTCGCCATCTTCGGCATCCAATGCGACCAGCTTGTCGTCCACGGTTTGGGAAACTACGATATCACCATTGGTTTGCGGGGCGGAAAGCACCTCACTTGAAACCAGTTTGCGCCACCTCTCCTCACCCGTAAATTGGTCGAGCACGAGCACTTCGGCGTCCTTGGTTCCGAGCATTACGAGGCCATTGCCGGCACCGACACCACCAGTCAGGGTGATTCGCAACCGATTGTTCCACACTTCCCTGCCGCTATCAGCCTCGATGGCGACGACATTGCCGCTCTCACTGGCGGCGTATACCACACCACCGTTCAAGGCTGGCGTCAGCTTTGTATAGGTTTTGCCCTGTCCATTGCCGACACTGACACTCCAATCTCTATCCAGAACAACTTCGCGCTGAATGTCTACCAGTTGCTTCGGCTCATTAACCTCATCGTCGCCAAACCAGTTCATCGGATTCAGTTGTGCGCAGGCGCCCAGCAAGAATGAAAGCGCAGTGATTACACTAACACGCAGTATTCGGTGATGGCGCTGTGACGCGGACAGGCTTTGCGGTGACTTCAAGTGGACTCTCATTGCGATACAAGTTTACCGTTCGGTGATCACGCGCTTCAGGTTTCGTCGGCGAGTTCGGCCAGTTTCATGCGCAAGGCCTCACTGTTCGAACCGGCTTGCTGGGCTGCTTCATAGGCTTCCCGAGCATCTTCTGCACGCCCCATAGCATTGTAAACATCACCGCGCAATTCATCGAACGCAGGCGCGAAGGTCTTGGGATCGATGCCATTGACCAGTGTCAGCACGCGCTCATGCTCGCCCTTGGCAAGCAACACCCGACCCAGGCGCAGATTCGTTGTCAGTAACAGACCATCATCAGTCTGCTTCAGGATGCCTGTCTTGGCGTTATCCAATATCCACTGTAATGAGGCCTCAGCCGCATCCAGATCGTTGTCACGCACGTGTTGCTGTGCGGCAAACAGAGCGGCAAACATGGCATACACTGAATTGCTATACTCAGTCTGCAGCTCGTCGGCTGCTTCGAGTATGCGACGACTGCTGGAGGCACTGATCGGCACACCGGGTTCAGTGTTCACGAGTGTGAGAATTTCCTCATACAGGTCGGAGGCTGCCTCGGCCTTATCCAGTCGAGCGTTCTGCCACAGCAACCAGCCGGTGTAGCCGGCAAATACGACGATGACGAGCACAACCAGTTGCTTGCCATTCTCCTTCCACCACCGTTTCAGGGACTCAATGGTTTCTTCTTCTGCCGCGTGTAACGCCACGACTCTCTCCTCTGCCTTGCTTGCAGTTAATTCTGATCAACTATCGGGTGATTGGTTCCGATCACGGGCGAATTTTGTCACCACGGCGGAATCGTTAAATTTACGAGGGGCTAATTCTACCTGTTTGTTGTGCGGCTGGCACGGCTGTTTGCATCTATCACGCTGAAATACTGAGAAATTCACCGACTTTTGCGACGACAGAGTCGATATCTGTCGTTTCGGATTGCCCGCTATCATCCAGGCGCCGGAGTTTGACCGTGTTCGGTGTCGCGCTGGTGTCGGCATCCTGTTCCAGAATGACGGCCAGCCGGGCGCCGCTGGCATATGCGCGCTTCAACTGGCTGTTATATTTGCCGCCGCCACAATGCCCGATAATGCCCAGATCCGGAAAGGCCGTTCGCAGGCTGCGGGCCAGAGCCAGGCCCTCGGCTACGACCCCTTCCCCCACGACTAATACATAAATATCAACAACTTGTAATGCCGAAGCCGGAATCAGGGACAGTGATTCCAGCATCAGCACGAGGCGCTCGATGCCCATGGCAAAGCCGGCTGCCAAGGTCGGTTTGCCGCCCAGCTGCTCAACCAGGCCATCGTAGCGGCCGCCGCCACACACCGTGCCCTGGGCTCCCAACTCTTGCGTGACCCACTCGAAAACACAGTTGTTGTAGTAATCCAGTCCGCGCACCAGCCGTGGGTTTTCCTCAAAAGCGATCCCTGCCGCCGCCAGTAGAGCCTGTAATGCAGCGTAATGCGCCTTGCTCTCGTCACTCACGAAATCCGTGAGCAGGGGCGCCGAGGCCAGCAACGCCTGCATCTCTGGATTCTTGCTGTCCAGCACCCGCATCGGATTGCTGTGCATGCGATTGCGCGCATCGGTATCGAGCTGATCCACATGCTGTTCCAGGAACGCCGTGAGGGCTTTGGCGTAGCCTTGCCGGTCGGCGGCGCTGCCAATGTTATTGATTTGCAAGGTAATAAAGGGGGTCAGTCCCAGTTCCTGCCACAACAGGGCGCCAATCTGGATGACCTCGGCATCGATATCCGGCCCGGCCATGCCAAAGGCTTCGACACCGAACTGATGAAATTGACGATAGCGCCCTTTCTGCGGCCGCTCGTGACGAAACATGGGCCCAAAATACCAGAGCCGTCGTGGGCCGTCGTACAAGAGGTTGTGTTCAATGGCGGCGCGCACGACAGCAGCCGTGTTTTCTGGCCGAAGCGTCAGGGCCTCACCGTTCAAGGCATCGTTAAAGCTATACATCTCTTTTTCAACGATGTCGGTTACTTCGCCAATTGCCCGCACAAAAACTGGCGTGGTTTCGACAATGGGAGTACGAATGGGCCTGTAGCCGTACTGACGAAAGACCTCGGACACCTTGGCCTCGACCAACTCCCATAGTTCTGCCTGCTCGGGCAGAAGGTCATTCATGCCCTTAACCGCTGAAAGTTTACTGCTCATGCCGATGGGCTCGACGTGTTTTGACTGGCTGAGCCGTAGCGCTTAACAACATAGTCCGCCACCATAGCCTGGAATTCTTCGGCAATGCGGTCCCCCTTAAGAGTGGGGCCGCGCTCGCCATCGATGTAGACAGGCGCCACCGGCTGCTCACCGGTTCCGGGAAGACTAATACCAATGTTGGCATGCTTACTCTCACCTGGCCCATTCACCACACAGCCCATCACCGCGACATTCATGGACTCAACCCCAGGGTACTTCTTACGCCAAACGGGCATTTGATCGCGCAGGTAGCTTTGTACTTTGTCGGCAAGCTCTTGAAAGAACGTGGAGGTGGTGCGCCCGCAGCCCGGGCAGGCAATAACAAGTGGGGTGAAGGCGCGTAGGCCAAGCACCTGAAGCATCTCCTGGGCAACCACGACCTCTTTGCGGCGGTCGCCTCCCGGCTCGGGCGTTAGCGAGACACGAATGGTGTCGCCAATACCTTCTTGAAGGAGCACGGAAAGTGCAGCGGTCGACGCGACAATCCCCTTCGATCCCATACCGGCCT
>JALRBQ010000072.1 GCA_023257655.1 Pseudomonadales bacterium
TGGGCGAACGGGAGCAGGGAGCTACCATCGCGGTGCCCATCTGGATCGATTTCATGAAAGCGGCGTTGGCCGGTGCTCCGGAGCACACGCTGCGACGACCCGATGGTGTGGTCGACAGATTGATCAACAAGGCTACGGGCGCCCTGGCAACTCCAGGAGAGCCCAATACGATTTTTGAATATTTCAGAACGGAATACGCACCCGATCTACCCGACGCGCCCTTGCCTGGCGTTGAGACAAATGCAGAGGAGAGCGAAGCACTCTCCACCGAGACTCTCTTTTAGTTCAGGCTTCTACTTCAGGCTTGTGAACCAGGCTTCCAAAACCGGTTGCCAATACAAACTGCCAACTCGGGCTACTGGCGCGGATTCAGCGGGACTCTCGAGATTTCCAAGCGGGTTTCATGCAAAAAGCGCCAGCCACCAGGACTGGCGCAGTCGGCTAGACGCGACGGTTACCGAAGCGCTTCTTGAAGCGATCCACGCGTCCACCACTATCCAGAATCTTCTGCTTGCCGGTATAGAACGGATGGCACTCGGAACAGACTTCAATAAGAATGTCTTTGCCCAGCGTTGACTTGGTTTTAATGACGTTGCCACAGCTGCAGGTGGCTGTCATGGGGGCGTATTTGGGATGGATATCGGCTTTCATGGTGATTCCTCTTAGTTGATGTCGCCGCCACCTGGAGATCGACTCGTTCCGATAGTGGCACCACATCTGCTTTAAAGCCTCGCCCACCGCGGGTTACCGCTTCAGGTTCGAGGGGCGAGCATTCTAGCAGAGAAATGGAAAGACGCAAGAGGGCTGGCCAGGGCCCAAACACGAAGCCGCTGGCGATCAGGGCTTGTTGGCCAACTGCCGGTGGTTCCTGACGACTTCTTCCATGATGCGGGTAAAAAGTTCCACGACCAGATCGGGGTTTACACCCTGCTCCTGGCACTGTTCGCGAATGCGGGCAAGCTTCTGGGCTTCCCGCTCGGCGTCGACAGCTTCCAGTCCGTGCGTCGCCTTGACCAGACCGACTCGGTGGGTCCAGCTGAACCGCTCTACCAACAGGTCGATAAGCGCCTGATCGATGCGATCAATTTCCTTGCGTGCTTCCAACAATTCCGCCGGAACTGGCGTTGCAGTCATGACTCAGCTTCCTTATTCCTTTTATGGAAATAGCTCACCGCTATCGTCGCGTTTCGCGCTCGCCTCGAGCGCACCGCGTGGTAATCGGCGCAGTATAAACCATCAATCTACACAGCACAGCAACAGGCGCAGGCCTCGACGCGGGCAGATGCCTGCGCTGCCCACGTTCTAATCTGCTATATTGCGCCGTCATGCCAACTTCTGAAGCAATCAGTTACCACGGTGTCATCTATCGCGTCGCCGTCCCCTCGCCCCTGCGTCGCGTATTCGATTATCTGCCGCCGGCAACATCACCCATTGCCAATCCTGCTCCCGGTACTCGCGTAGTGATTCCTTTTGGCAATCGTAAACTGGTGGCCGTGCTGCTCGACATCACAAGCGGTTCCACGTTGAGCAGAGAGCGACTCAAACCCGTCGCGGCCATACTGGACGAGCAGGCCCTGTATTCGGACGCCATGCTGCGCGTGCTACTGTGGGCCACCAGTTATTACCAGCATCCCGTGGGAGAGGTGTTCGCGACAGCGCTGCCGTCCCGCTTGCGCACCGGCAAGAGCACAACGCCATTGTCGCGACAGCTGTCGCTACGTGCAGCTCCCGTCGAACCCCAGTTGCAAGCGCTGGGGCGTGCCAGACAGCAGCGGGCCTTGCTGCAATTCATTGCCGATAACGCGCCTGTTAGTAACGAGCAGTGTCGCGCTGCCGGCTTCAGTCAGCGCGTACTTCAGGATCTTCTCGACAAGAACCTGCTGACCGAGCAGTTGGCAGCCGACCCCGCGCTCAAGCGCTTCACGCCACTCCCGGTGGCACAGGATTTCGAGCTGACACTGAACAAGCACCAGACTGCCGCGTACTCGGCAATCGTCTCCCGTCTGGAGAGTTTCGCGTGTTTTCTGCTGGATGGTGTCACCGGTTCCGGCAAGACTGAAGTGTATATGCGAGTCATGCAAGCCGTACTGCAACAGGGCTGCCAATGCCTGGTTCTGGTTCCCGAAATTGGCCTGACACCCCAGACCCTGGCGCGGTTCGAACAGCGCTTCTCATGCCCGGTTGTGAGCCTGCATTCCGGTCTGACCGATACCGAGCGAGCGCGTGCATGGAACCTCGCGCGCAGCGGCGCGGCCGGTATTGTCATCGGCACGCGCTCGGCAATCTTCGTTCCGCTGGCGCGACCTGGACTCATCGTGATCGATGAGGAACACGACGCGTCTTTCAAACAGCAAGAGGGCTTTCGTTACTCAGCGCGGGACTTGGCGATTATTCGCGGTCGAGAGGAAAATATCTGCGTCGTGCTTGGATCTGCTACACCAAGTCTGGAGAGTCTGCAGAATGCTAATATCGGAAAATTCACGCATCTGCAATTAAGTGAGCGAGCTGGCACCGCCGAAGTCGCGGAGATTGAAATTCTCGACGTTGGATCACAGCTTCTCACCGAGGGGTTTTCGGAGATGCTGCTGTTCAAGATCGGCAAGCATCTCGGTCAAGGCAACCAGGTGCTCGTCTTTATCAATCGACGCGGATTTGCTCCCGTACTCTCTTGTCAGAGCTGCGGCTGGATCGCGGAATGTGCATCCTGTGTCGCACAATTGACCGTGCACAGCAAACCACCAAGCCTGCGCTGCCATCATTGTGATGGAGTCCACCCACTGCCTGCGCATTGTCCCCAGTGCCAGGGAAAACAGCTGACGACCTATGGGATGGGTACACAAAAGATTGAAACTTTTCTGTCCTCCAGATATCCCGACATACCGGTGTTAAGGGTGGATCGGGACTCAGTGCGCAGCAAGGTTAAACTCCAGCAATTGTTCGATCGCGTTCACGCCGGCGAGCCCTGTATCCTCGTGGGCACTCAAATGTTGGCGAAGGGGCACCATTTTCCGAAAATTTCACTGGCGGCAATTCTCGATGCGGATGTCGGCCTGTTCAGTGCCGACTTCCGCGGACAGGAGCATATGGCCCAGACCATTATCCAGGTCGCCGGTCGAGCCGGGCGCGCCGAGCACCCAGGGGAAGTAGTGATACAGACGCGCCATGCTGCTCACAGCACGTTGCAGAGTCTGGCCCGAGGCAATTATGCGGAGTTCGCTGCACAGCTGCTGACGGAACGGAAGCGGGCGATGATGCCACCCCATGCCCATCTCGCCCTGATTCGAGCCGAGGCACCCGAGCTGATGGTTGCCATAAAATTCCTGCAGGGGGTACGCCAGCACGCCGATAACCTGTGTGCTGACGCGTTTGCTGGAGTGATGTTCATCGGCCCGCTTCCTGCTCCCATGGAGAAACGCGCCGGTCGCTACCGGACGCAATTGCTGTTGCGCAGCCCACAGCGCGCAGCTTTGCAGGACTTGCTGACGCGCCTGTGTCACTTCATGGAGAATTGCAAACAACCGGCCAAGCTGCGCTGGAGCGTGGACGTCGATCCGCAGGATCTGATTTGAGCCGCCGAGCCACCCCGGCTATAGCTTGCAACGGTTTTACCGATAAAGGGGGTGGCAGCCGCGTTCTTGTGATTATTTTCCGATAAAACAAAGCGTTACAACAGGGATTTGCGATGACACAGGATTTCGCCAAAATCAGACCGGAACCGATTCTGGAGCGCAAGCCAGTGGAGTCTCCACCGGCCTGGTCGCTCATGCTGACCGGCGGAGTAGTCGGCGTCACGATTGGTGTATTCGCGAGCTTCCTCTTCTATCTCTCCGGCCACGTGCCGCCGCTGAACGGTACGGCAGCCACTCCGGCTATCGTCGCCAGCAACGAGGTCCCAACCGAGAACAGCGACTCACAGGTTCCAGCCGCAGAAGAAGGGGTGAAATTTGAATTCTACAGCGCCCTGCCAGACTACGAAGTCACGGTCGATGCCACCCCGGTCAAGGTCGGCGATCCGGACGCCCCACTGACGATGAGCGTCGTCTTGCAGTCTGGAGCTTTCCAGCAACAGGAACTCGCCAATACCGAAATGCGACGCCAGGCGGCACTGGGACTGGATGTGCGGGTCAAACAGGAATCGACCCTGCCCGGCCGCAGCCTGTTTCTCGTGCAGTCGGGACCCTATACGACCCAGCGCGCACTCGCCACGGCTGAACAAATCCTGAGCAAGAACAATATCCAGAGCCTGCGCACGACTCGCCAGTAATTCCCGGCCCGACCCCAGCGCTGGGGTGCTTGAATTTAGAGTATCTTCCCCAATATAGTCCCGAACCCATCGCTGACCTGATTACGGGGTCTGTGGTACTTTTAACCGGCAGGTGGATTCAGGAGAGCAGCTTTGGAACAATTTCGCGGGACTACGATCGTCTCGGTGCGACGCGGCAACAGCGTTGTCATCGGTGGTGACGGCCAGGTATCCCAGGGCAATACCATTCTCAAGGGCAATGCCCGCAAAGTTCGACGCCTCTACAAGGAGCAGGTAATCGCCGGGTTCGCTGGTGGCACAGCAGACGCCTTCACCCTGTTCGAGCGCTTCGAGGAGCAGTTGGAGAAGCATCACGGCAAGTTGGTGCGGGCCGCAGTTGAACTCGCGAAGCTGTGGCGCACCGAGCGCTCACTGCGCCGACTCGAAGCCCTGCTGGTAGTCGCCGACAAGGAATCCTCCCTCATTATCACCGGCAACGGTGACGTCATCGAGCCCGAAGACTCCATCATGGCCATCGGCTCCGGTGGCAGCTTCGCGCAGTCAGCCGCCCGGGCACTGCTGCAGAACACAGAGCTCGATGCCCGCCAGATCGTCGAGAAGAGCCTCACGATTGCCGGCGAAATCTGTGTCTACACCAACCAGAATCACACGATTGAAGAACTCACCTACTGATCGAGCTGTAACAGGTAACCTGATGTCCCTAATGACTCCCCGAGAGATTACGTCCGAACTGGACAAACACATCGTTGGTCAGGACGCTGCGAAGCGTGCTGTCGCCATTGCCCTGCGCAATCGCTGGCGTCGCATGAAACTGGACGACCATCTGCGCAATGAAGTTACTCCCAAAAATATTCTGATGATCGGACCGACCGGTGTCGGCAAGACCGAGATAGCACGTCGACTCGCCCGCCTGGCGCACGCTCCTTTTATCAAGGTCGAGGCGACGAAATTTACCGAAGTCGGCTATGTCGGGCGCGATGTGGAATCGATAATCCGCGACCTCGTGGACGTCGCCATCAAGATGCTTCGCGAGACTGAAATCGCGAAGGTGCAACATCTGGCCGAAGATCTCGCAGAAGAGCGCGTGCTGGATGTGCTGTTACCTCAGGCCCGCACGGAAGAATCGGGCAATGCCGAATCCCAGTCTGCAGCGCGTCAGGTATTTCGCAAGAAGCTGCGGCAGGGCGAACTCGATGAGAAGGAAATCGAAATCAAACTGGCCGAGACGGCAACCGGCATCGAGATCATGGCCCCGCCCGGTCTCGAAGACATGACGAGTCAACTCAAGAACATGTTCTCCTCGATGAACAGCGGCAAGAAGCGCACGCGCCGAATGACCGTAAAGGCTGCCCTGAAGGCGGCGAAAGACGAAGAGGCGGCGAAGCTGATCAATGAAGATGACATCAAGAATCGCGCCGTCATCGCGACTGAGCAGACGGGCATCGTCTTCATCGACGAAATCGACAAGATCTGCAAACGGGGAGATCAAGGCGGACCGGATGTTTCTCGAGAGGGGGTACAGCGTGACCTTCTGCCCTTGGTCGAAGGGAGCACCATCAACACCAAATATGGCATGGTCAAGACCGACCA
>JALRBQ010000059.1 GCA_023257655.1 Pseudomonadales bacterium
AATTATCTTTATAGTTATACGTTAAATAGCATAATGAAACGAACAGGTGCCGCGGTATGGACTCACCGTGATAAAGAGTCATATATGAAAAACTTTATTGATCCCAGGATCGCTATAGCACACCATATCAATTGGCGTAGAAATTATACTGAAACTGAATTCAGTTTGCCCGAACCTGATAATTATAATTTTGCCACTATGTCTGCACGACCTTTATACTGCGATTTCATACGTAATCAGGTCTGGTATCGCGATGAAATCAAACTATGCTGGGTCAGTGTATTTTTAGTTGCTAATAATATAACAGATGATTTTAAGACCTGGCTAAAGCAGCAGCCCTGGACCAGTTATTGGCGCAACGGTTATTCACCAGCCTTGAGACCACGCAGGCCCATGCTGTGGAATCGCCAACGAGCCACAGAACTCACACTGGAAGAACGCTTATACTTGTCGGGCTATTATAAGAATTTTATCGCTAAATATTTTACGGATGAACACGCAGAGTTTGTCTACAAAAGATTGGGCGGTGAACAATCCGCAGCAACTGGCGAAGGTATTGCCGGCGCTGGAAGCGATTCAGACCGAGTTTAATAGTGCACAGACCGGTGACAAGCGAGTGTCGCTGGCGGATCTCATCGTGCTGGCTGGGGGTGCCGGTGTGGAGAAGGCCGCACAGGATGCTGGCGCTTTGATCACGGTGCCATTCACACCGGGTCGTACCGACGCCACGGCCGAGCAGACCGACGTCGAGTCATTCGAGGTGCTGGAACCCTATGCCGATGGATTCCGCAACTACCAGAAGCAGCAGTACCAGGTGTCCGCCGAGGAGTTGCTGGTGGACCGCGCGCAACTGTTGACCCTGACTGCGCCGGAGATGACCTTGTTGGTCGGTGGTCTGCGCGTGCTGGGAACGAACAGCGATCAAAGTGCGAACGGCGTGTTCACGCAACGTCCGGGTCAACTGACCAATGACTTCTTCGTCAACCTGCTCGACATGAGCACGGCCTGGAAGTCGGTGGCGAACGACGAGAGCCTGTTCGAAGGCCGCGACCGTAAGACCGGCGCGGTGAAATGGACAGGGACCCGCGTGGATCTCGTGTTCGGTTCCAATTCGATCCTGCGTGCGCTGGCTGAAGTCTATGCCACGGTCGATGGCAAGGAGCGGTTCGTAAAGGACTTCGTCGCCGCCTGGACCAAGGTGATGAACTTGGGGCGCTTTGATCTCTAAGCGCGCGAGCTCGGAGTAAGGCAAGCAGCCGGTGAGGGGTACACCTCCTCACCGGCTTTGCTTTTGGCGGAATTCCAAGCCAGCCACCTTTGGCGGCTCCATTTTCAGCGACGCTGTCTTCGTGAGCCATTTGTTGCGCCTGAATACGGCCAACCCCCTGGCTGTCACCACTGATCGCAGGCCGTTGAGAAGGGCGACTCCATGTTTTATCCTCTCGTTTCCTGCCTACGCAATTGGGAATCAACCATGTCGCTCTCACGCATTCACGTGCTTGCTCTGTCCGGCCTCGCCATCCTCGCTGGCTGCAGCGACGAGACAGGCGCTCCTACCGTTACCGACTCTTCAACCGCGCCTGTGGTGACGACTTCAGTCGATTCGACACCTGTAGAAGAGAAGATTCTGCCCAACCCGATCTACCAGCATGAGCTGGCCAATGGCCTGAAGGTGGTCACGGTGCCGTTTGACAGCCCCGGTACGGTCGCCTTCTTCACGGTGGTGCGGGTCGGTTCTCGTAACGAGGTGGAAGCCGGCGTAACCGGGTTTGCCCACTTCTTCGAACACATGATGTTCCGTGGCACCGACAAATACCCGACAGGGGCTTACAACGACGCGCTGAAGGTAAGTGGGGCCTCGGCCAATGCCAACACCTCCTCCGATCGCACGGTGTACCACATGACCGGCAGCGTGGATCGGCTGGACCTGATGTTCGAGCTGGAATCGGATCGCTTCCAGAACCTGAATTATTCCGAGCACGACTTTCGCACGGAAGCCGGTGCCGTGAAGGGGGAGTACACGAAGAACTACGCGAGTCCGTATCAGCAGTTAAATGAAAAGATGCGCGACACGGCTTTCGATGTGCACACCTACAAGCACACCACGATGGGTTTCTTCGACGACATCGTCGACATGCCCAATCAGTACGCCTACTCACTGGAGTTTTTCAATCGTTACTACCGCCCGGAATACACGACGCTGGTGCTGGTGGGCGATGTGACGCCAGAGCAGGTGAACTCCCTGGCGCAAACCTACTACGGCGAATGGGAACATGGCGATTACGTCTCGACCGTGCCGAGCGAACCGATGCAGACCGCAACGCGCTATGTGCACCTGCAGAACGGCTCGATTCCGCCGTACCTGGGCCTGAACTACAAAGGGCCAGCCTTTAATGATCGCGAGATCGACATGGCGGCACTGGACGTGCTGTCGCGGATTCTGTTCGATAACACCTCGCCGTTGTACCGCAAGCTGGTATTGGAGGAACAGAAGGTGCGCTTCATCGGCGGCGGGGCCAGCGACTCCCGCGATCCGAACCTGTTCAGCATCGAAGCCTCGCTTATCGACAAGGCCGACCTGCAATACGTCAAAGACGAAGTGGTGAAGGCGATCGATGCCGTGATCCGCGATGGAGTCGATGTCACGACGCTCAACAACGTGAAGTCAAACCTGAAATACAGCTTCGCCATGGGCATCGATAACCCGGATGCCATCGCCAACTCCCTGGCCCATTACATCGAACTGACCGGCGATCCGGAGTCACTCAATCGGCTGTATGCGCAGTATGACCGCGTAACGGTGGATGACATCAAATCCGTCACCGCGAAATACTTCGTGGATACCGGACTGACCATTGCCACCATCAGCGAAGATGCCGCAGGAGGTGTGCAATGAGGCTCTCTATCTTGTATGCATTCAAGAGTGCCATAAGCAGTTCGGTGAAGTGCGCATTCCTGACCCTGAATCGCTCGCTGCTGGCGCTGTCCCTTGTCGGTGCGACGCTCCTGTCTGTTTCGGCGGCGGACCAGGAAGTCATCGAACTGAAATTGCCGAACTCGAACAAAGTCGTGATCAAGCTGATGTTCCGTAACGGCTCGATCAGTGACGAGGCAGGCAAAGAGGGCATCAATACGGCGACGTCCGAACTGATCGTACAGGGCGGCACGCGCGAGTTGAGCTACAGCGAGATCCAGGAACGCATCTATCCCATGGCGGCCCGTTATGAAGCCAATACGGATAAAGAAGTGACCGTGTTCACCTTCGAGGTACACAAGGATTTCCTCAATGATTTCTATCCGATGTGGAGGATCAACGAGTCGTTTCCTCCGGTCTGCGATGGATAGAGAAATTTGTCGCGAGCCCATCGCTGTCAGATTACGTGGCCGCGCGTCACACCCCAGAGAATGAATTGGTAAGTGATGAGGAGTGTATTGCATTTTCGAAGTCTGTAGGTGGGACGGTTTATCACCCTACTTCGACCTGTGCGATGGGGGCAGAGGGTAAATCAGTTGTTGATTCTGAACTTCGTGTTCATGGTTTGGAGGGCATTCGCGTTATTGATGCGTCTATTATGCCGAGCGTTATATCCGGAAACACAAATGCGGCAACCGTTATGATTGCGGAAAAGGGTGCTGACCTCATCAAGAGTGGTTGG
>JALRBQ010000064.1 GCA_023257655.1 Pseudomonadales bacterium
CGGAGGGCTGTTCATACCGCCTCGCCATTGTCAGCATGAAGAAACAGTATCCCGGCCACGCTAAGCGCGTGATGATGGGCGTGTGGTCGTTCCTGCGGCAGTTCATGTACACGAAGTTTGTCATCGTGGTTGACGACGACGTCAACATCCGCCAATGGGAGGATGTGATCTGGGCCATTACGACGCGCATGGACCCCTCGCGGGATACGGTGCTCATCGACAACACTCCGATTGACTATCTGGATTTCGCCTCACCCGTGTCGGGACTCGGCTCGAAGATGGGCGTGGATGCCACGAACAAGTTCAAGGGTGAGACCGAGCGGGAATGGGGCAAGCCGATTGCGATGACAGATGCCGTCAAACAGCGTATCGACGCGTTGTGGCAAGAGCTGGGTTTGTAATCCGTCCGGCAATCGAAGCGCGACGGCGTGCGGCGGCCAGCGCCGCGTAGTAATCGACAGGAATGGCTAGACTTTGCTTTTAAGCGCCGGTAACGGAACTTCCGGCAGGGTTGATCCGACCAACTGACTGTACTTGTCAAAATACTCGTTGCTCGCCCTGCTATCACCGAGATGTCTCAGCAGCCGGCTTAATTCGCCGTAGACGTCGGCTCCGGGGGCGATCTTGGCGCTCGCCTCAAAATACTCGCGCGCCTTGCCCCACAGTTCATTGCGCATACAGATGCGACCGAGACTCAAGAGCAACTCCGCATCGGCGGGTCGCGCCTTGAGCCAGGTCTCGGCCTGTAATAATTGCTGGGCACTGGCCGCATAATCCCGCACTCCATAGAGTGATACCAAGGCAGTGCTCCAGTGTTTCGAGAGCGCATGCTCGATTGCCTTCGCGGCCTCCGGTCTGGCTCCGAGCCGATACAACAAGTCGGCGTAATGCTTGACGATCTTCTCATCCTCACGGTATTTGCCCGGCGCCTTCTTCCACAGTCGCTGCAATGCCGGAATAACCTCGGCGGTGTCAGGATTGACCGGATCGGTCTTGCCGGTGGCGTAGAGCCGTTCCATGAAAAGGCGCACCTCGATGCGCTCCAGTTCGTCGGTATTCACGAGTGAATTCTTCTGAAGTACGGGCAGCAATTCGGCCAGCTGATCCCAGACCTCGAGCTGGATATAGACTTCTTTCAATAGTCCCAGCAAGGCCCAGTCGTTCAGAGAGGTTTTTTTCAATTGCTCGAGCACTGCCAGACATTGTTCAAACTGATTGGATTTGTACAGGAGCTGCGCATGCAGGAAGTTGATGGTGGAACGCGCCGCCGGAAATCGTGCTTCAGCCTCGTTCAGCAATTGCTTCCAGCTTTCCTTATCGCCCAGCTCATAGGCTGCATTGGCGGCAGCCAGATAGTTGATGACTGTGGCGTCTTTGTCGCGCCGGGATTCGTTCAGCAATTTATAGGCACTTTTCCAATTACCACGCTCGACACACAACATGCCTTCTACGGTTTTACTGCGTGACTTGGCACTGCGATTATTCCGAAACCTGCGGCCGTAACGCACCCACTGCCACGGATTGATCCAGTTCCAGATAATCAACAAGAGCCGCACGAGCAGATAGCAGACTGCAACCGCGACGAGCAGGGCGAAGAGACTGGTTTCCAGTGTGTAATTGCCGAAAGCGAATAGCAGGTAACCGGGATCAGCCGGAAATCCGAGATACAAGGTCGTCAACAGGGCCAGAACGATTGCCAAAAGACTGTAGATATAGAGCTTGATCATGGCAGGGCTAGTTTTCGCTGGCCGTGAGCTGGTGAATCGCGAGCAGGCTTCGGTCGAGACTCGGTAAGGGTGGGTCGATGTTCAGGGCGAGCAAGGCATTGATTGCTGTCAACAGGTTCTGACCCGTTACCGAATCGGGAGCGGCAAAATGTTGTATCCAGTCGGCGCTGCTCTCCAGACTGCGGTGAAACAGCGGATCATCACGCATCATCAGGGCGAGCTTGGTCTGTTCCAGCAACAGCCGCAGGTTCTGCTTTATCTGGGTGTCCTGACCCAGTGCCAACATCGTCACCGGGACGTCATCCCACTTGCGCCAGATAAAGATGGAACCTAAAAATTCCAGGCTGGCGGCGAACAATCCGTCCGTGGCCGGTGTCTCCGAGACCGGATTCGAGCCGGTGTCGCGACGACTCTGGAAATTCTCGCGCATGGAATCCAGCAGATCGATCTGTTCCACCTGGGAGACCAGCGCCTCCAGACGCAGGTAGGTGTCTTCCCGATCGGTCACGGGGATGTCGCGCAACAGCTGAAGGTCAGCGGCGATGGCTTGACGTACGGCAAAGGCTCCCCCGCTACCGGAAGCGACGAGTGCCTCATCTGCGCCTTCGAGCAGGCCGATGGCGGCCGCTGGATCAGACTCCAGTTGCAGTTTCTGATTGGCGATTTCGAGTAGGTATTCCGCTTCCAGTATCTTCCATTCGAGATTGATCTCAGTGCTGGCAGTGCTTTGTTGTTGTTGCACGGACGCGAGCTGCTGACGTAGTCGCGTAATCTCGCTATTGAGTGTCGCCTCCAGTTCTCGCATGGCCGTGTCATCCACGACAGCGACGGTTTGGGCGGCCGCCTCATGGGTGGCACGCAGGGTTTCGATCTCACTATCCTGAGCCGCAAGCGTGCTGGTTAATTGCTCGTTCTGCTGGCTGAGACCGGCCAGATGTGATTGCAGCATCCATTGCTGGTAACCCAGCAAGGCCACACCAACGACGATGACGGAGAAGATGCCGAGGACGACGATGAAGCGTTTGCGTGCTGTCGATTGCTGACGGCTCGCGGGTTTCGCAGTATTACTTCTGGAGAGTTCTTCCAGGATTTTCGGAGTTTCGGGTTGATGTTCTTCCACAGACTTACCAATTTAACCTGATGCTTGCGCCAGTGCGGTGAGCGCCTTGAGACAGGCATCGACGTCGGCACCTTCACAATCGATGACCCGGTCGAATCCTGCTGCTGTCGCTTGTTGCGCCACTCGCTGGGAGGGTACGAGCAATGGTAACAGACTCATTTCGGCTTTGTTATCACCAAGTAGACTCACCAGGCGCTGCAAGGATTCGCCGCTGCTGACCGTTAACACGTTGATGGCATTGGCTTTCAGCGCATGCACGAACTCCGCCGGCACATAATCAACATCGTGCCGTTCATACACCTCCAGATACTCGACCTCGGCGCCCCGCTCCCGCAGCGTCGCGGCCAACAGTTCCCGGCCACCTCTGCCCCGCACGATGCCAATGCGCTGACCGGCGATCGCGCCTAATTCCGGCATCGCCAGCAATTCTTCAGTCGTGACGCCGGCGCTGGACCAGACAACCTCCCGCCCCAGCGACTCACGCAGCCGCGCCCCGGTACCCGGTCCGATGGCCACGAGTTGAATGCCTTCGGGAAATTGTGGCCACAGGTCTTCAATGCTCGCCACACCATGCTGCACGGCGTTGAGACTGACGAAGATCAGAATCTGAAAGCGATCTAGGTCCAGCAGCCGAGACCGCAGGCGGCGGCGGTCGGCTGCATCCTGAAGGGCGCTGATCGCGAGCAGCGGCCGATAGAGTGTTGCCCCCGCCGCCGCTTCGATGGCGGCGATAAGTGCTTCCTGTTGGGGGGCGGGTCTGGTAATGAGTACCCGCAATCCGGCTAGCGACGTCGAGCTCATGCACTCCTGGGTGGCATCATGTTGGGAATTCAAGTGGGTGTCCCGTAACCGGGCCGGTTAAATGGGTGTCCTGTAAGTGCTGTGAGCGGTTCATTACTGCGCGGAGTCTGCGCTCAGTGCACTCAGAATCTCGGCGGCACCCAGCGCCAGCAGGTCCTCGGCCACCGCGAGCCCGATCTGCTCCGCCTGATGCACATCGCCGCGACGTTCACTGCGGATGATGTGGGTGCCATCCAGATTACCAACCAGGGCTCGCAGATAGAGCTGCTCTCCCTCAACCTCGGCGAAACTCGCGATTGGCACCTGGCATCCTCCCTGCAAGCGACCATTCACGGTGCGTTCGGCAACCACTCGACTAGCAGTTGTCTTATGGTGCAGACAATCGATCAGTCTGAGTGTCTCCAGATCCTGGGTTCGACACTCGATGCCGACGGCCCCCTGACCGCCCGCGGGCAGGCAGATGGAAAAATCCAGTCGTTCACAAATCCGGTCAGTCAGCTCCAGGCGTAGCAGACCAGCCGCCGCGAGTATGATCGCGTCATATTCCCCCGCATCCAGTTTCGCCAATCGGGTGCCGACATTGCCACGCAAATCGATAATGGTGAGATCTGGTCGCTCCTGGCGCAGCTGACACTGTCGGCGAAAGCTGGATGTACCGACTCGTGCCCCCACGGGCAGTTCGGCAAAGCTGGCGAATTGATTCGAGACGAAGGCATCCGCCGGGTCTTCCCGTTCACAGATAATGGCGAGCCCGAGGCCCTCGGGAAATTCCATTGGCACGTCTTTCATGGAATGCACGGCGATGTCGGCACGGTCTTCCAGCAGGGCCTGTTCCAGTTCCTTCACGAATAGCCCCTTACCGCCGATCTTTGCAAGCGGGGTATCCAGAATCTTGTCGCCGCGGGTACTCATGGCCAACAATTCCACCTGCAGACCGGGGTGGGCCTGCTCGAGGCGTTGCTTGACGTAGTTGGCCTGCCACATCGCGAGCGGACTCTTGCGGGTGGCGATTCTGAGTACCTTGCTGGGCATGGATTACGACTCTCTGTCTGGCTTACAAAGCAGGCATTTTACGGTAATTCACCGGCTTTGTCCGATTCCGGGGGGCGGCCTGCGAGCCCGGTGCACTCGCCAGTTTACGGGGCATCAAGATTATTCAGCACCGCGTGATCCTGCTATAATCGCCAGCCCGACTCGCCACCACGGCCGTGGCGACGGCCTCTCACCCACTCTGGGGAGAGCCTCTCTTCGCATTTCTGGCCTGATGAGCAGCTTATGAGCAAAACCAAGGATTCGTCCAAGCCCTGGGGCGGACGCTTCAGCGAAGCCACCGATGCCTTCGTAGAAAGATTCACCGCCTCGGTCGCCTTCGATCAGCGCATGTACCAGCAGGATATCAATGGCTCGATCGCCCATGCCCGCATGCTTGAGAAAGTCGGCATTCTTACCGCCTCTGAACTGGAGCAGATCGTCTCCGGGTTAGAGACTATCAGAATGGAAATCGCCGCTGGCGAGTTCACCTGGTCGGTTGGGCTGGAAGATGTGCACATGAATATCGAGTCCAGTCTCACTGCCCGCATCGGAGACGTGGGCAAGAAGCTGCACACCGGGCGTTCTCGCAACGACCAAGTTGCAACTGACATACGCCTGTTCGTGCGAGACGAGGTAGACCAGCTTGCGCTGCTGCTCGGCAAGGTGCTGAATGCCCTGCTCGACCTCGCGGAACGCGAAGCAGAGACGATCATGCCAGGATTCACTCATCTACAGACTGCCCAGCCTGTGACCTTCGGGCACCACATTATGGCGTGGCGCGAGATGCTGGAACGCGATCTTGGACGCCTGCAGGATTGTCGCAAACGACTGAATTTCTCGCCGCTCGGTGCGGCCGCACTGGCCGGCACGACTTACCCGATCGATAGAGAGTATACTGCCGCGCAACTCGGCTTTGACGGTCCGACGCGCAACTCGCTGGATTCCGTCAGCGATCGCGATTTCGCTATTGAACTCGCCGCGTTTGGCAGCCTGTTGATGACTCATCTGTCCCGGTTTTCCGAAGAACTTGTGTTATGGACATCGACACAATTCGGATTCGTCGATTTGCCGGACCGGTTCTGTACGGGTTCGTCCATCATGCCGCAAAAGAAAAACCCCGACGTACCAGAACTCATTCGCGGCAAGACCGGCCGGGTACACGGTCATCTGATCGCGCTGCTGACCTTGATGAAATCCCAGCCATTGGCTTACAACAAGGATAATCAGGAAGACAAGGAACCCTTGTTCGATCTGATTAATACGCTGAAAGACTGTCTGTTCGCGTACAGCGAAATGCTGCCCGCCTTGGAGTGCAAACGCGAGGTGATGTATGCCGCCGCGAAACAGGGATATGCCACGGCCACCGATCTCGCCGATTATCTCGTCAAGAAAGGCCTGCCATTCCGCGACGCCCACGAGGTGGTTGGCAAGTCCGTAGCGAGTGCCATTGCGAGCAAGAAGGATTTGTCAGAATTGAGTCTGGCCGAATTGCAGGCTTTCTCTGCCCTGATAGAAGCTGATGTTTTCGACGTGCTGACCCTGGAAGGCTCAGTGAATGCGCGTGACCATATCGGAGGCACTGCACCGGCTCAGGTGCGCGCCGCAATTGCGGCTGCCCGCGACAGACAATAGATTGGCTTGGACGGAGCTCGTGACGTGGTTATCGCGTCGCGGGCGCCTGCAATTCGACGTTGTAATTCAGCACCTCGTTGTCGCGATGTGAGGTCACTTTTACCACGTCGCCAACGGCCTTTGTCTCCAGCACCGACATCAGATCGTCCTCATTCTCGATGCTTATGCCGTCGATCTCGGTGATCACATCACCCAACACAATCCCGCGGCGACTGCGAGTGAGTCCGCGCATGCCGAGGCGGGCCGGAATGCTGCCTTCGGTGACATCCAGCACAACGATACCGTCCACACCCCACAGCTGGCCGTAATAGTCCGCCTGCGGAATCGGTGTGATGCCGCTCAGTATCGGAGTCTGTACATGACCATAGAGAATCAGTTCTGTAACGACTTTGTTCACGGTGTTGGCAGGAATTGCGAAACCGATGCCGGCACTCGCTCCGCTGGGGCTGTAGATTGCCGTGTTGACCCCAATCAGCTCACCCAGGGAATTCAGCAGTGGGCCGCCGGAATTGCCCGGATTGATAGCGGCGTCGGTCTGGATGACATCGCGAATCTTGCGGCGGCCAACGGAATCGATTTCGCGACCCAGCGCACTCACAATACCGACTGTCATCGTGGTATCGAGTCCGAACGGATTGCCGATAGCGATCACCTTGCGACCCACTTCCAGCAGGGCGGAGTCGCCCAGCCGAATCGGAACGAGGGTCTCGCCAGGAGCCTCGATCTTGATTACAGCCAGATCCTTGTCGGGTTCGGCACCGACGAAGGACGCGTTGTAGGTGCTGCCGTCCTGCAAGGTGACTTCAACACGGTTGGCCTGTTGCACGACGTGGTAATTCGTTACGATGTAGCCGGTATCATCCCAGAGGAAACCGGTGCCGCTGCCCTGCGGAACTTCCTGGGGATTGAACGAATACACTGAGCGCACCAGGCGGGAGTTCGTGATGTTGACGACCGAAGGACTCACGCGCTTGAAAATCTGGATGTTATTGTCTTCGTCGACTGTGCTGAAGTCGGCGTAATTCTGGGTCTGCCCAGTGATACCGGCGCTCTGGGCCAGCAGCGTCAATCCCAGCAGGGTAATTCGCAGCGCTTTCATCGGGCATGTCCTTTCGCTAAATCAGGGTTTTTTAAGACCAGAGTCCTATTAAATAGGTTCTCTTCGGAGTGTTTCAAGAGCCATGAGCGTGCTTTATGACCGGATCGGCGTCACCTATTCTCGCTCCCGTGCGGCCGACCCTCGCATTACGGCGAAACTCGTCGAATTACTAGGTCTGCCGGCGGGTTCCCGCCTGATTGACATTGGTGCCGGCACCGGCAATTACAGTCACGCGCTTGCCACTGCGGGGTTTCGGGTTACCGCGGTTGAACCCTCAGCCACAATGCGCAGTCAGGCGCGAGAGCATCCCGGTCTGGAGTGGCAGGAAGGGGTTGGCGAAGCGTTGCCGTATACAACGGCGAGTTTCGATGGCGCGATCATGACGCTCTGCCTGCATCACTTCACTGACTGGCAGCAGGGACTGCGGGAGGCCATACGCGTCGTGGGAAAGGGTCCGCTGGTCGTGTTCACCTTTGACGTCAATTTAAATCGCGACTTCTGGTTGTTCGACTATTTCCCGGATCTGATTACGGTGGACCGGCACTGGACCGCCACTATTCCGGTTGTACGCGAATTTGCGCAGACTGAGCTGCGGGCACAGTTTCACACCGAGCCCTTCCCCCTGCCCCGGGACATTCGCGACCTGTTCGCTGCTTCCGGCTGGGCTCGTCCCGAACTGTATTTCGATGCCACCTTCCGTGCCGGCATCTCCTCGTTTTCGAAACTGGATGCCGCGACGACCGCGACCGGTCTCGCCGCGCTGCGGCGGGATCTCGACAACGGCATGTGGCAGCAGAAATACGGGGCCCTGTTGGAGCGGGAGAGTTATGATCGCGGCTATCTGTTCATGCGACTACAAAGTCAGCTTGCCAACTGCTCCTGAATTTGCAGCCATTCTTCTTCCGCTGCCTCGAGGCGAGACTTCAGATCACCCTGCTGTTGCAGCAAGGCAGTTAGCTGGGGTTTCTGTGACTCTTCATACAGGTCGGGATTGGCGAGTTGGGTCTCGAGCTGGCTGGCCTTGCCATTCAATTGTTCAATCTCGCGCTCCAGCTCTTTCTCGCGTTTGCGCAGCGGGGCGAGCTGTTCACGTTTCGCGGCCGCCTGCTGGCGCTGTTGCTTCTTGTCCTGCTTCGGAGCGACGACCTTGACCGGCGCGGTCGTCTCAGTATCGTCGGCGACCTGCTTGCTGAGCCATTTCTCGTAATCGTGCAGATCACCGCGAAATTCGGCAAAAACGCCGCGATGAATGGAGTAAAACTCGTCGACGGTATTGCCCAGCAGATGGCGGTCGTGGGAAACGATGATGAGCGCACCCTCATATTCCTGCAACGCCACCGTCAAGGCGTGCACCATATCGAGATCGAGATGGTTCGTCGGCTCATCCATCAGCAGCAGGTTAGGACGTTCCCACACCACTTTCGCCAGTGCCAGCCGTGCCTTCTCACCACCGGAAAAGATCTGGATCTTCTCGTCGATGCGGGTGCCGCGGAAATCGAATCCACCGAGAAAATTGCGAATCTCCTGCGAACTGGCCTTCCGCTCGAGCTTCGTGATCAATTCAAACGGGGTCGCCTGCATGTCGAGTTCATCGACCTGATGCTGGGCAAAATATCCAACGGAAAGTTTCTTCGCGCGTGTAATCTCGCCACCCATCGGAGCCAGCTGTCCCGCGAGTACTTTCAGCAACGTGGATTTACCGCTGCCATTAAATCCTAACAATCCAATTCTGGTATCCGAACGCACGCCGAGATTGATCTTGCTGACCAATGGAGAACCAAAACCGATCGTCAGGTCGTCAACTTGCATCAGAAAATCTGGCAGATGATCGAGTGATGGGAAACTGAAACTGAACGGCGAATCGACATGAGCAGGCGCAATATCCTGCATGCGATTGAGTTCCTTCAGTCGACTCTGGGCCTGGGTTGCCTTGCTCGCCTTGGCGCGGAATCGACGGACGAAAGCTTCGATCTCGGAGCGGCGACGCTCCTGTTTCTCATACATTGCCTGTTGCAGGGCCATGCGTTCGGCCCGCAACTTCTCATAGGCGCTATAGTTGCCGGAATACAGAATCAGCCGGCGATTCTCGAAGCTGATGACCTGATCGATGACGGAATCCAGAAATGTGCGGTCGTGAGAGATCAGCAACAGGGTCCCCTCGTAGCGCTGCAACCACTGCTCCAGCCACACCGTCGCCTCGAGGTCGAGATGGTTGGTCGGTTCGTCCAGCATCAGCAGTTCTGACGGGCACATGAGCGCGGCGGCGAGATTCAGGCGCACCCGCCAGCCACCTGAAAAACTGCTGATCGTCTGGCCGTACATGTCCTTGCTGAAACCCAGTCCCGACAGGAGTTGCTCGGCGCGATTCGTGACGCTGTAGCCGTCGATGTTTTCCAGCTCGGCATGCAAGTGGGCGAGAGCGTGATGGTCGTGCTTCGCCTCTGCCTCATCCAGCGCCCTCTCGATGCGGCGATATTCGGTATGGGCATCGATGACGAATTCGAGTGCCGTGCGCGAGCTGCCGGGGGTCTCTTGCGACATCGTCGAGGACCGCATGCCATTCGGCATATCGATGGATCCCTGTTCGATGGGAATCTCGTGGGCGAGCGCCTTGAACAGGCTGGTCTTGCCCGCGCCATTGCGTCCGATGATCCCCGTGCGCTGCCCGCCCCGCAGCATCAGGCTGGAGTCCTCGACAAGCACCTGTGTGCCCCGCATCAAGACGATATTGTTAAATGAAATCATTGTGTTGAGCTTTTCCAGCCGATTCAGCAAAGCCGCACATCATACTACAGAATTGATTTCGTCAGATTGAATTCGTACTATTGCCGAAGCATTCTGTGCCGGCCTCTTTCGGCATCGTATTGGACTTCGCAATGAAACAGATCCTGATCATCGACGACGACGAAAAGCTGGGCCAGCTGCTTACCCAGTATCTCGAACGCTACGATATGCACGCGCATGTCGCGCTTACCCCCAGCAAGGGCTTTGAATTGCTGAAGAAAGTGAAGCCTGATCTGTTGATCCTGGATGTGATGTTGCCGGAGAAGGACGGGTTCGAGATCTGCCGCGAGATCCGTGCAAAATCATCGATCTATGGCCAGTTGCCAATTCTCATGTTGACCGCCCACGCCGAGGTAACCGATCGCATCGTCGGACTCGAGTTAGGCGCGGATGATTACCTTCCAAAGCCATTCGAACCCCGTGAACTGGTCGCCCGTATTCACAACATCCTGCGTCGCAGCAGCGATGACAACGGTATGCGCGATATCAAGGCCATCAACGGCCTCGATGTCGAGGTCTCCAGGCGCGAGGTCAAGCTCGATGGTGAAGTACTGGATTTGACGACGATGGAGTATGAGCTGCTCATTCTGTTCATGCAGTTCCCCAACAAGACCTTTACTCGCGATGAGCTGATGAACCGTCTGCGCGGCATCGACGCCGAGCTCTTCTCACGCGCTGTTGACACCCTGGTGAGTCGCCTGCGACACAAGTTGAAAGACACTTCCAAAACACCTCGGTTTATCAAGACCGTGTGGGGACGTGGCTACACTTTTGTCGGCCAACAGGTATGACACCACTTATACAGACCGTGAAGCGGTCGCTGTTCCTGCGACTGCTGCTGATCTTCGGCGCCACGGTCATGTTATTCATCATCATCATCTGGGGCTCCTTACAGGTGATGAATGATGACAATAACGTCATCGATACCATTCCCGATTTCTTCACCCGCAACGTCGAATCCATCATTGAGGACATCGGCACGCCACCCAACCTGCGCAATGCGAGTCGACTTGCGGATGAGTTGGGATGGTCCATCAATATTCGCAACCCCATCATGCGCTGGAGTTCGGACAATGGTTATCGCCTTGATGTCGACGCCTCGGAATTCAGTCGCAAGTTGACCAATGATGCGGAAGTCAGAACCATCGACAACGAAGACATCATCATGGTGCAGCGAGGTGGCTATGATTTCTACCTGTATCAACTGGCCCGCAACAACAACGACAGTTCAACCTATTTCGTGCTCTATGTCGGTCTGGGTCTGGCGGGTCTGGTACTACTCGCCAATTACATGATGGTGAACAAGTTGCTGGATCCGGTGCGCCTGCTGAAGAATGGTGCCGAACGGATTCGCAAGGGTGATCTGAGCTTTCGGGTGAAGAGCAATCGCCAGGATGAATTGGGCGAACTGACGCAGAGCATCAATCACATGGCTGATTCACTGCAGTCGATGCTGGAAGCGAAACGTCAGTTGCTGCTCGCGATCAGCCATGAATTGCGCACGCCGATCACGAAGGCGAAATTACGCCTGGAATTCATGGAAGAAACCGACGTCAAGGAACAGCTGCGGGAAGATATCGACGAAATCGACCTGTTGATCACCGACCTCGTGGAAGCCGAGCGGCTTAACAACGAGCATGTGGTATTGAATTCCGAGACAGTGCAGATCGCCGACTTCGTGCAGTCAGTGACAGACCAGTATGAGAACTATCATGGCGGACTGGTCGTGGAAGTGCCGGAACTGGATATCGACATGTCCATCGACCGGTTACGCATTCGTCTGCTCATCACCAATCTGCTGAATAACGCGATTCGCCATGGCCTGGATAACCCCATCACCGTCTCGCTGGAGTTTGCTCCTGAGCACGTGGTGCTCAATGTCATCGATCAGGGAGAAGGCATTGCGGCCGAACATCTGGCACATCTGAGTGAGCCCTTTTATCGGGCCGACAGTTCACGGCAACGCCACACGGGAGGCTTCGGTCTCGGCCTGTATCTGTGTCGTCTGATTGCGGCAGCCCATCGGGGCAGCCTGTCTATCAGCAGTGAAGTAGGAGTCGGTACGCAGGTGAGTGTGACCTTTCCGCGTCACACTCCCGCTGCGGAATCCGAGGCCAGCTAATCAGGCGGCTCGCTTGCGGCGCTGACTGCGCACGTAGCCGACAACCAACAGCAACAGCGTTAGCAACACAGGCACCAGAGCCGTATTGATCGCCTTGAGGCGAGTGCCCAGTTGTTCGATGTCTTCTGTCAGCTGATATTGTACATCCCGCAATCGCCGACGGGTGTCCACCAGCTCGGCATTGAACTGGTCGATCTCGGCCTGGATCTCGGGAGTAATCTGGCCCAGCACCTGACCATTCTCATCCTGATTCAGCTCGGCCAGTTTCTGTTCTGTATCTGCCAAACGCTGCGTCAACTCCGACTCTTCCACTCGCAGTCGGTCGTCTGCCGCGCGCTGCAGATTAACCACGCGTGTGAACGGACGCGAATAGCGACCGCGACTGCGGATGCTGACGAGATCAGCGCCGCCGCTCAGATTATCCAGTGTGTTGATGATCAGATCGCCGTTGTTGGCAAACGGTTGCGGAATGCGCTGGCCAAGGAACTGTGCGACCTGCACCCACATGCGATCGGACAGCATATCCGTGTCAGCAAACACGACAATGTTGACCGGACCGACCGAGTTGGCCAAATGCGGTGTGACTGGTACTACCGGCTCCCCGGAATCGGTATCGGTATCGGCGACAGAGTCGGCAGCAGTGTCGGCCGCTGGATTATCGTCCGTGCCGGCGGTGGTCGCCGTGTCATCACTCGGCTCCTCGGCCGGCATTGGACGGCCGTCGGGGAAAGCGCTCGCAACCGGTCCGGTCACGCGGGCGGCGATGACGTAACTCTCATCTGCCGAGACGAACTCGTCGAACAGGATCGAAGGATCCATCACGTTCTCCAACAGCCCCTTGTCCATCATCATGGCATTGGTGGAAGAACGCATCAGGGGCTCGAACGTAGTAGTTGCCCCCTCCAGAGCCGCGACCGCGCCGGCCGAGGACAGATTGATCGTCTCCAGTCTGCTCGTAATGATATCGTCCTGGGACAGATTACCCTTGCTGCGTTGCACGCCGAGCATGCCCAGATGGGGCGCGGGTCGCCCGCCCTGGGTCATCATCACGCGCAGCGCCAGATCGCTGTCGGTAAGCACTTTGGAGCTGTCGTATTGAATACCCCAGCTCTCCAGCAATCCTGGCAAATCGGAACTCATACCGGCGGGTATCAGTGCGCCCTGTGCCGAGCGACCCACCATGGTGTCAGCATTGGGGTCCAGGAACAGCACAATCTGACCACCGCGCATCACGAACTGGTCTATGGCATAGAGTGTTTGCTCAGACAGGCCTTCTGGATGAACGAGCATGAGGATATCGACATCTTCGTCAATGTCTTCGACACTGGAGTTGATGCGCCTGACTTGATACAACTGCCGGATGATATCCATCACCATCCATTGCTGCGTAGCCTGACCGCTTGAAGGATCGAAGCCGCCGTCCACCGTCAGATCAGTCATCAGGCCTACAACTGGCAGGTCAGGATGGGCGACCTTGGAGATCAGCTTCATGAATTCGTACTCAAGGAATTCCTCCTGATCCGGACGAATCAGTGGCATAGTTTCCGCGTCTCGCAAACCCAAGGGGACATCGGCCTGGTCGCCGCCTGCAGCGGCCACCAATCCGAAATAGATCGACTGTCCACCCTGCGATACCGGCACCGCCTGCACGCCATATCCGGTCGCGAGATCCTCGTCTTCCGAGAATGGTTCCGGATCGATTACTTTCAACGTGAGCGCGCCGTCACTCGCGATGACAATTTCCTGCAACAATTCCTGCACCCGTGTTCCATAACTACGAATCTGGGGTGCATCTTCGGTTAAACTCTCGGAATAGAAGAACATCAGTTCAATCGGCTGCTCAAGGCTACCGAGAATATTGCGTGTGCCATCAGCCAGAGAGAACAGTTTGTCCTCTGTCAGGTCGATGCGCAGGCTTGGCAACGAGGAAATGATAGCGACACTGATGACAAGGGCTACAGCGATTGCGATCAGGCCAATACGTGAAAATAGGGATTTACTATTCATCTGCAGTCTCCCTAGTTCGCTTTGCGAATTTCGATGACGATGGCACTGGCACCGAGCCAGGCCGCGATAAACACACCGAAGAACAGTATGTCGCGAATATCCAGAACGCCCTTGGCGATGGAATCGAAATGGGTCAGGAAGCCCATCGCGGAGAAGGCGTCGACAATGCCCTGCGGCACCCAGTCAGGGAAGGCATCCAGCAGTATGGGCGAGCCCATGATGACAAACAGGAAGCAGATACTGACGGTGAGAATGAAGGCGATGACGGAATTCTTGGTTGAGGCCGACATGCAGGCGCCGATGGCGAGGAACCCGCCCGCCATGAACCAGCTACCGAGATAGGCGGCGAAGATTACGCCGTTATCCGGATCTCCGAGATAATTCACCGTGATCCAGATCGGAAACGTCAATAACAGGGCGAGTCCGGTCAGTGCCCACGCCGCCAGAAATTTGCCAAGAATCGCATCGCCCAGCGTCACCGGTAATGTCAGCAGCAATTCGATGGTGCCGGTCTTGCGCTCATCCGCCCACAGTGTCATCGCGATGGCAGGCACCATAAACAGATACAGCCAGGGGTGAAAGCTGAAGAACGGCAGCAGATCAGCCTGGCCTCGAGCATAGAATCCGCCGAGATCGAAGGTAAAGATGCCATTCGAGATCAGGAAGATGACGATGAAGACGTAAGCCAGCGGCGTCGCAAAATAGCTGACGAGTTCGCGTTTGAAGATAATCCCGAGGTTACCCATTACACACCTCCCTGCGCCGACTGGGTGACCTTTCGGAACACGTCTTCAAGTTGGCCACGATTGACATGAAACTCGGTCACCGGCCAGTGCCTGGCCTGGGCGATCTCCGAGACCTGGGAGAAGATCGGCGCACCATCGGTGGCGAGAATGGTGTAGCTCAATTCTTCCTCGGGATTCTTCTCGACCGCAGCAATGCTCGCCACGCCGGACAGATCGGCCGCCAGATCATACTGACTGTTGAGACGGACGCTGACCGCATGATGATAGCGTGAGCGAGATTCCAGTTCGGCCGGTGTCCCGTCGGCCACGATGCGACCGTTGCTGATGATAATCGCGCGCGTACACACCGCAGTGACCTCTTCCAGAATATGGGTGGAGATGATTACGATCTTGTCTCGGGCGAGATTCTTGATGAGCTGGCGCACATGGTGTTTCTGGTTAGGGTCGAGACCATCCGTCGGTTCGTCCAGAATCAGTACCTTGGGATCGTGCATAATGGCCTGGGCCAGACCCACCCGGCGCTTGAAGCCTTTGGACAGGGTGTCGATCGTCTGCTGACTCACCGATTGCAGTTCGACCTGTGCCACAACCCGCTTGACGCGCTGCTCCAGCTCGGCGCCGGAAAAGCCGCGCACGGCAGCGATGAAGCGCAGGAATTCAAGCGTGGTCATGTCGCCATAGCTGGGGGCACCTTCCGGCAGGTAACCCAACAGGGATTTGGCAGCGATGGGTTGCTTGCCAATGTCATGGCCGTCGATGGTCACCGTGCCTTCGGTCGGCGACAGAAAGCCGGTGATAATTTTCATTGTGGTGGACTTGCCGGCACCGTTCGGCCCCAGAAAACCCAGCACCTCTCCCTCTTTCACAGTGAAGCTCAGATTATCAACGGCAGTAAATTGCTCGAATTTCTTGGTCAGATTGTGTATTTCAATCATTTACGTGTTGATCCTCAATCTTGAGTGATTGCCCATGGCTGTTCTTGTGATAATTGATCGTGGTTTTTATTCGGAATAGATGGCGTCGGTGGTACAGCGAGAAAAACCACGGTTTCGTGTGAGCGGCAAATATAGGCGGCTTGGGGGCATTTTTCAACAACCGCCACCAATCGGATATATTCTGGATAAATCCTGAAGGAGCAGGGATTTCGCAGGTTTTACGGGGATTCCGGCCTGTGTTTCCGGCGCCGCTGGGTTTATAATCCCGGCCTTTGAATTATTGCTTCCGGGCCGGCTGATGAACCGAACAACCTTGTCGCTCCTGCTGCTTGTTGCGTGTCTCACCCTGGTCAGTTGTGGTCAGAAAGGCGCGCTGACACGACCGCAGTCCCAGGCGGTAACGACACTCTTCAATTAGCCTCACCCGATCCGAAGTTTCACTGACCCGAGCGACCCGAACCCAGATGGATTACTTTAATTACCGCGGTGACGA
The DNA here is from genome assembly GCA_023257655.1 of Pseudomonadales bacterium. GTDB lineage: Bacteria > Pseudomonadota > Gammaproteobacteria > Pseudomonadales > Pseudohongiellaceae > UBA9145. The sequence goes on from JALRBQ010000064.1 coordinate 16,499, forward strand.
ACTCTACGCCGAAGACGTGGCCGTGGCCGACATCGCCAGCGAGCACGGCACGCCCTGTTTCGTGTATTCCCGCGCCACGCTGGAGCGGCATTACAACGCCTATGAATCGGCGCTATCGGATGTCCCCCACCTGATCTGCTATGCCGTCAAAGCCAATTCCAATCTTGCCGTTCTCAATGTTCTGGCGCGCCTGGGTTCCGGTTTCGATATCGTCTCAGGTGGGGAATTGGAGCGGGTCGTGGCCGCTGGCGGCGATCCCGGAAAGGTGATTTTTTCCGGCCTCGGCAAGACCGAACCCGAGATTCGACAGGCACTGACCCTGGGTATTCACTGTTTCAACATCGAATCCGAGCCGGAGCTGGATCGACTCAATCAGGTGGCACTGACAATGCAACGCCGAGCGCCCATCTCGGTACGAGTAAATCCGGATGTGGATGCCGGCACCCACCCGTATATCTCAACCGGTTTGAAGACCAACAAGTTCGGTATTGCCAGCGAACGCGCGCTTGCCGTTTACCGCAAGGCAGCGACGCTGTCTGGCATTGAGATTGTCGGCATCGATTGCCATATCGGGTCCCAATTGACCTCGACCGAACCCTTTCTCCATGCCATCGACAAGCTGCTGGAGATGGTGGACCAGCTCGCGAGCGAAGGCATCGTCCTGCGACATTTCGACATGGGTGGCGGACTAGGGGTGAACTACGACAAGGAAACGCCGCCGCATCCGACCCAGCTTATGGAGGCCGTGAAGGCGCGACTGGCTGGGCGCAACCTGACATTGTTGGTGGAACCCGGACGGTCAATCGCTGCCAATGCCGGCATCTTTGTCACCCGGGTAGAATTCCTGAAGTGTACGGAACACAAGAATTTTGCCATCGTCGATGGGGCCATGAACGATCTGATCCGCCCGGCGCTTTACAGTGCCTGGCAGGCGATCATTCCGGTGACGAAGCAGGCTGGCGAGTCGCGCCTGTATGACGTGGTGGGCCCCGTGTGTGAGTCGGCCGATTTTCTCGGCAAGGAGCGTGAGCTGGTGGTTCATGCCGGGGATCTGCTGGCCGTGCGCACGGCCGGTGCCTACGGGTTCGTCATGAGCTCAAATTACAATTCCCGACCCCGCGCCCCCGAGATCATGGTGGATGGTAACCAGACTCATGTCGTTAGGCAGCGGGAAGTGATGGCAGATCAGTTGCAGCTCGAAGCGCTGCTGCCAGCATAGGCGCGGGGCTACTCGGTTTACACATGGGCGACAACATGGAATTTCCTTTCACAAAGATGCATGGACTCGGCAATGACTTCGTTGTCCTTGATCTCGTGTCTCATCACATCGAACTGAGCCCCGAGCAGATTCGCCAGCTGGGCGATCGACACCTCGGCATCGGTTTCGATCAGATGTTGCTCATCGAGCCTCCCAGCGATCCCGGTGTCGATTTCGATTACCGCATTTACAACTCTGATGGCGGTGAAGTTGAGCACTGTGGCAATGGCGCGCGTTGCTTCGCGACCTATGTCACCGAGAAGGGGTTGACGAAGAAAAATCCGATTCGGGTGAAGACTGTGAATCGCATCCTGTCCCTGCAGATTGAGACGGATGGACAAGTGACGGTAAACATGGGCGAACCGGTGATGACCCCGGCTGACATCCCGTTTCACACCGAGACCGCCGCCGTGACTTACCGTCGCTCGCTGAACGTGGCTGGTCAGGTGCTCGACGTCAGCTTCTGTCCACTCTCGCTCGGGAATCCCCACGCCGTAATCTGTGTTGAAGACGTGGAGAAGATGGCCGTAAAAGAGATAGGGGAAGCACTCGGCGCGCATCCGGATTTTCCCGAGGGCGTCAATGTCGGATTCATGCAGATACTGGATCGTTCGACCCTGAAATTACGCGTGTTTGAACGCGGTGCCGGCGAGACCCTGGCCTGTGGAACCGGGGCCTGTGCAGCAGTTGTAGCCGGTTGCCTACAGGGACTGTTAGATGGTACCGTCACCGTGAAACTGCGGGGCGGTGAACTACGAATCGGCTGGGCTTCGCAAGGGTCGCCGGTGATGATGACCGGCCCGACGGCGACGGTATATGAGGGGATATTGCGACTATGAGCAAAGACGTGTCAACGGCCGAGCAGGTAATGGATTTGACGGACGCGGCGCTGACCTCTGAGCAGGTTGCGACTTACCTGCGTGCGAATCCCGAATTCTTCGTGCAGCACGAGGAACTGCTGGCAGACCTGTCACTACCCCACCAGAGTGGCAAGGCGATTTCCCTCGTCGAACGCCAGGTAAGCCTGTTGCGTGATCGCGGCATCGAAGCCCGACAAAAACTCAATAACCTGCTCGAGAACGCACGCAACAACGACCAGCTTTTTGACACCACGCGCAATCTGGTGCTGGCGCTGCTGAATGCACGCAATGTCACCGAGATTGCGGCAGTAACACAGGATCAACTCTCGAATCACGCCAATATCGATGCCTGCGAAATCATCATCGTCGCCCATCCCGATCTCAAAGTCTCCGATTCAGTACGCACCGAATCGTCCGAACGACTGCGCCAGGATTTCGCCGACGTGTTCCGCCTCAAACGCACACATTGCGGAGCGATTGCCAGAGCACAAATCGATTACCTGTTTCCGAATTCACATAACACCATCAAATCTACCGCGCTGTGTCCGGTCATCAGCAACGGCGAAGTCCTCGCCCTCCTCGCGTTTGGCAATCAGGCTGACAATTACTTCAATGTCAATCTGGATACCCTGTTCCTGGATTTCATAGGACGCGTCGTCGGCGCCGTACTGGACAAGCAGTTAGTCACGCACGACTGATTCACTTGTCGTCAGTCCAGTCAGGATAATCCAGAGCAATCACATTCATGGCCACGTCACGCTCTGCGCAAGAAAGCAAACTGGTCTCGGTGATCTGCCGCACGATCGGACGGTCAAGCTTGCGTCAAGCGCTGCAGTCAGTCGCTGACCAGACCTATACCCCTGTCGAGATTGTGCTTGTCGATGCCGCCGCCAGCGACGCGCTCGACCCTGCAGCCATCCCGGATTCGATTCCCGTAGTCCATGTCAAACCGGCAAGCCCGCTGGCTCGTGCGGCCGCCGCTAATGCCGGACTCGACGCTGCGCACGGCGACTATCTGATGTTTCTGGACGACGACGACTGGATTGCGGCAGGCCACATAGAGCAGCTTGTCGCCGCGTTGAGTGCTATTGATGATTGCCGAGCAGCCTACAGCAGTGTGTGTTACACCACTGAGTCTGGCACCGAAACTGACACTGTATTCTCGCGTGACTACGATCCAGTGCTGTTGCGACGTGACAACTACATCCCGATTCATGCCGTTCTGTTCCATCGCTCGCTCATTGCAGAGGGTTGCCGCTTCGATGAATCATTCGAAATCTATGAAGATTGGGATTTCTGGATACAGGTCTCACGACTGACTGCTCTCAAACATCTGGCAACGATATCTGCGTTCTATCGTAGCGGCGGCTCCTCGGAAACTACCGTCGATGATCATTCCGTCAGATTTCAGAATGGGCATCCTGTTTTCATTGCACGCCAGAAAATTTACGAAAAATGGAAGCATTTCTGGAGCGGCGCCGAAATCAATGAACTGATTGGCAGTCTGGATGCAACTGACGATCTCATCGCTGCCGAACAAAGGGCCGCTGAACTGCATGAAGATGTACTTGAGACAAAGAAACTCGCTGAAGAGCAGCGGACTCAGCTAGCAGCACAGCAGGAAGATCTGACCAAGAGCCATCTGGAGCTACAGCAACATAAGCAACAAGAAAAACAATTGCTAGGCCAGCTTGAATACGTGAAACAGAACGCGAACTGGAGGATCAACGAACTTCAATCAGAATTGACTGCGACCAAGCGAGAGTTTCAGCTGACGCGGCTCAGGCAAGAGCAGCATATTGCTATCGTGGAAAATCGACTGAATGCGATTTACAGTCTTCCCTCCTGGCGACTCATGGGTCCATTCCGGCGGGTGCGCAGACTGGCTGACAAGCTCATCTTGAATTCGTTGCGCAAGAAAATTCACTATCACCGATACGGCACGGAGTGGACACCGCAAGACGCTGCGACACTCACCGCCGTTGTTGCAGACACTGCGCCTGCGGCAGATGCCACACCGCTCGCGAATGAGGTATTGAAGTCTTCCTATCGCGAACGCGCGAATGAGAACATGCGCGCCTTCCTGGATGGAGGCTTGGGAATCGAACTGAGCAATCCCGATAAGCCCAAGGTCTCAATACTGCTGGTACTCTACAACCAGGCGCCTTTAACCCTGCTCTGCCTGGAGTCCATTGCGCAGTTCGCCCCTGCCTATTGCGAGATCGTCATCGTGGACAATGCTTCCAGCGATGAATCTGGCAAGATGCTGGAGCAGATCAAGAATGCGAAGATTATTCGCAATGCTGACAATGCTGGATTCGTCCGCGCCGTAAATCAGGGCGCAGAAATATGCAGAGGAGACTATCTGCTATTGTTGAACAATGATGCATTACTCCATCCAGGCTCAATAGAATCTGCGTTACGAACATTCGAAGAGGAACCGCAAGCTGGAGCCGTCGGTGGAAAAATTCTCCTGCTTGATGGTTTTTTGCAAGAGGCCGGCAGTATCATTTTTGACGACGGCGGTTGTCTAGGTTATGGACGAAAACAGCCCGCAGACCTTCCCGAGTTCATGTTTCGCCGACGCGTAGATTATTGTTCCGGTGCCTTCTTGTTGACTCCTTTGGCGTTGTTCAGGGAAATGGGTGGGTTCGATGACGACTATGCTCCGGCCTATTATGAAGAATCCGATTACTGCATACGCCTGCAGAAACGTGGTTTACACGTGTTCTATGACCCGGATGCCGTCATTACCCATTTCGAGTTTGCAAGTTCCGGTGGCCTGAAAAAAGCATCGGAGTTGCAAACGAAACATCGTGCGATACTCGTTCAGAAGCACGAAGACTTTCTTTCCACCAAATACCGGGCAAGCAACGGCGTTTCCCTGCGCGCACGATCTGCTGGCAAAAGCCCGAACATCCTGATTATTGATGACTGCGTTCCCCACGCCAGTCTGGGATCCGGATATCCTCGCTGTCGGGAAATTGTGCACGCCCTCGCGGCTACCAATGCTAACTTGAGCTTCTACCCCCTGCAGTTTCCCCAAGAAAACTGGTCCGCGGTGTACACCACCTTGCCACGCAATGTAGAAGTGTTGTTAAACCATGGGCGCGACAAGCTGGGCAGCTTCCTGCAAGCTCGAGCCGGATACTACGATTACATCATCGTGAGCCGTATTCACAATATGCAGATGTTCAGTGCCAGTGCCAGCGAATGTCCGGAGGTTCTTAAAGGCACAAAAATTGTGTATGACGCCGAGGCGGTTACCGCACCTCGCGAGATTCTCTATCGTGAGTTACAGGGTGAAGTTGTCGACAGCGACGAAAAGAGTCGACTACTCAAAGACGAAATTCAATTGGCCGAGATGGCTGATGCGGTGCTCTGCGTCAGCGAGAATGAAGCTTCAATCTATCACCAACATGGATTTCGAAATACGTATGTGTTGGGGCACAGCTTGACCGCAACAGAATTCGCCCATGGTGTACAAGGACGCAGCGGTCTCTTGTTTGTTGGCGCGTTAAGGGATGAGAATTCTCCGAATGTCGATTCGCTGCATTGGTTTGTTCGTCATTGCCTCCCGGAAATTCAGACCCGGATTGCGGCAGTCCATCTGCATATCGTGGGAGATAGCAGCGCTCCTTCTCTCGCCGACATCAAGGACCCAGGAATCACATTTCATGGAAGGCAGGAATCGCTGGCACGTTTTTACGGCCAAAGTCGGGTATTCCTCGCACCTACCCGTTTCGCCGCTGGTATCCCGCACAAGGTGCATGAGGCCGCGGCCAATGGCATTCCCTGCGTTGTCACATCATTACTGGCAAAACAGCTGGGCTGGAAAGACGGAGTCGAGTTGCTGATTGCTGATACCGCGTCACAGTTCGCTCACACGGTTTGTCGCCTGCTGACAGATGATGAGCTGTGGGAGAACATTCAGTCTGCGGCACTCGCCAGGGTGAAACTGGATTGCTCACCGGAAATATTTCGATCGGTTCTGCTGAAATCTGTCGGGCTGGAAACCGACTGAAATTAGTGCAGCAGGCGCCGTGGTCAGAGTTTACTGGCCAGATATCGGAGTGAACGCTGGCATAATCCGGATTTAATGCTCATGGCGATAGCAATTCGCAGCGCAATCCTTTGCCTGCGCCCCAGTTGTTTACCGAAGCGCGCGTAAAAATCCTCCGCCTGTCCGGCCACCAGGTAGAGCAGTGCGTTTGGCTTGATCTGGGCCATTTTCTGCAAGATATTCATGTTGCGCCGCGCCAGTGGCACGTGTTGTTTCGCGCCGATGGTGTTGGCGCCGTGTTGTCGATAGTCGACGAGCGGCATATCCAGAAACACGAGTTTGCCGAAGGCGGCAGCCACCAGTGCCAGCCACCAATCATGCATGATGGCATGCTTTGCTACCGGCGTGGCTTGCAACGCGAGCGCCTCGTTACACAAGGCACTGCAGCCGGTGACGAGATTGCTGAAGACGAGACCCTCGAAACTGTTACGCGACAACTCCAAACCCTGGTAGCGAACAAACGACGGTGCCAGCATCTGACCGTCGGCGGCGACCACTCGCAAATCCGAGTGCACGAGCACCGGCACTGATGCGCCATCGGCCTCCAGCGCCAGCATCGCCTGCATCTGCCTCTCGATCTTGTCTGGATACCAGATGTCGTCCTGATCACAGAACATGAGATAGGCCGCAGGCAGGTCGAGCGCTTCCTTGTGTTCAAGCGCGTATTCCATCAGACAAGAGAAACTCGCGCTTGCGCCCTTATTGTCAGCACCATCACCTACCAGATGAAATTTGTCAGGATAATCTGAACGATAGCGCGCGAGGATCTGTGGCGTGTCGTCTGTGGACCCGTCATCGCGCGCAACGATAATGAAATGGGTATAGGTCTGGGCGAGCAGCGAATCCAATTGCGCTGAGAGAAAGGTGGCGCCATTGTAGGTTGCCAACAGAATCGCGATTCGGGGTTGCTGACTCATCGTGTCATCCCAGCTGTTTCGCATCACGAATGCCTGCGGTGATGTTGCGCCAGTAGAGTCGGCGCTGTTTCGACGCGAGCATCAGCCAACCCGCCTTCAAGGTAAAACGCGGAATATCCCGCAGTTTCCACCCCAACGGCGAATAGGACGCTTTGTACAGATGGACACGATTGCGACTGGAGTAATAGGTGCGCGACGGATTGTGTTGTGCAATCAAGCCGGCTTTCACCAGCGGATTGTGACTGCGTTCGCCAATTGCGTGATAGAGCACGGCAGCGTCGGTACCAATCAGATCATAGCCAAGAGACTTGGCCCGGAAGCACCATTCAAGATCGACGTTGTCGATGAAGTATTCCTCTTTCATGGTGCCGATACCCGGTAGCAATTTCAGGTTTAACAGCGTGCCGGATGTGATAAGGAAATCTGCCTCGAAGTGTTGTGTCGTGCTTGCGAAGCGGCGATCCGAACGATTGAGCACATGGCTGAATAACTTGAACGGGGTTTGCCGCAGGGTTTGCGGGTTGATGATACGCGGGCCGACCGCCGCGATACCCTGCTTGCTGTAAGCACTGGCCTCGTGCAGTGCGGCAAGCATGCGTTCGATGAACAGGTCACACAGGCTGCTATCCTGATCGAACAGAAAGGCCGTGTCATGCTGGTTGTCCTGTGCCCACTGCAATCCGATGTTCAAGGCTCTGGCAAGTCCGAGGTTTTCTGGAAGCCGGATCAGTTGTCGGCAACGTTTGTAGACCGTGATGGATTGCGCAAGCTGTTCGATCGCAGGGCTGCCATTATCGATGACAATGAAATCGGTTTCCTTGTTCAGCTGTCCCAATAACTTCAGCAGCGCAGTGAGATCGGGGTGATAACTCACCACGATGGCACAACTTCGATTGACTGGTTTGGCTGTCATAGATCGGGTTTCATTGTTAGCTCGGTTTCAGGATTCACTGGGCACTTCCGGCGAGACGGCGAGTGCGCCAGGATTTGTGACCACGACAATCATGAAATAGAGTATGGAGGCGATGCCCATGAACAGGCCTGTCAATACACCGGCATCGACAATGCCACGCCACGGCTGAGGCAGTAACCGCGCAATCAGCACAAAACAGACTATCATCAAGCTCAGCCCGATCGACATGAACTTACGTCGCTTTGTGGCATGGATGTATCCCATGCAGAAGATTGGTGCCAACAAAATGTGATGGAGGCGCGGATGTTCTCGCAAATAGCTCGCGCGCTTCACGACCCGCGGCGCGAACCCGCGGTGGAAACCCTTATAGCCCTCGGCGTACGCCATATAAAGGATGCTGCACACCAACGCCGCCCAGTGCACGAGCGACAGGGGCAGCTCTTCGAGAGCCAGCGCCATGGGCGCCAGCCGGTAGATCGCGAAGGTGAGCAGTAGCACTATCCCGCCGATGCCCCAGGCAAATCCGAATACTTTCACTGATTGAGATCACTCTGAATTGAATCGGCTAGTATAGCGGTTTTGCCGGGTAACTGAAAAATTCCCGCAGCCAGTGGGGCACGCCTCCGCCGTCGATTCCGGGGTTAAAGTGAGATATGATCGGCGCCAGAGCTTGTGCGCTCGGACAAGCCTTCCAACTCCCCCAAGACATTCCACAGGATTGAAAGATGAGTGTAAAACTCGGTGTAGTCATGGATCCTATCGAATCCATCAACGTCAAAAAGGACACCACGCTGGCCATGCTGCTCGCGGCCCAGAAGCGTGGCTGGGTCATACACTACATGTTCCAGTCTGATCTGTATCTGGATGCCGGCGCGAGCCACGCCAATATCCGCACCCTGTCGGTCAAGGACGATCCCAAATCCTGGTTCAGCCTGGGTAGCAAGACCAGCATGCCGCTGGCGGAGCTCGATGTCATCCTGATGCGCAAGGATCCCCCCTTTGACATGGATTACATCTACACCACCTACATCCTCGAACAGGCCCAGCGCGAGGGCGTGCTGATCGTCAACGATCCGCGCAGTCTGCGGGATTGCAATGAGAAGCTGTTTGCCACCCAGTTTCCCCAGTGTTGCCCGCCTTTAATGGTGGCCTGTTCCAAGGACAGCCTAAAGGCTTTCCACGAAGTGCACGAAGACGTTATATACAAGCCGCTCGATGGCATGGGTGGCGCCTCTATTTTCCGGGTAGGCGCCAAGGATCCCAATCTGAGCGTCATCATTGAAACCCTGACTGCGGGTGGGCGCAAGCAGATCATGGCGCAGAAATATCTGCCGGAGATCGTCAAGGGTGACAAGCGCATCCTGATGATCAACGGTGAGCCAGTGAATTACTGCCTGGCACGCATACCTGCCAGCGGCGAGACCCGCGGCAACCTGGCCGCTGGCGGCAAGGGTGTGGCCCAGGAATTGAGCGACAGGGATCGCTGGATCTGTGAACAGGTCGGTCCCACATTACGGGAGAAAGGCTTACTCTTCGTCGGCCTGGATGTTATTGGTGACTACCTGACCGAGATCAACGTCACCAGTCCCACTTGCGTACGCGAGATCGAAAAAGCATTCAATCTGGATATCGCCGGCGATCTGATGGAGGTAATCCAGCAACAGCTGAAGGCTTCCAAATAACCAATGGAAAGGCAATGACAGAGACCGATAGCGAGATCAGCAAGGAACGGTTTGGATTCACCGTCTTTCTTTCGATCTGCGTGCACGCAATAATCATCCTCGGTCTCGGCTTTACCTACCTGGAACAGTCGAATAGCGAACCGGCTCTGGAGATCACCCTGGCGCAGTACCGCAGTGAATTGGCTCCGGATGAAGCGGATTTCCTCGCCCAGGAAAACCAGATCAGCAGTGGCGTGCTGGACGAGGCCGCCAGCCCCAGCACACCATTTGAATCCGATTTCAATGCCGACGACATTCAGGAAGTCACCCCCACGCCACCGGCGCGCGAGCAAGTCGTCGAGTTTGATCAACAGGACATCCCCGTCATCGCCACCGTGCAACAGGAGGATCGGGTGCGGCAGCAGCTCGACGAACCGGAGCCGGACACGACAAAACCGATTGCCGAACAGGCCTCTCCGGAAGAGCTGAGTCTGGCCATCGCCAGCTTGCAGGCGCAACTCGATTTGCGGCGCGAGGCTTATGCCAAGCGGCCACGCAAATACACAATCTCCTCGGCCTCAACGAAGAAGAGCCAGGACGCCCTTTACCTCGATAACTGGCGTCGTCGCATCGAGGCTATCGGTAATCTGAATTATCCGGAGGAAGCTCGCCGCGCACAGCTCTACGGCAGCCTGCGTCTGTTGGTCGCGTTGAATCCGAGTGGCGAAATCGTCGACATTCGCATTCTGCAGTCATCCGGACACAATCTGCTGGATCAGGCCGCCGTCAACATCGTCAATCTCGCCGCTCCGTTCGAGCCTTTCCCCGAGTCGATGCGCGCTGATGCTGATATACTCGAGATAATTCGCACCTGGCGTTTCCACGAAGGCAATGCGTTGACAAGCTACTAACGGAGTCAATACGGCGTATGAGTTCACTCCCGGAATCCACCTCGCTCGAAAATCATTTCCTGATTGCGATGCCGCAGCTACAGGATCCCTATTTTGCCAACACCGTGACCTATGTGTGGAAACACAGCGCCGAAGGTGCGCTGGGCATCGTCATCAACAAACCCCTGAAGGCTTGCATCGCCGACATCTTCGATGAACTCGACATCGTCTGCAGCGTTGCCGAAGAAACCTTCCGTGAACAGCGTGTTCTGGCGGGTGGCCCGGTTGAGCGTGACAAGGGATTTATCCTGCATGACAGTGGTCTGAACTGGGAGTCCTCTATAGCCGTCTCGGACGAACTGGCGATCTGTACATCACGCACCATTCTGCAGGATATTGCGACTGGCAGCGGACCACAGAAATATCTGGTGGCCCTCGGTTGCGCTGGCTGGGATGCCGGACAACTGGAGAGCGAGATCAGCGCGAATTCCTGGATTACCGCACCGGCGCGCAGCGACGTGATCTTCTCCGCCGATCACACCAGCAAGCTGCAGGCGGCGAGCGCAATTCTGGGCATCGACCTGAAGAAGATTTCACCTTCAGCCGGACATTCCTGAGTCACGACGATGACTACCCCGGCACCCGCCATTCCACTCGTTCCCCGAGATACCTCCGCTCACCTCACCGTACTCGGCTTCGATTACGGCACGCAACGCATCGGCGTCGCCTTTGGGCAGAGCCTTACCGGCACGGCGCGGGGAGTAAAGATCCTGAAGGCCCGGGACGGCATTCCGGATTGGCAAGAGATTCAGCGGCTGATCACCGAGTGGCAACCTGACGCCTTTGTCGTAGGACTGCCCTACAACATGGACGGCACAGAGAGCGAACTGCTGCAGCGGGCCATCAAGTTTGCAAATCGCCTGAACGGGCGCTTCAACCTGCCCTGCTACGGCATGGATGAACGACTCTCATCGCGGGAGGCGCGGGAACAGTCCACGCGCGGAAAAAATGCGGCAGGTCACGCAGCGGCGATCGACGATCTGGCCGCTGGCATTATTCTGGAAAACTGGTTCGCCGGTTGGCGAGCCGGTGCATAGCCTGAACGCGCGACCGCTACGCGAAATTTTCCGGCATCTTCGCCTTGGAGCGGGCATCGGCCTTGGTCACCAACCCTTTCGCAACCAGTTCCTTCAGACACTGATCCAGCGTCTGCATGCCGACTGACGCGCCGGTTTGGATGGAAGAATACATCTGGGCCACCTTGTCTTCCCGAATCAGGTTGCGGATAGCTGGTGTCCCTATCATGATCTCGTGAGCCGCACAGCGACCGCCGCCGGGCTTCTTGAGCAAGGCCTGTGAGATTACTGCCTGCAAGGACTCGGACAGCATCGATCGCACCATGTCTTTCTCCGCGGCCGGAAACACGTCGATCACACGGTCGATGGTCTTGGCGGCGGAGGTCGTGTGCAGTGTGCCGAACACGAGGTGACCGGTTTCTGCCGCCGTGAGCGCCAACCGGATTGTCTCGAGGTCTCGCAACTCACCCACCAGGATGATGTCGGGGTCTTCACGCAGCGCCGAACGCAGCGCCTCGTTGAAACCGTGGGTATCGCGGTGCACCTCACGCTGGTTGACGAGACACTTCTTGCTCTGATGGACGAATTCGATCGGATCCTCAATTGTCAGGATATGTTCGTATTTGGTGTCGTTGATATAGTCGATCATGGCGGCGAGCGTCGTACTCTTGCCGGAACCGGTAGGACCAGTGACACACACCAGTCCTCGAGGCACTTTGGCGATCTTGCGGAAAATATCGCCCATGCCGAGTTGTTGCATCGACAACACTTTGGAAGGAATGGTTCGGAATACAGCGCCCGCGCCCCGGTTCTGCACGAAGGCATTGACACGGAACCGGGCCAGCCCGGGCACCTCAAACGAGAAGTCGGTCTCGAGAAATTCTTCGTAGTCCTTGCGTTGCTTGTCGTTCATGATCTCGTAGATCAAGCTGTGGACTTCCTTGTGATCCATCTCCGGAACATTGATGCGGCGTATATCACCGTCGACTCGAATCAGCGGTGGCATGCCCGCTGTGAGATGCAAATCCGAAGCGCCTTGCTAAACACTGAATCCCAGTAGTTCTGTAATGTCCATGAGCCTTACCCGTAACCGTTGATCGTTGTTTTAACCCGGTGCCTCACCTATAGTAGGCCTGCACGTATAGTACCTGTCATTAGGACAATATCCTAGAATCCTTCTCCACCGGCAATCTGTAAATTCTGGTAAAACGTGACCCGCATAGCAGAAAATATTTCCCTTGTTCTTGAGCAAATTCAAAGGTTTGAGCGGCAGTACGCTCGAGAGCCAGGTGCGGTGAAACTGCTCGCTGTCAGCAAGCAGCAGCACGCCGAATCCCTGCGCTGTGCTCACGCGGCGGGGCTTGTCGACTTTGGTGAAAATTATCTGCAGGAGGCCGAAGAAAAAATCGCGGCGCTCGCCGATCTGCCGCTGATATGGCATTTCATTGGTCCGATTCAGTCGAATAAGACTCGAGGTATTGCGGCTCATTTCGATTGGGTGCATAGCGTCGATCGCGAAAAGATCGCGCGCCGCCTGGATGAACAGCGTGACCCGGCCCTGGGCCGACTCAACGTATGTGTGCAGATCAACCTGTCGGAGGAATCCACGAAGTCAGGCACGGCACTAGCCGATTGTCGAAGTCTGTGCGCAACGGTGAGCACCTTGCCGAATCTGTGCCTGCGCGGCCTGATGGCGATACCGGCGCCGCTCACCGATTTCGATTCCCAGCGCCAGGGCTTTCATCAGCTCGCTGCGGAATTCACTGCGCTGGCTGCCGTGCACCCGACAATGGACACCTTGTCGATGGGCATGAGCAACGATTACGAGGCGGCCATCGCCGAGGGCTCGACCTTGGTACGTATTGGCACCGCACTTTTTGGGGCGCGGAGTCGATCGCAATAGGGATTCTGGTTTCTTAATCAGTTAGAATACCGCCTCAATGCAATTCCCCACAGACAATTGGGAGACCCTGTGAGTACTACGAAGATCGGATTTATTGGCGCTGGCAACATGGCGAACAGCCTGATTCGAGGCTTGCTGGCCAGAGGTGCGCGCGCCGATTCGATCTGGGCTACCGATGTCGACTCCGACAAGTTGCAGCAGCTGGCCGCTGAATTGGGCATCAATACAGCACCTGCAGCAGAACTGGTGGCACACGTCGAGGTACTCGTGCTCGCCGTGAAACCTCAGGTCATGCGCACAGTGTGTGAGCAACTTGCGGCTGATGTTCAGGCTCGACGCCCGCTGGTTGTATCGATTGCGGCCGGAATTACCCTGTCCCATTTGCAGTGGTGGCTGGGTGCCGACATCGCCATCGTGCGCTGCATGCCTAACACCCCGGCTCTGGTGAGCAAGGGAGCATCGGGACTGTTTGCCAACGCCAATGTGAGCCAGGCTGGGCGCCAATTGGCTGCCGACCTGATGTCGAGTGTAGGCCTCGCTGTTTGGTTGAATAAGGAATCCGACATCGACGCGGTGACCGCGTTATCCGGTAGTGGCCCGGCTTACTTCTTCCTTTTTATGGAAGCGATGCAGGCGGCTGCTGTCGAAATGGGTCTGAGTGCCGAACTCGCGCGAGCCCTGACTTATCAGACCGCCGCCGGGGCAGCCGAACTCGCCCAACATAGCCAGGAAGACACTGCTCAGCTGCGACGCAACGTCACCTCTCCAGGTGGAACTACCGAGCGAGCAATTGCAGAGTTTGAAGCCGGCGCGCTGCGTAGCCTTGTACAGCGGGCTCTGCTGGCGGCGCAACTCCGTTCGACGGAATTGGCGGCGCAGTTCGGCAATCAGTAAACTACAACGAGAACAGGTATGGGTGGTTTGGCAAATTCAGTGATCTTGATATTCAGTACGCTTGCAGGCCTCTACCTGATGGCCGTGTTACTGCGTTTTCTGCTGCAAGTAGCGAAAGCGGATTTTTACAATCCACTGTCGCAATCGGTCGTACGAATAACCGATCCCATGGTACGAATCTTCAGAACCTTTATTCCGGGTTATCGCGGCATCGACTTTTCGACGCTGATACTCGCGTTAGTGATCGAGGGCCTGTCGATTTGCGTCCTGATCATACTCTATGGTGGCTCCATTCCCGGCATCGGCTATGTCGTCACCTGGTCATTCGTCGGAGTGCTCTATTTCATCGTCAATATTTATTACTATGCAATTATCGCTTCGATCATCATGTCATTCGTCATGCTGTTTACCGGCAATATGAATCCTCATCCGATCCTGCGCGTTATCTGGCAGCTTACGGAACCGGTGATGGCTCCAATCCGGAAAATAATTCCGCCAATAGGCGGGCTCGATTTTTCGCCGATCTTTATCTTCATCGCAATTCAGCTGATTCAGAATTTCCTGATCTCCACTTTCGGAATCACCCCGCAACACGCCGCGGTGATTATAGGTATTTGAAACACACAGCCAGGCAGAGCCCCGGTGATTTTTGCTTTCACTGGGAGGACACCGCGCTGGTTCTGGATTGTGTAATACAACCCAGGGCGAAGGAAGATCGGCTGGTCGGCATCGTGGGTGACAGTTTTCGTATCCGCATTACTGCTCCACCGGTCGATGGCAAGGCCAATGCCCACCTGATCCGGTTTCTGTCGAAGCAGTTTCAGGTGAAGCAAAGTGCTATTACAATTGTGAGCGGTGAGACGGGTCGCAGAAAGCGACTTCGCATCATCAACCCGGTTCACATACCGGACGAATTCAAGCCGGGGCAGCGGAAACTGCCGGAATAAAGCACGCTATGCCACAGACAATACCCACTGACTCCGTTGGCCTGGTTAAACCACAGGTGCATCACTTCGACGAGCCGCTGCTCTTGCGCAGCGGCGCCGTGCTGTCGAGCTATGATCTCGTCGTGGAAACCTATGGCGAACTGAATGCAGCCCGCAACAATGCTGTGCTCATCTGTCATGCACTGTCGGGAGACCATCACGCGGCAGGCTACCACAGTCTCGACGACAAGAAGGCGGGTTGGTGGGATAGCTGCATCGGACCCGGCAAGGCCATCGATACCAATCTCTTCTACGTCGTCTGCCTCAATAATTTGGGGGGCTGCGCCGGCAGTACCGGTCCAATTTCGATTAATCCCGAAACCGGCAAGATCTATGGCCCGGATTTCCCGATCGTCACTGTACGCGATTGGGTCAATAGCCAAAAGCGACTGATGGACCGACTCGGTATCGAGGAGTGGGCGGCCGTAGTCGGCGGCAGTCTCGGAGGCATGCAGGTGCTGCGTTGGTCGATCAGTTATCCCCAGTGTATGCGTAATGCGGTTGTTATTGCCGCCGCACCAAAATTGTCGGCACAAAATATAGCCTTCAACGAGGTCGCACGGCACTCGATCACGCGCGATCCCAATTTTCATAAAGGTCATTATCTGGAGCATGGCACCTATCCAAAACAGGGGCTGATGCTCGCGCGCATGGTGGGCCACATTACATATTTGTCCGACAGTGCGATGAGTGCCAAATTCGGTAAGTCCATCAGCGACTTTGAGAGTGAAGGCACGAACTTCGGACGCGATCTGCGCACTGGCAAGCTGAGCTTTGGTTTCAATGCCGATTTTGAAGTGGAGAGTTACTTGCACTATCAGGGCGAACGATTCTCGGAAAATTTTGATGCCAATACTTATTTGTTGATGACCAAGGCGCTGGATTATTTCGATCCTTCAGTCGATTACGACGGTGATCTGGCAAAGGCTTTTGAGAACAGCGACTGCCGGTTCCTGATAATGTCATTCAGCACTGACTGGCGTTTTCCTCCGGAACGTTCACGAGAAATCGTGACGAAACTGCTGAAGGCGAAACGTGATGTCAGTTATCTCGAAATTGCTGCGGACCAGGGACATGATGCGTTCCTGATGCCGATACCGCGCTATGTAAACGCCCTCTCTGCCTATCTGCAGAAAGTTTATGAGGGGCTGGCCTGATGCGACCCGATCTGGCAATCATCCAGGAGTGGATCAAACCGGGCAGCCGGGTGCTTGACCTCGGCTGTGGCGACGGCAGACTCCTGCAATACCTGCAGGATAACAAGGATGTACGCGGCATCGGGCTCGAGATCGATCCGACCAACATCGAGTCATGCCTGCGCAACGGCGTCAACGTCATCGAACAGAATCTCGACAGCGGCCTCTCGAATTTCCGCAGTGACAGTTTCGATACCGTGTTACTGGCGCAGACACTGCAAGCGCTAAGCAAACCGGATGTGCTGATTGACGAGATGTTGCGAATTGGCAAGAACGGCATTGTTACCTTCCCTAATTTCGGAAACTGGAAGAGTCGCTGCTACCTGTGGACCAAAGGCCGTATGCCACTTTCCAAATTCATGCCGCACCAATGGTATAACACCCCGAACATTCACTTCTGTACGGTGAATGACTTCGATGCGCTGTGCGTGGCTCGCAACATCCAGATACTGGCCCGAACCGTCGTCGACTCCCAGCACAAGGGCAGTTGGTACATGCGCGCGTGGCCCAATTTCCTGGGAGAAATCGCGATCTATCACCTCACCAAGAACAAGGGCGCCTGATGAATGCAGAGACCATCGTGCTGGCGAGTGGCAACCTCGGCAAACTGAGAGAATTTCAGACAATATTGGCTCCCTACGATGTGGAGTTGGTGCCGCAATCTGAATTCGACGTTGAGGCCGCGGAAGAGATTGGCCTCAGTTTCGTCGAGAATGCCCTAATCAAGGCCAGACATGCCTGCGCGGTTACCGGTTTACCGGCGATTGCCGATGATTCCGGTATCGAGGTGGACGCACTGGATGGCGAGCCTGGAATCTACTCGGCTCGTTATGCCGGAATCGGTGGTCCCACCGCAGATATGGAAAACAATCTCAAGCTGCTAGCGGAGATGGAACAGATTCCGGAATCAGAACGTACTGCCCGGTTTCAGTGTGTCATCGTCTTCATGCGCCACGCCCGCGACCCGATGCCGCTGATCTGTCAGGGCACGTGGGAAGGTCGAATCCTGTTTGCCGAGAGCGGCGCCAATGGCTTTGGTTATGACCCGTTGTTCTATGTGCCCGACTATGACTGCTCGTCTGCCGAGCTGAGTCCGGACATCAAGAATTCCCTCAGTCATCGCGGTCAGGCCTTGCGACAATTGGTGAACGTGTGGAACTCCCACCGTTAAGCCTGTATGTGCACATACCCTGGTGTGTGCGCAAATGTCCCTACTGCGATTTCAATTCCCACGAAACGAAATCGACGCTGCCGGAAGCCGAGTATCTGGTAGCCTTGTGCGCTGATTTCGAATCGGAGCTTGCGGCTATCGCCGGCCGTGAGATCGAGTCGATCTTTATCGGGGGTGGGACACCCAGCCTGTTCTCGGCGACCACCTATGCCGAATTACTCGCCTTTGTGCAGCGGCACACACCACTGGCCAGCACTTGCGAGATCACACTGGAGGCGAATCCGGGCACAGTCGAGGCTGCGAAGTTTCGTGCCTATCGCGACATCGGCATCAATCGGCTCTCGCTCGGAATCCAGAGCTTTGATGATCGCCAATTACAGACCCTGGGTCGCATTCACGACGCTGCGCAGGCAAAGGCGGCGATTGCGATGGCCCGCGCCAGTGGCTTCGATAATTTCAATCTGGATCTGATGCATGGCCTTCCGGACCAGACTCCAGATGACGCTGCTAATGATTTGCGCCAGGCGCTCGAATTCCAACCGGCACATCTTTCCTGGTACCAGCTTACCATCGAACCGAATACGGTGTTTCACAGTCGACCACCGGTGTTGCCGCCAGAGCCTGGCTTGCTGGCGATTCAGGAGCAGGGACAGCAATTACTCGCCGGGCACGGCTTTGAGCAATATGAAGTCTCCGCGTATGCGCGGGCGCAGCAGGCATCCCGCCACAATCTGAATTATTGGCGCTTCGGTGACTACATTGGCATCGGGGCCGGCGCGCACGGCAAGCTGAGCGACGCCGTCTCCGGCACCATAGTCCGCACCCGCAAACTCAAGCAGCCAATGCACTATCTGGCGAACAGCCTTGATCGCACCGCAGAGCGCAAGGCTGTAGCGCAGGAGGACCTGTCGCTGGAGTTTCTCTTGAACGCCCTGCGCCTGCGGCAGGGCTTCACGACGGCGCAGTTCGAAAGCCGAACTGGCCTCCCTTTTAGCACCATTGGAAACCGAGTAGAATATCTCGTCTCCCAATCCCTACTGGAGCGTGAGGCGGACTGGATTCGACCGACCCCCCGGGGCTACGAGATGCTGAACAGTCTGCTCGAGGAATTTCTCTAGGCTTTGGTCGTTCACCGCCCGCTTTCAGACAGGAATTCAGTATGGAAAAACTGTACGAGAAACACTGCGAGGTCTGTCGCATGGGCGCACCGGTCGTCACCGACGAGGAGGCGAACCGGATGATCCTCAGTATTCCTGCCTGGAAACGTCAGTTCCATGACGGTGTCGACAAGCTGATTCGGGAATTTTATTTCGTCGAGTTCCGGGACGCTTTCAGTTTCACTTACAAGGTTGCGAATCTGGCCGAACGCGAGAACCACCACCCGGCAATCCTCACCGAGTGGGGCAAGGTCACGGTGTACTGGTGGACGCACAAGATTAACGGATTGCACAGCAATGACTTCATCATGGCGGCGAAGACCGACATGATTGCCAAACTCTCAGCGAAGTCCTGAATCATTCACACTCAGGGATGCAGCGATGTCGATTGACACCAGCAGTCTGTTGACACACATCGACAGTCTCATCAAATTGCCCAGTATCAGTTCGGCCAATGCTGCACTCGATATGAGCAATCGTCCCGTAGTTGAGCATCTCGCGGAACAGTTCGAGGCGCTGGGCTTTCAGTGCGAGTTGATTTCTTGCTCACCCCCGCCGCGGGAAAAGCTGAATCTGATCGCGACCCGCGGCAGTGGTCCGGGCGGCCTGATTCTGGCCGGACATACGGACACGGTCCCGCTGGACGAGGCGCTGTGGTCGGTGGATCCGTTCCGCGTCACGGAACGGGATGGCAGACTCTACGGACTCGGGGTCACCGACATGAAGGGCTTCTTCGCCATCGTCATGGAAGCCTTGCGGCCCCTGCTGCAATTCGAATTCAGGGAGCCTCTGATTCTGCTGGCAACCGCCGACGAAGAGACATCGATGCAAGGCGCGCGACGGCTGGTGGAACTCGGACGGCCGCTGGCGCGAGCCGCCATTATCGGTGAGCCGACAAGTCTGCAACCCGTCAATGCCCACAAGGGCGTGATGATGGAGTCCATTCGCCTGCTCGGGCGCAGCGGTCATTCTTCCAATCCGGCACTGGGGAACAACGCCCTCGATGCAATGCATGCGGTGATTTCGGAACTGATGCAGTACCGACAAGAACTCAGGCAGCGCTACAGCAGTACCTTGTTTGAGCTTCCCTATCCCACACTGAATCTGGGCAGCATCCACGGTGGCGACAATCCGAATCGTATCTGCGGTCACTGCGAGCTCGAGTTTGACATCCGTCTGCTTCCCGGTATGCACATCGACACATTACGGCAAGAGATCGGACAACGCATTAGCAAAGTCACCGAGCCATTGGATATGAGTTACGAGTACAAACCGCTATTCGCCGGCGCACCGGCATTTCAGGCGGACTCTGACAGTGGCATCCTGCGTGCAGTCGAACGCCTGACCGGTCATGGTGGCATCAGTGCCGGCTTCGGCACCGAGGCCCCATTTCTTCAGTCGATGGGAATAGATACAATCGTTATGGGGCCTGGCAACATTGATCAGGCTCACCAACCCGATGAGTACATGTCTGTTGCAATGATTGAACCCTGTATCGATACGCTCAGAAAATTGATCACACAACACTGTCTGAAACCAGAGTGATGACACGCCCTTATGAAAAACAATAACGAAATGATTGAGTGGTTCAGATCGTCTTCCACCTATATCAATACTCACCGCAACAAGATCTTTGTGGTACTACTCGGCGGCGAAGCACTCGAGAGCGAGAATCTGCCGAACATAATTTACGATCTGAACCTGCTGCATAGTCTCGGCGTAAAGCTCGTACTCGTGCACGGTTCGCGACCACAGATTACTGCGGCGTTGGCTGCTGCCGGCAAGCAATCCAGTTATCATCTCAAGCGTCGTATTACCGAAGCCGATTGCATGACGACGATCAAACAGGTTGTCGGCGGGCTCAGTTTTGATCTCGAGGCCATGTTCTCCATGGGCCTACCCAACTCGCCGATGCAAGGTACCGACATTCGTGTCTGTCGCGGAAATTTTGTGACAGCCAAGCCGCTTGGAATTCACGACGGAGTGGATTTCCATTACACCGGCAAGGTACGCAAGATCCAGACCCGGGCGATAGAACAACAACTGGCGCAGAACAATATTGTCCTGCTATCCAATCTCGGTTATTCACGCACAGGTGAAGTCTTCAATCTTACTGTGGAAGAAGTGGCTACCGAGGCAGCGATTGCGCTCAATGCCGACAAACTGATTCTGTTCATACCCGGTGATGGCGTGCGGGACCAGAACGGTGACTTGATCACGGCTCTGACAGAGACCGATGCGAGACGCCACGCACATGAGTTGGCGGCGCGTGATGACGGCGAGTCGATCTGTGTGAGCCATGCACTCGATGCAGCACTGAAGGCCTACGCCAATAAGGTGCATCGCTCACATCTCATCAGCTTTGACAAGAATGGTGCCTTGCTGCAGGAATTGTTTACGCGCGAAGGCAACGGCAGCCTGATCAGTGACGACAACTTCGATGAGCTACGCGACGCCACGATTGATGACGTTGTCGGCATCATTGAGTTGATCCGTCCGCTGGAGCAGGAAGGCTCGCTCGTCGCTCGCTCACGCGAATTACTGGAAACCGAAATCGGCAACTTCAAGGTGGTGGAACTGGAAGGAACGATAATCGCCTGTGCCGCGCTCTATCCGTTCTCGGACAAGCGAGGCGAAGTCGCCTGCATCGCGATTCATCCCCATTACCAGAAGAACGGATTTGGCGAACGCCTGCTGGAGAGTCTTGAGAAAAAGGCCCGCGGCCTGAAACTGGAGACCCTGTTCGTGCTGACAACGGTGGCCGCACACTGGTTCATCGAGAAGGGTTTCGCCGAGGGGACGCTGTCGGATCTGCCGGAGCAGAAACAGAAGCTCTACAATTTTCAGCGCCGGTCAAAAGTTCTGCTGAAACGTCTGTAGCGCCACCTCCTGTCTAGCGAATACGCTCCAGCACACAGATGCTGTAATCGTAAGGATTGACTTCGTCGTGGAGAAAGTCCTGACGTGAGACTTCGCGCCACTCGCTCTCATCGAAGTCGGCAAGCCGGGTATCCCCCTCCACACTGGCGTGCACGCGCGTCAGATGAAAGCGGTCCGCTTGCGGCAACGCCGCAGCGTAGAGACCGGCGCCACCGATGATGAAGGCTTCGGCAGAACCGTCGATCAAAGCCTGACTCTCCGCGAGTCGAATCGCGGCTTCCAGCGAGGTAACTACCTTGATACCAGGCGCACTGTAGTCAGGATTATGAGTGACGACAATATTCGTTCGTCCTGGCAACACGCGTCCGATCGACTCCCAGGTCTTGCGGCCCATGATGATGCTATTGCCCATCGTGGTGCGCCGGAAATATTTCAGGTCCTCCGACAGGTGCCACGGCAGACTGTTATTGCGCCCAATGACACGATTGGTGGCCATTGCGCAGATCATGGCTAGTTGCATGAATGTCTCCTGGACGGGAACCTAGACAGAGAACGGATACGCGATGGGATCGTGGTGACGATAACCTTCAACCGCGAAATCCTCCAGGCTGACCCAGGTCTCGATGTCCTTAAGTGACCTGATCTCAGGATTAATCCGCAGTTGCGGCGGGTCAAACGGTTCCCGCTGCAGTTGCACGTCTCGCATCAGGTCCACTTGATCCTCGTAGATGTGCGCGTTGACGATCTTGTGATAGGCCATGCCGGGTGTCTTGCCTGTGATCTGCGCCATTAACGCCAACAGGGTAAAGACCTGGATCTGATTGAAGTTCAGACCCAACGGTACATCACACGAGCGCTGATAGCTCGTGAGATATAGGGTATCTCCCAGCAATGAGAAGGTGTGCGTGTGCATGCAGGGACGCAGACATCCGAGCTCGAATTCACCGGGATTGTAGAAGGTCAGAATCTCGCCGCGATCATCGATGTCCTGCGACAGGTTAGTGACGATCTTCTGCAATTGATCCAGTGTGCTGCCATCGGGCCTACGCCAGCTCCGGCCTTGCACGCCATAGACACGGCCCATGTCATCCACGCCCTTGCGTACCGGATTATTAAGCCAGGCGGCATTCTCATTCGCGTTAGCGTCCCAGGACTTTGTGCCCAAGGCGCGGAAGTCCGCCGCACTATCATAGCCGCGCAGGTAGCCTAGCAGTTCGGCGATAGCGGCCTTCCAGAAGCTCTTGCGGGTGGTGATGATTGGGAATTGATTCTTTGCCACGTCATACGAAAGGTCGGCATTCACGACCGTGAGGCATTTCTTCCCGGTGCGCTGGTTCTCGATCCAGACACCCTCGTCGATGATGCGCTGGCAGAGTTGCAGGTACTGTTGCATGAATTCCTCGTCTAGTTGCCGGTTGCCGGGCGGCGGTAAGCGAACACCATCAGGGCGACACCGGCGAACAGCACCGGCAGCGAGAGTATTTGCCCCATTGTCAGCCAGTCGAAGGCCACGAAACCGATGTCGAGATCCGGCTCACGGAAGAATTCGATAAAGAACCGGAAACACCCGTAGCCGACGCCGAAGAGCCCTGCCACCGCACCGCGGGGACGCGGGCGTGCGGAAAACCACCAGATCAGGGAAAACAGAGCCACACCTTCCAGTCCGAACTCGTAGAGTTGTGAGGGATGCCGTGCCACCCCGTCCACATGCGGGAATACCATGCCCCAGGGCACATCGGTGGGACGTCCCCACAGTTCGCCACCGATGAAGTTGCCCAAACGGCCGGCACCCAGTCCAAACGGGGCGAACGGGGCGATGAAATCGGCGACTTCAAGCGGGTCGCGGTGAATACTGCGGGAATACAAGGCCAGGGCTATCAAAACGCCGAGTAAACCGCCGTGGAAGGACATGCCCCCTTCCCACACCCGGAAGAGCCAGAGGGGATCGTCGAGAAACCGACCGAAATTGTAGAAAAACACAGACCCCAACCGGCCACCGATGACGGCACCCAATGCGCCGTAGAAGACCAGATCCGAGATGTGTTCGGCAGTCCAGTAATCACGTTGGTGGCGTGTGCGCCAAGTCGCCAGTCCCCAGGCTCCTCCGAAGGCAACGATGTACATGATGCCGTACCAGTGGATACTGATCGGGCCCAGTGACAGGGCGACCGGGTCAAATTGGGGATAGGTGAGCATGGAAAGGTTAAGGTATCCGCGCTGTTCGTGGTCATTGCATCAGGGTCCGATTATAGCAAGCCTGACAGAAGAAGCTTCGCCAATTTCACGTAGCGCCGACCACCGCCTCACAGTGATTGCCAATTCGAGGGAGTTTCCTTACCATCTCGCCCAATGTGCCTTATTATTTTTGCTCATCAGGCTGATGCCCGCTTCCCCCTGATAGTTGCCGCGAACCGAGACGAATTTTACGCCCGTCCCACTCAACAAGCCGACTTCTGGACCGATGCCGGATTGCCCTCGCCCTTGCTTGC
>JALRBQ010000086.1 GCA_023257655.1 Pseudomonadales bacterium
ACCTGAATGGCCGTTTCAGCAGTAGCGCCTGAAATATTAGCGTATGGAGCCATGTAGACGATGGGGTAAAAACCCCAAGAGGCGAACGTCAGAAGACGAGCTTTCTTAACTAGGTCCCGAACACTATCTGGCTGACGCTCGATCGATGCGCCTAGGCCGCTGAACAGTTCCCAAACAATGTAGAGGAACGGGATAGCAGAAAGGGTGCCCCAAAGGGCGCGGGTCGGAATATCGGCAGCAATTTCGCCCGGGTATCCCAACACGATCATCAATGCGGCGGCGAAGCCAAGTTTGACAGACTTACTGACAGTCTCATCGCGCCCCAGCCTCATCACGAGAACAAGTTCGATCAGAAGCAGTGGCACCGTCAGCAGCCAGTCGACATACCGATAGGCGTCGTTGAAGGCATAGCCAGTAGCTGCAACGACGCCGTCCTTAACTGTGTAAGCGGTTTCCCAGCTCTCGAAAATTCGCCAATAGTGATATGCGGCTATTGCACAAACAAGTCCGGATATAGTGACTGCAGTTTTGTAGTTGTTTGATACTTGCGATCGCCCTAACCATAAAAACAGCGTTGCTGCAGCCATGGCTGCGAATGTAAATGAAAAAGCGTTATATATCAGAGAGTATTGAAAAAGTGATACTGTTTCCATATTCATTCTCCATCGCTTGTTAATTAAAGGGGAATAGGCCAAACGGCGCAAAGCGCTGTTTCAATTGCTTTTCAAAGACCCCCCCAACCAACAGTAGGATCATGCTCCCGGTTTCAAGGAAAGGCAATATGGCCTTTCAATCAATGTAGCCGCCATCATAAAAACGCGAAAGGCTCGGTTTCTCGTCCCATTAGCGGCCCTGTTATGAGCCAACAAATGCCCTGATAGGCGCGATTGGGTTCCCTGTTACGGCGATTAAATACCCTGTTATGTCGAATAGCAGGGAAAACCCGATTTGCCCCTCACAACCTACTGAAAAAACGTGCTGAAATCGTAAGCGAGATCAGATTATTCGTCCGAAATGTCCTGTTTTCGGCCTCAAACGTGCAATTTTCTCTGTTAATTTCCTGAAAGCAGGGAAACCCAACCGATTGTGAACGGCACGGAGACTGGCCGCAAAATCCATCCCTGATGTCGCCGGAGATTTCGCTAAAACTCGCGCAGGTCGAGGGATTGGGCCTGAATGACGCCCACACTTCGCACGCTTACACCGCTACCCTGATAACAGAGATCAATGTCGGGGGTGGGTGGCGGAGGGTAGTCGACCGGCGTCGAACCTTCTCTGCTCACCGGCGTGATCGGCCCCCACCGAGTGGTCCGCGCTAATTGTTAGTGCAAGATTGCTTCCGGCGCCATGGTTGGCCGCAGGTGGAGCGAAGCGGAACCGGAGGGCAGCCATGGCGGTGTTGCCGTTTCCGGGGCCGGAGGCCGATAGCCCAGCGAGCTGTGCGGCCTGACGGTGTTGTAATGCCGCCGCCAGGCTTCAATCAGGATCTGGGCTTCAGCCAAGGGGACTGTCAGTAATTTCGTGTGTGGGCGGGCGGTTGAACATTACGCTTCCATGGCTTTGATGAAGCGTTCGCCGAAGATGACGGCGAACTGGGCCTTGGCCATGGACCACTCACGAGGTGACGGTATCGCGCTGTCGTCCACAGGGACGGCGACGCGCGATTATCCCCAGGTCGCGTTGCGGGGTTCGGGCGCGGACCGGGCCGGCGTGAGATCTTCGGGTGCGCCGGCGAGGAGTACGTCCAGAAGGCGCACCGCACCAACCTTGTCGAGGGGGTTGTTGCCATTGCCGCACTTCGGCGACTGCACGCAGGATGGGCAGCCATCCGGGCAGGGACAACGCGCGATGAGATCGCGGGTCGCGGACAGCCAGGTCGTCGCCGCGGCAAAGCCGCGGTCGGCAAATCCGGCACCCCCGGCGTGACCGTCGTAGACGACCACAGTGCAGCGATCGGTATCTGGATGTCGCGGCGTCGAAACGCCGCCGATGTCCCACCGATCACAGGTCGCGATCAGCGGCATGAGGCCGATGGAAGCGTGCTCAGCGGCGTGGGCCGCACCCGCAATGTCGATGTCGGCGCCGGAAAGCAGCTCGGACACCTGCGCGTCGCTGACGGTCCACCACACACCACGGGTGCGCAAAGTGCGCTCAGGCATGTCGAGAGTCTCTTGACCGATGATCTCGCCGGTGATGAGACGACGTCGGAGGAACCCGGTGACCTGCGAGGTCACCTCAACTTCTCCGAGGCATAGGTGCGCGGCGCCCCACGGGATCTGCTGTTCGACGTTGAGGATGCGGTAATCGGCAATCTCGGTGGCTGTCGTCGTGTAGCTCACGTCCTCCGCGCGGACGAATGCCACGGACTCGTCGAGGTCAAGCTCGGTCACGATATGGGTCAGGCCCTGGTGGATGTAGACCGCGTGTGGATGGATGGTTGCCGGTGCGCGCGAGGCTTCAACGGTGCCGAGGAGTCGGCCGGTGCCCTCCTCCACGATCCGCACGGGTGCTGCCGCGTCACCGCGCAGGTCGATCCGCGCCGCCGGTGAGTCCTTCTGCGTCCAGTAGTAGCCCGTGCGTCGTTTGCGCAGCAGGCCCTCGTCGGCCAGGTGGTCCAGTGCGGTGACCGCACTGGCACCGAACCATGTCGCGGCGCTCTCGGGCGTCAGCGGCGTCTCCGCGCACGCCGCGAGTAGGTGCGGGCGCAGGATGTAGGGATTGGCCGGGTCGAACACGACTGCCTCAACCGGCTCGTCGAAGATCACGCCCGGGTGGTCCAGGACGTAGCGGTCCAGTGGATCCTCGCGAGCAACCAGAATGGCCGTCGCATGTCCGCCGCGTCGACCGGCGCGCCCCCACTGCTGCCACAGGGAGGCGCGAGTCCCCGGCCAACCAGCGACGACGACGGCATCCAATCCGCTGATATCGATGCCGAGCTCGAGCGCGTTGGTGGTCGCGACCGCGCGCAAATGTCCT
>JALRBQ010000047.1 GCA_023257655.1 Pseudomonadales bacterium
TGGGCCGATATGACCGGAATGCCTACACGAATCCGATATCGACAAGGAACGCGATACGCGCCCTATAACGCTTGTTCCAATTCAGGCAATGCCTTGAACAGATCGGCGACCAGACCGTAATCGGCTACCTGAAAGATCGGAGCCTCGGCATCCTTGTTAATGGCGACGATCACCTTGCTGTCCTTCATGCCAGCCAGATGCTGGATCGCGCCGGAGATGCCCACCGCGATATAGAGATCCGGCGCAACAATCTTGCCAGTCTGCCCGACCTGCATGTCATTCGGCACGAAGCCCGCATCGACGGCGGCACGGGACGCCCCGATTGCCGCACCGAGTTTGTCGGCGACCTTTTCCAACAACACAAAATTCTCACCGTTCTGCATGCCGCGACCACCGGAGATGACGATGGAGGCTGAGGTCAACTCAGGTCGCTCGCTCACAGACAGCTGTTCGCTGACAAAGCTGGCCAGCGCCTGCTCAGCGACAAACGCAGTGCTCTCGATCGGCGCACTGCCACCCAGAGCGGCGTCGGCAAAGGCCGTGGTACGCACGGTGATCACCTTGATGCTGTCGGCCGATTGCACAGTTGCCATCGCATTGCCCGCGTATACCGGACGCACAAAGGTATCGGCTGAGACCACTTCGATGATCTCGGAAATTTGCGCCACATCCAGCAAGGCCGCGACGCGAGGCATCACATTCTTGCCTGTGGTCGTGGCGGCCGCGAGCAAATGACTGTAGTCCTTGCCGAGTTCGGCGACCAACGGTGCGACACTCTCGGGCAGTTGATGTGCGTAAACGGCGTTGTCGGCAACGATCACCTTGGCCACGTTGGCAACGGCGGCGGCAGCCGAGGCCGCGTCCTGGCAATTGGCGCCTGCGACGAGGATGTGCACCTCGCCACCGATGGCTTGAGCTGCAGTTACCGCATTAAGGGTTGCCGGCTTGAGAGTGCTGTTATCGTGTTCTGCTATGACGAGTATGGACATGGGCTTCCCTTAAATGACTTTCGCTTCGGACTTGAGTTTTTGCACGAGTTCTTCCACGGTCTCGACGATGATACCGGCGCTGCGTTCTGCCGGTGGTACCACCTTCAGTGTGGTCAGTCGGGAACCGATGTCGACACCGAGATCGGCTGGCGTGAGGGTATCGATCGGCTTTTTCTTCGCCTTCATGATATTAGGCAGTGAGGCGTAGCGCGGCTCGTTTAGGCGCAGGTCAGTGGTTACCACAGCCGGCAAAGACAACAGGACTGTCTGCTCGCCTCCATCGATTTCCCGTGTGACTTCAATCTTGCCATCCTGCAGTTGCGCCTTGCAGGCAAAGGTGCCCTGCGGGAAATTGCAGAGCGCGGCCAGCATCTGTCCAACTTGATTGTTGTCGGTATCGATGGACTGCTTGCCAAGAATTACGAGGTCGATCTGTTCTTTCTCGACAATGGCCTTGAGTAACTTCGCCACCGCCAGTGGTTCGACCTGGGTCTCTGCAGTCACCAGAATGCCGCGGTCGGCGCCGAGCGCTAATGCGGTGCGCAGTTGCTCCTGACTCGCCTGCGGTCCGATAGAGACGGCGATGACTTCCTCAGCCGAACCAGCCTCTTTCATACGAATCGCCTCTTCCACCGCGATTTCACAGAAGGGATTGATCGCCATCTTGGCGTTGCTGAGGTCGACGCCGGTGCCGTCAGACTTGACCCTGACCTTCACGTTCGCATCGACGACGCGTTTTATAGCCACAAGAATTTTCATCGGATTTCCTGATTGAAACTGAGTGCTGGGAGTAAGCGAACTGCGCAAACGACGGCGCAGCAGTGCAAAAAAAGGCGCTAATAATGCCGTTTTTACCGGAACAGGTCAACACGGACCCGGCCGCCACACCCTGCTCGCGCCTGGGCGCCAGCTCACCCGGTTGGCTCTTCTATTGGCCGGCGAGGCATCCGACCTGGTACCGACACTGAACTCAGACGGTGGCTTCAGTTGCCAGTACAAAGAACTCGCCAGCGCTGTAAATTCCGGTTTCCCGCTGGCCTTCATGCTCACGGGTCTGGGCCAGTTCCACGAGCTGATAGAACACACTCCGCGCAATCAGTGCCTTCAGCCCGCTGCGGATTTCAACCGTGGGATGGGGCTCGCCAGTTGCCGGATCGGCATTGAGTTGAAGGCTGTGCCTGGCATTGAGCGTGATCGTCTCGTCCATGTTCGTAGTCAGCTGAATGCATTGCTGCACACCGCTTCCCGTTACCTGCAATACCTGGGCGACAAAGGGACAGTCTTCTACGGTGATACTGACTTTCTCCACCGGCGTGACCAGGTAATAAACCCCGTCCTCGTCCAAACGGAGCACCGAGGCAAACAATTTCTGCATCGCCTTGCGCCGAATGGGCTGCCCTTCGTGCCACCAGCTGCCGTCACGGCGGATAACCAGATCCAGCTCACCACAAAACGGCGGATTCCACAGGTGCACGGGTGCCGGGCCCTTGACCTTGATCTCGCGGACGAGCGCGAAGGGATCGGTGGCAGATTTGCGTGACTCAGACAAAACAACTCCTGACAGTGGCCGAACAGAGAGCCCCAGTGTAAGCCGCTGGCGTTGCGGGTCCAAGTTCTGACCCTGAATGCGCCTGGTATTAAGTACTGGGGTTAGGGACTGGGGAGTGTCAATGGTACACTGGCAACTCGCATCCCGATGACACAACGCAGCCAGACGTAAATCCCAGCAATTATGCCTGACATCATCCCCGCCACTGCCATTCCCGCCCTGCTGGCTAGCAATACGCCGCTGCTGGATGTACGGGCACCGGTGGAGTTTCTCCATGGCGCATTTCCCGGGGCCAAGAACCTTCCTCTGCTGAATGATCACGAACGCGCCGCCGTCGGCAAGCTGTTCAAGTCCAGTGGCCAGCAGGCGGCCATCGACTACGGGCACAAACTCGTCAATGGTCATCTAAAAGAAGCAAGAGTCAAAGCCTGGGAGCGCTTCATCACGACGCATGCGGGTACTGCTGTGTATTGCTATCGCGGTGGCCTGCGCTCAAAGATTGTCCAGCAATGGCTGGCTGAGACAGGGATCAGAGTGCCGCGAATCGAAGGCGGCTACAAGCTCATGCGGCGCATTCTGATCGACACGATCGACGCCGCCGCTGCCAGCACTCCCCTGCTGATCATTGCCGGTAAGACTGGCAGCGGCAAGACTCATGTCATCAACGACCTGAACAACAGCGTGGACCTGGAAGGCCTGGCCAATCATCGCGGATCGGCATTTGGACCGCGCGTGCACCCGCAACCGACCCAGATCAATTTCGAAAACGCACTCGCGATCGCCCTGCTGCGCATCCCGTATCAAGCAGCTATGCACCTGTTTCTCGAGGACGAGAGTCGTGCGATCGGATCGTTGTCGGTACCCGAATCGCTGCACAACAAGATGTTGCAGGCGCCCGTGGCCGTGCTGGAAGAATCGCTGGCACAACGGGTGAATACCATTCTGCAGGATTACATCGTCTCGAACTTTCGTGAGTTTATTGCGGCCAATCCTCGTAATGGCCAGCAATTGTTCTCCGCTTATCTGTTGGGCAGTCTCGCCAAGATTCGCCATCGTCTGGGAGGTGAGTTGCACGACAAGTTACGTCTCGTCATGGAAGCGGCGCTCGCCATGGGCGAGGACGGACTGCCTGCGCATGCTGAGTGGATCGAACAACTCCTCATCAACTATTACGATCCCATGTACGAGTATCAGCTCGGCAAGAAGGATCGTCGTGTCATCTTTCGCGGCGATCGCAATGAATTGCTGAGCTGGGCCGCGCACCTGGATCAACCTGACCAAAAACGGCGCGCATGAACCCCGCTCCGATCAGCCGGATCAACCTCGCGCCGCTGGCGGCGCAACTTGAGGACGACGTACTGATTCTGGTGCCGAACCATCGTCTGCGCGACGCCATCCTCACAACCTACACTGACGCAAAGGCCGAGGGCGTGTTCCGTACTCCGCGCGTCTTCGCCGTGGACATCTGGCTACGGGAATTCTGGGATCTGTGCGCCCACAACGGTCTGGTCCCGTGTTGCGAGCGGGCGCTGCTGACACCGGAAAAGGAACAGCTGCTGTGGACCCGGGTCATCGAAAGTTCTCTCGACGCGATTCCGTTGCTGAACCCCGAGGAAACCGGGCGGTCGGCGAGCCACAGTTATCGAGAGCTGCGACAGTGGGTATTGCAGGATCCGATCGCCGCGCTGCGAGGCTACAGCGCTATTCCCGATGTCGCCGCGTTTGTGCACTGGCTGCGTGACTACACACAGCGCTGTGAATTGCAGCAGTCGACGAATCTCGTTGATGCCATAGACAGCCTGTTAAACCACGGCCTCGATTCCCCGGCCATGCAGGCCCTGCTGCCCTCCAGCATCTGCCTCGTCAACTTCTTGCAACCACCGCCGCTCTATCGTCGCTTGTTCGACGCACTGGCAGCGCACTGTCAGGTCAGCGAAATGCACCTGACGCAGCAACAAGCGCCGGCGCAGAGCTGGCGCGAGAGTTACGCGACCCAATCAGCCGAACTCATCGCCTGCGCCCATTGGGCGCGGGCGTTACGACGCGAGCAACCAGGAACTCATATCGGCATTCTGTATGCCGAGGATTTTCTGTCCCAGCCGGCCTTGCGGCATATCTTCGAGACCGCCCTGACTGACGAGAACCACGCACCACTCTCGGCGGCCGCGGCAGACAGCGCACGCTACAACACGACCTCGTCCAGGTTGGTGCTAACGGATGCAGCGTCCATCCACGATGCCTTGCTCCTGCTGCAACTGGGACAGGAGGAGCAAGCCAGCAGCGACCTCTGTCGATTGCTGCAATCGCCCCACCTGCTGGCGACAGAGTCCGAGCACGAGGCCCGTCTGCAGATGGAACTGACAATGCGGCGTTACTTCACGGCAACGACGACGATGACGGACTTCTGCTGGCACCTCAATCAGGCCGAGCGCGCCACCTATTCGCCGACTCTCGCAGCAGTGTTGCTGCAATTGCGGACGCGCCAGCGCCAAAGATCGGTCACTGCCAGTGCCCGGGAATGGGTGCGGCGCTGGCGCGAACAATTGGCGGAATTGGGTTGGCCAGGAGTGTCGGGACCCCAGGAACAGGATAATCTCCGGCTCTGGCAGGAGACCTTGGACCGCTTCGCCCGATGCAGCGCCGTGCTGGGCCCACTGACCCTGAGCGCGGCACTCACCCGACTGCGCAACCTGTGCCAGCAACAGCCGCAGTCTCATCCGTTCGATGCCCGTAATCCTCTTTCTATATATACGGTCGCGGAAGCAGTCGGCCTGCAATTTGATCATGTCTGGTTGCTGGGCTTCAGCGATCGACACTGGCCACCACCGGCGCGCCCGCTGGCGTTCCTGCCCTATCGCCTGCAAGTCGAGGCCGGCATACCTGCGAGCCACAGTGACCTGCAGTTCGCGCGTGCCAGTGAACAACTCACCAGCGTCCAGGGAGCCGTGCGTGGGACCTTGATTGCGAGTCATCATCGCACTGACGGCGAGCTGGAGCTGAGTCCCAGCAGCGCGCTACTCGTTCTGCCCGAGCGCGAGACCGCCGCAACAGAGCTGACACCGCCAAACTTGTTGAGCTCGCTCGCCGTGACTCCCACCGCGCTGGTGCGCATCAACGACACCGGCGGCGTGCCATTAATCGCTGGCGAACAGGTACGTGGCGGTCAGGGCGTGATCAGCAACCAGTCGAGTTGTCCGTTTCGGGCCTTCACTCGACACCGACTCCGCGCCGAACCGCTGGCCCGCTTCGAGACCGGGCTCAGCGCCATGGCACGCGGTAATGCCCTGCATGCGTCACTGGAAACGCTGTTCGCCACGGTTACCGGCAGTGCGGCTCTCGCTGAACTGACACCAACCGCGCGTAAGCAGCAAATTGCGACAGCAACCGAGACTGGCATTCAGTGGCTCAGTCAGCGCTACCCGCAGCTCATGACGCCGCGCTTCAAGGCGCTTGAACACACGCGTATCGAGGCCTTGCTGCAACGTTATCTGACGCTGGAGGCCGAGCGCCCCGAGTTTGCGGTGGTTGCCCGGGAGCAAGTGCACGAATGGCACCACGGCACCCTCGGCCTGCAATTGAAGATCGACCGGGTCGATCGGCTCGCGAATGAGAGCCTGGCTCTCATCGACTACAAGACTGGCAAACGTGCCGTCAGCAGTTCGGGCTGGATCGACGCGCGTCCGGAAGACATGCAACTGCCACTGTATTACACCGTTGCGACCAACGCACAAGCATCGCCGGTCACAGCCATCGTCATCGGCAGCGTCAATGTCGAGCGGATCGCCTACTCGGGTGTCGCTGCAGGCAATGACTTTCACGCCTCCGTAAAACCCGCATCCGAGGACAGGCGGGTGAGTCGCGACTGGAACGACCTGACTCGCCAGTGGCAGATGACGGTGACAGAGCTGACCGCGGAATTTGTCGGCGGTCGCGCCGACGTGGCGCCAGTCAATGGCCGCAGAACCTGTGAATATTGCGGACTGGAACCGCTGTGTCGCATTCGGGAGCTCGACCAGAGCGAACCAAATGACGACAGTGTGGAGGATGAGGCATGAGCAAGGCGCCTCTGAGTGATAGCCGCGACCGCGACCAGGCACTGGATATCACCGATTCCTTTATCGTGCAGGCGCCAGCGGGTTCGGGTAAGACTGAATTGCTCATCATGCGCTTTCTGAAACTGCTGTGTGTTTGCGAGCAACCTGAACAGGTGCTCGCCATCACCTTTACCAAGAAGGCCGCCAATGAAATGGGCCGTCGCATCATAGCGGCGCTGCGCTGGGCCGAAGACATCGACAAGGGCGGCGCTCTGCCCACAGACGCGTTCGCGCTGCAGCGACTCGAGGTGGCCCGACAGGTGCTGGCTCACGATCGTGAGCTGGGCTGGCATCTGCTGGATTATCCGTCACGCTTGCGGGTCCAGACCATCGACAGTTTCTGTGCTTATCTCGCCGGTCAGCTGCCGATTCTGTCCCGACTCGGGGGCAGCGCCAATATCAGCGAAGACATCAAACCCTGCTTCGTCGACGCAATCTCCAGGACCTTGGCGTTATTGGAAACCGAAACCGAGATCAGCGCCGACATTGCCTTGCTGTTGGCGCATCTCGACAACGATCTCACGGCCGTCGAAAACCTGCTTGTGGACTTGCTGTACAAACGCGATCAATGGCTACCCCATCTGTTGCAGGTGCGCGCACAACAGGGTTCCAGTGAGGCACAATTGCAAGCCAGTCTGATCGAATTGATCGAGGAGTCGCTGGAGGAAACGGGCACGCTGTTATCCGCCTGGGAGTCACAGCTGATTCCGCTGGTGAATTTTGCCGCGCTCAATATGCAGGCGCCGGCACTCTCCGACACGCCGCTCACCGGGCTGCCAGACGCGACCCCGGACGCGCTGCCCCAGTGGCACTTTATCGCCGACCTGCTGCTCACCCAGAAAGACGAGTGGCGCAAGACAGTCAACGTGAAGAACGGGTTTCCGGCCGACGCCAAAACCGACAAGGGGCAGCTGGCCGAATTCAAGGCGCGCAAAGAGGCGATGGTCGCGCTGCTGGCCGAGTTCGCCACCCTTCCCGATTTGCTTCGATCGGTCGCCTATCTGCGCCTGCTGCCCAGCCCCGACCGCGAGGCCACGCAGTGGCAATTCCTCGGCGCGCTGACTCGCATCCTGATCCAGTTGAGTACCCAATTGCTGTTGTCTTTCCGGCAGTTCCGCATGATTGACTACACCCAGACTAGTGCGGCCGCACGCACAGCGTTGGGTAGTACCGACGCCCCCACCGACCTCGCACTGGCGCTCGATCATCGCATTCAGCACGTGCTGGTCGATGAGTTCCAGGATACCTCGCAGATGCAACTGGATATTCTGGAACTGATTACGGCCGGCTGGGAGAACGGCGATGGTCGTACCCTGTTCCTGGTGGGAGACGCCATGCAGTCCTGCTATGGATTTCGCAATGCGAACGTGGGCATCTATCTCAATGTGCGTGCACGCGGACTCGGTGCCATTGCACTCACCCCGTTGACTCTGGAGACCAACTTCCGCTCACAACATAACGTGGTGAGCTGGGTGAATGACATCTTCAGCGAGGCGTTTCCTGCACAGGAAAATATCTCTCGCGGAGCAGTACCCTACACCCCATCGGTGGCCCTGCATCCGGCGATCGACACGTTGGGTGGTCGAGCACACATCATCAGTTATGACGATTCCACCCAATCACAGGCACGGCAGCAGGAAGCGGAGCAGGTCGTCGCTCGCATCCAGGCCTTGCAGCGGGTGGCGCCGGAGGATTCCATTGCCGTTCTGGTGCGGGCTCGTGGCCACCTGCAGGCGATCGTGCCGCTGTTGCGCGACGCCGGTATTCACTGGCAGGCAACTGACATCGATCACCTCGCCACGCTACCTGTCATTGAGGACCTGATCACGCTCACGCGCGCACTCATCAACAAGGCTGACCGGCTGTCCTGGCTCGCCCTGCTACGGGCACCGTGGTGCGGACTCACTCTCGCCGACCTGCACGCGATCAGTTGCCACGCCGATTCCGCCAGTATCTGGTCTGCACTGCAACAACCCGAACTGATTACGGCGCTGTCAGACGATGGTCGCGCCCGCGTCAAAAGCCTGCTGCCGGTGCTCGATTTTGGCCTGGGACTGCGCCAGCGCGGCACTCTGCGCCATTGTGTGGAACAATGCTGGCGCCTGTTGGGAGGCATCCACACCACGTCGACACCGGTCGAACTCGACAGCGTAGCAGAATACTTCACCCTGCTCGCCTCGCACGAGCATGCCGGCGGTCTGGGCGATATCGACGAATTTTGTGAACAGGTTGCCGCCGCGTTCGTTCCGGGACACACGCCGTCCATAGAGTCGGATCGCCAACCGATTCATTTGCTGACCATGCACAAGGCCAAGGGACTGGAATACGATCACGTGATTCTGCCAGGCCTGTCGTTGCCCCCCAAATCCGATACCAAACCCTTGCTGCAATGGCATGCGCGTCTGAATCACTGTGGTGAGCCTAACCTGTTTCTGGCTACCTTGTCGGCAGCAGGCAGCGATGACAATCCGCTGTACAAGCTGCTCCGGCATGAACAGAAGCAGAAGGCACTTCTGGAAAATACCCGGCTGCTCTATATCGCCCTCACCCGGGCCCGGACTTCGGTGAGCCTGTTCGCCACATTGGGAACGACCGCAGATGGGGAACTGAAGGCACCCGTCGAGCCCAGCCTGCTCAGCCGCATCTGGCCGCAACTCCTGGAGCGCCTGACTCCGGCGCAGGTGACTGCGGCGACTAACGGGTCGGCGATGTCGACGTTGCCGACTTATCCGGAACACACCCCTATTCGCCGCTTCGCCGAACCATTACGACTGGAGCAGGCCCAACTCGATCAGTTGACTGCGCTGCGCGAGCGTCAGTCGGCACCGCTGGTAATGGAAGCACCCGTGAGTGAGCCGGAGGCGAGTATTGGCACCCTCATCCATCGCAGTCTCGAGGCCCTGTGTTCCACGGGCACACCGGCACTCGATGCGCCCCGACTCGCGAGCCTGCAGGCCTACTGGCGACTCCAACTGCGCGACCTCATCGACGATCCGGCGCTGCTTAAGTCAAGTGTTGAGACGGTGACCCAAGCTGTCACCCGGACTCTGAACGATGCCGACACACGCTGGCTGTTCGCCGCGACACACACCGAGAATGAGAGCGAGCTGGCACTTTCGCGGCGGCGCGCTGGAGTGACCTATCATTACAAGATCGATCGCAGTTTCGTGGATGCAGAAGGCGTGCGCTGGATTATCGATTACAAGACCGGGCTGCCGAGTCAATCTGAAGCAGAACAGGCGTTCATCGACACCCAATGTGAGCGCTACGCGGCACAGCTCGAGACCTACCGCGCCCTGTTAGCCGAGCTGGAATCCCGCCCCATCAGAACCGCGCTCTTCTTCACTGCTCTCGGCCGGTTGGTCGAGCTCAGGACAGACTGACAACGCGCATACACGCGGTAACTAGATATCTTCTGGTGCCACGGCATAGATACCGGGTGCGTTGCGCAGATACCCCTTGTAATCCATGCCATACCCATAGAGGTAGTAGTCTTCGGTATCGAGGCCGACGAAGTCAGCCTCGATTGGCGCCTTGCGGTCATGAATCTTGTTCACGAGTACCGCCACCAGCACCCGTTTGCAGCCCTGTTCGCGACAATACTCGACGATACGGGCCAGAGTGATTCCCTCATCGAGGATATCGTCGATGATCAACACCGTGCGGCCAGCCAGTGAGGCCGCAGGATGCCGCTCCCAGACCAGCTCGCCACCGCTCGTCGCCGCGCGATAGCGAGTGGCGTGCAGATAATCGATTTGCAGAGGAAACGCGAGCCGCGTCGCCAGCTTGCCAGTCACGACCACAGCGCCAGTCATCACGCACAGCAGCAGTGGGTTGGACTCAGCGAGCTTTGCCGTGATTTCCTGTGCCAGGCGATCGAGTGCCGCCTCCACCTCAGCCTCGGTATACAGGCAGTGGGCACGGGCACTTACCCGGAGAATGTGTGCGGGAGTCGGATCGACCATGGGCCTATGCGTCCTGGCCATCGACATCGGGCTCCGGACGCAGCGCATCGAGCCCGTCCAGCGTAGTCGTCGGGAAGGCGAAGTCGGCATCGTGCGCATGCACGATATCGACGATCTTCAGCAACACATCCTGTTTAACCTCGTGATAGCGAATCCAGTTCGTGGTTTTCGTGAACGTGTAGATAAAGAATTCCAACGAGGAGCTGGCATAGCTGTTGAAATTGACGATGAGTGTCTGGTTGGTATCGATGTCTTCATGAGATTGCAGCATGGCCTTCACATCGGCGATGATCGCCGCCAGCTTCGCCGAGTCCTTGTAGCGAACGCCAATCGTTTCTTTGATGCGCCGGTTCGACATGCGTGAGGGATTTTCCAGTGCCAATTTATTGAACACGGAGTTGGGAATGTACAGTGGACGCTTGTCAAAGGTACGCACGACAGTCAGACGCCAGCCGATGTTCTCCACCGTACCTTCAATCTCCCGGTCCGGTGAACGTATCCAGTCGCCAATGGCGAACGGACGATCCATGTAGATCATCAGGCCCCCGAAGAAATTGGACAACAGATCCTGAGCGGCAAAACCGACGGCAATACCCCCTACTCCACCGAAGGCCAGCAAGGCGGTGATCTCGATGCCGAGCGTGGGCAGCGCCACCAGTGCGGCCGAGATGACGACCGACAGGCGAAACAGCTTTGCCAGTGCCGCGAGCGTCGTCGGATCGAGTTTGCCGTGTTCCGGCGTCGGGTCCTGCTTCAGCTTTCGGAATATGTGCGATTCGGTGAGCGAAATAAAGCGTACAAGAAACACCATAATCAACACGATGAAACTGAGCTTGCGAACGATGTCCAGATTCGTCTCATTGAACAGATCGCTCTCGAACTGCATCGCGCTGATTTGCACGGCCCACAACAGACCGAGAATGAGGATTAGCCAACTCAGCGGTCGGCCGGCAGCCTCGAACAGGGCGTCATCCCAGACGTTATCGGTTTTTTCAAACTGTCGACCCATGATTTTCAGTAGCCGCAGGCCGAGATAGCGCAGCAGCAAGGTGACCGTAACGATGACGAGCACCTCGACACCCCAGCCAAGGCCTTCGAGTGAGCTCAGTGCGGTTTGCATCTCAGGGGGCAATAAATCTTCCATCAGTTCCTCTAGTTCGATTGCGCGGCAATGGCCGCGAGCAGCGTCTTGGCTTCCTGCCAGGCGGTTTGCGAGTAAAGGTTAGCGATCTCTGCCGCTGGCCTGGCGCGCATCGCCGGCAGCCGCGTGTTGCTGGCCTCGGGTCGGGTTTCAAGCCAATCGGCAACGGTGAGCGCACAGGCGCGGTCGTTGCACACGAGCACCATATCGCAACCAGCCGTCAACGCCTGTTCCGCCCGGGCCGTGGCAGAGCCGGCGCCGTGTGCGGCCACCATGCTCAGGTCATCGCTGAACACGACGCCGTTGAAACCAAGCTCACGACGCAGATGGTCCTGGATCCAGACGCGGGAGAATCCGGCGCAATGGGCGTCCACCTGGGGGTACAACACATGCGCCGGCATGACCGCATCCAGCACATCTCGGCAGGCGACGAACGGGACCATGTCATTGGCCTGCAACTCGGCAACGCTGCGATTATCAGTCGGTAATTCCACGTGGGAATCGGCGCGAACCAGACCATGTCCGGGAAAGTGCTTGCCCGTCGCCGCCATCCCGGCGCGGTGCATACCCTTGATATAAGCCCGTGCCAGTTCGGCTACCCGGGCCGGTTCTGCAGCAAAAGCACGTTCCCGAATAACCGGAGAAAGCGGGTCATACAGGTCGAGCACAGGGGCGAAGCTGAAGTCGATTCCGTAGTGGAGCACCTCGGCCGCCATCGCCCAGCCACAGGTCGCCGCGATCGTCGCCTGGTCCGCGGCATGGCGATCGGCATAACGGGCGATCGCATGTAATGACGGGAGTGCAGCGAAACCTTCCCGCAGGCGCTGCACCCTGCCCCCTTCCTGATCCACAGCGATGAGGATATCCGGTCGTACCTCTCTGATGGCAGCAATCAGGTCGCGCAACTGATTGACTTCGACGTAGTTTCGGGCGAACAGAATCAGCCCGCCGACCACTGGCCTCTGCAATAATTCCTGCTCGAAGGCTGTCAGTGTCGGACCTTCGAGGTCGAGCATCAAGGCACCCAACGCTGAGCCTGCTTCGTTCATAGACTTCCTTTCTACACCCACCACATTCACCTTTTGGCCTGCACTGTCACGTTCGGCGTTACCCACAGCGTTGCTCGCGCCAGTATCACGAGCGAGGATTATCACAAATTAGTGAATGGCGAGCAAAATTCCTATTTATAACTGTGTCAACGCGTTAGCAGAAAGTGTTCAATCAGTAGTTAAACTTGTCACAATTTTTTTGCAAATTTTTCTAGTCATTGTTCCGGCTTTGTCGTAATAGTACGGAAACCCATGCAGTAATTAGTAGTCAAGGAGTCCTAGCGCACAGCATCAACACACATCGGGAGACAGGAGATGAATAATCATTTAACACCCGAAGCAACAGCCTGGTATCAGGACCTCATCAACGGCAACCTGTTTGAAGTTGTCGCCGTTGATGAAGGCGGCGACACTATCGAATATTAAATGGTCGATGGCGCTGTCGGCGAATACGATGCCAGCACCTGGCGACAACTTTACCTGGCGCCCGCCGAACCCCCGGAAGACTGGGGAGGATCTTACGAATTCACCGCCGATGATGAAGCCTACACCGACGATGCCATGGTGCCGGAGAACTGGTCTGGCGTACTGCCTGACATCGAACCGGACCTGCTTGACCTCGGAGATGACTTCAAGGTTTTCTAGCTCATCTGCAAAACGTGGATATCCTCGATGCTCCTGATACTGCGGATGCCCTCAATTCTCGGGATACTTTTATCCGAATGCTTATATCCGAATACTTGTATCCGAATCCATTTATCCGGATTTTGGTTTCCGGAAACTTTTTTCAATTACTTTTTACAAATACTCTTTCCAAATACTTGGCTCCAGAAACTTCGCTTCGAATTCTTCTCTTTGCTTACAGCGCCTGAGAGACTTCTCTTTTTTTACTTCGGTTGCTGTGATTGCAAGCGGGGTTTCGGCAACACCAGCGCCAACCACTTCTCGCCTTTCCAACACACCGTCCTGCAACAACACCGTGCTTCCTCAATAGCGTTCTTGCGAATGCGGGCTTGCCGTCATTACGCCGTTACATGAGCCCCCCACATGCCCGGCATCGACCCCTAAAGTTTTGTTGTCACGATCAGATAACTGTATATAATTACAGTTCTATTCTGACTGAGGACAATCAGCCATGCTCAAACTCACCTCCAGACAGGAAGAGATTCTCGAGTATATTCGTGAGTATCTGGGCGAAACCGGCTTTCCGCCGACGCGCTCGGAAATCGCCCAGAAGATGGGCTTCAAGTCTCCCAATGCGGCCGAAGAGCATCTGCGCGCCCTCGCCCGCAAAGGCGCTATCGAGATGCAACCCGGCACTTCCCGCGGTCTGCGACTGCCCATCAACGAGCAGTTGGGTCTACCCATCATCGGACAGGTTGCTGCTGGCAGCCCGATTCTGGCCCAGGAATCGATCGCCGATTACTGCAATATCCCACCCGATATGTTCTCTCCCCGTGCCGACTACCTGCTGACCGTCAAGGGCACCAGCATGATCAACATTGGCATCTATGAGGACGATCTGCTGGCCGTGCACAAGACAGACAGGGCCGAGGACGGTGATATTGTTGTGGCGCGTATCGACGACGAGGTCACTGTGAAACGACTCGAGAAGGGTCGTAGCAAGTTCCGCCTGAATCTGGTGGCCGAGAATCCTGATTTCGCCCCCATCGAGGTAGACCTGCGCACCAGTGATTTTGCCATCGAAGGCATCAGTGTCGGGGTGATTCGGCGCTCACTCTGAAGCCGCGGGAGACTGCACGACCCGCCGTGTAACAACGTTTAGCCACCTTGATGCGCGGCGCGGTTAGATCAGTCTACGGGCCTGTTTATCTGACAACCGCCTCAGCCCCGTGCTCTTGGCCCTGCGGTCCAGGCATTTCGGAGGCAATCCATGATACCGACACCGATTCCGACTTACGGTCTCACACACCTCAATCTCGAAGTCCGCGATCCTGACGTGTCGCTGCGGTTTTATACCCGACTGTTTGGTGTGCAGGAAACCTACCGCGATGCGAAATCAATCCAGGTTTCTGGTCCTGGCCCCCATGATGTGATCGCCTTCGTGAAGTCGGATCAGGCCGGCAATACGGGTGGCATCACCCACTTCGGTTTCCGGCTGCGCGAACCAGCCGATATGGCGACGGCATTGGAGAGTGCCATCGCGGTGGGCGCGACAATTATTCGTCAGGGGGAGTTTGGACCGGGACTGCCGTACCTGTACCTGCTCGATCCCGATGGCTACGAGATCGAAATCTGGTACGAGTAGTCACCGCTATTTTGATTTCTTGTCGGGCTTGGTGACCTGCCATTTATGGCCGTCATAGAACGCCTTCCAACCTGTTGGCTTCTTGTCCACTTCAGTTTGCACATACTGCTCTCGCGTCTTGCGACTGAAGCGCAGCATGGCACGGTTGCCTTCGTCGTCATGAGTCGGGGCATCGAAGATAAAACCGTACTTGGGATCGATCTCGTGTCGATGTGGTATCAATTCATCCACGAAAGGCGCTCGCGTCTCCCGATTACGCGGGAATTTGCTGGCCGCGAGGAAGATTCCTGACGCGCCATCACGCAATACATAGTGATCATCGACAGTCTCACACTGCAATTCCGGCATCGGCACCGGATCCATCTTGGGCGGAGCCGCCTCTCCGTTTCGCAGCAGCTTGCGGGTATTCTTGCAGTCCGCATTGCTGCAACCGAAATACTTGCCGAAGCGCCCTGTCTTTAATTGCATGTCGTGACCACATTTATCACATTCGATTAATGGGCCATCATAACCGCGAATCTTGAAGGCGCCGTTCTCAACCTCATAGCCGGAACAGTCAGGATTATTTCCGCACACATGCAACTTGCGCTTCTCATCGATGAGATAGGCTTCCATTGCGGTGTTGCAGAGCTTGCAGCGATGTTTCTTACGCAGCAGGATGTTTTCCTGGGCCTCGGCTTCTTCCGCCGTGTCGGTACGAATCGCTTCATCGCCCGGCGTCAGATTCAGTGTCGACTTGCAGCGCTCTTTAGGCGGCAGGTTGTAGCCCGAACACCCGAGGAAGACGCCGGTTGAAGCCGTGCGAATCTGCATGTGGCGCCCGCACTGCGGGCACGGAATGTCGGTATCGGTGGGGTTGTTGTTGCGCATGCCACCGTCTTCCGATTCTGCCTTCGCGAGCTGACTGGTGAAACTTGCGTAAAACTCGTTCAGCAGCTTCTTCCACTGCTTGTCGCCCTTTGCCACTTCATCGAGCGAGTCTTCCATCTTCGCCGTGAAGTCGTAATCCATCAATTCGCTGAAACTTTCCTGTAGGCGCTCGGCGACAATATCGCCCATCTTCAGGGCATAGAAACGTTTATTCTCGACTTTGACATACCCGCGATCCTGAATCGTGGAGATGATCGAGGCGTAGGTAGACGGACGTCCGATGTCACGTTTCTCCAGCTCCTTGACCAGACTCGCCTCGGTATAGCGCGCCGGCGGCTTGGTGAAGTTCTGTGAAGGATCGAGCGATTCGAGTTTGAGCAGCTCGCC
This sequence comes from Pseudomonadales bacterium, assembly GCA_023257655.1. Taxonomy (GTDB): domain Bacteria; phylum Pseudomonadota; class Gammaproteobacteria; order Pseudomonadales; family Pseudohongiellaceae; genus UBA9145. Next base: position 16,314 of record JALRBQ010000047.1, read on the forward strand.
TTCGGCGACATCAGGCAGTACCACGTCCTCGTCCTTGGAGGGCATCGCACGCAGGTAACCATCGAACTGCATGATGCGACCCTTTGTGCGCAATTGGAAATCCGCCGCTGACACGACGATATTGCTGCTCAGATATCGGGCCGGCGGCATCTGGCTGGCGACGAAGTACTGCCAAATAAGGGTATACAGCCGCAAGGCATCTGACTCCATGCCTTGCAATTGCTCGGCTTTGAGCTTCACCTCAGTGGGACGAATTGCCTCGTGCGCCTCCTGGGCCCCCTCTTTCGAACTGTATCGAATGGGCTTCTCCGGCAGATACTCTTTGCCGAATTTTGATTCGATGTACGTGCGACACATCGTCACCGAGTCATCACTCAGGTGGGTTGAATCGGTACGCATGTAGGTGATGTAGCCCGCCTCGTACAATCGCTGGGCCATCATCATGGTCTTCTTCACCCCGAATCCCAGGCGCGTGCTCGCCGCTTGCTGTAGTGTCGAGGTGATGAGTGGGGCCTTGGGCTTTGACGACGTCGGTTTGTCCTCGCGTTTCAGCACACGGTACTCGGCCTGCTGCAGTATCGCGAGGGCCGCATCGGTAGTGGCCTTGTTGCCAGGGCGGAAAGTGGCATCGCCCTGCTTCACAACCTGACAGCGTAATGACTTCGCGCCTTGGGTTAGCAGGTCGGCGTATACCTCCCAGAACTCCTCAGGAATAAATGCGCGAATCTCCTGCTCGCGCTCGACGACGAGTCGCACGGCGACAGACTGCACACGACCGGCAGACAGTCCGCGGGCGACTTTCGCCCAGAGCAAGGGTGACACCATAAAGCCGACGATGCGATCGAGAAAGCGGCGCGCTTGCTGTGCTTCCACATAACGCATGTCCAGTTCACCAGGCTGTGAAAATGCCTCGGTGATAGCGCGCTTGGTAATTTCATTGAAGACGACACGCTTGTAGCGCTTGGGATCACCGCCTATCGCCTCTTTCAGATGCCAGGCAATGGCTTCTCCTTCACGGTCAAGGTCCGTCGCGAGGTAAATATTCTCGGCGCTCTTCGCGAGCTTCTTCAATTCACTGACAACTTTTTCCTTGCCCGGCAGAATTTCGTAATTCGCCTTCCAATCGTGCTCTGGGTCGATGCCCATGCGGTTTACAAGCTGTTGTTTCGCTTTCAGTTTCTTGTAGGCGATTTTTTCTTCGGGCGCCATCTTGCGCGTCGCCGCTGCGGCAGCGGCACGGGCTTTCGTATCGATTGGTTTGCCGCTTCCACTCGTCGGCAGGTCGCGAATATGGCCTACACTGGACTTCACCACGAACTCGGGTCCAAGGTATTTATTGATGGTCTTGGCTTTCGCCGGTGACTCAACGATGACTAGGGATTTGGCCATTTGAACGCGTTTTCACTGATTCCGGGGGGGGTTGTGGGACCCCGGGCAGCGCACATATATAAGGATAAGTTGCAGGTGGGTCAAGTTTTCCAACAAAAAAATTTTGGCGTGTGCGCTGCAACACAGCGCCACAAAATGCATGCAAGCGAGCTACGACGAGGCATAGAAGGAGATTACAAGGCCTCTAAAAAAGCCGCGCGCATGTGCTGCATATAAGAGTGACAGCGGCCTGCGTGAGCGTCATAGATCGCTCAGTCCGCCCGCTTCAAGTTCAGATTAGTCGCGGAACTCGAGCCTGCGTCGGCGCCACGTAGCAAACAGTGCTACATGGCACCTTATGAGGTCGCGAGCGAGAGAAACGATCAGATCTTGACGGCGTGGGTCCAGCCGTAAGGATCAGGCAGACGACCGACCTGAATACCGGTAAGCAGATCATACAACTGCTGCATCACCGGGCCGGAACTCTGGCCATCCTTATAGATGACGTGCCAGGCATCATCGAACCAGATCTTGCCGACGAAGGACAACACAGCCGCAGTACCACAGGCGGCCGCCTCGTCGAACTGGTCGAATTCGGCGCGCAAGTCGATAGGACGTTCCGCTGTGGGCATCTTGAGCTGGTCTTTGGCGAGCACCATCAGCGAGCGTCGGGTAATACTTGGCAGGATGGCGTTGGAACGCGGGGTTACCAGGCTGCCGTCCTTCATCGCAATAATGATGTTGGCCGAGCCCGCTTCATCGATGTAGCGATGTTCCCGCGCATCCAGATACAGCGCCTCATTGGCGCCGAGCTGCTGGGCCAGGCGGGTTGCCAACAGACCACCGGCATAGTTTGCACCGACCTTGAAGCTGCCTGTGCCGCTGGGGGCAGCGCGATCCAGCGCCGAAACCGCGAGCGAGATCACGGAGAGCCCACTGCCCTTGAAATAGGGCCCTACCGGGGACGCGAATACCCGAAACTCGAATTTCTTCGCCGGCCGCAAACCGAGGTTTTCCCCAACCCCGATCAGCATAGGCCGTATATATAAAGAAGCACCAGACCCATAGGGGGGAATCCAGGCATAGTTCGCGCGCACCACCTGCTCCACCGCATCGATAAACATCGCTTGCGGCACTTCAGGCATCAGGGTTCTGACAGCGGCGAGATTCATCCGCTCGCTGTTCAGGTCCGGGCGGAACAACAGGACCCGGCCGTCAGCCGTGGTCTGAGCCTTCATGCCCTCAAAGCACTGCTGCGCGTAATGCAGGGAGGGCGCGCCCTCGTGCACGGAAATCAGGTCGCTGCTCACCAGTTCACCGGCGCCCCAGGCACCATTTTCATATACAGCGCTAAACCGGTAATCCGTCTTGTGATACTGAAAACCGAGTTCCGACCAATTCAATGCTTTCTTGTCTGCTAGAGCGTCCAAAGTGAATTCCAACCCGAGTGATACAACATGGAGCCGTATTATCTGGCATCGCGGCGCCAATAGCCAGACACGGCCTTGTCTGAGGTGGTTTCTGGCCCTGCCGCAGACATTACGTTAGACTCCTCGCCCGCGCGGATCCAGACCGGAGGCGAACCAGTACGCAATGCAACTCATCGATATCGGAGCCAATCTAACCCACTCCTCCTTCAGCAATGATTTCGAAACGGTGGTCAGGCAAGCTCAGGACGTGGGAGTCGCCCACATCATCCTGACCGGCACCGATGCCGAATCGAGTCGGCAGGCAGCCGCACTGGCGCACAACAGTCCCGACTATTTCAGCGCTACCGCCGGCTTCCATCCCCATGTTGCCACCCAGTGCGATGCGGCCGGTCTGCGCGAGCTGCACGAGCTCGGCCAGTCTGCCGCCGTCGTCGCGATCGGCGAGACCGGGCTCGACTACAACCGCAATTTTTCGCCGGCACCGTTGCAGGTCGAGGTGTTTGCCCGCCATCTGGAACTGGCCGCGGCGCTGAATAAACCGGTATTTCTGCATCAGCGTGATGCGCACGAGGACTTTCTCGGTGTGCTGCGGGAACAGCGTGATGCGCTCCGCGGCGGAGTCGTGCACTGTTTCACCGACACTGAACAGGCGTTATTCGATTATCTCGACCTGGATATGTATATCGGCATCACCGGCTGGATCTGTGACGAACGCCGCGGCAAGGAATTGCAGGCGCTGGTGGCCAGTATTCCCGAAGACCGGCTGTTGCTCGAGACTGATGCGCCTTACCTGTTGCCCCGGACCCTGACTCCGAAACCGAAGTCGCGTCGCAATGAACCGCGCCATCTCACTGCAGTGCTTGAAACCGTCGCACATTGTTGCCGTCGCAGCCCGGTTAACGTCGCGGCTTCCACCACGGCCAATGCCATGCGCCTGTTCGGCATCAAACCCACGCCTCCTGCCGCGACGGCCTGAAACGGCTCAGAGCAGGCTACGCAGCGCTTCAGGGGTAAAGGGCCAGCCCAGTTCCGATCCTGTGGCGACATTCATCACAACGGGTATACGTATACCGTAACGCTCGACAAGCATTGGATCATCGCTGATTTCCACCGCTGCCACCGCCACCAAACCCTCCGCCTCCAATGCGGCGAGCATCTCGGCCGCCTGTTCACACAGATGACAACCCAGCGTCGTATAAAGTACTACGCTAGTCATGGACGATGGCACGCAAGATTTCATCGATTAACGCTGGACCACGATAAATGAAGCCGCTGTAGAGCTGCAACAGGTCAGCGCCAGCTTCCAGTTTTGCCCTGGCATCGGCTCCGGACATGATGCCTCCCACGCCGATGATAGGTAACCTGTCGCCAACATGGGACTTGATCGCCGCGATGACAGCGGTGGAGGCGGCTGTCAGCGGCGCTCCACTCAGGCCACCGGCCTCTGCTGCGAACGGACTGCCACCGATGCGTGTGCGGTCGAGCGTGGTATTGGTGGCGATCACACCATCGATGCCCTGCTGTAGCAGACTCTCACAACACACTCGAATCTCATCTTCAGCAAGATCAGGCGCCAACTTAACCAGCAGCGGTACGTAACGACCGTGGCGAGTATCAAGCAGTGCCTGCTCCTGTTTCAGGGCGTGAAGCAATTGATTGAACTCGGCACCAAACTGGAGACTGCGCAGGCCAGGCGTATTCGGCGAGGAAATGTTTACCGTCACATAGTCCGCGCTGGCGTAGCAACGGCGCAGGCAAATCAGATAATCATCGACGGCAAGTTCCACAGGAGTGTCGAAATTCTTGCCAATATTGATGCCGACGATACCGGGTCGGTGACGCCGGGCAAGCTGGGTCAGAGCATGTTCGATGCCCTTGTTATTGAATCCCATGCGGTTGATGATGGCCTGTTCCGGTCGCAGGCGAAACAACCGCGGCTTCTGATTGCCCGGCTGCGGACGCGGCGTCAATGTACCCACTTCAATGAAGGCAAATCCCTGGGCAGTCAGAGCGTCGACGTGATCGGCATTCTTGTCCAGCCCGGCAGCGAGTCCGACCCGGTGCGGAAATTCCAGTCCCAGTAACTGCACCGGTTGTGCCAGACGCGGATCACCGCCGGCCAACAGACCCGCGAGCCCGAGTCGCTCACTCAAGGCCATCGCCTTGAGTGCGGCGTTGTGGGAGGCTTCCGGAGGCAGACAGAACAGCGCGTTTCGAATTAGAGTGTAAAGCACTTCGCTCATGTTGTTCCTGTTCAATTCTGTGTGTGCGTGGCCTGTGCCAGCGCCTGAAACTCACGCAATACCACCGAAAACATGGAGTAATCAGGCTGCGACTCTGCCTGCAGTTGCCTGAGCATATGCAGGGCGCGGTTGATGGCGGTGGCATGGCGATCGGCCCAATCCCGCACCTGTGCCTGAGGCGTGAGCCTGCCGCGATTGCTGAGCACCACATTGCAGGTCAGCGCCTGCTGTTGGCGCGACAAATCGTCGAGATAGGACTCTCGCGCAAGCGCCTGCCAGTAACTTCCCACGGCCGTCTGGTTGATCATCTTGCCAAGCCAGTTCAACTGCAATTCTTCACCAATCGCATAGAAGGTATCGACCACTCGATCGAGTTTTTCACCAGTGTAATTACTGATTTCAATGAAACTGATCGCCGGGAACAGGAATTCGCACTCGACGATGCCCTGGGCCAGGGCCTCTGGCACCTTATTGGTCCGCAGATAGACGCGCTTCTCGTCATACATGGCAAGATAGTCTGGCGGTAGCTTGCCTAACAGCATGTCTCGGGTCGCCTCGATCTTTTTCTGATACGTGTCGATGCCACTGAAGAAGTCGAGACGGGCCTGCTGACTGCGCAACAACCACCGGGTAGAGCGCCGGATCAGCCGAATCAACCGCGACATCATTTCGATCTGCACCTCGGCGGCGATGCGGAAATCCAGGGCTTCTATAGCTTCCCAGTAGTGTTGGATCTGGAAGATTTCCTTGACGATGATCGCAGTCTTCACCACCTCTGCGGGGCTTGTGCCAGTGGAATCGGCCATTCGGTACACGAAGCTCGGTCCAAGCAGATTGACAACGGCATTCGCCAGTTGAGTGGCGATAATCTCCCGGCGTAACGGGTGCGCCCTGAGCTCACTGGCATAGCGCTTCTGCAACGAGTCCGGGAATGCGCTGTACAGGTAGCTGTGCAGGAAATCATCTTGCAGATACGAGGCACTGACGAGCTGGATCTTGAGGAACATCTTCATGTAGGACGTCAGGATCGCGATCTCCGGGCGTGTGAGATAGTCACCCTTGGCATAGCGCTCCTCCAGTGCATCCCGGCTGGGCAGATTCTCCAGCTTGCGATTGAGCCCGGCGTGACGCTCGAGATAATTGATCAGCTCGGCATACTCGCGATTGCGTAACTCCATCTGCGCCTTGGCGATCCCGATTGCCTGCACTTGATTGTAGTTATTATCCAGCGCCAGAGCCGCCACCTCATCTGTCATGGATTCCAGCAGGGAGTTGCGCCGCGCACTGCTGAGCTTGCCGTTAACGTGCAGTTTGTTCAGGACAATCTTGATATTGACCTCGTGATCGGAACAGTCCACGCCGGCGGAGTTATCAATAAAGTCCGTGAGTGATATACCGCCGCGCTTGCCGTACTCGATGCGAGCGAGTTGGGTCATACCCAGGTTGCCGCCCTCACCGATTACCTTGCAGCGCAATTCGTTGCCGTTGACCCGCAAGGCGTCATTGTTCTTGTCGCCAACATCCGCGTGCGACTCCGACTCAGCCTTGACGTAGGTTCCAATACCGCCATTCCAAAGCAGATCGACCTCACTGCACAGCAGTTGTCGAATGAATTCATTAGGCGTGAGTGAGTCTGCCGTGATGCCAAAACGGGCCTTGATCTCCGCCGTCATTCGCACCGATTTGGCCGTACGCTCGAACACGCCACCGCCCCGGGAAATCAGCGCCGCATCATAGTCGGACCAATTGGAGCGCGGCAGTTTGAACAGCCGTTGCCGTTCGTTAAAACTGCGTGCCGCATCGGGATTGGGATCGACAAAGATGTGCAGATGATTGAATGCCGCCACCAGCTGGATATGCGCCGACAGCAACATGCCATTTCCGAACACGTCGCCGGACATGTCACCGATGCCGACGACGGTAAAGTCCTGCTCCTGTACGTTGATGCCGAGTTCGCGGAAATGCCGCTGCACAGAGACCCAGGCTCCCTTTGCAGTAATCCCCATCCGCTTGTGATCGTAGCCGTTGCTGCCACCGGAGGCGAAACCGTCACCCAGCCAGAAGCCGTACTCTGCCGCCAGCTTGTTGGCGATATCGGAGAAGGTCGCCGTGCCCTTGTCGGCAGCCACCACCAGATAGGGATCATCAGTATCCCGGCGCACGACGTCTCGAGGCGGAACCACAACATCACCTTGCAGGTTATCGGTGAGGTCGAGCAGGCCACTGACAAAGGTCTGGTAACATCGCACACCCTGTGCCAGATACTGTTCCCGCTGCGACATCGGTACTGGTTCCTTGATGACGAACCCGCCCTTCGCCCCGACTGGCACGATCACGGAATTCTTCACCTGCTGTGCCTTGACCAAGCCCAGCACCTCGGTACGGTAATCTTCTGTGCGATCGGACCAGCGCAGCCCTCCGCGAGCCACGTTGCCACCACGCAGATGCACGCCTTCTACTTGCCGTGAAAACACGAAGATCTCAAACTTCGGTTTTGGCAGAGGCACCCCGTCAATGCGCTGCGGATCGAATTTGAATGAGAAATAATCCTTCAGAACACCCTCGCGGTCCGGTTGGAAATAATTCGTGCGTAGCGTGCCGTCGATGACATTGAGGAAACCGCGTAGCACACTATCCTCTGACAGGTTGACGACAGCATCGATAGCGGTGACCACGGTTTCCCGCAAGGACCTGGCGCGCTTTGCCCGGCCCTTCTCCCGCGCCGGGTCAAACAGCACATGAAAGTAGTCGATGAGCAAATGACTGATCTGTTGATGGCGCGCCAGGGTCTCCGCCATGTAGCGCAGGCCGTATCCGAACTGGATCTGCTTGAGATAGGCGGCAAATGCCCGTAACAATGCTGCATCGCGCCAGGACACCCCCGCGGCGACAACGAGCGCGTTGTAACTGTCATCGTTAATGCGTCGACGCCAGATGGCCCGGAATGCATCCTCGAAATAGTGACGCAAGGTGTCACTGAACTCGCCCTCGCCGAACTTGCGATAGAGCGAGAATTCATGCAACCACACCGGATACTCTGTGCCGGGTTGCAGCACGAAAGTTTTTTCGGAGATGATATTCAGCCCCAGATTTTCAAGAATCGGATCGACATCCGACAGGAATAACTGCTGGCGGTAACTGAAGATCTTGAAACACAACTCGGCGCCTGCACTCGAGGTGCAGCCACTGAGCTGCAGCGCCAGATCCTCCGAGTCAATGACCTTGCCGATACATTCGATATCAGCGGCAGCGGTCTCCGCTGTATAACTTTCTTTATATGATTGTGAGAAGCAGCTACCGTAAACGGCATACACTTCCATGGCCTTCTGTTCAGTGTAGCGAGCCTGCAGGGCATCGAAGAAATGCTCTTCCCAGGGCTTGACCAGTTCAGAGAGTTCTTTCTCGAGTTCTGCCAACTTGTACTTGACGGTGTGAATGAGCGGCGCCCGCAGAATGAAATGCATGCGCACCAGAATCGAATCCGACAGGTAGGTATTGAAATCGACCTCGACTGCCTGCAGTCGTTCGGCAAGGAATGCCTGAATCCGCAGGCGTACCGAAGTATTGAAACTATCTCGGGGAATATAGACCAGGCAGGAGAAGAACTTGCCGTATTCATCGCGGCGAATGAACAGCTTTGTGGTCCGGGTCTCCTGGATCTGGGCAATCTCGATGGCTGTCGCCGCCAGTTGCTTGTGGCTGATCTGGAACAACTCATCCCGCGGGTAGACGTTGATGACCTGCAACAGGTCCTTGATGCTGTGACCATTGGGCGCAAACCCGGAATGCGTCAGGACCCGGTTAACCTTCTTGCGCACGAGTGGAATTTCCAGCGCAGCCCGATAATACACGGCCGAGGTATAGAGCCCACTGAAGCGATGCTCAACGGCAACCTTGCCCTGCTTGTCGAATTCCTTGATCAGGACATAGTCAAAATACGCGGGTCGATGCACCCGCGAACGCACGCTGGACTTGGCAAAGCTGAGAATTCGCTTCTTCAGAATCAACTCACCGGTTCCGGCGGGCAAGTCGTCGAAGCGAGCACGCTTCTTCAGGCCGGTCTTGAAGCGGGATACACCCAGCAGAGAATCATCCTGCAATTCGACGACGCGTCCGGCCTTCGAATTACGAATGCGATAAGCCTCATACCCCAGGAAAATGAAATGGTTCTCGACCAGCCAGAGAATGAATTCCAGGGACTCGGCCGCCTCTTCTGGCACTACCGGTAACGCCGACAGATCCGTTTGCAAGCGTTCAGTGATGGCAATCGCGCGCCGCACCATCTCAGGGAAATCGGCGACGGCAGCCGAGACGTGTTGCAAGGTCTCCTCGACCTCCTGCCTGATCTCCGCATAACGCCTGTGCTCCACCGGCAGACAACGTACGCAACAGAGCGCCTCGGCATGATAGCCCGAGCGAGCGACAACACTGAGGTCAATCAGATTACCGGTGGCGGCATTACGCTTGGCAAAAATCACGGCGTTGTTGACACGCTTGATAGTGAGACCAATGCGATTCATGCCCTGACGCAGCGAGTCGACGATGAACGGCATGTCGTTCATCAGCACGAAGACTCCCATCGTCGATTGCTGGGAACTGTCTGCGCCGGGATTGTGGGCGAGAATCTCGATCTTGCGTGTACCCGCCTTGTGCGTCGCGATAAAACCCCAGGCTTCGATCAACAAACGATACAGCTCTTGCTCTGGCAACTTCTTCAATTCGGTCTTGGACGTGCTGGCAAAATACTGCCGAGCGAAAATCTTCAGGGCATGCGCTTTCTTGGTAGCGAAGTGTTTGTCGATTTCCTTATACACTGGAATCAGACGACTGTTTTCTGTCAATGCAACTTCATTCATCGTTGTGTACTCTCCCGGTTGACCCGACGTGCGATGTGGTATTTTTTCGTCGAGTTAACCCTGTTTGCAGCGTGTTCAAAACGCATCGCAAACATCCAAAAATAGTGGGGCGCAGGCCTGTGTGGGCGCTACATTACGCTACAATCTCCGCCTAGACATCCCCCATAAAACGTTTACAATCCATGACTTTGCCTTACGCGCTCCGTCACCAAGAGAATTCGAACTATGAGCCAGCACGGAATAATAACAGAACTCAAAAATTGGTTATCCCATCAAATCATAGGACAAGAGCGCTTACTAGACCGATTGCTGATAGCCCTGTTGGCCGATGGTCACCTCCTTGTCGAAGGTGCTCCCGGTCTGGCGAAGACCAAAGCCATCAAAGATTTGTCCCGCGCCATCGAAGGCGATTTCCACCGCATCCAGTTTACCCCCGACCTGTTACCCAGCGACATCACCGGCACCGAGGTCTTCCGTCCCGAGGATGGATCATTCCGCTTCCAACAAGGTCCTATCTTCCACAATCTGGTACTCGCTGACGAAATCAACCGGGCTCCGGCCAAAGTACAGTCCGCCCTGCTCGAAGCGATGGCCGAACATCAAGTGAGCGTGGGCCGGGAATCCTTTGCCCTGCCACCCCTGTTCCTGGTCATGGCGACACAGAACCCGATCGAGCAGGAAGGCACCTACCCTCTGCCTGAAGCCCAACTCGACCGCTTCCTGATGCACGTCACGATCGGCTATCCGGCGATCGATGCCGAGCGCCAGATCCTGCAGCTGGTACGCGATGAGGCCCAGAACAAGGTTGCTGCTCCGCCGAACGAAGTCTCCCAGGAGAATCTGTTCGCGGCGCGTCAGGAAATTCTCGCGATGCACATGGCCCCCGAGGTCGAGGAATACATCATCCAGATCATCATGGCCACTCGCATGCCGAAACTCTACGGAGATGACGTGGCGGGCTGGCTGGAATACGGCGCGAGTCCGCGGGGTACGATCTCCCTCGACCGCTGTGCCCGTGCTCATGCCTGGATCCAGGGCCGCGACTTCGTCAGCCCGGACGATGTCCAGGAAATCATGTTTGATGTGCTGCGCCATCGTATCCTGCTGAGCTTCGAGGCTGAAGCCAGCGGAGTCACGCCCGACAAGGTACTGGAGACAATTCGCGAACGCGTGCCCTCCGCCTAGAGGCCCTGCGCATGTCTTCCAAGCTGCAAATCGATCCCCAGCATGAGCGCTATCAATCCAGGGGTGCGCTAATTACCCTGCAGCAGTTGCTGGTGCAGCGGTATGCCGCCAAAACCCTGGAATACCTCGCCCATACCCGCTCTATCGCCGGTATCTCTGGCCTGCACCAGTCAAAGATGCGCGGCCGCGGCATCGATTTCGAAGAATTCCGCCCCTATCAGGCGGGCGATGACATCCGCCTGATTGACTGGCGTGTCACTGCGCGCACGGGCAAACCCTTCACCAAGGTCTTTCGGGAAGAGCGGGAACGGCCCGTCATCATAGCCGTTGACCAGACCCACAACATGTTTTTCGGCAGCAAGACTGCCTTCAAGTCGGTTATCGCCGCGCAGGTTGCTGCCGTCTTCTGCTGGTTGGCCATCGACAACGGTGATCGGGTGGGCGGCCTCGTATTCTCCGACGTGGATTCCTCCCTGGTGCGCCCCAAGCGCAGCCGACGCTCCGCCCTGCATCTGCTGAACCAGGTTTACCTTTATAATCAGGCCCTGCAGCATGTGAAGGACCCGGCCGCGCTGACACCGGTCGACTCCGACTTCAAACCCGGCCTGGCTCACGCCCTGGGACAGATTCGTCGCATCACCAAACCAGGCAGTACGCTGTATGTGGTATCCGATTTTGTGACGCTGGACGACAAAGCCCTGCAATACCTTAACCAGTTGTCGCGCCACAATAACGTCGTGTGTTGCTTCATTTATGATGCACTGGAGGAATCCCTGCCGGTTCCCGGGATTTACAGTATTACCGACGGCGGGCGCAAGGGCGCCCTTAATACGCACAGCAACCGGGCCCGACTGCGTTACCGGGAGCAGTTCAAGGAGCGCATGCAGCACCTGGAATCCGAACTGGATCGCATGCAGGTCCGTCTCATCAAGATACGCACCAACCAACTCGTGGTTGAGCAGATACGTGAATGGATAGCGAAGAACTCCTAGCCCAGCTCGCCGATATCCATCTGCCGGAACCGGTAGGCCTCTGGCCGCCCGCGCCAGGCTGGTGGGTGCTGGCCTTCGCCCTGCTCGCCCTGGCATGGTACGGAATACGGCAGTACCGCCAGTACCGTCGCCTGCACAAGGTTTGTCAGCACGCGCTGGCAGAACTGGAACGCTGCGAATCACGGCTGGCGGCGGCGCCGGCCGATGCCCTCGATGCTGCAAAATTACGCTATTTGAATGAGGTCAATTCCGTCATTCGGCGGGTGGCTCTGGTGCACTATCCACAGGCCAGTATCGCCAGTCTCGACGGCAGTGCCTGGGTTGATTTTATTCGGGAAAAGGGCGAATCTTCCGGCATGACAGACCAGATCGCCGCCGCCCTCAGCTACGGCCGATTCCAGAAACGCTGCGATGTGGACGTGGATGCCCTCGGCCGGTTCGGCCGCCAATGGGTCACCAGTCTCTATCTTCACCGACAAACCCGCTCGCCTGCGCAAGGATTGAGTCACTGATGCTCGAATTCACCTGGCCCTATGTGTTTTTGGCGCTGCCCCTGCCTCTGATTGTCTATCGGCTGATGAGTCGTGCCCCGCGCCAGGACGCCGCACTGTATGTGCCTTTCTTCAGTGTCTTGAGCCGCCTGCAATCGGATAACGAAAACCTCACCAGCAGTCGACTGTTGAACCTGATCTGCTGCACCGCCATCTGGCTGCTGCTGGTGCTCGCCGCGAGCCGTCCGCAGTGGCTCGGCGAGCCCGTGCAATTGCCCTCGACCGGCCGCGATCTGATGCTTTCGGTGGATATCTCAGGCAGTATGGAAGCCCAGGACATGGTCGTGGGTAACCGCCAGGCCTCTCGTATCGATGTCGTGAAGGCGGTTGTGGGTGACTTCGTGGAACGCCGCGAAGGCGATCGACTGGGCCTGATCCTGTTCGCCGCCCACGCCTATGTGCAGGCACCTCTGACCTTCGACCGCGAGACTGTAGGCAAGCTGCTGGCCGAGGCGGATATCGGCATTATCGAAGAATCGGCTACCGCCATCGGCGACGCCATTGGCCTGGCCGTAATCCATTTACGCAACCGTCCGGAGAACAGCCGGGTTCTGGTGTTGCTGACCGATGGTGTTAACAACGCCGGTGCGGTGTCTCCCGAACAAGCGGGAGAACTGGCACGTACTGAGAACATCAAGATCTACACCATCGGTATCGGCGCCGATCAGGTAGTACAACGCACGTTCTTTGGTGCGAGGGCGATTAATCCTTCCGCCGAACTCGACGAAGAGGTACTGACCCAGATCGCGGAGTCCACCGGTGGACGATACTTCCGCGCCCGCGATGTCAGCGATCTCGTTGAGATCTACGAAGAACTCGACCGTCTTGAGACCATTGAACAGGATCCCCAGACTTACCGACCGACCCGCGTGCTCTTCTACTGGCCATTGGGCACCGCACTGCTGATCAGTTTCATTCTGGCCCTGTTCTCGATCCCGTGGTTGTCACTGACCGGACAGGCACGACTCCAGTCTAGCACCGAAGCCGATGAAGAATCGGAATCGGCCCTGTCCGGTGGCGGAGTAGCCTGATGAACCTGCTGATTCCTGCCGACCTGATCGCCAATTTCCATTTCCTGCGGCCGTTGTGGTTGCTCGCGCTTATCCCTGCGGTGATCTTCATCACCGCCCTTTGGCGCGTGAATTCCGTAGTCACCGCCTGGGATCGTGCAATCGACAAGTCGCTGCTGCCTTTTCTGCTCGATCGCAGCAAGAATGCGTCGCAGCGGACACCGCTCTTGCTGCTGTTTTTCGCCTGGGTGCTCTCCAGCATCGCCCTCGCCGGCCCGGTGTGGGAGCAGCTGCCACAGCCGGTGCAGAAACGCGAAGACTCACTGGTCATCGTCATGGACCTGAGCCTGTCGATGTTCGCACCGGATCATCAGCCGAATCGACTCGATCTGGCAAAGCGCAAGCTGCGCGATATCCTCGCACTGCGTGAAGAAGGCCAGACTGCGCTTATCGTCTACGCTGGTGATGCACATACCGTCACGCCACTCACCGACGACGTCGTCACGATCTCGGCTCTGGTCCCTTCTCTGAGTCCTAACATCATGCCGCTGTTTGGCAGCGACCCGATGAGTGGTATCGCCCTCGCGATCGGCCTGCTCGATGACGTCGGCGCCACCAACGGCAAGATACTGCTGATGACAGACGGCATCAGCGGCTTCGATCAGGAACTGCTGATTGCTGAGCAGATGCAGGAAACGAATTATGAACTGCTGATCATGGGTATCGGCACCGAGGAAGGCGCACCGATCAGAACCAACGACGGTAGCTTCCTCACTGACGCCAATGGCGCCACCGTCATCCCCCGGCTCAATCGTAATGTCCTGCAATCACTCGCCAACCGTGTCGGTGGTCGCTATCACGACATTCAGCTCGCCGATTCCGATCTCGAATTTCTGCTGACCCAGAATCCGCTGATGGAAGAGCCGGAATTAAGTGATGTCGAAGAACAATTCGATGTCTGGTACGAGACCGGTCCCTGGTTGTTGCTGCTCGTGTTGCCTCTGGTTGCGCTCTCCTTCCGTCGCGGTTGGCTGTTCGGCTTTACCCTGCTGTTCGGAGCCGGCCTGTTGCTGCCGAGTCAGCCAGCCGAAGCGCTTGATTGGCGCGACCTGTGGCTCACCAAGAACCAACAGGCTGCCGAAGCCTTCGCGCAAGATGATCCGGCGACCGCCGCCGCCCTGTTCCAGACTCCCGAGTGGCAAGGTGCCGCCAGCTATCGTGCTGAGAACTACGAGGCTGCCATTGCGGGATTCAGCGCGAACAACTCCCCGGATGGTCACTACAACCGAGGCAACTCCCTCGCCCTGCTCGGCAACTACGCGGAGGCCATCGCCGCCTATAACATCGCGATAGAGATGGACCCGAATCACGCCGATGCAATTCATAACAAGGAAATTGTGGAGAAACTGCTGGAACAGCAGGAAGCTGAAGCCGGCGAGAATCAGGACGGTGACAGCGAGGAAAATCAGTCCGAGCAGAATTCACAGAACGAATCCGAGCAGCAGGAAAATAGCGAACAACAGGACCAGCAGAGTCAGGAAGGCGATCAGGAACAACAGCAGGAGCAGCAACAGAACCAGGCTCCCGACGATCAGGAAACGTCTGAATCCAACAGCGAACAAAATACTCCGAGCGATACCAGCAATGAGGATTTTGAGGAACAGCAGTCTCTGGAGCAATGGCTGCGTCGTATCGATGACGATCCCGGCGAATTGCTGCGACGCAAATTCCGCTTCCAGTACCGTCAGCGTCAACTGAACGGCACCGCCAACAGCCTGCAAAACGGAGGGCAGATCTGGTGAGACTGTTCAGCGCCCTGCTCTTCCTCGTGAGTCTATGTGTTGGCAGCAGCGCCGCCGCGCAACAATTGCAGCTGTCCGTCGATCGTACCGAGCTTGCCCGCGGGGAGACGCTCACACTAACGATCCGCGTCTTCGATCAGCGTCAGGGCATGCAGCTCGATCTGACTCCACTGACTGAACAATTCGATGTACTGGGAACCCGTACCTCGAGCCAGATTCGCAGCGTGAACGGAGCGGTGGAATCCTGGACTGACTACATCGTCACCCTGTTCCCGCTGGAAGAAGGTCAGCTCTCGATTCCGGCACTGACCATCAATAACCAGACCACCGACCCGATCGAGATCGTCGTATCCAATCAGGGACCACGCTCCAATCAGTCCAATGAAGAACTGTATCTCGAGATCGAGACAAACAAGGATTCAGTCTACGTACAGGAGCAACTGCTGTTTACAGTGCGCCTGTATTACACCATCAACGGCATTCGCAATCCGCAATTTACCGAGCTGGAGATGCCCAATTCGGTCATTCAGCTCATCGGCTCCCCGAATCAGTATGAGAAACTCATCGATGGTGTGCGCTACGGTGTCTATGAGAAACGCTACGTCATCTTCCCACAGCGTAGTGGCCCATTGGAAATTCCCGATATGCTGTTCCGCGGCGAGGTCACCGACGGCTCCAGCAACTTCGTCTTCCGCAACCTGAATACCCGACGCGTCACCGCCTTCATCGAAGGCACCACCATCGAGGTCAAGCAACGTCCTGCGTCCGTGCAGGCTGACAGCATGTGGTTACCGGTGACCAATTTGCGCCTCGAAGAGACCTGGGACCCACCCCTGGCCGAGATGCAGATCGGTGATACGGTCACGCGCACGGTGACGATGGTCGCCGATGGGCTCGACGGTGCGGTGTTACCACCATTCACCGCAAGCACCATCGCCGGCGCGAACGTCTATCCCGATCCTCCTGCAATTGAACGCACCTTCGTCGACGGCAGCATCGTCGGTACGCGAAGCGAATCCATGTCGATCGTCCCGACGGCCAGCGGCGAGCTGGTTATTCCCCAGATCAGCGTGCCCTGGTGGAATGTCGAGACCGATGAGGCTGAAGTCAGCATCGTGCCTGCGACCCGCATCCAGGTAGCAGCGCTCGCCGGTGCCGCACCGTCAGAACAAACGGTCGCCAGCAGCGGCGACCTGGCCCGATTGCTCGCCGCCGCGCCTACTGTCGATCAGGACATGATCGATGCTCAGAACGAGGCCGAGTTTATCGAGGTAAATTCCCTCTGGCTGAACCTCGCGATCGTGTTGGCCCTGCTGGTCGTTGCCGCCAGCGTGTACCAGCTCGTCATCGTCCAGCACCGCAAGGAGATCAACCGCTATTTCGCGGATGTACGCGCTCGCCGGGCCGCGCGCATCGATCCCGCAAATAATGAACGCATTGCCTTCAAGCGCCTGAAGCAAGCGTGTCAGAGCAATGATTTGAACCGCATTCGTGCCGCACTGATTCAGTGGTGCGAGCACTTCATCGCCGAGCGGAGCATTCGCAGCATGGAAGACATTCTGCAACAGCAGCAGACGCCGGCGCTCGTGGCACCGGCCCGCGCCATTCTGACAGCCCTGTACAACAACGCCGGCGGCACTTCGCAAGAAGGCTTCGATGGCCCCGGCCTGTTCCGCCTGGTAGAACGGCTGCGACGCGAACGTCAGCACGTCACGCGCGAACAGCGTCGCGATCAGGAATACGCACTGCCGCCGCTGTACAAGACGCTCTGAGCGGTCGCACCACCGCGATGAGCACCTCCCGCCTCGTCTACTCGACCGCGAACAACACCTGCAATCGTTGTCGCAAACCCCTCAAGCAATGCCGTTGCACCCCCGAGGGCCAACTGAAATCCGTCGGGCCACAGGATGGCATTGTACGCATCCGGCGCGAGACCAAGGGTCGCAAAGGCAAGGGAGTAACTCTGATCATCGGCGTGGCAATGGATGAGGCCGGCCTGAAACAACTGGCGAAGCAATTGAAAACCCTGTGCGGATCGGGTGGCAGCATCAAGGAGGGAGTCATCGAATTGCAGGGAGATCACCGCGAGCAGATCCATCCCTGGCTTGAGCAGCATCTGGAGCAGAAGGTCAAACTGGCCGGCGGCTGATTCAGGCGAATGGGCGTCGCCGCTGCAATGGCAGCACCCGCAGTCGCAGCTGCAGAAGCTGGCGCCGCAACCGCTTGAGCCGTTCCGGCAACTGTGCCGTATCGACACCTCGCTCTCGATAATTCATCTGCAGATACAGTTCCGTCAACTCTCGCATCTGCGCCTCCAGTTCTGGTCGCGCCGCACTCACCCGTGCATACCAGGCCAGTGGTCCCTCGCCACGCTCGCGGGCCAGCCCGATACGTCCGAGTTCCTGGCTGAGGCTGCGGTAAAGGCGGTTGACCGGCGCCCGCCGTGAACGCGGTTCAAATTTAATCACCGTCAACGCAATCACCGCGCAGGCGAGCGTCGTCAGACCGCCGAGCAGCAAGATCACCTTGCGTTCGGTAACATCACCCATCAGATCCTGGAACAGGCGGAACTGCACATCTTCGTCGTAATTCACGACGCGTCGATTCCACTCGTACTCGATAGCATCCAGGCGCAGGCGCAGTGCATTGATCCATCCGAGGCCGCCGCGGGACACGCGTGACAACAGCGAGGACTGCAGGAAAGACCGATCATCTCTCAGCGCCGCTTCCACACCCACCTCGATGCGCTCCGGTGAGACCGCGCCGGTAGGATCGAACCGCACCCAACCCTCTCCCTCCAGCCAGATCTCGTTCCAGGCATGGGCGTTGTATTGGTACACCATCATGTAGTTTTCATAGGGGTTGTATTCTGCCCCCTGATAACCGAGAACCACCCGGACTGATCTCGACACCGGGCAGTTTCAGGCCGAAGGGATCACCGGTCCGAGCCAGTTTCAGCACGCAGTAACACAGGCGCGACAGGCGCTCTTCCGTACCGAAACCATAGAACATGTCCCAATCGAGCCAGACCTTGTTGTCCACATAATCCACGAACTGCTTAACCTGCATGCCCTGCCCTCGTGCCACGTTCTTCCATGCGACTTGCCGCATGGGATCTCCTGGCAGGTAGTCTCGCAGTCCGTAGAGATCCTCACTGCCTTCCTTGCTGATGGCCGCATCACTGGCGCCACTGCTGCCGCGGGTGAATCCATCGAGTCGATGCGGGATCGGCTTGGGATACACCAGACAGTGCAGGTTAAGGTCCATCACCGACCACGCGCGACACAGCCCGAGTGGGAAGAAAGTAGTGATGCGCAGGCGCGGCGGCTTGAAGTAACCACGCCGGGTGGCCAGGGTGAACACATCGACCCGTTCCTGATCGTTGTCGATGAGATCACAATGACTGATGGGCCCATCTGCGAAATTCAGCTCCAGCGACTCGTGCTGCTTGTTGGCTCCGCGCGAGACGAGCACCTTGAATGTCGCCTGCTCGCCACAGAACACCGGTGGCGAGGGTTGGTTGTCCAGTCGCAAGCCGCTGAGATTATTAAAGGCATGGAGGATGGCGAGGATAAAGACACTGACCATCAGAAAAGCCAGACCGAAGGCCAGGCTCACCGCATAATTGACGGCCGCAATGAAGATCAGCGCAGCACACAGCACAAACAGCAAGCCATTGCGCGTCGGGACAGTGAGGATATTGTGCCGGTTGAGCACGACATGGTCGCGGGGCGGCAGGCGTCGATCGAGCCAGCGCTGAAATTGCCGATCCCATCGCCCTTTCAGGTTTTGCAGCATGGCATTTCCTGCATTC
This sequence comes from Pseudomonadales bacterium, assembly GCA_023257655.1. Taxonomy (GTDB): domain Bacteria; phylum Pseudomonadota; class Gammaproteobacteria; order Pseudomonadales; family Pseudohongiellaceae; genus UBA9145. The sequence goes on from JALRBQ010000047.1 coordinate 35,565, forward strand.
AGCAACCGTCGTGTTGGCGCCAACTACTCAATGACATCGACTTCGTTGAGCAGCCGCTGCAGCAGCGAGGCACCGGTGTGGCCGTCATCGTCGCTGACCGCACGCAGACGATGCTCAACGACAGCCGGCAGAATGGTCTGGACGTCTTCAGGCACGACATGATTGCGTCCACACATCAGTGCCCAGGTTCTGGCCGCACGCATGACTGACAGCGCCCCGCGCGGTGACAGGCCAAAATGAAACTATTCCTTGCCGCGGGTAAAAGCGATGAGTCGCTGCACGTAATCGAGCAGGGCCTCACTCGCGATGACCTCGGCTGACTGGCGCCGGAACGCATTTACCTCTGCCACTGACAGGCACTGGTTGATCTGTTCCAACTTGTGGCGTTCCGTGTGCATCTCCAGCAGCGCGCGCTCGGCCTTCTGATCGGGATAACCGAGTTGCAGACGCATCAGGAAGCGGTCCAGTTGCGACTCGGGCAAGGGATAGGTGCCAGCCAGGGTGGAAGGGTTCTGCGTGGCGATCACGAAGAACGGCTCGGGCAAGGCCCGGGTCTGTCCTTCTACCGTCACCTGACGCTCTTCCATCGCTTCCAGCAAGGCGCTCTGTGTCTTGGGCGTGGTGCGATTGATTTCATCGGCGAGGACGAGCTGACTGAAGATCGGTCCGGGGTGGAACGTAAACTGGCTCGTGGTCTGATCAAACACGGAAATGCCGAGAATATCGGCAGGCAATAGGTCACTGGTAAACTGGATGCGGTTATACCCGAGGCCGAGCGCTTTCGCGAGCGCGTAAGACATCGTGGTCTTGTCCATGCCAGGCAAGTCTTCGATCAGCAGATGTCCACCCGAAAACAGGCAGCACAGGGCGAGCCGAATCTGGTGATTCTTGCCGAGCAGCGCCTTGCTGACTTCGGCCACGGCCAGATCAACCTGTCGTGAAAATTCGGTGTCGGCCGCCGCGGCCCGACCCGTCGCCTTGTCCAGGTTGATTGAAAACATAGCGTGTCACCCTGCGAGCTGGTTTAAGCGTCGATGTGCAGATCGGCGGCTACTTGCTGTTCCTTGCTGTTGCCGTTTTTCTTGCTGGCTTTCTTGGCGGCATCGTTGCGCGTATTTTCGAGTCGCTTCAGATACACCTCATCGACGTCGCCGGTAATGTACTTGCCGTCGAACACCGAGCACTCATAACGTGTGATATTCGGATTACCCTCACTCGCGGCGGCGATCAGGTCGTCGAGATCCTGATAAATCAACCAATCGGCGCCAATCAGCTCTTCCACTTCCTTCTCCGTGCGGCCAGCGGCAATCAATTCGGAGGCAGCTGGCATATCGATGCCGTAGACGTTGGGATAGCGAATAGCCGGTGCGGCCGAAGCGAAATACACCTTCGCGGCCCCCGCCTCGCGGGCCATTTGAATGATCTGCCGACAAGTGGTGCCGCGCACGATCGAGTCGTCCACCAGTAACACATTCTTGCCGCGGAACTCCAGGTCGATGGCGTTCAACTTCTGGCGCACCGATTTGCGGCGTTGATTCTGACCGGGCATGATGAAGGTGCGACCGATGTAGCGATTCTTTACGAACCCCTCGCGGTATTTCAGTCCCAACCGATTGGCCAGTTCCAGCGCCGAGGTGCGGCTGGTATCCGGAATCGGGATAACCACGTCGATGTCATGGTCCGGGCGCAGGCGTTTGAGTTTGTCTGCCAGCTTCTCCCCCATTCGCAGTCGGGCCTTGTACACGGAGATGCTGTCCATCAGGGAGTCTGGCCGCGCGAAATAGACGTGTTCGAAAATGCAGGGGGTGTGCTCGCCGGGATCGGCGCACACACGGGAATGGATATGGCCGTCGATGTCGATGTATACCGCCTCGCCGGGGGCGACATCCCGCTCCAGCTGGAACCCCTGGGAATCGAGGGCTACACTCTCGGAAGCGATCATGTAATCCAGTTTGCCATCGGCATTCTTGCGGCTACCAAACACCAGAGGTCGGATGCCATTGCGATCGCGGAAGCCGACGATGCCATAACCGGCGAGCATAACGATAGCGGCGTATCCTCCGCGACAACGTCGATGCACACCAGCAACTGCATTGAAGACGTCTTCAGGCAACGGCTGCATCTTGCCCTGACGCTGCAGCTCGTGGGCGAAGACGTTGAGCAGGACTTCCGAATCGGAGTCGGTGTTCATGTGCCGCAGGTCTTCCTTGAACAACTCGCGGCTCAACTCGGCAGTATTGGTCAGGTTGCCGTTGTGAGTCAGGCTGAGACCGTAGGGGGAATTGACGTAAAACGGCTGGGCCAGAGCCGGGCTGGAAGAACCTGCCGTCGGATAGCGCACGTGCCCGATGCCCATCTGTCCGGTGAGTCGACGCATGTGTCGCGTGCGAAACACATCCTTTACCAGACCATTGTCTTTGCGGAGATTCAGCTTGCCGTGGTCGCTCGTCATGATGCCCGCTGCATCCTGACCGCGATGCTGCAAGACCGTCAGCGTGTCATAGAGACAGACACCGACGTCATCACTCGTTACAACTCCTACCAAACCGCACATAGTTTGCTCCGTTGAGAATGGCTAATTAACTGCACCCGGCACCGTCGGCGCCGGCGGGGTGACAATGCCCATGTCACCGATGAAGATGCGAGACCACTCAATCGCGGCCATGCCGTAGGGAATCAGTTTCGATTCCTGCCAGAGACGGGTCTCTGACACAAATACCCCCGTGATAACCAGAATCACGAGTACGATCACCGCCCCACGCGCAATGCCGAAAACACCTCCCAGCAGGCGATCTGCGAATTTCAGGCCGGTCACCGTGATCAATTTCGACATGAAGTGATTGATCAGAGTGCCGAGCATCATCACCACGATAAACAACAGTGCGACCGCCGAGACATAGCGCACTCCACCGCTGTCGATTACATTCACGAGCATTTCGGCGAGGTACTCACTGTACACTCTCGCCACCAGCAAAGCTGCGACCCACGTCAACAAGGACAGGACTTCCTTGATCAGGCCCCGCCACAGACCAAACAGGCACGAGATGGCGGTAACTACGATGATCGCTGCGTCGACTTCATTCATGGGAGCAGATTCGCTTTTCAGTCCACCAGTTTGTCGATTTCATAGCGCACGACCATGCCTGACAATTGAAACTCGTCCTGCAACTTCTGTTGGTAGTCTTCAACCACGGTGCGTTCGACCCAGGGACCGACATAGACGGCCGTCAGCCGTGCCTGTGCATTCGTGACTTCGCGAGTGTAGGCGCGGTAGCCGGACGCCTGCAGTCGAGCGACCAGAGCGGTGGCATTGGCCGCTTCGGAGAAAGTGCCGAGTCGCACGCTCCAGCCCTCTGGCAGACCGGTAGCATCGAGGCCGGGTGATGCACCGGTGAAGACTGGTTCGGACTCCACCACGGCTACTGTTGGTTCCGGTTCGGCACTGGTCGATGCGGGTGCGTCCGGGACGGTCGAGCCAACCTCTGCGGCAACAGTTTCGGTGGCAGGTTCAGTTACTGCAGCGGCGTCGGGAGCGGACGGGTTGACGGTAATGGCATCGGTGTCGGCCACAATAACGGGCCGTGTCGGCTCCGGTTGCGGTAGCAGCGTGATCACGGGGGGTTCGGGTATGCGACTCTCAAGCGGGGTCTGATAACTGCCCTCGCCATCAAAAATGATCGGCAGGAAGATCAGTGCCAGGGCCAGCAGCACAACAGTGCCTACAATTCTCTGCTTTGTACCCTGATTCAAATGCACCTGTCCTGTTCTGACCCTGGCATGAAATGACCTGTTCGGTGTTGCACGTCGATACCGGACCGGTGTCCGTTCAAAGACCGTGACTGTCCCGATCAGGGCGCGCGGCTGAGGGCTCTGACGGCGGCTACTGTATGAAACGAGCCGCAGACCACGACGAGATCATCGTCGCCGCCCTGCTCGCAGGCGGACACATAGGCCGCCTGCACCGAATCGAAGCGCGCAGATTGCAGCCTAAACCCGGCTGCAGCCAGCCGATTTACTGCGGTGTCAGCGCGTAAGCACCGGGGTTCATCGACCTGCGCAATATACCAGAAGTCGACGCAGGATTCTAAGGCTGAAACCATGCCTTCCACATCTTTATCTGCCATCACTGCCAGCACTGCAACGACACGGCCGATGTCTGGACGCCGCTGTCGTAGCGCGCGCAGATTCGCCGCCAGCATGGCCGCGCCGGCAGGATTGTGTGCCACATCGAAAATAATCGCCCTGCCCGTCGCCTGATCACGGCGCGCTTCGAAACGACCTGCCAGGATCAAGCCATCCAGAGCGGCGCGAATCTGCGCTGGGGAAATGCTGAGCGGGAGCAAGTGCAGCGCCTGTAGCGCCGCCGCGACATTCGACAGGATCAGGTTTGGACGCGGCAATCCGGACAACACCAGCGGCGCCCCGGTGCGGTCCTGCCCGCGCCACTCCCACTGCGAATCGGTGACGCTGCTGACTGCAAATTCCTCACCCAGTTGCAACAACGGGGCCGGCAGTGCCGCGGCCCGCGCCGCAATACTCCGCGGCGTATTGAGTGAGCCGTAGATCGCCGGACGACCTGCGCGAAGAATGCCCGCTTTCTCACCGGCGATACCCTCGAGATCATCGCCGAGCCAGTCCTGATGATCGAGGCTGATGCTGGTAATAACAGCCACATCGGCATCGATGAGGTTCACAGCATCGAGACGCCCACCGAGTCCGACTTCCAGCAAGGCCACATCGAGGCCAGCCTGTTCGAACAAGTACAGGGCTGCCAGTGTGGCAAATTCGAAATAGCTCAGTGACGTGGGAGGACGACAGGCCTCGATGGCGGCGAATGCCGAACAGAGTGCCGCATCATCCACCGCTGACGCACGCACACGGATGCGCTCATTGAAGGCATGAATATGGGGCGAGGTATACAGGCCGGTGCGATAGCCAGCCGCTTCCAGCACCGCCTCCAGGGTCGCGACACAGGAACCCTTGCCATTAGTGCCGGCTACGGTGACCACCAACGGAGCCGGGCGGGACAGATCCATGCGAGAGGCGACCGCGCGCACACGGTCGAGCCCCAGTTCAATTTCCCGGGGATGGACTGAGGCGATGTAATCTAGCCAGTCTGGGAGTGAATCGGTTCTCAAGAGCCAGTTCGTTGATAGTGCATCAGTTTGTCCAGCAAGGCCGCAATCTTGCCGCGCATGTCGCGCCGGTGCACGATCATGTCAATGGCACCGTGTTCCAGCAGGAACTCGCTGCGCTGAAACCCTTCTGGAAGCTTCACACGCACGGTCTGGCGGATCACGTCAGGACCGGTGAAACCAACCAGCGCATTCGGTTCGGCGATATTGATATCACCGAGCATCGCCAGGCTTGCCGAGACACCGCCGTAAACCGGATCTACCAGGACAGAGATGTAAGGCAGGTGCTTCGCTTTGAGGCGCTCCAGTGCCGCTGACGTCTTCGCCATTTGCATCAGCGAAATCAACGCCTCCTGCATGCGAGCGCCGCCACTGGTGGAGAAACATACCAGCGGGAGCCGATCACGCAGGCAGACATTGATCGCCTGGTTGAATTTTTCGCCCACGACGGCGCCCATGGAACCCCCAATAAAACCGAATTCGAAGGCGGCGACAACTACAGGCTGCCCATTTACCTTGCCCTTAACGATGACCAGTGCATCCTTTTCACCGGTACTCTTCTGGGCGGCGCTGAGTCGATCCTTGTACTTTTTCAGGTCCTTGAACTTGAGCAGGTCCACCGGTTCCATGTCGGCAAACAACTCCTGCTGGTCGCCTGCATCCAGAAACAGCGCGATGCGGCGACGTGCGGTGATGCGCAGGTGGTGGTCGCACTTTGGGCAGACTTCGTGGTTCTCGCTCAGCGATTTCTCATACAGCACCGCTTCGCAGCGCGGGCATTTCTTCCAGACCCCTTCCGGGACCGTGCCTTTCTTCTTTTTGGCGCTGCCGGAAGTGGAAATCGAAGGCAGAATCTTGTCTATCCAGCTCATTTTTTATCCACAAATATCAATAAGATGAATTGCTTACTCAACGAATCGCATCCAGCGCTTCGCGGGCCTCGGCGATCAGTGCCACGGTGCGCTGCACCGCCTCGGTATCACTGGCGCCGCCGCGGGCAAGTTTCTCGATCTCGGCGACCAGCGCCGAGCCGATGACCGCGCCATCCGCAAGCTCTGCCATGGCCCGGGCACTGGCCGCATCCTTTATACCAAAGCCGATGACGATGGGTAAGTCGGTCTGCTGCCGCAGTGCGGCGATGTTGGCCCGCACCGAGTCGTAATCGGTCAGGGCGGCCCCGGTAACCCCCTTCAGGGAGACATAGTACAGATATCCCGAGGTCTGGGCAGTAATTCCCTGAATCCTGGCCGCTCGCGTCGTGGGTGCGACCAGGTACAGTGTGTCGATGTCACGGGCCCGCAACTGCTCCGCTAAGGACCCGGATTCCGCGACGGGCATGTCGACGATCAGAACGCCGTCAACGCCTGCCGCGGCGGCGGCATCCACGAAGTCCCCGGTTCCCATGATTTCAATGGGGTTAAGGT
>JALRBQ010000085.1 GCA_023257655.1 Pseudomonadales bacterium
CCCGTTGCTCGGTCTCCAGCGGCGAGTACCCCGGCGCTTGGGTGTTGATTTGTACCTGGACGTTGGTGATGTCCGGCACCGCGTCGATGGGCAGGCGCTGGAAGCTCCAGACGCCGACACCGATGAGTACCAGAATGAGTGATAACATAAAATAGCGCCTGTCCACGGAGAGGCGCACGATAGCGTCGATCATAGTGGTCTCCTCCTAGTGGACGGCTTCTGCGCCGGATTTCTCGACGTCTGCCTTGATGAGGTAGCTGTTGTCTACCACATAGCGTTCGTTAAGGATCAGGCCGGAAAGCACTTCGGTGAGTCGGCCATCCGTGCGGCCCAACTCGACAGGTCGTACTTCAAAGACATCGCCTTTGCGAACGAACACGACCCGCGACTCATCGAGTGATTGCAGGGCACGGCTCTCGATCACCAGCGGCGCGTCTATGCGCTCTACCACAATACGTGCTGACACCAGTGCCCCCGGTGAAAGCAGGCCTCTGGCATTCTCAATTTCAGCCCTGGCAATGACGTAAGGGGAGTTGTCACGCGACGGCACAATATTGCGGATTCTTGCCTCGTGCTGACTATGGCCGGTGTCAATGTGTACCGTTTGCCCGATAGCGATATCGCGTCGCTGGCCCGGAAAGATTTTCAGTTCCACCCAGAGAGGGTCGAGTCTGGCAACGGTAAACAGCATTTGTGCGTCTGCAAGTTCGCCCACGTTCACGTTGCGCTGGATCACGGTGCCATCGAGGGGGGATTCCACTGTGTAGGGTTGAAGGCTGTCGCTGGACTCGATAGTGGCCAGTACGTCGCCGGCTTTGACGTCATCACCGAGCCTGGCACGAACGTTCGTGACCTGACCGGGGAACCGTGCGCGTATTTGAGTGATCCCGTCGGGATCCGGAACCAGTCGGCCATAGCTGGCGACGATGCGCTCTAGGGTACCTGCGCCAGCCGTTGTGCTTTGGATACCCACTTCCTTTGCGATCTGGGGAGATATTTGTGCGGCATGTTGCCCTGTGCCCTTACTTTCAGCCGCACGGAGCGATGCTGAAGCCAGCGCACCCGAGCAGACAAGTACGAATAAAAATTGGATGGAATTCATGATAATGATCCTGTTTTTTAACGGTCAGCGAGGGGCTGTGCCGTGAGTTGTTCGATCAGCGCTTGATTGAAAAGCGCCGTGGTGGCGGCATCGACCAGGGCTAGCTGTGCGGAGAGCAGATCCTGCTGGGCGGCGGTCCATTCCACATAGCTGTAGCGCCCATTCTCGTAGGCTTCGCGGGTCTGGATGAGCGCCTGGGTCAGGTCGGGAAGCATCTGGTTGCGGATCTGCTCTACTGCTTCAATACTCTGCTGTCGCATGTGGTAGGCATCGAACAACCGCGAACGAAGCTGTAGCAGCGCATCCGTCCGGCGGTATTCAACTTCGTTCCGCTGCGCCATCGCTGCCTTCACCTCTCCGCGACTGCGCTGCTTGGCAAACAACGGGATCGAGAACCCGGCAGTCAGCGCGGTATCGCCAATGCCCTCTAGACGTCGAATTCCCACCTGCCAACGGATGTCACTCTCTGACTCACTGCGCGCCAGCTGAATCTCCGCCTCGCGCAGGCGTTCTTCGCTGGCATAGACTTCGATAGAGGGGCTCTCGCTGACGCGCTGATACAGGGCTTCAAAGCTGTCGGCAGCATCGGACCGGAACAGGTCGCCCTCAAGTTTTGCAAAGCCCGGCGCGGTATCCCCCCACAGAGATGCCAAAGCCATCTTCCGGCTCCGGTATTCCGCCTGCAGACGGGACTGTTCGATGCGACGCCTCGTCAGCGCAGCCTTGGCCCGCAACACCTCGGCCTGCGGCGTGGCCCCTTGTTTGGCGCGATGTGCGACGATGTCGTGCGTAGTCTCGGCCAGCGCGACCGCCTCTCCGGCCAGCTGGAGCTTTTCCTGCAGAGCCAGGGTCGCGACAAAGCGCTGGGTGACCTGACCCAGCACGTCGAGGGTCTCGGCCCGGCGCTCGGCCTCGACCAAGTTGAGGCGTGAATCAATGACGCTGACGCGCGACTCACGTTTGCCCCCTAGCTCGAGGACGGATGAGAGGGACAGGGTGTATTCCGCACTGTCGGCCCCCTGCAGATTGCCACTGCCGAGGAAATCTTCCACCTGCACCCCAGCGATCAGGGCAGGATTCTGATCTGCGGTGATACGGAGACCGTCGAGACCCTGAAATCGTGGATCAAATACCTTGAGGCCAGGATTCTGCGCCATGGTCTGCGCTAGGGCCGCCGACAGCGAAAGACCAGACCCTTGGGCGAGGGTGACAGACGGATTGACTGCCAAGGCAAAAATAAAAAGTGACTGGATAACCAGGTGGCACGACATAGCGCGCCGTCCATCTTTCGATGGCAAATTGAAAAGCATAGAACTGCTCCTACGAGAAGCTAAACGACAGGTATTCCCCGGTCGGGGAAGGGTTTCGTAGGATCAGGAGATGGGGGGGCGGTAAAGCGACGCTCGAACGCCAGTCGTAAAATTGGCTTGGAAATCTGTAGACAGCATTTCCATCGCCAATCCGGGGATATCTGTGAGATTGACCATTAGTACCACGTGGAAGCAACTGTGGTCATGGTGGCAGTGTTCCGAATGCATCGGGTTTTTTGGGGAAGGTGTGTCGGCAGGATCCGGCTTTTCCAGCTCCGCCACGTCGTGAAGATACTCGTGATGTTGCGCTTCCGAGTAATGTTGCTGATCCACATCGGCAAGCGACATCACCGACTGGAAGGCGATCGCTAGGGAGATCAGAACTGTAAACAAGCGCTTGGTCATAGCCAAGTATCATAGCGCACCGCCACCAGTTCTGAAAGAACGCCAGATGTCATCGGTTATCCAGCAAAGTTCGACGGCCGCCGGGCAGCTTGAAGGGCGAGTGTTTCATTAATAGGTTGTGATCAATTGCGGCTATAAACGAGAGAATTACCAGTGGATATTGCTTTGACGTACTTTTTGAGAGCGTGATTGTAAGGTGCAGCAACGCACTCTTTAGTCCGGTTAGGGCATGCCTAGCGCGATATGGGTAAGTCATCCGACCGTACATGGCTCAATTTATTTCAATAACCTCCCCCTCTGACTACATCGTTCTTCGAGATGGATCATAGCCTGGCTGCTGAAGTATAGGAAGTATAAATGGGGTGTCGAGAGTAGCTGGTCGTCCAGAAAATGGTCGTGGAGGCATGAGATCATGGATGCAAGCTCAGAGAGTGCCTGCGGTTAGTACTCGCATTGCTGGTCT
>JALRBQ010000008.1 GCA_023257655.1 Pseudomonadales bacterium
TACCGCGCTACCAAATTGCCGCAACTTAAACGTTGCCCGTGAAGCGCTCTGTGCCCACATCAAGGTTCAGGCGGGCATGGATATCGCTCAACAACGCATGCCCCAGGACGGCCACCTGACCTATGCAGCAGACGGGGCATACACCTGGGATTGCCGTGTGAGCAGCCTGCCCACCGTGGAGGGGGAGAAACTGGTCATACGTTTGCTCGGTCAAACGACCTCAGATCACCACTTGGGCGATTTGGGCTACACGCCGTCACAACTGAATGACCTCGAAAGTGCTTTGGATGCGCCGAACGGTTTAATCCTAATGACGGGCCCCACTGGTTGCGGCAAAACGATCTCGCTCTACAGCTGCTTAGCACGTTTGAACCAAACATCAGTCAACATCTGCACGGTGGAGGATCCCGTTGAAATGCCAATTACAGGCGTACAGCATCTCCAGATCAACGAAAAAGCTGGCTTGACCTTCCCCGTTGCGCTGCGTGCCTTCTTGAGGCAGGACCCCGATGTCATCATGGTTGGAGAAATTCGCGACCGCGAGATGATTGAGAATGTACTTGAGTTTTCGGACACCGGACATTTATGCTTATGTCGAGGTCATCGAGACCGGGGGCGAACTCCCGCCCATCAATATCATTGAGCCCGATGCCGTGCTGACCCTGTTGCGTGAAGATGGCAGTGTGGTACTGCCTTCGATTACTTTTGAAGACGATGACACGCTCACCGCAGAGTCGGAATTGAGTTATCTTGTGCAGGTGTTCGAATCAGATCCCGCCTTGAGCGTTTATCTGGTGGCTCATCTGGGCGGATCGGCAGACTTGTCGGTGTTACAACAGCGATCGCTGAATCGTGCCAATCAGGTCAAACAGGCGCTGGTTGCCGCCGGCATCGAGCCTTCCCGCGTCAGCGCGCAGGGAGTAGGGCCGCTAGCTCCCAGTTGCAGTGGTGGAGATTGCCGGGACCGCGTAGAACTCGTGTTACAGCCGTCGCTAGTTGTTGATCAGTGACAGGAATTCGTTGCGAGTACTCTGGCTGTTGCGGAACGCACCCAGCATACAGGAAGTCGTCATCACCGAATTCTGTTTCTCCACTCCGCGCATCATCATGCACATGTGCTGCGCTTCAATGATGACGCCGGCACCGGCTGCTCCAGTCATTACAATGATGCAATTGGCAATTTCATTGGTGAGATTTTCCTGAATCTGCAGTCGTCGCGCGAACATGTCAACAATCCGTGCCACCTTCGACAGACCGATTACTTTGCCCTTCGGAATATAGGCGACGTGGCACTTGCCGATAAAGGGAAGCATGTGGTGCTCACACATGGAATACAATTCGATGTTCTTGACGATGACCATCTCGTCTGTATCCGAAGGGAACAATGCGCCGTTGATGACTTCGTCGATATTGAGGGAATAGCCTTGCGTAAGAAAGCGCATGGCGTTGGCGGCCCGCTTGGGAGTATCGACGAGTCCCGGGCGTGTGGGGTCTTCGCCAATGTCCTGGAGAATTTGAAGGAAGGCCTGTTCCATGTGTTATACCCATTGACTGATTAGCCGGCTACCCTACGACAAGCCATTGCCGGGGTAAAGTATTTTTACAAACCCTCGCGATTCCCGCGAGGCACGACTGACGACTTGCATGACGATCTGGGATTATATCGAACATACTGCCGCGCGCTTCAACGCAGCAGACCTGTGCTACGGGCACGGCACGGACAACCCGCTGGATGAGGCGGTCTATCTTATTTGTGCCAGCCTGGAACTGGATTTCGCCGATGCTGTCGCGATGCAGCGCCGGGAATTGTCGGCGCCAGAACGCGAGCGGCTGGAAGCGCTGGTAGACGCCCGGATCGAGGAACGGGTGCCGGTGGCGTATCTGACCGGACAGGCCTGGTTCGCACGACACCGCTTTCACAGCGATCGGCGCGCCTTGATTCCGCGCTCGCCCATCGCAGAACTGATCGGCAACCGGTTTGAACCGCTGCTCGCGCATCCGCCGCGGCGTGTGCTGGATTTGTGTGCGGGAGGCGGGTGCATTGGCATCGCGACAGCGCTGGAGTTTCCAGAGGCTGACGTCACACTGGCCGACATCAGTCCGGACAGCCTCGCGCTCGCCCGCCGCAATATCGCCTTGCATGGTCTGGAATCCCGAGTTCAGGCCATCCAGTCAGATGTCTTCACCGCTCTGGCAGCTGGCTATGACCTGATCCTGTGCAATCCACCCTATGTCGGCGCCGAGGAAGTTGCGGACCTGCCGCCCGAGTTTGGTCACGAGCCCCAGCTGGGGCTGCTGAGCGGGGACGAGGGTCTGCAATTACCCTTGCAGATTCTGCGGGAAGCTGCCGATTACCTCACTGAAACCGGGCTGCTGATCATGGAAGTGGGCTATTCCCATGAACTGTTGTCGACACGACTGCCTCTGGTGCCGTTTCTCTGGCTCGAGTTCGAACAGGGCGGCGAGGGCGTATTTGCATTAACTACCAGTCAGTTACGGCAGTATCGGGCGAGCTTTTTTTAACACTATTTAATGGCTTGGTGTACAATGCGGGGCTT
>JALRBQ010000029.1 GCA_023257655.1 Pseudomonadales bacterium
GCGACCCCCATTCAGGCATGGTATAGTGCCAGCCCCGGGCGGCCGCCCGCCCTACCGCACAGGAAGCCAGCGCATGCAGACACGACAATTGGGAGAATTAAGGGTCTCTGCCCTGGGTCTCGGCTGCATGAGCATGTCGCAGTCCTATGGCGTGGCCGATCGCGCCGAATCCGAGCGCGCCCTGCATCGGGCGCTCGACATTGGCTATACCTTCCTGGACACGGCGAGCCTGTATGGGCTCGGCCACAACGAGACACTCATAGGCGAGGTGCTGGGTGCGCGTCGTCAGGAATTTATCCTCGCCAGCAAGTGCGGCATCATCAACAAGGACGGCAAGCGAGCCGTGGATTGCACGCCGGAGTCCGTGCGCCGCACCTGTGACGAGAGTCTGCGTCGTCTGCAAACAGACTGCATCGATCTGTATTACCTGCATCGCCGCGACTTTAACGTGCCCATCGAGGAGAGCGTCGGTGCCCTGGCCGACTGCGTGAAGGCTGGCAAGATTCGCTACATCGGCCTGTCGGAATGTTCCTCAACGACGATCCGCCGCGCCCACCGCGAGCATCCAATCTGCGCCGTGCAATCCGAATACTCGCTGTGGACCCGCGATCCCGAATACAAGATATTCGACTGCTGCCGCGAACTCGGCATCGGCTTCGTGCCATTCAGTCCGCTCGGTCGCGCGTTTCTGGCCGGCGTCATCACCGACCTGTCGGCCCTCGACGCCGACGACATGCGCCAGACAATGCCACGCTTCGACAGCAGCAACTTCACCCATAACCTTTCCCTGCTTGCCGAACTGCGCGAAATCGCGCACAACAACGGCTGCACGCTGGCACAACTCGCTCTGGCGTGGGTGCTGGCACAGGACCCGAATTTTGTGCCCATTCCTGGCACCAAACACGTGTGTTATGTAGAAGAGAATGCGGCGGCAGTCGATGTTTACATCGACCCCGCACAACTGCAACGCGCGGGCGATATCTTTAAAGAAGCTGGGGTGAAGGGTGATCGCTACGCGAAATCCCATATGATCTCGCTGGATCCGGACGAGTAGTCTCGCGGCTCAGGATTTGCCCTGCTTTGATTTGACCTGTTTCGATTCGCTTCGCTTCGAATTTACCTGTTTCGAATTGCCCTGTTTCGATTTGACCTGCTTTGAATTACGCGGCGCTTTCGACTTACCGGCTTTGTTGCGTGCCGCCCGCAGTGCGGCACCATAGGCGGCCGAGGCCCACTGCGTCATCAACTCCAGTTCCTCCAGCGCTTCCTCCGGCGCTTGATAATAGGACAGGCTGAAGTCCTTGCCTTGCTTTTGATACGTAAAGGGCTGCAAATCCCGCGCGATAAAATCCGGTCGATTCTCATCGTCTGCCTTTAAATAGAGTGTATTACCCGCAATCAGCCCGAACATCAGGTCTTCGAGAAACAGACCGACTCCACCGAACATGCGTTTGCCGCGTACGGGTCCGATGCCCTGCGTGAGCTCGACAACATAGTCGGCGAAGAGTTGTGCATCTGGTGACACTGCCATGGAATCATCCAATTTTTGCGCCGCTACAGTGAGCGCGGGTTCGATGCTATGATAAGCCGCTTTCGACCCGAGCACTGCGACCGGGCCCTGCTGCCAAGGAACCTTATCATGAATGGTGCAACCGCGCTTATCGAGACGCTGGCCGACTGCGGCGTCGAACTCTGTATCGCCAACCCGGGAACGTCCGAGATGCACCTGGTGCAGGCTCTGGATCGTGTGCCACGCATGAAATCGGTGTTGGCGTTGTTCGAAGGCGTGTGTACCGGCGCCGCCGACGGCTATGCCCGCATGACCGGCAAGCCCGCCGCCACCCTCCTGCATCTGGGACCGGGCATGGCCAACGGCATCGCCAACCTGCACAACGCCCGCCGCGCCAATTCACCGATGATCAACATCATCGGCAATCATCCGAACTATCACATCGGCTTCGATGCCCCGCTGACCTCGGACATCGACACGCTGGCCCGCAACTTCTCGAGCTGGATCAAATCCTGTAGCACGGCCGAAACGCTGGCCCAGGATGGCGCCGATGCCTTTACCGCCACCCTGCGGCAGACCCCCGGCTCACTGGGCCAGATCGCCACCCTGATCATGGGCGCCGATGCGGCCTGGGGCGAATCGCCCGGCAAGGTGCGTCCGAATGCATTGCCTACACGCGCGAAAATCGATGAACAGGCGGTCGAGGCTATTGGCAAGCTACTGCAGAAAGGCGGCAATAACGTATTGTTGCTGGAACATCACGCCACCACCGCCGAGGCGCTGGAGGCGGCAGGTCGCATCGCCGCAAAGACCGGGTGCAAGCTGATGAACGGCACCTTCCCGGGCCGTGCCGATGGCGGACCCGGTCGCATCGCTGTCGCACGCCTGCCCTATTTCCCCGAGCAGATCCTGCAGACCCTGCAGGGCGTGGAAAACCTGGTGCTCGTCGGCGGCCAGATTCCAGCAAGTTTCTTCGCCTATCAGGGCATACCGGGACAATTGATTCCGCAAGGCTGCCAGGTGTCGCGCCTGACGAACATCGAAGACGATGCGATCGACGCGCTGCAGCGTTTGGCAGAACGCGTCGGTGCAGAGAAGTCGGAGCCTGTGCGTTTCGAGAAAATCGCGATCCCGAAGCCGACTGGCGAATTGAACACGAAGACGATCATCCAGTCCGTCGCGAGTACGATGCCGGAAGACCTGATCGTAGCCACCGACTCCGGTGGTGGCAACGCAGCTTATCCCTACTGCCAGAACACGTCGCGCAATTCCTGGCTCAGCCTGACCGGCGGCGCCATCGGCCAGGGTGGTCCCTGCGCTACCGGTGCCGCTCTCGCCTGCCCCGACCAGCGCGTGCTGGCCATGCTGGGCGATGGCGGCGCCGCCTATACAAACCAGTGTTTCTGGACCCAGGCTCGCGAAGGCCTGAATGTCACAACGATCATCTTCGCGAACCACTCCTATAACATTCTTAATGTGGAATATGCGCGCCTGGGTGTGAAGGATGTCGGGGAAATCGCCGCCAGCCTGTTCGACATTGGCAATCCGAAGATTGACTGGGTGGGCATGGCGAAGAGCTTCGGGGTTCCCGGCGCACAAGCCAACACCGCCGAGGAACTGACGCAGCTACTGGAGCAGAGCTATGCGACGCCGGGTCCGTTCCTGATTCAGGCCAACGGGGAACTGCAGCGCTGATTCACTGTCGTTCCATCGGCGTGTAGGCAATCCCGTTCTCGACCGTGCGCGGACCGGTCGCGACGAAGCCGAAGCTCGCACACACCGGCACACCCACCGAGGATGACCTGACCCGGAACGGACCGCTGTTGCCGTTCTGCTCACAGATCGCCTTTGCCTCAAACCACAGACTGCGTGCGACGCCGAGGCGACGGCAGTCCGGCGCCACGAACAGCTGATCGATCTTCTCGAAATTGCGCATTGTAATCAGTCCCGCCAGCGCTTCCTCCTCCGCGAAACACAACAGGCAGAAGTATTCGGGGTTGTTGAGGCGATTGCGGATGGGCTCGATGTCAGTCACCGCAAGAAAGGTAGCCCAGCCCTTTTCATCGAAATCTGTCGCGCGCTCGGTCGCACCCGCCGCAAGAATGAGGGCCTTGATGGCGGGTGCGTCGTCGGGTTGGGCTAGCCGAATGTGCATGGCAGAAACTCATCCGCAAGCTCGAGGATGTC
Organism: Pseudomonadales bacterium; assembly: GCA_023257655.1. Classification (GTDB taxonomy): domain Bacteria; phylum Pseudomonadota; class Gammaproteobacteria; order Pseudomonadales; family Pseudohongiellaceae; genus UBA9145. Next base: position 3,698 of record JALRBQ010000029.1, read on the forward strand.
TCTACTGTGACTGGTCATGCTCAACTGCCCCCGCTCCGCGCCGCTTGCTGTTTGCGGTGCTTCCAGGCCAGCAGCACGAGCCACACCATGAAAAGCCTGAGTGGCAGTGAGAAATCGGCGGGCATATCCGCCACAGCATGGCGACTGAACAGCCCAGTGGGGGTTACCGTGCCAATCACCCCGATATCGTTGGTCAGGACGAAGGCCCGACCGAAGGCGGATTTTCGCTGCAGGATATAGGTCATGCCAGCAATCTCGAGCGAATAACTGTGTCGGAAGAAGCGCAGCCGCTCTGCGGTAGCCAGCACTCGCGCTCCGTCTTCCAGAGTAATGGTGCGACTCAGCCAGTTTTTACGGGAGATAGCATACGACTGACCCTCCACGTGCAGCTCGCCGCGATCACGCCACGAAGAGATGTCGAGATCGGCAACCAGCTGTGCGCCTTCAGTGACTTTGAAATTCCAGGAGAACCAGCGCTCGGGGATAATCTGCCACATCGTATGTCACCTTGACCAAGGTTAGAGGGCTATGTCATTTAAACCGAAATCGCGCCTGCCTCGCAACCACAGTGCAGGTGTCGTTCAGAAGAGCGAGACATCGATGTTCACTTCTGCATCGAGATCGGCGAAGGGCGAATCGGTGAGCACAAATTTTTTGATGGTATAGCCTTTGGCTGCCAGCAACTCGAGCACGTTGTCGGGTCCGGCGAAGTGCGAGAAGCCGGCGAGAATCAATTCGACTTCCGGTGTCTCCAAAGAAGATTCAATCACCGGAATCCAGTTGCGGTTGCGATTGGCGAGCACCAACTCGTACTGCAGCGGGAAGAAGAATCGGTAGGCCTGATTGCTGGCGGTGATGTAGTCCATGTCGCCCTCTCGCCAGCTGTCGATGAGTCGCTGCAGGTCTTGCGGGATCAGTCCGCTGCGGATGTAACCCAGTCGCTGAATGAATGACAGATTCCAGTCCACGTCAGTCTCGCTGTTCGCCGCGGCGAGTGCGTCGACCTGATCCAGCACCGTTTCCAGCCCGCCGGTGGTCTTGCCCTCGTGCTGCGCCAGCTCCATAAAATAGGAGTCGACGCCCAGCTTGTAGCCCAGTCGCCCGGCTTCCAGAAAATACAGATTATTATTGAAGAACCACGGCTTTCTGTTGGCGTAGTCGTTCAACGTGTAATTGAATTGCTGCAGATATTCGTCGAGCAACAATTGAATGGCTGGCGACGTGTAATCGCGCAGGCTCTCATTCGCAGGCAAGTAAAACCCTTGCAGGTCACTCGTGGTAATCGGCAGTGCCGGGTCATATTCGAAGACGACTGTCTCCGCCTCGTCGTATGCCTGTGCAAATCCGCGATGCAGGGGAAAATCAGCATCCTTCAGAATGTGGATCGTGCCACCCAGATACAATTTGTTTGTGCCATTGCTTACCACCCACAGCGCTGTCTCGCTGGCGCGTCGGTACTCCGCAAACGCCAATTGGAACGTGACGGCAACCTTGTCGTAGTCGAGTTCGATCGCATAGATGTCATCGACAACCCGGACCTCGCCCATCAGCGTGTTGGCATAGACATCGAAAACCGCATCACAGGCTTTTGCTATCGGTATGGTTCTGAAGGCGACGAAAGAGTAGAGTTCCTCGCTGACCGGTGCCAGCGTAATGGCGTAGTCTTGCCGGTAGTAAGGGCCGGCAATGAAGCTGACGCAATCAAACGCGACCTCCCCGGAGTCCAGGTCATAGCGACCCGCAGCACTGGCCGACGTCGCGACGAGGACGGCGAGTGAGACCAACAAGGTTCTGATAGAAAAGCGTTTCATGCTGTGTCGGAAAGCTGGATGGCTAGGTTAGCTCGAAGCGGCTGGCGAAAAATGCTGAATAGAAAGACCGGCCAAGCGACCAGAACTTGCGGATATCGCAGGATTTGACGTCTTGAACCCCGCTTTAGTTCTGGCCTGCGGGACATTTTCGCATCCCGGTCAGGAGTCCTTCAAGTTGAGTTCATCGGACACGATCAATGTGCCTGCTCCCGGCGCCAACACATCGGCCTAATTGGACCAGATGCCGTTCGTCACCTGGCAGTCGATAGAGTCCAGCGCCATGTGGGTAAGCAGCCCAATACCGATCAGTCGGGTTTTCGGGATGGCGCAGAGCAGGCAATAGGCCGGTAGTAACCAGGTTTCGTGCAGCGGGTGAAAGCCGATGCTGCAGCGATCGGGGTCATAGATGCGCGAGGCAAACACATGGTCAATGTCGACCAGCATCGTGGCAATCATCACCAGGTAACTCAGACGCCAGTTCTTGCGAAACAACAGCGCCGTGAGCAGTGCCGGGACGAGGAAATGCAAACCTAGATGCAGCAACGCCGTACCACCGTTATCACACGCGAACCAGGCGCCAATTGACACACCTGCAATTCACTCGAAGTCCTGTCACTGTTCAATCGGTGTGGCGATAGGCGCTACCCACGTACCCGACACAATAGATTCGTCGGGCTGATAGGCGCGCAATGTGTAATTCCAGCCTTCCGGAGTCGGAATGCAGTTCACACTGGACTCACTGCAGCCCCCGAGTTGGATACGATAGCTGCCGTTTTCACTCGGCGTCGCATTGACATTGTTCAATGCATTCACACCGACCAGTGCGTTGGGCACCATGAATCCGCGGGCATTGTAGACCGTGACTGACCAGAAGGCGTTGGCGGGAACATCCGTAATAATCAATTCATGGGGCTTGTTCTCATCGCCGGGCAAGGGTGCTCCCGAATAGTAAGCGGCCTCACTGCGGGGCAAGCCGCCCCAGCCCATGGTCGTGGCAATCAGGTGGGATACCGGATCCACCTCCTCCTTCCGGCCGAAGAAGGTTCCCAGATTTCCCCGTGACAGCGCGCCCAGCCTGAGTAGCGCGTTACGTGTGGCATCCAGACTTTCTTCATCGTAATCCGGCACGCTGAATTCACCCACTGCAGGCTGACTGACCGTAACGGTATCCTGTACCGTGTTCGCAAACGCGATGTCGTCGGCGTCCGTAGAATCGGCAAACACACGCAAGATCACCACGGCATAGCGCGTGCCGACATCGTCTTTCGTGAACGTATTCGCGCCCTCATGGTAGACCGCGAAGGTGTAGTGATCCTGGGAAACTACCTGCGCAGAGATATAGCGACCATCGGGCGACCTGGGCAAGGTGAGTGTAACGGGGCCGGCTTCCATATCGATCACGCCTGCGGAATACAGGGTATCGAGGTTCATGCGAATGACCGTCTGGCTCGCCAGATCAGTAGGTACACGGCGGTGATTCAATCTGCCCAGTTGACCGCGCTCGAGCAAATCACTCATATACCGGTCAGTTTCGGCGCGGACAAAATTGTGCGGGCCAACATAGACCGTTTGTGCGTTTGCCACGCTGATACAAACGAGACTAACCAATAATATGAGTATGCGCTTCATTCTTGTGCCCTATTCTGAATTGTTGCCAAATTTTGCAATCGAAGTACATGAACTGTGGGTGTCCTCTAAGGGTTCCTTTGTTCTTGCTCAAGCAGGATCCACACCAGACTTATAATGCAAAGCACTGCAGACGAGTAGAAGACTACGAGTGCCACTCCCGACAAATCGACGTTGCTAATCTCGCTGCCACTGATTGAACCCAGAGTGCTGATAGCCTGACCGAATTGCATCGACTCGATACCTAAGCCCAGGGATGCGATCAGCACGCCAAGTATTCCGAGAATTCGTGTCGGAAAGAAGCGGCTTACAAGCTTAATGAGCATAAACGCGATGAAGTAGGTCAACAAGATCAATAGAAGGCACGAGGGCCACAGGACAGCAAGATACAGGAAGGGAGTCGATTTTCCCAACCACACAAAATAAGCGAGCATCGCCGCCAGGCCTGACAGCACAAGCACCCTCTGCAATGGTTTGGCGTGCCAAATGCCGAGCGTGGCAATGACGAAAACCCCGCGAAGAAAACCGCGCGAGTCCGCTTCAATCTGCAATATCCGCTTGGTGATGCGTTCTGCTCCACAGGGAGTGAACACTTCGATCATTGCCAGAAATACTCCCAACACCTCAAGCGGTAGTGACAGCAACTGAAAATACTGAAGTGTCATACGAAGAATCTCAAGACGGACAAAGGGAATTGCGAACTTTAAGGGACACTAATAACTTAGTAACTTATTGAGCCCGATATGACTTCTGGGGATGCTGAAAGACTAGAAAACTAAACATAGGCTCTTAAAGTTATTAAGTTATTAGTGCCCCCTAGATGTTCCTTAACATACTAGCCATTGCAGTACCGCTCCCAGTAGTACGCCTACGAGACCTAATACACCTACGATCCACCACCTTGAATCCGCTTTATGGTCTAACTCTTCAGCGTGGAGGCTTATCGCAGTATTAATAAGTGTCGAAATATCAGCGTTGCTAAGTGGATTACGGGATATGCGTTGCATTTGCTCTGGAGAAAGCTCGTCAAACTCTGCTCTAGTAATCTGTTTGCCCAAATCTACATGGTAGAGCTTTTGATAGGTTCTGCGCCAGACAAGCGAAGCTTTATTTCTGCCGCTATCTAGTCGAAAGAATTCCGGATGTTCCACAAAGATTTTGCACCAATAATCACCCCTACTCCCATATCCAGAGATACGATCAGCCCAGTCTGAAAATTCAAGTTTATAGCATTTATAAGATCCCATTACTTGGATGGCAGCAATGACGTCGACCAATCGATTTTTATTCTTTGTGTATGGTGAATGTAAATCCATATTTGAAAGTCTCTAATCATCTAACGCCCTGCTTAAGTGCAGGTTCGCAAGCTCAGCGGAAGGATAAAATGGTGCCGAATTTTAAGGGACATTAATAACTTAGTAACTTAATGAGCCCGATATGACTTTTGAGGATGCTGAAAGATTAGAAATCTAAACATAGGCTCCTAAAGTTATTAAGTTATTAGTGTCCCCTGATGTTCGAACAGAACTATAGCGAGAGGAACTATTTTATTCATATTCGTAGCCTCAAATAATTTGTGTATAACGATTACAAAGCCTTTCTAAAACTCTCTGGGTTACGGGATATACGATATGCTCACTAACGCCCGTAATAATGGGCAAAGTCTACGAAGCGCGGCTTGTGAAAAAATGACGAAGCCATTCACAAGCCGTGCGCAGTAGGCTGTGTCCTTGGATTGATTTGTTGGTTAGGCACATTTTCTACAGCTTGTTAAATATGGGTGTGTAGTCATACCAAACGGCCCTATGCATTCGTGAAAGTTTTTCAACGTAAAGAAGTAGCTCGCAGAAGAAATACAAATCTGGGTCTTTCCTCCTTAAGCAAAATTGTCCAGTTTGAGCTACCTTTCCATCGTCGTTCGTCATCGGAGAACGAATTCCGATCCAGCAATACTGCCCAAGAACGTGAATGTAGTTTGGCCTGCGTGAAAGCGGAATGCCTGGATTCCCTTTATAAAAGGCATCTACGTGTCCTATCAAAGTATCTGCATCTATGCCCTTCTGAGCAATAACTGCCTTTACCGGGCCATCATTCATTGCTGATAGATCAAGGCGTGAGTCGGAGTTCATTTCTGTCAATTTTGTATTTGTCGGTATCGATGCAATATTTTCCAATGCCTAAAAAATTTCAGCCTTATTGAGATTAGTTTTGCTAGAAATCACCCCAATGCACCCATCAACACATGCAAAAGCTTTCCCACCTCCGTCTCGATTATGGAAGTCATATCGCAACGATGAAGAATCAGTAATAATCAGATTCAATTGCTTGCTTTCATTGCCTTCGAGATCGAACAAGAAACCACCAAGGTCGATATTGGCTGATTTTGGAATATGTAGGCGCAAAATGTCTCGAATTCGTGCCTCTTTGGATTGACCAGAATCGGTGGTATTGGCAAAGACTGACGCAGAATCTTCTTCTCTCTTGAGTGATTCAATGGTTGAGACTAAGTATTGCCTGAATCTGTCAATGAAATTCATAGCTTGTCTGCCTAACATTTATATAAAGCGCATGCTCGCATAACATAACAAGCGAGCCCGCGTAGTATCTCACCAATTTAGAGGGAAGCCTAGGTCAAATTCAATTCACCACAAGGCAACCCGAGGAAAACCCCCAGATTGCCCGCAATTCCAGAACGATAGGTCGCCGGACCCTACCCCGGCCGGTGAACCGGGCGCAGAACTACGCCCAGTCAAAATTCCGCTGTATTCGCCCGAGTTTACCGTAGAACTCCTCGGAGGGAGCGGCATCACTGTCGGCATTGGGCCACAGGATTGAGACGATCGGGATGACGATCATCGGCAGCAGCAGGGTGAGGAAGGACGGGTCGCGCCATTCGCCGAGGTACTGGGTCAATTCGTACCAGGACTGGGCGAAGCCGCCGACGTTGGCGTTGGCCGCGCCGGAGTAAAGGGAATTCAGCAACCACATGCCCAGGCCACCGACGAAGCCGGTGAGCATGCCCCAGAACGCGGCGGCCTCGGTGGTTTTCTTCCAGTAGAACACGAAGGCGATGGCGATCGCCGGTGGGACCACCATGGCGAAGCCCAGTAACAACAGTTGCAGCACCGAGCTGATGTTGCCGAGCCAGGCGACTAACGCGGCGACGATGCCATAGAGGATGCTCACGAGTTTGTAAGCGCGCAGCTTCTTGTCACTGTCGTAGTACTTGGAGCCGGGAATCCAGTCGTTGACGAACATGGTAGCGCTGCCAAGCAGCATCGGCGCACCCGAGGAAATCACCGCCGCGAGGACGGCCGCCAGTGCGATGCCACCGAGGATGGGGCCGGTATCGATGGCAAGCTGGGCGATGTTGAGATAACCGGACAGGCCACTCTGCGCGCCATAGTGCGCCATGGTCAGAATGCCGATGAAGCCGGCCACCAGGGGCATCAAGGCCGAGACGACTCCCGCCCAGAAGAACCCCTTGATCAGGTATTCCTGCTTCGCGGCGGAGCTCGCATAGTTCGCGTACACCGACACGGCCGGGGTGTGAATGGTGGCGGAGATGAACAGCGCGATGATGGTCGCCCAGCCGATGCCGACGAAACTCCACCAGCGCACGGGATCCTTGCCGGCTGTGGCGAGCGCGGCGTCGGCCTGCGCGGCGATGGCGCTCCAGCCGCCGGCGTCGTTCATTGAGATCACACCGACTACGGCAAGTCCGAGAATGATGACCGCGCAATGCACGATGTTGGTGATTGCCGTGCCTTTCAAACCGCCGGTGACGGTGAAGGAGATTATGACGAAACCGCCGATGGCAACGCACAGCGGAAACGGCCAGCCAGTGACACCGGCGACGATGGTGCCCACCACATAAGGTTCGATGATATTGACGACGAGATATTCAGCCTGCACACACAGACTGGTGAGCCACTGGCAGCGACGGGAACCGTAACGCTGGTCAAACACTTCGCCGATACTGGACAGGCGCAGGCGACGGTAAGGAATCGCAAAGAACAGACCCACCAGAAACAGGGCGGCGAAGGAATTCACGCTGTACCAGAGATGCCCGATGCCTTCGGAGATGACATCACCCGCGACACCGTAAGTGCCTGCGCCACCGATGCGGGTGCCGGCAATGCCGGCGGCGAGCATGGCCACACCGAGCGTCCCGCCGCCAATGGCCCAGTCTGACGCGCTGCCGTTACGGCGATTGAGATAAATGCCGTAGGCAGCGAAGAAGACCAAATAGAGCAGGATGACGATCGCGGCTATACTCATGCATGACTCCAGTCATTGTTATGCTTTTTTATTCGAATGTTTATTCGAAAGTTTATTCGAAAGCCGCGTCGATCATGATCCGCGTTAGCGCAAGACTCGAACGGCAGCAAGGGGTCATACTACACCAAGGCAACGAATTATCACCAGCAAAGGTCACAGGAATCCCTCCATGTCAGCATTCGAACCGGGCTCCGATGAATGGTTGAACCAGGTCCAGGAAGACATCATCGACCCTGAACGTCCGATCATCGATCCGCATCATCACCTCTGGCTCAAGCGCTTCAATCGCGACTATGTGCTGCCGCAGTACTGGGCCGACACCGACTCCGGACATAACATCGTCAAGACCGTGTTCATGGAGTGCCGCGCGTTCTACCACCGCGAGGGTCCGGAACATCTATATCCGGTGGGCGAGGTCGAGCATGTCGCCGAGCTGGCGCGGCAGAGCAAGGCCAATACCGAGCACAAGGCCTACATCGCCGGCATTCTCGGCAAGGCGGATTTGCGTCTGGCTGGCGAGTCGGAGGAGAAACTGGTGGAGTTGCTCGACGGTCTTCGCACGGCCAGCGACGGCCTGCTGCGAGGCATCCGCCATTCCGCCGCCCGCGACCCCCATCCGGAAGATCTGCTGATCGTGGTGCCTGCCCCACCCTATCTGCACGGTGAAGAATCCTTTCGCAAGGGCCTGCGCATTCTCGCCGCCCAGAGCCTAACATACGACTCATGGCATTATCATCACCAGAACATGGATTTCATTGAACTGGCCCAGGCCGTGCCCGAGTGCACGATGATCCTGGACCACTTCGGCACGCCCCTCGGCGTCGGCCGCTACAAGCACCGCCGCGACGAGATTTTCCAGCAGTGGAAACAGGACATGCGCGAGCTGGCCAAATGCGAGAACGTGATGGCAAAGCTGGGCGGCCTGGCAATGCCGGACAACGGCTTCGGTTGGGACAAGGCCGAGCGCCCGCCCACCTCGGACGAGCTGATCAAACAGCAACGCAAGTATTACGAGCACATGCTGGACTGTTTCGGGCCAGACCGCTGCATGTTCGAGAGCAACTTCCCGGTGGATCGACTCTCGGTGAATTACGTTGTAGTCTGGAACGCGTTCAAGAAGATGACCGCTGATCTCAGCGAGTCGGAGAAACACGCGCTGTTCTACGGCACCGCCGAAAGAGTTTATTCCCTGCAGGATTGATTGATGCCCTACCAGACCCTCGTGTTCGACCTCGATGGCACGCTCACCGATCCCTTGCTGGGCATCTTCCGCTGCATGAACTTCGCCCTCACCAGCTTCGACTATCCACCACGCAAGGAAGCGGAGATCATCCCCTTCATCGGGCCACCGCTGGAGGTCGCCCTGTCAGCGCTATCCGGCAGCGATGACGAGACTCACGTCAAGGCCTTGATGGCGACTTACCGGGAACGCTATGGCGAGTTGGGCTTTGCCGAGAACACCGTCTACGACGGCATCATCGAATTGCTGGACAGCCTGCGCGAGCGTGGCCAGCCCATGGGCGTGTGCACGTCGAAGTTCGAGAAGTATGCGATCAAGGTGCTGGAGCAGTTCAATCTGAGGGATTACTTCCAGTTCGTCAGCGGCGGCGACTACGGCATTGCGAAATCACGCCAGCTGGCCGACCTGCTCGATGCCGGCACCATCACCCGGGATGCGCTGATGATCGGTGACCGCGCCGTCGACCTCACCGCGGCCCACAGCAAGGGGCTCGCCTCGGCCGGGGTGTTATGGGGCTATGGCAGTCTCGCGGAATTGTCAGCCGAGAGCCCGGCGCACTTGTGCGAATCGCCGGCGGCCTTGTTGCGCGTCGTCACAAACTGAGCACTTTGAACAGAAAGCTAGAAGCGAACGTTCACCCCGCTTTCGGCACGATCAGCTTCACCACACCCGTGCTTGTAAGGATGATGCGATCGTCCACCTTTAAGTCGCCGCGCACGAACACCAGCGACTTGCCGCGTTTGATGACCTCACCGTGTCCCTCGATCAATTCGCCTAGCTCTGCCGGTGCCACGAAGGCGTTATTGCAGTTGATTGTGATGACACTCTGCTGGGTTCCCCCATTCGCACACAGGCACAAGGTGTAATCGGCGAACGCCATCAACACACCGCCGTGCACTGTCTGATGCGCATTGCAGTGATGCGGCTGGACGCGCAACGCCGTGCGCATGAGCGCGCCATCATTCCGGAAGAAGAACGGACCGATGTGGTCTTCGGCGGCGTCGCCTACCCAGTGCCGGTAATCCGCTGGAATCTCGTAGTGTTGGGGATCGTCATGCATTGAATCTTTGGTCCTTTAATTTTATTACTCGTTTATTGCGCGCTTATTGCTTGTTTATTGCGCGTGTATTGCTGATTTATTACTGGTTTTCTTTTCGTTTATTGCATGTTTATTGCACGTTTACTTCTGGTTTATTTCTGGACTCTTTGTCGTCTTGGTCTTCGACCTGATTCTTGTCGCAGACTTAGTCCTCGTCGTCATCGCCATCGGGCACGGCGACATCCACCACGGCCCCGGCCACCTTGAACGGCACCTTCGCGACCTCGATGGTGGTATCCACTGCGGCGCCGACCACGGCAGCGACACAGCTTCCCAGCAACAGGCTCAGCAGCACCAGCACCGTGGCGCGACCTAGACCTCGTGAAAGTAAAGCGTTTGTCCGAAGAAAAATCATCACAGTGTCAATTGCCAGTAACCTACGTCGATGTAATTGCCGAATTTCTTGCCGACTTCCGTAAAGCCACCCACCTGCTTGAACCCCAGCTGCTCGTGCAAGCCAACACTGGCCGGGTTGGGCAGCGCAATGCCGCCGATCAGTACATGTATCGGCCCCTGGCGCAATTCATCGATCAGGGATTGATAGAGGATGCGGCCGTACCCGGCGCCGCCATAGTCGCGGTGCAGGTAGATCGTGGTCTCGCGGGAATGGCGATAGGCAGAGCGGGCTTTCCAGATGCCGGCATAGGCGTAGCCGCGGACCGCGCCGTCGAGTTCCAGCACGAGCCAGGGGCAGTGCGGTTCAGTCAGTGTCATGCGGGCCGCCATGTCGGCCGCCGTCAGGGGCGTCTCCTCGAACGTGATGATGGTGTGTTCGATGTACCAGTTGTAGATGTCGGCGATGGCGCCGCTGTCCTCAAGCCGTGCGGGACGAATCATGGTGTGCTCTTTATCGGAGGCATCATTAAATGTTTTACCAAATGCCTAATTAAATGCTTAACCAAATGCTTTAGCGAATGCTTACCTGAGTTCATATCCATGTGCCTGAGCCTTGTATAGGAGCCTGGTGTATGACCGTGATGTAGAACCTGGGTATATAACCCTGAAGTATAACCCTGGTGTATGACAAGGCCGCATACCCATGTGCTTCGCGCATGCCCATGTCTCAGCGCCGTTGGGAAAACGGCAGTGGCTCCACGTTTGCCAAGCCGCCAGTGTGACTCACGAGCGTGGCAAAATCCTCGGCGAGCTGCTGACTGCGATCGAGCACCTGTTGCCAGTAGTCGAGCCGCGCCGGGAATTCCAGGGTCTTGAAGTCCGAGCGATCCGGAATCTTGCCATACGGCAGCGCGGCGACAAATTCCGGGGAAGGCGTCACCAACACCACATTACGATAGTTAGCAATTGAAGGCCTGCGCCAGGCCAGATGCTTGTCGAACCAGCCCGGCACCACCGTCGTTGAGAAATGGGGATACAGCACCAGTTCCTCGCCGCGATGAAGCGGCACGTCAAAATGATAGTCGGTAATGCCGCCGTCCACGTAGAGCCCCGGGGCGGCGCCGTCGATGTGGCGCTCGCCAGCGAGCGCAAACGGAATCGAACCCGAAGCCATCATCGCCATGAATACATTGGATTCGGTGAGCCTCACTGTCTGGGTGGGCAGATCGCGCAGGTTCTGCCACGGCGCGAGTGTGCCGGTATTGGCAAACAGGGTGCGCTCGAAGAACAGGGACAGCAGGCGACGGCTGGCGACGTTGGCCAGCGCGGCACTGCCGAGCGCGAGTCCCTGCAACGCTGTATTCGAACTGCTGCCCAGACCACGGGCACGAGCGGCGACGATGTGGGTGCGGAACACCGCATTCTGGGCAATCTCGCGAGCGCCCGTGGGTCCGAGCACAGTCTGCAACAGCACCCGCGCCTTGTCCGTGATCTCCGACACCGTGGGCTTGGCGGAATATTCCTCGTGGGAATACAGGTAGGCTAAGCGCTCGATCGCCGCCACCGGATCGGCGGTCGCCAGGCAGCACAGCCGCCACGCACCAGCAGAAGACCCGAGCGTGTAGAGCTCATCCTGCCGACCGGCGAAGAATTCCCCGAACAGATAGCGGTCCAGTCCATATAACACGAACCACTTGGGGCCACCGGAGGCGCCGGTCATCACCCGGAACTGCGACTCACACAGGCCCTCGTCGCGCAGGCGCGCGAGCGCATCGGGCCCGGCAAAGATTCTGAGAGAAGACATCGGCAGGAATGATATAATCCGCGTCGCTCGCAGACTACCCCGAAACAGCACATCCAAGCTGTCTGCACTCTTAACCGATATTCACCACCGTGGACACCCATGCCTGCATTACACAACCGCAAGACCCTGCTGTTCCTGCTTGCCATCGGCAATAGCGTCGCCTTCGTGACCTGGCAGGCGATGCTCAACAATTTCGCCGTCGAGCGGGCTGCCTTCACCGGCGCCGAGATCGGCATTCTGCAGAGCCTGCGGGAGATTCCCGGCTTCCTCGCCTTCACGGCGATCTTTGTGATGTTGTTTATTCGCCAGCAGAAGTTCGCGATTCTGTCCTTGATGCTGTTAGGTACCGGCACCGCGATCACCGCGTTCTATCCAACCGCGCTCTGGCTCTACGCGACGACGGTGCTGATGTCGATCGGCTTTCATTATCTGGAAACACTGCACAATTCACTCAGCCTGCAGTGGTTGGCGAAACACGAGGCGCCCCAAGTCCTGGGCCAGATACTGAGTGTGCGGGCGTTCAGCAACCTGGCGGTACTGGCACTCCTGTACGGTTACCTGATGTTCTTCGCGGCCAACTACGTCGCGATCTATCTGCTGGCGGGCGGCACCACGATCGCTATTGGACTGTATTGCTGGCTGGCGATTCCGCAATTTCAGGACACCGTGGTGCAGAAGAAACACCTGTTTCTGCGCCGGCGCTACTGGCTGTATTACGTCCTCACCTTCCTCGCCGGGGCCCGACGCCAGATCTTCGTGGTGTTCGCCGGCTTCCTGATGGTGGAGAAATTCAATTTCCCGGTGGAGAACGTTGTGCTGCTAACCCTCGTCAACGCCGCGCTGACGACCTGGCTGGCGCCCAAGATCGGCCGCCTGATTTCCTATATTGGGGAACGCCGAGCACTGACCCTGGAGTACGTCGGTTTGATTGTGGTGTTCGTGAGTTATGCGTTCGTGGAGAGTATCGCGGTGGCCATTGCCCTGTATCTGCTGGACCACCTGTTCTTTGCCATGGCCATCGCGATCAAGACCTACTTCCAGAAGATCGCCGATCCGGCGGACATCGCAGCGACGTCGAGCATCAGCTTCACCATCAACCACATCGCCGCCGTGTTGTTGCCGGCGGCGCTGGGGCTGGTGTGGATGGTGAATCCGAGTGCGGTGTTTCTGATCGGCGCCGGCATCGCCTGTGCTTCGCTGCTGTTGTCACAGCTGGTGCCGGACCATCCGCAACCGGATCGCGAGACGCGTCTGGTCACAGCCACACGCGTCTAGTCAAAACGCTCCTAGTCAGCTTCGACAAAGGTGACGGTGAAGCTTACCGGCACTGCATTGCTAATGCGGGACAGGCCAGCCACTTCGCGCAGCGCTTCCACGCCACCGGCCAGACCAAAACTGTCCGCAGTGACAATCACCGGCTTGAGGATCGATGCGACAACGCCTTCCTGGGTGCGCGTTACGCGCACATCAGCGGTATAGCTGTTGCTGGCACCGTGCAAATCAAGAGTAAAGCTTAACTGTTGGGTGGCGCTGGCACCGGGCGCCATGGCGTCGATTGCCGCGAAATCCACCGTAGCCGTGATTGTCGCATTCGGGAACATCGGCGTGTCGAACAGCATGGCTTGCATGCGCTCGTTACGAATCTGGATCATGGTGTTGACGCTGGCGAGTTCGATGCTGACATTGACTTCGCCGCTTGGGCTGATGCTGCCAGAAAGGGTGTCGAAGGTGTGCGCCTCGGCCACGTTGTCGGCCTTCGTGGTGACAAAGCTGAGGGTCGATGCCTCATTGTCGAGCATCCAGTGTGCCTGCGCGGTATTCAGCGCAAGCAACGGCGCGAACAGTACGAGGGCGAGCTTGGCGAGCGAGTGTTTCAACATGGAAATTCTCCGGGGTTGATTGCGATGTTGCGGGTGTAGCCACCACCGGAGTCGGCGGCGGCCTGAAAATGAAGCCCCAAGCTTAACCGATAATCGCCCCGCGGGTCACTCCATTGCAGGAGTTTTCCGAGTTACTACCGGCGGCTGGACGGGTTAGAATCCAAGCCTCATTCCCTCACCTTAATCCGGACCCGGCATGAGCCTGCAGATACCGACAATTGACATGAGCGCGGGACTCGATCACCCCGATGTGATCGCGGCTCTGGGGGAGGCCTGCGCGCAGTGGGGCTTCTTCCAGCTCGTCGGTCATGGCGTGCCGCTCGCTCGCCGCCGGGAACTGTTTCAGGCCATGCAGGACTTCTTCGCCCTACCCGCCGCCGACAAGCAGGCGCTCCTGCGAGATGACACGAACTTCTGGGGCTACTACGACAAGGAACTCACCAAGAACAAAGTCGACCGCAAGGAAATCTACGACATCGACGCGAATCTGGACAACCTCGCGGCCAGAGCGCATCTGGGCAGCAACCTGCAGGTGCCCTGGCCAGCCGGGTTACCGACGCTGAGACCGGTCGTCGAGGGCTGGCTGCAACAGTGCGAGACCCTGAGCCAGACCCTGCTCGGCAGCATCTGCGCGGCCCTGGGCTCGGCACCGGAATCGCTAAATCCCTTCTTTCTTACGCAGCACTCCAGTTTCCTGCGCTTCAACTACTACCCGCCCACCTCGGAGCAGGCGCGCCGTGCCGGCGACCTGGGCATCCATCCCCACACCGATGCCGGCGCATTGACTGTACTCGTGCAAGACGAAGTGCCGGGACTGCAGGTGGGCAAGGACGACCAATGGCATACCGTGGTCCCGGAACCGGACAGCTTCATTATTAATATTGGCGACATGATGCAGGTCTGGTCCAACGACCGCTTCATCGCACCGGAGCACCGGGTACTCGCGAGCGGTGACCAGCCCCGCTACAGCGCGCCCTACTTTTACAACCCGTCCTATGAAACAATCTGTGTGCCACTCGTCGGTGATACGGCGCGCTATCGCCCCATTCGCTGGGGCGAATTTCGCTTCGGACGTGCCGCCGGCGACTACGCCGATCTCGGTGAAGAAATCCAGATTTCCCATTATCGAGTATGAGGTGAAATACCTTTCGACCCGACTCGGTCCGGTGAGAAGACTAATGAATCACTCAAAGGAAGCGGTACACGCCATTTGATGGAAGCTATGAAAGCAGTGCGCAGTCCAGTCGTCAAACAACTCGTACTCATTGGTGGTGGCCACAGCCATCTCGCTGTGCTGAAGCATCTAGGCATGAATCCGGTGCCTGGACTCGCCGTGACCCTGATCAGCCGCGAGATTGAAACCCCCTATTCAGGTTCGCTGCCAGGCTTCATTACCGGCCAGTACAAGCGAGATGATATTCACATCGATCTACGGCCATTGGCCCAGTTCGCCGGCGCTCGCATCATTCAGGAGGAGATCAGCGAGATCGATCTCGAACGTCGACTTATCCATTGCAAGACCCGACCAAGCATCGGTTTCGATATCCTGTCTCTCAATATCGGTTCGCGTCCCGACGCCTGCAAGATTCCAGGTGCCGAAGCGTTTGCAATTGGCATCAAGCCCATCGATCAGTTCCTCACGCGCTGGCAGTCAGTTTTCGAGCAGGCCGTAGAGCGACTGCGCGATGACGCCGGCGAGTTCACACTCGCGATTGTCGGCGGTGGACCCGCCAGTGTGGAGTTCGCCTTCGCGGCGCAGCACCGGATTCTGAAATCCCTGCACAAGAAACTGAGTGTGCCCAGCAAGCTCCATCTCAATCTGATCACCGCCGATGAGGACGTGTTGCGCGCGCACAATACGCGGGTACGGCAGTACGTACGCGCGGAATTGGCGCGGCGTCATATTACCGTACTGACCGGGCACCGGGTCGCTGCCTTTGCCGAGGGTAAGGTAATTTGTGAGGCGCAAGGTGCGATCGCGGCCGACACAATCGTCTATGCCACTGGTGCCAGCATCCCGGCCTGGCCCGGCGAGATCGGCCTGCAATTGGGTGCGGATGGCTTCATCGAGGTCAACGAATTCCTGCAGTCGACCAGTCATCCTTTCGTCTTCGCCGCGGGTGATGCCGCCACCATTCAGCACCATCCCCGGCCGAAGTCAGGCGTGTTCGCCGTGCGCGAAGGCAAACCCCTCGCGCACAATCTCGTGCGCTACGCCACCGGTAAGAGCCTGCAGCGCTACAAGCCACAACAACATGCCCTGGCCCTGATAAATCTCGCCAACAAACGAGCTATCGCCTCGCGCAATCGGCTGTTCCTCAAAGGCCGCTGGGTGTGGGAACTGAAAACCAGCATCGACACCCGTTTCCTGCGCAAGTATTCGCAACTGCCGGCGATGGCGGTGGAACTCAATCTCGCCAGTGGTCTGCTCGACAAGCAGGCCGAGGCAGCCCTGAAGGCACACGCCATGCGCTGCGCCGGCTGTGGCGCGAAGGTCGCCGGCAATATTCTGGATGAGGTGCTGCGCGATCTGCCGCTCAGCAGCAAACCGGATATTGTGAAACCGGAATCCCGCGTGGAAGATGCCTCGCGCATCCGCCTCACCGACGAGCGTCTGTTGTTGCAATCAATCGACCAGGTGACCGCCTTCATCAACGACCCCTGGTTGTTCGGCAAGATCGCAACCCAGCACTGCCTCAGCGATCTCTACGCCATGGGTTGCGACGCGCATTCGGCGCTGGCCGTGGTGGGTCTGCCCTTCGCCGGTCGCCAACACCTGCAGGCGAATCTGCGCGAACTGATGCTCGGCTGCACGGCCGCTCTGGCAGAGAATGAGTGCAGCCTCATTGGCGGCCATTCCTCAGAGACGGCTGACATGACGTTCGGACTTTGCGTGAATGGCTTCGCGGAGGGCTACTTGCCTCTGACCAAACACGGCATGCGCACCGGTGACGTCCTGATTCTCACCAAGCCGCTCGGCTCCGGCACCCTGCTCGCCGCCGACATGCGTTATCGGGCCCGCCACCGCTGGATAGCCGGCGCACTGCAACACATGCAGCAATCGAATCGCGCTGCTGCGAAGTGTCTGTTATCCCACGGCGCGACGGCGTGCACCGATGTCACCGGGTTTGGCCTTGCCGGCCACGTGCTGGAGATGCTGGAGATTGAGCAGGTGGAAGTGGAACTGAATCTGGAAGCCTTGCCCGTGATGGACGGTGCGCTGGAAACCCTCGGCATGGGCATTACCAGCTCCCTGCACAAGGACAACAGCATTGCCTCGAGCGCGATCTTCAACAGCGAAGCGTTCCGCGGCGATCACCGGCTGGAACTGCTGTTCGACCCCCAGACCTCCGGGGGCCTGGTCGCCAGCCTGCCCGAACCCCAGGCCGCTGCCTGTCTGCAAGACCTCATCGCCGCCGGCTATGCCGAGGCTTGCGTGATCGGTCGCGTCGCCGGCCTGAACGCCAGCGCACCGGCCATCATTCTCAAATAGATCCGTAGCGGAGTCGCGCCACCGTTCTGTTCGCCGCCGCTTGCTGGAAGTTGACGAGGGGAAGCGGTATAGTCTGGCGCTGCCTGCAAGCCGGCACTCTGGTTCACTACAGGACAATGCGATGCGAAATCCCGCTCTACTGGCGCTCTGCGCGACTCTGCTGATTAGCGCGCCACTCGCCGCCCAGACCGACAGCTCGGCGTCGACGCTGATCAATCGCTATGGCAATCTCGATATCGAGCGCAACGGTCCGACGATCGACGCCGAACTCGCCCAGAAGCTGTATCGCCGCGGCAACACCTACAGCAATCTCGAGCGCTACGACGAGGCCATCGAGGAGTATCGCAAGTCGATCAGCGCCGACCCCAACTTCGGCGATGCCATTCGTAATCTTGCCAACACCTACTATTATCTGGAGCGCTACAGCGAAGCCAAACCCCTGCTCGCCCGCTTTATCAACTTGCAAACGGAAGTCTCTGCGGCACTGATTGCGGCCGTAACCACACTGGGCGAACTGGAACGCAAGGATCGCAACTTTGACGTGTCGATAGGATATGACCTGCGCGCGATTGAGCTGGAACCAACGAACGACTCGCAAGTGCACATCATGGCCAACACCTATAACAACGCCGGTGAGCCCGAGAAGGCCTTGCAGATCTATCGTGCCGGCATCAAGGCGATGCCAAACAACGCCTTCTTCGATCGCAGTCTGGGTCGCATCCTGGAACAGGATGGTCGTCTGGAAGAAGCGCTCGTCGCCTACGAGTCTGCCGCCGAGAAAGACCCCGACTCCCAGTTCTACACCGACCTCGTCAACGCAACGCGCAGCCGACTGCAGCGCTAGCGCAGCATCATCGCAAACCGAGCGCGGCTAGTGCAGCAACGCGTGTCGCGCGCTCGATCGCATCAAGCTCAGCGAACTCTTCAACTTGACCATAGAACGCCTGCATGTTTCCACCGGTGTCGCGCAGGAGCTGCTGAAAAAAAGGCACCAGGTCGTTGTAGCTGCTGACCGTTGAGAGCTGGGCGTTGTTCAGCGAATTCGCAAACCAGCTGTCGTAGCCTCCGTACCCACCCCATGTCTGCTTCAGAGCGGCGTAGTCCGCACGCAGTTCGTTCTGAATCTGCAGTTTCTGCGCGCGTTTCGGCTCGGCCAAAAGTTCGCTGTCATACAAATCCGCGAACCGGTCCCGATAGCGCAGCACGAGCGCCACGAACTGCTGCTGGCGTTCGACATCAGTCTCAGCCCGTGCCAGGGTGTCCTCGTGATTGCCGGCGCCAAGCCAACGGCGAATGCCCTCACGCTCGACTGTTGTCGCAAAGCTCTCGTTGAAAGTGGTATCGCCGGGGATGTAGACGACCTGGTGCGCGAGTTCGTGGAAGATCAGCGCAGCCAACTGGTAGTCGGCACGACGCGCCACCGAGCTGAGCAGCGAATCGTCGAACCAGCCCAAGGTCGAATAGGCATCGACCCCGCCGGTGTAAACATCGTAGCCTTTCTCCGCTAATTGTGAGGCGAAGCGCTCGGAGGCCGCCTCGGAGAAATAGCCGCGATAGGACACGCAACCGGCGATGGGGTAACACCAGTTAACCGGGTCCACCGAGAACTCCGGTGCGGCAAACACATTCCACACCACGTGCTCGCGACCGAGGTCCACATAAGTGAGGTAATTCTCCTCAACTGGTAGCGCCAGTTCCTGTTCCGCGTACTCGCGGATCGCCAGTACGCTGGTGAATTTCTCGCGCAGATCGGGATCCAGATCAGCGCGTGCCAGCAACGCCTCGATACGTTCCCGACCCCGCAGGATCGCGAGCTGGCCGCGGGCAGCCTGACTGTAGTAACTGACGGTCTCGCAAGAGACGAGCAGCACCGACAGGCTCGCGAACAGCAGCAGCTTGAGGCCATTGCCACCGAGTCGTCGCCAACCTGAATGAATTGTCATCATGCGTTGCTTGCTTCGCCCTGAAGGGTAACGATGAGTGTGCGCGCACCGGCGCGATCGCGATGCTCGCCCAGATAAAGCCCCTGCCACGTGCCGAGTGCCAGGTGTCCCCCGGCAATGGGAATCGTCAGCTCAACTCCCAGCAGACCCGACTTGATGTGGGCGGGCATGTCGTCGGCGCCCTCATCCAGATGCTCGTAATAGTCTGCCCCTTCCGGCGCCAGGCGATTGAAGTGCGACTCCATGTCGCGCCGTACCGAGGGATCGGCGTTTTCGTTAAGACTGAGTGAGGCGGATGTGTGTTGCAGCAGGAAATGGGCGAGGCCCACGCGGATGCCTGCGAGCTCCGGCAAGGCGCGCAGCACCTCGACGGTGATCAGGTGAAAGCCGCGGGGTTTCGGCGTGAGGGTGAGGCGTTTCTGCAACCACATCGCCGCGCTGCTCAGCGTCGGACCAGTTCAATCTCGAACAGATTGGACCAGTGTTTGCCGGTAACGAACAATCGCCGGTTTTCCGCGTCCCAGGCGATGCCATTGAGCACCGCTTCGTTGCTGCCAAGTTCGGTGAGATCCGACAGCCCGGTGAGATCGATGTAAGATTTGACGAGGCCGGTCTCTGGATCGATGCGCACGATGTAATCGGTCATCCACACGTTGGCCCACACCTCACCGTCGATATATTCCAATTCGTTGAGCATGTTGATCGGATTGCCGTCGAGCGTAACCGCGACCTTGCCCAGCGGTGCAAAGGTTTCCGGATCCATGAACTGCAAGGTAGCGCTGCCGTCGCTGAGAATCAGCCGCTTTCCATCATAGGCCAGCCCCCAGCCTTCGGTGGCGTTGTAGTGGGTGGCGAGTTGCTCGAAGCTGGTCTTGTCGTACACAAACACCATATGCGACTGCCACGTGAGCTGGAACAGCTTGTCTCCGACCACCTCGATGCCTTCGCCGAAATAGCGATTGCTGAGTTGTTTGGACTGTAACACCTCGCCCGTCTCCAGCACCTTCTTGCTGAGTGAGGAGAAGCCTTTCTTGCCCGTGCCTTCGTACAGGTAACCGTCGAGATAGATCAGCCCCTGGGTGAAGTCCTTGCTGTCATGGGGATAGGTGTTGACGACACGAAAGTCGTACACGACGCGCTCCTGGCCACAGGCTGGCAGGCCGACGAGCAACAGCAACATGAGGAGAACGGTTCGCATGGGACGCTTAGTCAATTGGGTTTCGTGTTATAGAATGACCGGATTACGCACCGAATCAATCCCGTCTGGAGAGTTTATGGCCGAAGATTGCCTGTTCTGCAAAATTATCGCAGGGGAGATACCCTCTAACAAGGTTTATTCCGACGATCAGGTTTATGCCTTCCGAGACATCAATCCGGCGGCGCCCACCCACATCCTCATCATTCCCCGCAAACACCTGACCGATGTCAGTGCCGCCAGTGGCGAGGACCAGGCCCTGTTGGGGCATCTGCTGCTGAAGGCGAACGAAGTCGCCAGAGCGGAGGGACTGGCAGACGCGGGGTATCGCTACGTCATCAATACCGGCAAGGACGGCGGCCAGACTGTGTTTCACCTGCACCTGCACATCCTCGGTGGCCGACATCTGGACTGGCCGCCAGGCTAGGGATTGCTGACAGGCGCGCAGTAATCAGGGGCTATTGATCAGGACGCAAGTGCTGCGAGGGCGGCAGCTGTCGCCGGAAACACGCCCGCCTCGGTTATCAGGCCGGTGATGAGCCGCGCCGGTGTCACATCAAAACTGACGTTGTTCACCTTCACCCCAACTGGTGCCACGCGCACTGCGTGCAGCTCACCGGCATCGGTCATGCCCTGCACATGGGTCACCTCGCTGGCGGCTCGCTCCTCGATTGGAATCTGGCCCACCCCCGTGGCGAGGTTGAAGTCGATGGTCGAGAGTGGCAGCGCCACATAGAACGGGATGGCATTGTCGTAGGCGGCCAGCGCCTTCAGATAGGTGCCGACCTTGTTGCACACATCCCCATTACGCGCGGTGCGGTCGCTACCGACCACACAGGCATCCACCAATCCCTGCTGCATCAGGTGGCCGCCGGCATTGTCGACGATCAGCGTGTGAGGAATGCCGTGCTGCCCCAATTCCCAACACGTGAGCGCGGCGCCCTGGTTGCGGGGCCGGGTCTCGTCAACCCACACATGCAGGGGAATGCCGCGCGCCGCCGCTTTGTAGATCACCGCCAGCGCCGTGCCCCAGTCCACTGTCGCCAGTGCGCCGGCATTGCAATGGGTCAGGATATTCAGTCCCTTCGACGGCGAGCCATTCTCCCGCCACACATCGGCAAGCACAGCCGCGCCGTGTTCCCCGATCGCCTCGCAGATGGCGACGTCTTCCCGCTCAATCGCCCGCGCCTCCCGCAGTGCCGCTGTGGCCCGTTGTGTCGGCGGTACCCGCTTGAGCGCCTTCTGCATGCGTTGCAACGCCCAGTGCAGATTGACGGCAGTGGGCCGGGTCGCCGCCAGTCGGGTCACGGCCTCGTCGAGACAAGCGGGGTCGGCACGCAGGGCAAGATAGACACCGTAGGCCGCCGTGACGCCGATCAACGGCGCACCCCGCACCTGCATCGACGCGATGGCGTGACACGCGGCCTCGAGCGAGTCGAGTGTAGCGATGACGAAATCATGGGGCAGTCGCGTCTGGTCGATGAGTCGAACGGTGTCTTCGGTCGGGTCGTACCAGAGGCTCTGGTAGTGCTCTGCGTTGATTTTCACGGCAGCGTTCCTTTCGCAGCGGGGTTGGGCTAGATGACGCGCTCGTTGCCGCCGTCCACGGGCAATTGCGCACCCGTAGTCTTCGCCAGCGCCGTCCCGGCAAACAGCGCGACCGCACGGGCGACATCGGCGGCGTGCACCTCGGTGCGCAGCACGTTGTCGGTCTTGTACTCGTTGACGGTCTTGCCGTAATGCGCCGCGCGCGCCGCCAGCACTTCGTCAGTCCAGAGTCCGGTGTCATAGACCGCATTGGGATGCAGCGCGTTGACACGAATGCCCTCGGCACCCAGCTCCAACGCGGCGACCCGGGCGAGTTGGGTCAGTCCCGCCTTGGCCGCCGAATACGCGGCGGCCCCGCGACCCGGCGCGGGCACGTTCTTGGAGGCGACGAAGACCACGGCGGGGTCGAAGCCGTGACGCAGGAACGGCAGAGCTGCACGCAGCAATTTCATGTGGCCGCTGAGATTGAGCGACAGGGAACGCTCCCAGGTCGCATCGTCGATCTCCTCCAGCTTCTGGCTCGGCGGGAAATTACCGGCATTACTCACCAGCACATCGATGCCCCCACACCACTGCACCGCCTGCCGTAGTGCCGCCGCGAGGGCAACAGCCTCGGTCACATCGCAGTGCAGAGCCAGCACCCCCGGGTCCTGATTGGCAGTGGTGAACCCGGCAGCGATATCCAGCGCCACCACTGCCGCGCCCTGCTGACGGAAGTGTCGTACACAGGCCTGGCCGATGCCGGAGGCGGCGCCGGACACGACCACGACCTTGCCCTCGAACTCGGCTCGCGCGGTGGATTGCTTCAGCTTCGCCTGTTCCAACTCCCAATACTCGATATCGAACAAGTCTTGCCGGGGCAGTGCATCCCAACCGCCCAGCATCTCGCCCCATTGAATCGCACGCACTGTGTGATCACCGATGTCCTGCACGATTTGCAGCCGCGCCAGCGACCCGGCGAGGTAAAGCATCCCCCGATCCTTCCAAACACCATAACGCGGCATGCAATCGAGGCGTTGGTGATGTGGCTCGCTGTGCTCGGCAAAATAGTGTGCGTAGCGTGTGACGAAGTCCTCCAGACCCGGCAGCGGATCGGCGGCGAAACTCGCGCCGAAGGGTTTCGTGTGAATGCTGTGGTCGGGTGTGAGGGGTCCCCGCATCAGCAGCTCACCGCTGTTCGCGAGGCCGGCGAACCCGGTCGCCGCCGGCGAGGTATCGGCACGCAGCAAGACGGGGGCACCGAAATGGCTGGCAGCTGCCTGCCGCAGCCGACTGAGCTGCAGGCAATCGATGTCGGTCAACTCAACCGTGCCGGTCGCCAGTTTGCGACCACCCGCCTGCTGCAAATAGGTCTCGGCCATGCTGACGAGTTCGATCATGGTGTCGTAACTGGTCTTGGCATCCGCATGGAAGGTGAAGATGCCGTGATGCATGAGAATGATGCCCCGTAACTTCGACCAGTCGACGTCGCGTGTCGCTTCCGCGACCTGGCGGGCGAGGATAAAACCCGGCATGAGGTACGGCAGAATCAGAACGTCTTCGCCATAGATGTTCCGCAGGCTGGCCTCGCCGTCCAGCGTGTTGCTGATGGCCACCACGGCATCGGCGTGGCTGTGGTCGACATAGGGATGGGGTATGAGGGCGTGGAGTATCGCCTCGACCGAAGGTGTGGGCGCAGCGGGATCGAGCAGCGCCAGCCGCAACTGTCGCATCATCTCACTGTCGGTCAGGCTTGGCAGCTGACCGAGCTGAAGCAGATAGTCCAGCTTCACCGGCGGAAATCCGGCGGCCTGGATCGTACGCAGATCCCAGCCCGAGCCCTTCACGAACAGCGCGCGTTGCTGCTTGCCGAAGACATCGACCTGGCTACCCTTGACCGAGGTATTGCCACCACCGTGCAGCACCAGATCCGCCTCCGCACCAAGCAGTCGCGAACTGTAGACCCGCAGACCGACAGCAGACTCGCGTGCGGCGGCTTCAGCCTCAGTAGTGTTCCAGCGATTTTTCATAGGACGGCAAGTGTATCAGCTCGCTGCGGCGTGCGTCATGACACCATCGGTGAGGTCGGCATTTTTGTTCGCCCCAAACGCAAAACGCACCGTCGGGTGACAGTGCGTTGCGGGTAAAACCGAAGGGGCTTCTAGCGCGGTTCGACGATCGAGATGTTCGCCATGCCGGCCTGACGTGCCGCGTCCATGATCATGACAAGTGTCGCGACGTTGGAAGTGCGGTTAGGCTGAATGATGACCGAGGCTGAGGGATTCTCCGCCTTCAACTGGTCGATGTTGGAACGAATCTGGGTCGCGATAATCGGACGCGGATTGCCGTTCAGGATGATTTCGTTGTTGGAACCAATTTCGAACAGGATGTTCTTCTTGTCATCTTCTTGCGGCGGTGGCGGCTGGTTCTCGTTGTTCTCACTGCTCGCTGCGCTGATGGCAGTCTCGGACAGGAAGGTGGCGGTGACGACAAAGAAGATCAACAGGATGAAGACCACGTCCAACATGGGAGTCAGGTCGATCTTGGTATCATCTGACTTCTTTTTACCGGCGATTTTTTTCATTGTTATATCCTGCTACTAATGCCTGACAGTCTTTTGTTTCTGGTGTTTGCGGGAGTGGGTAGTGACTACGGGGATCCCTAAAACGAGTCGAGAGTATAGCAAGCCTTTTGCAAGAAGCAAAAATTATACGATGCGCCCCGTTGCGGTGCTCCCAACGGCACAACGGGAGGCCTGGACCTCCCGTTGCAGATTGCGGTCAAGTTGCTGTAATTATTAGCGTTTTATGGCTTCTACAGTAAATTTGACGAGGTCTTTCAACTGCGCTGCGGACTTACCATCGCGGGCATTGACGCGGGCTCCGTGCAGGCTGTTCATCAGCAGCTCGGTGGCAAATTCGGCACTGACGCCTTTCTTCAGCCCACTTTTCTTCTGGGCCTCTTTCATGCGTGCCAGCAGGGCCTTGCGGATGGTCGCCAGTGAGGCGCGCACGACCTTCTTCATTTCCTTGTCATAGTTGATGCTTTCGCAGAGAGAGTTCACCAACAGGCAGCCCATGGAACGGTGTTTGTTATTGACTTTGACGAGGGTCTCTTCGACATACGCGGTGACGGCATCCCACGCAGTCAATGACGGATTCTTCAGAGTGGCGGCCAGTTGCTCGGCCATTAATTTGTTGTATTGATCGACACAGGATTTGAAGAAGGTGTCTTTGTCGCCAAAAGAGTTGTAGAGAGTACCGCGGTTGATGCCTGTGCAATCCAACAATTTCTGGACCGAACTCGCTTCGTAGCCTTCCTTCCAAAACTGCTCCATTGCATTGGTTAATACTTTGCTTTCATCGAATTCGACTGGCCGTGCCATAGTTACCTACTCAAAACAATTTATCGAAAGTTAATAAAAAAAATCACTGTCAGGCAGTGTATAGAGGACCCATAATTGAGAGGGCGCTATTGTAGTACAGTGATTCTGGATTTACACCCGCAAATCCGAAAAATATTGGCGAATACTGAAAACAAAAGTCTTGCGCTTCTTGAAAAGACCCGCTGAGTGATTTCTGCATGCGCTCACGCCGACTCGAAAAAAACACGGTTAGCACCACAGCCGCGCCGTATTAGTAACGCTTCATTTAAGAATGGATAGCAAATTGAATGCGGGGTCAAGTAAGAGGACGTGTGCGAGTGCACACTGCGGCAAATATTACAGCGCACCCACCAACTTAACGACAAGACCGATCAGACCCCCAAAGGCACAACCCCAGACCACGAGCCAGCCGAGGTGCTTGTGAATCATTTGTTGAATGATTTCTTTCACCATCTGCGGCGTCATCTCGTTGAGACGCTGATCGATTAATTGTTCCAGCCTCCCACGAATCACCTCGTCATCGAGTGCGGCATTGAGCGTGTTGCGAACCTGTTCCTGGAAGGCACTGTCGTCGAACTGGGTTTGGAAATACGCGCGCATGCGATCGATGAAGGGTTGTTGCAGGGAACGCAAGGCATCCCGGCCACCAATCATGCCCAGCATACCGGCGAACGAGGACGACATGATGACATCGAGCAGCGATTCAAAAGCACCGGCGAGGTCCAGATCGTCGATCTCCTGTTTGATCCGCTCGGCCATTTTGCCCGAGACATCGGCTGCACCACGCAGGAAGGAATCGAGATCGGCCTTGTTGAAGAACTGCTCCATGATCAGTGTGCGAATACCGAGCTTGAATTCCTCGAAGCGCAAGGGAATCACCCCGGAACCATACAGACCAGGCACCCGTTCAAACAGCATGTGAATCGCCAACCAGTTGGTGACACCACCAGACAAGGCATACAGCCCGGTGTTCAGGACATAGCCGCGGGCCGGATCTTCAAGCAGCAATCCCAGCAGCACGATGGCGCAGGCGATGCCGTTGCTGAGAAGACTCTTGTTAATGGGACGACCTCATGCGTTGTGATTGTCAGACTGGGGCGGGCTGCGCCGCGGGGGTCCGCCGCATCATAGTGGAACTCGCGCGCCACAGGCAAGCCACTCGCGTAACGCTAGAGCCGGATCTGCTGTCCGATTGGCATGCGTGCGCGAATGTCGGCGACGAGCTGCAGGTCGATCTCGGCCAGCGCGATACCGGGACCGGAGTCGATCTGGTCCAGCACCCGACCCCAGGGATCGATAATCATGGAATGGCCCCAGGTCTCGCGCGTCGCGTTATGCCGTCCACCCTGACCTGCGGCGATGAGATAGCATTGATTTTCAATCGCCCGGGCGCGCAGCAGCGTCTCCCAATGCGCCTCGCCCGTGACGCGTGTGAAGGCGGCAGGCACAGTGAAGAGTTGTGCTCCTCGCAAAAACAAGGCGCGATACAATTCTGCAAAGCGCATGTCATAACAGACGCTGAGCCCGAGCGTCCCCACTTCGGTATCGACTGTAACGAGTTCGTCGCCCGGTTCATAACTGCGAGATTCCGAATAAACCGATTGCTGGTCGTCCACTTTGACGTCGAACAGGTGAATTTTGTCGTAACGCGCGATTTGCCGGCCTGTGGCATCGAACACGAGACTGGCCGGTCGCACGCGTCCATCAGTCAGCAGATGCGTCGCTTCACCGGCAACTGTGCCAGGACGGGAGATCAGGGGAATGGTGCCACCGACGACGGTGAGCCGATGCGTGCGCGCCTGTTCGGCGAGAAATTTCTGGATCGGTGCCTCTGCCGCGCCCTCAACCTCGCCGTACTGACGCATGGGCCCACCTTCCAGCACTGCGAAGACCTCCGGCAACAATACCAGTTTGGCGCCGGCAGCCGCCGCCTCCGCGATGAGAGTACCGGCGCTGGCGAGATTCTCCTCCACACTGGCAGTGCTCACCATCTGGATCGCGGCGACTATGGATTTCTGCTGGGACATTTTGATCGATTCCTGGCGACGCCCTACGCTGGCGCCGTCTCTGTGTTTGCAACTAACGCCAAGCATAGTCTGCGATACCGATGCCGTCTACCGGCGCACCCCCAGCGGACAAATTCTATAGACAGCGTTCCCGGGCATGATTACCCTAAGGTCCTTGTTTGGCTCGACACTGTGTCCGTGTGAGTCCGACATCGCGCGACTGGTCAGGGTTTACGCCGGGCGCATCAACAGACCCACACGCTGGAGAACCTGTTATGACCACACGCTACCGCGCCCTCGGCGCCCTGCTGACGGCGCTCTTCCTGTCCACAGCCACCCACGCAGTCGAACCAACCGCCACCACCGGCAAGGCGAAAGACCTTCAACCAATCATCAATGGCTCGCTGGGTGACATCGCCGATTACCCCTGGCTCGCCTTTCTTGCGTATGACAGCGGCCAGCAATATTGCGGAGCGAGTCTGATTTCGTCCACATGGATACTGACTGCTGCCCACTGCTTTCTGAATGAAGCCAATGATGCGGTGGACATTGTCGAAGGGGCCAAATCGGTGGTGATTCTGAATAGCAATACCGTTGAGCCACTGGCGGCGAATGCGATTCGAGGCGCAATCGGACAAATCATCGTGCATCCCGCTTACAAGCCAAATAAAGAAACCAGTGACAATGTGAATGATTTTGACATTGCACTGGTGGAATTGACCGCAGCTGTGAGTCAGACACCCGTGTCATTGCTCGATGCCAACGCTCCAACCATCGCCGAAGGCACCGATGCCCTGATCATTGGCTGGGGCACAACCGCGATCGACGAAAACAATGAATCCATCAACCCGTCCAATGAATTGAAGAAGGCCAATCAGAAGATTGTCGGAGCCGCCGCCTGCATCAATGCCTACGGCAACTCCATTACGGACAATATGATTTGTGCCGGTGGTGTCACCCCGGAGGACACGACCGATACCTGTCAGGGCGACAGCGGTGGACCGTTGACGATCGCCAATGGCAACCAGCGCCTGCAGGTGGGTATTGTCAGCTTTGGCGGCACGGACAACGGACCGCCCTGCGGCGAAGCCGGAGCACCGGGTGTCTACGCCAGCGTCTCGGCGCTGGCCGGTTTCATCAAGCAGCACGTGCCGAACGCCGTGTTCACTACTCTGGGCACGTCAGCACCGTCTCAGCCTGACCCGGTACCGGACCCGACTCCCAATCCAACACCTGATCCAACTCCTGAACCAACACCGGACCCGACTCCCGATCCAACTCCAGATCCGACACCCGATCCTGCGCCGGCTCCGGTTGCGCCCTCACTCGCTGTCAGCGTGAGTGGCAATACCGCCGTTATCGCCTGGACCGAGACCGATATCGCCATCGGCTACCACTTGTACTATGCGCCGTTCCCGTCGCAATCGCCGATCGAATTCATCGACATGGGTTCACTGACCGAGATCAGCGGCGATCTGCCCTCGGGTGTGTCGTTCTATGTGGCGATCGTGCCGTATACCAGCGCGGGCGAACGGCTGGATCTGCTGTCCAACATCGAGGTGCTGACTATCCCGTAGGGGGTATTGGAGCGCCGCGAGAGGTCTAAAAGAGAGGTTTAAACGAGAGGTTTGAACGAGAAGTTTGAACAAGCGATCTAAACGAGCGGGTTATCAGAGAAAGGCGTGCGCGAGCAGTCTGCTCGACAACTCGCAAAGCCCTACTGCGCAGGGGCGGCGGGTGTAGACGATGCGCTGCCGGGCGAACCGAAGGCTTGCTTGAACTGTGGCTGCAGCCCTTCCCAGGGTCCTTGCAGGGTGTAGACGGCGCTGGTGAGGTTGTTTACCTGATCACCGAAGATGCGATCGAACAGGTACGCGCCAACCGCCAGCGGCAGATTGGCGGTGAGCAGACCCAGCCAGGGAATGTTCGCACTCACCGGCAATGTAAGGTACATCTCTCCATTGATTGTCTGGCCCGCCAGATTTAACTCGCCTGTAATCTGATACAGACTCGACGGCCCCGAAATCACCAGGCGGTCGTCGATCGTCACCTGACCGTTGTCCAACCGCATACTGCCTGTGATGCTGTCATAGGCCAGTCCACGTTGCAGCAGATCATCACTGAAGCGTAATCGCCGCATGATGGCATCGAAGTTGATGATGCTGATCAGTTTGAGCGCCCCTGCGCCACCGGCCTGTTGCTGGAAACGCCCGTCCCGAATGCTGAGCTCAAGCGCGCCTGACAGTGTGGCGGAGCTGAAGAAGGCTGGCGTGCCCGGCCAGTCGAGATTCGAGTTGAAGCGCGCATTCGTGCTCTCGAGACTCGGCGCAATTCCATTGGCAGTGAGGACGTCTGCAATATCGCCGGCCGTGATGATGGCACTCAGATAACTGCGGTGGGTCTCGCCGTCAAACTTCCAGCTGAAGTGAGGTGCCGGCACCGCGGGATCAGTCGTTGGTGAGACGCGCAGTCCGCGAAAGTCGAAGTCAAGATCGCTGAATTCGGCCCCTTCATTATCGGGATCGAGTGTGAACTGCCAGCGGCCGTAATCCCGGGATCCAATCGTGATCGCATCGGCCGCAAAATGCAGCTTGGGCAAGGCGCGCGGGTCGATACCCGCGAGCGCATCGACGCGCTCCTCGGCAATTTCCTCAGTTTCGGTTTTAGTCTCATCGGCCTCAGCCCCGGCGCTGACACCGTCCGCACTTGCCTGGGCGGCAGGCACTGGTGTGTCGGTCCCCGCCTCATCGACCGCGTCGGTTGCCGATCCCGGCAGGTGGAGGTAGTCCAAATCGAGCGTCAGGTAATCGGCGCTGGACCGTGGTATGCGCACACTGCCCTGCACGGCGTCACCGCTCAGTGCAATGGCCCAGGCGCCCGCTTCCTGATCACTCTCGATGTGCAAGCCGACATCGGGCAGCACCTGGTCATACAGGGACAACTCGCTCACGGCGACATCGATAAAGGCGATGGCATCGCTGATGGCAGCATCATCAGTGCCTTCAGCATTGAGCTCGGTCAGATATTCCACCCACTCGCCGATCTCGAGAAAATCAACGTCGCCGAGCACCGCGAGACCGCTGGTCTCGTTGTTAATCTGACTCTCGATGTTGCTCCAGTTCTCGCCGAACGCGACCGTGCCATTCTGGAAATTGCCCGCATCGAGTTGCAGATGCAACGCAACCGCACTACCCAGATTCCCAGTGATCAACTGATCTTCACCACCAAACTCGATCTGCAGATGCAATGGCAGGACCTCGTCGGCCGTCTTGGCAAACGGCTGCGGCAGCTTGAGGGCAGCGCCGGTGAGCGGCGTATCGATTGTGAGTCGCGGGTTGCCATTGCCAGCCATCGGCACCGTGACCCGGGTGACATAATCGAAGCTGCCTTCCATGTCGACCAACAGCCGTCGCACAAACCCGCTCTGCATCGGCCACGCGATCAGCGGCTCCGGGCCGGCCTTGCCCGTCGCTTCCACCTGGATAGCCTGCAGTGTTGTACCGTCGAGCTGCGATGACAGCGCGATGTTCACCGGCTCGGCAAACAGTGCGCCTGTCAGCGTGCTCGGCTCCAGGCCAGCCGCCGTATCGTAGATCACAGCACCTGACAATGCTTCTATGTCGAGTGCGTAGTCAGGCATCTGCAAGGTGTTGTCGGCGAGTTGCACCTCGACATGCACGGTCGTGGCTCTGTCGGCTGCGCCTAGCGGTACCCGCACCTGAATGTCGGCTTCCAGATCGCCGGTCGAGAGCCAGTTGTCCATGGCATTGTGCAGACCATCGCCGACCGGCGCCGCCTGCAAATACCCGAGTCCGTCGGCGGTCGTGCCATGCGCGCTGCCACGAACCTCGAGCCAGTTCTCGCCTTCCGCATTGCGACGCACGGTAGCCACTACATCGGTTGCCATCAGGCCGAGACTGGAGGTCGCGTCGACGGCGATATCGATGGCATTGTCATTCGTTACCACCAGACCATCGAGCTCGTTCATGACCGGCCAGTCCGGGCTGAATTGCAATTCGGTGTTCGCGAGTTGGTAGAAGCTCTGAAACGTGTTGGTCTCAGGCGCCGACCCGGCGATGGTGGAACCGCGGAAGATGACACCACTGTTCGTCACCTCTCCCGCGAGCACGGCATCGCGGAGCCAACGCATCGTGTCGCGCAACGGTGCCGCCACGGTGGGGGCGTTCGGCAAATACGGATCGATGCGCCCACCATCGGCGCGCAGGGCACCGACGAGCAGGTCGAGGTTGCCTTCACGTCGTCCATCGGCATAGCGGTCCAGCGCCGAGGCAAACTGCACCCGCCCATCGACGATGTCAGACTCGGCAACGACCACACCGCTCACGAGATCGATGTGTTCGCCGTCATTCAGGTCAGCGCGAAAATCCAGTCGACCGTTGACATAGTCGTAGTCCCAGGTGTCGGCAAACACCGTGGGGATATTGATGCGGAACCGCGTCGACTCCACCTCGGCGAAGCCGCGGGCGATGCGGGTGGTGGCGTCGTAACTCGCCTCGACATAGCCGTCCATGCCCCAAAGACTCGGCGCGTTATTCACCGAGCTGAGGTCGACATTCTCCAGGTTCGCGTGCAGGCGAGTGGGCTCACCGGCAGACGCGCTCGGCACGCGCAGACTCACATTCGCCAACTCACCCCGGGGATTGTAGGCGGCGAGTTGCTGGCGACCGGCGGTGTCGAGCAGTCCGCTGCTGTCGAGCAGTCGTGCCAGCAGATCGAGGTTGATGCAGTCGGCCTGGACCACTAGCGCATCGTCTTGCTCGCGGGCCACATGCGCGTCAAACGGCCCCCATTGCAAGCCATCACCGGCGATAGCGAGGTCATCAGCGATCAGATTGAACTGACCGGGCGCTTCGCCACTCAGCAAGCGTGCCTTGCCGGACAGGGTGTAGTGCGATTCGGTTCCAGTCTGGGGATCAGCAAATGTCGAGGTGGTAATGGCGAGATCGGAATCCACACTGCGCACGCGGCCACCCTGCAGATTCACCCACAGATTGCCACCCCCGCTAAGCTGTTTCAGGGTCAGGTTGCCAACTGCCGTCTCGGCCAGCAATTCGGAATAGTCCGTCGCGGGAATGCCGAGATGAATACGCCCATTGACGCGCGCCAGTGTCGCGCCACGGGCTTCGAATGAGAGCATGAGTTGTTCATCGCTATTATCGAGATTGGCATTCACATGCAGGAAATGATTGCCATTACGGTTCTGGATCAGCGCGGTGCCGTTGGAGAAACGAAAGGTCTGTTGATTCTTCGTGGTGAGATCGACCCGCACATCGCTCAGGTTCAGTAACGACACCTGCAGGAAGGACTGGTAGAGCGTGTCGAGATTTATCTCGCCGTTACCACTGAAATTGATGCCATTCAATTGCCAGGCACCGGAGTCGGCCTGCACCGCATCGATCGCGAGTCCTTCGACAAGAAATTCCGCGATGACCCAGCGCCGCTGCAGAATGCTGCGGGGAATATCGATGACGAGATTGGCGTGGTCGAAGTTGAAAGCGCTGGTTTTGGGGGTACCGGCAGTGACACTGTCCTCACTGACCAGCAGGCTGAAACCGGTTACCTGTAACGCCGGGTTGAATCCCTGAAAACTGCCGGTAAGAGAGTCGATGTGAACCGGCAAGCCGGTGATCTCCAGAATCTGCTCCTCGAAGAAATCGGCATAGCGGGAAACGGCGGGCATGAACTGGCGGCCGGCGCTGACATAAGCCGCCAGCAACACGAGGACCACGACCAGCAACCAGATGGCTTGCTGCCGCACAATGTTGAAGATTCTGAGTAACATGCTCTGGATTACGTTACGGCTGAAGCGCGCTTGTGTCAGGGCCTTGTCAGCCTCACTGCGGAGACTCCCGCCTGAAGCAACACGAAGCCACCCAACCGGTATAGCGCAGGCATCCTGAACAGCAACTGAAAGAACGCTGCGTAATGCCTGATTCGCCTAGTACAGGACCACGTCAAACTGTTCCTGAGTATACATGGGTTCCACTTCGAATTTGACCGTCTTCCCCATTAATTCTTGCAGTTCGGCGAGGGTATCCGATTCTTCATCAAGCAGCCGGTCAACGACAACCTGAGAGGCCATGACCAGCAAGACGTCGTTCTCATACACCTTGCCAACGCGCATGATCTCCCGAAAAATTTCATAACACACAGTTTCGGCGGATTTTTGGGTACCGCGCCCCTCACACACCGGGCAATGGCTGTTGAGAATCTGCCCGAGGCTTTCGCGAGTACGCTTGCGCGTCATCTCGATCAGGCCGAGTTGGGAAATGCCGGTGATCGTGGTGCGGGCATGGTCTTTCTCCAGGGCTTTCGCCAGCGTGCGTTGCACCTGCCGCTGGTGTTCGGGATCGACCATGTCAATGAAGTCGAGGATGATGATGCCGCCGAGATTGCGAATACGCAGTTGTCGCGCGATCGCCGTCGCTGCCTCCAGATTCGTCTTGAGAATAGTCTCGGCGTGGTTGCGGCTGCCGAGATAGGCACCGGTATTCACGTCGATCGTCGTCATCGCTTCGGTCTGGTCGATGATGAGATCGCCACCGGATTTGAGTTTAACCTTGCGACCGAGCGCCTTGTTGATCTCGTCCTCAATGGCATATACGTCGAAGATCGGGCGATCGCCGGCATAGTATTCGATGGTCGTCTTCAGTTCGGGAACGAAGTCTTCGATAAACTGGGTAATATCGGCATAGGACTGCTTGTTGTCGACTCGAATCTTTTCGATTTGCGGACTCAGCAGATCACGAACCGTACGCAGGTAGAGCGGCACGTCACGGTAAACCATGCTGATGCCTTCGCTGGTCTCGAGTCTTCGCGAGACTTTGGCCCACAGGCGCTTGAGGTAACGGATATCTTCCTTGAACTCGTCAATCCCAACACCCTCGGCGGCCGTGCGCACGATGAAACCGCCGGCATCGTCCCAGGCCGCGTCCTGCAGACTCGCATCGAGTTGAGCCAGCAGTCGCTCGCGCTCTGCGGCATCTTCGAGTCGTTGCGAAATACCCCGATGCTTGCTGCGAGGCAGGTAGACCAGATTGCGTGAAGGCAAGGTGAGATGAGTAGTGAGACGTGCCCCCTTCGTGCTGATCGCGTCTTTCGCCACCTGCACCACGAGCATCTGTCCTTCGCGGAGCAATTCCTGGATCGGTCGTGTCTCTGCTTCGCGCACCTCAAAACCTTCGCGGTCGATGCGCGAGATGTCGGACAGGTGAATGAACGCGGCGCGATCGAGGCCGATATCGACGAAGGCAGCCTCCATCCCGGGCATCACGCGCACGACCTTGCCCCGAAAAATATCACCGACGTGGCCCCGGTTGTTGGATCGTTCGATGATAACTTCCTGCAGCAGGCCGTTCTCGATCAGCGCAACGCGAGTCTCCATGGGCGTGACATTGATCAGAATCTCTTCGCTCACTCAGGCCTCCGCGGGAACGGCGAGACATGGAATACCGAATTCCTGCAACAGCGCCGCGGTCTCGAACAGGGGCAGGCCCATGACACCGCTGTAACT
The DNA here is from genome assembly GCA_023257655.1 of Pseudomonadales bacterium. Taxonomy (GTDB): domain Bacteria; phylum Pseudomonadota; class Gammaproteobacteria; order Pseudomonadales; family Pseudohongiellaceae; genus UBA9145. Next base: position 38,858 of record JALRBQ010000029.1, read on the forward strand.
GCCTTGCAGGTGCTGGATGAAGATGGCGCCGAGCCCCTGGATCGCGTAGCCCCCTGCCTTGCCGCTCGGCTCACCGGTTTCCCAATAGGCCTGGGCCTCGACGGCACTGATCGGCCGAAAAGTGACACGGGAGGTCGACAGCCGGGATTGTTGCCGGGCTCCCTGCGCCACCGTGACAGCTGACATCACCTCGTGCTCCCTGCCAGACAGGCGTTGTAGCATGCGCCAACCGTCGGCGGCGTCCTCAGGCTTGCCCAGTACGTCACCATCACACACCACGGAAGTGTCGGCACCGATCACAATCGCGCCATCGGCACAGGTCGCGAGACCGGCACCGGCCTTCTCCGAGGCCATGCGCAGCACATAATCGTGAGCGGATTCTCCGGCCCGGCGTGACTCGTCAATATTTTGCTCCGCCACGATGAACACCAGACCCAGCTGTTCCAGGAGTTGGCGACGACGCGGCGAGGCGGAGGCGAGAATGAGAGACCGGGTCATGGCAGGCGGCGCAGGCTAACGCACATCAAAGCTGCGACGGGAATGTCGTAACAATTGAAACAGGGAAGGCCAGATCAGGGCACTCGTCAGCGCGGCCATCAGGAACATCAGGTTGGAGGGCACGGTCTGGTCGGTGATGATGAGCAACCAGTGACAGACCATCAGATTCAGACCCACCAGGGCGAACACGAGTCCGGCCTGTTGCACGGTGGAGAACATCCGCAGTCGCTGATGAAGACTCAGGGTGATGTAGGCGATGATGACGAGAGCGAGGGCATTCACCCCGAGAATCGAGCCCTCCAGAATATCGAGCAGCAAGCCAACGACGAAAGCCCAGCCGATGCCGATGCGATACGGCAAGGCCATCGCCCAATAGATCAGCACCATCGGAATCCATTCGGGACGATAGTTCATGGCCCAGTCCGGGAACGGGACGATCGCGAGCAGGAAACCAATGAACAGGCTCAGCGCAATGACCCAGGTGGCGTGTGTCTTTCTTTGCATGGGCGGCTATTGATCCTCGACCTGTGGCACAGAATTGCTGTCGGCCGCTTCGGCCTGCGGCGCGGTGGCTGGTGGCATATCTTCCGCACTCAGGCTAATCGCCTCCTCGACGGCACTCTGCGCCTCGCTGTCCTTATCTTCAAACACAAGCATCACATGCCGTGTGCTGTCGAGTTGCGCCAGCGGACGCGCCCGCACTGTCGAGAACGACTGGCCTGGGTCGGCAAACACACTGATGATTTCCGCCACCGGATAATTCTTCGGATAGACCTGTCCCATGCCGGAGCTGACCAGCAGGTCGCCTGCCTTCATGTCCTGGGTCTGGGTCACGAACTCCAGCTCCAGTTCGGCGGCGGTCGTGCGTGAACCGCGCGCCAGCGCCCGCTCGCCATTGCGATTCACTTCAACAGGTGTGACATGGTGCGAGTCGGTGATGAGCAGTACCCAGCTCGTGAAGGGCAGCACTTCATCCACTTGCCCCATCAGGCCGTTCGCATCGAGCAGGGGCTGGCCAACGAACACCCCTTCGCGCGCCCCCTTGTTGACAAGTACCCGTTTCGAGAACGGATCGGGAGAGACGTTGATGATCTCGGCGGGCAACACCTCGCCGTTGATGACCGCACTCGCCTCCTGCAATTGCAACAGGCGGCTGTTCTCACGGGCGAGACTCTCCATCAGTTGCAGTTCACGCTGGGCTAGCAGCAACTCTTCGCGCAGCTGCGCGTTTTCCTCCAGCAGATCGGTACGGGAGACGAACACATCGTCGATCCAGAAAGAGACCCGGGTGGGGATATCGGCTACCCAGTAAACCGGCGTCGTGGCGAACCCGAGCCCATACCTGACCTTGTCGAGATAATCGAAACGGTTGTCGGCGAACATGATGCACACCGCAAGGAGGATGAAGGCCAGCGCCCGGTATTCGAGCGCCACGCCTTGGGTAAAGAGGGTCTTGTCGATGACTGCCTACCTCATACTCAGGGGAGTCGAAAAGTATAGCAGCCCTGCGCGCCGGAATCTCTGCGCAGACGCGGCGACTAGTCCAGCGTCAGCAGGTCGATGTCGTGGGAATCCATCAACTCCATGGCTCGGCCGCCACCGCGGGCGACGCAGGACAGCGGGTCATCTGCCACGATCACCGGCAGGCCGGTCTCTTCGGACAGCAACTTGTCGAGGTCACGCAGCAAGGCGCCACCACCGGTCAGCACCAGTCCGCTCTCGGCGATGTCCGAAGCCAGTTCCGGCGGCGATTGTTCCAGGGCACTCTTGACCGCTTGCACGATGGCAGACAGGGGTTCCTGCAGGGCTTCCAGAATCTCGTCGCTGTTGAGGGTAAAACTGCGTGGCACACCCTCGGCCAGGTTACGACCACGCACGTCGATCTCGCGCAGTTCGCGGCTGCTGCCACGCCAGGCACAACCAATCTCCTTCTTGATGCGTTCTGCCGTGGCATCGCCAATTAGGCTGCCGTAGTTACGACGCACGTGGGTGGTTATGGCTTCGTCGAAGCGGTCGCCACCAACCCGGACGGACTCGGAATAGACCACACCATTGAGAGAGATGATGGCGATCTCAGTTGTACCACCACCAATATCGACCACCATAGAACCGCTGGCTTGTTCGACCGGCAGTCCGGCGCCGATGGCGGCCGCCATCGGCTCCTCGATCAAACGCACATCACGGGCACCGGCGCTGGCCACGGATTCACGAATGGCGCGGCGCTCAACCTGGGTGGATTTGCAGGGCACACACACCAGCACTCGGGGGCTGGGTGGGAAGAAAGAGTTTTCGTGGACCTTGTTGATGAAGTGCTGGAGCATCTTCTCGGTGACCTGGAAGTCGGCGATCACGCCGTCCTTGAGTGGCCGGATCGCGGTGATGTTGCCAGGCGTACGACCCAACATGCGCTTGGCGTCCGAGCCCACGGCGGTGACTGTCTTCTGCCCATTATGGGTACGGATCGCGACCACTGACGGCTCGTTGAGGACGATGCCCACATCGCGGACATAGATCAGAGTGTTGGCAGTGCCCAGGTCGATAGACAGGTCGTTGGAGAACATTCCCCGTATTTTCTTAAACATGGATTTTGATTAACCTCAATGTGATAGCCGAGCACTGGATTGCATTGTTATTAAGGCGGCAAGTTAGCGGAATGATTTAGCCAATCAAACCTTTTGGACTGCTGCAGTGTCGGATTATTGGACCAGGCAACACTTGATCGCCTCTGAATCGGGAATCAGCGTGATTTGAAGTGGTACCTCGGGAATCTCCTGAAGCGTTCGACCTTTCCAGCGAGTCTGGCAAGTCTGGCAAGTCTAGCAAGCGCAAGTTTAGCATGAGCAAGTTCAGGCTCGTTCATACGCGCTCAAGCGCGTTTGACCTAAACCGGTGAAATTCAAGTATAATCTCGCCTTCGTCGCGGTTAGGACGCACTCTAGCAACGGCCAAGGGTAAGGGCAAGTGGCAGCGCCTATTTATTTGATGCGTACCGCAAACCCGACTTTCCCCCATCCAGACACGGCATTTCCCGGAGATTCAGCATGGCTTTGGACAAGTCTGAAGTAGCCAAAATCGCGCATCTTGCGCGACTGCATATCAGCGAGACTGAGGCCGATGAGGTGACCAATCGCATCACCGATATCCTCGCTCTGATCGACCAGATGCAATCCGTCGATACCGATGGCGTCGACCCCCTGGCGCACCCACTGGATGTCGTGCAACGTCTGCGTCCCGATGTCGTCACCGAGACCGACGAGCGCGAGCGTCTGCAGACCCTGGCACCGGCCAGTCAGGACGGCCTGTATCTGGTACCGCAGGTGATCGAATAGCACTCTCGTCTTACCACGGCTGTCCCCAACCGGAATACACCCAAGTGATGGAAGCATGTAATGATTGAAAAAACCGTCGCGGAGCTCTCCGCCGCTCTCGCCTCCGGCGAGTTCTCCAGTGTGGAATTGACGCAGGCCTACCTCGATCACATCGAGCGCCATAATGCCACATTGAATGCCTACATCACCGTGTGTGCCGAGTCTGCCCTGGCACAGGCGCGCGCCGCCGATGCTGCCCGCGCCGCCGGCGCAAATAATCCACTGCTGGGGATTCCAATTGCGCACAAGGACATCTTCTGCACGGAAGGTGTATTGACGACCTGTGGCTCGAAGATGCTCCACAACTTCGTCTCACCGTACAACGCAACCGTCATCGAGAAATTCAATGCCGCCGGTGCTGTCATGCTCGGCAAGACCAACATGGATGAGTTCGCGATGGGCTCTTCCAATGAAACCAGTTACTACGGTCCTGTGCGCAACCCCTGGGATCTGGAGCGTGTACCCGGTGGATCTTCCGGTGGTTCCGCCGCCGCGGTCGCCGCCGATTTATGTGCGATGGCCACCGGCACCGACACCGGCGGCTCTATTCGCCAGCCAGCCGCTTTCAGCGGCATCACCGGTCTCAAGCCGAGTTACGGTCGCGTCTCACGCTGGGGCATGATCGCGTTCGCCTCCAGTCTGGATCAGGCCGGCACCTTGTCCAAGAGCGCCGAAGATTCTGCCCTCATGTTGAATGTGATGGCGGGTCTCGACATGAAAGACTCCACGAGTGCAGACAAGCCGGTCGATGATTATGCCGCCACGCTCAATGATTCCCTGCAGGGGTTGCGCATCGGCATACCCCGACAGCATTTTGCCGAGGGCCTCTCGCCCGAGGTTGAAAAGGCAGTGCGTGCGGCACTTGGCGAGTACGAGAAGCTGGGAGCGACACTGAAGGAGATCGACCTGCCAAACAACCACCTCTCGGTGTCTGCCTATTATGTCGTCGCCCCCGCGGAAGCCTCGGCCAACCTTTCCCGCTTCGATGGCGTTCGCTACGGCTATCGTTGCGCGGACCCGGTGAATCTCGAGGACATGTACAAGCGCAGCCGCAGCGAAGGCTTCGGAGACGAGGTGAAGCGTCGCATCATGATCGGTACCTATGCCCTGTCGGCTGGTTTCTATGACGCTTACTATCGCAAGGCGCAGCGGATCCGTCGGCTGATCAAAGACGACTTCAGTCGTGCCTTCCAGGAAGTGGACGTCGTCATCGGACCCACCTCGCCTCACACTGCCTTCAAGCTGGGCGCGAAGACCGACCCGGTGGCGATGTACCTCGAGGACATCTACACCATCGCGGTCAACCTGGCAGGCCTGCCCGGCATCTCGATTCCGGTTGGCACGGCCGCCGGCTTGCCGGTTGGCATGCAACTCGTCGGTCCCGACTTCGCCGAGGCGAAGCTGTTGAATATTGCGCATCAGTTTCAGTGCCACACCGACTGGCATCGGCAGAAACCTGGCGCACTGGGCAAGGAGGCATGATCATGGAATGGGAAACCGTCATCGGACTCGAAGTCCACGTGCAACTCTCCACCGCATCCAAACTGTTCTCCGGGTCGGCGACGCAGTTTGGTGCCGCCCCGAATACCCAGGCCAACATCTTCGACCTCGCCCTGCCCGGCACGCTGCCGGTGCTGAATGAGTCGGCGCTGGCGATGGCCGTACGGTTCGGTCTCGCCATCGGTGCCCACATCGGCAAACGTTCGGTATTCGACCGCAAGAACTATTTCTATCCGGATCTGCCCAAGGGCTATCAGGTAAGCCAGCTCGACTTCCCGACTGTGGGCAAGGGCCAACTCACCATCACGCTGGAAGACGGTTCGGAGAAAGTCATCGGAGTCACCCGTGCCCACATGGAAGAGGATGCCGGCAAGTCCCTGCACGAAGACTTCCATGGCATGTCCGGCATTGACCTCAATCGCGCCGGCACACCGCTGCTGGAAATCGTGTCCGAGCCGGATTTGCGCAGCGCGAAAGAGGCCGTGGCTTACCTGAAGAAGCTGCACTCAATCATTCGTTATCTGGATATTTCCGATGCCATCATGGCGCAGGGCTCCATGCGCTGTGACGCCAACGTCTCCATTCGCCGCCGCGGCGAGACTGAGTTCGGCACCCGCACCGAGATCAAGAACATCAACTCATTCCGCTTCGTCGAGAAGGCGATCAACCATGAAGTGCGCCGTCAGCAGGATGTGATTGAGGACGGTGGTCGTGTCGTGCAGGAAACGCGCCTGTATGACGCCGACAGGGACGAGACCCGACCCATGCGCAGCAAGGAAGTGGCGAACGACTATCGCTATTTCCCGGAACCGGATCTGTTACCGGTCGTCATCGACGATGCCTACATCGAGGCGATTCGTGTCACACTGCCGGAGCTGCCCGATGCGCGCAAGGCGCGCTTCATCAGCGACTACAAGCTGAGCGAATATGATGCCGGCGTGCTGGTCGCCACGCGCGAGATGGCCGACTATTTCGAGCAGGTCGCGCAAGCGACCGGCGACGCCAAGCTGGCCGCAAACTGGGTCAGCCAGGACCTGCAGGGGCTGCTCAACAAGCACCACTGGGACATCACCGAGAGCCCGATTCAGGCCGATCGACTGGCAGATTTGCTGAAGCGCATCCAGGATTCTACGATCTCAGGCAAGATTGCGAAGACCGTGTTCGAGGCGATGCTTGACGACACCGCGTCGGTGGATTCGATCATTGAGTCGAAGGGCCTGAAGCAGGTGACCGACACCGGCGAGATCGAAAAACTCGTCGAGACCGTGATCGCGGAGAATCCGGATCAGGTTCAGCAGTTCCGTGATGGCAAGGAACAGGTGATCGGGTTCCTCGTCGGTCAGGCGATGAAGCTGTCGAAAGGCAAGGCCAATCCGGCCCAGGTCAATGAATTACTGCGCGCGAAGATGGGAAGCTGAACATGAGTGAAGAGAAGAAAACCGGAGCAGCACGTACCCAACCGGAAGTCCGCGATGAGGAATGGGCGGACACGCGCCTGGCGAGCTTTCTCGATCTGGAACCACCGGCGGGTCTGCCAAAAGACTACAATGTTCTGCTAAAAGCCTATCGGGGAATGACGGCGCCGTTGTTCGGCCGGTTTGTGAAGATTTATATTGAGGCCGGGCGGGATGTCAATGTGACTCTGGCTGATGGCACCACCTTCCTCGACCTGTTAGCCCAGCATCGCAAGGCGGGCGAATACGCCCAGCATCTGATCGACGCCGGCGCCACGCGCAGCTCCTAGCGACGCGGTCTGCCGGAACGCCCATCGCCACCGGGCCGCGGCTTCGAGCGCACATCTCCCCTGCCACCCTCAGGCGCCTTGAACCGCGAAGGTCTAGAGAAGGCCGGCGCCTTTGCCAACAGGCGTTCTTCGGGGTGAATGCACTTGAATTTCATCCCCAGCTTCGCTTCGATATCGGGCAGCATGAAAGAGTCTTCTTCACACGCGAAGCTGATCGACGTGCCATCGGCGCCGGCCCGACCCGTGCGGCCGATGCGATGCACATAGTCGTCCGCCTCTTCCGGCAGGGCATAATTGATCACATGCGTGACATCATCGATGTGCAGGCCACGACCCGCGACGTCGGTTGCCACCAGCACCTTCAGCTTGCCTGATTTGAAATCCTCCAGCGTACGCACGCGCTTGTTCTGCGCGACTTCCCCGGACAACAGACCACAGTTGATGCCATTGCGGTAAAGGTTGTCGGCGAGTCGCCGGACCTGGTCGCGCCGATTGCTGAACACGATGATCTTCTCGGCACCGGGCTCACTGATGAGGTTGTACAGCAGATTGTATTTGTCGGCAGTGGTGACGAGATAGACGATCTGTTCTACCGTTTCGGCAGCGACGTGCTCGGGCTCAATCTCCACCATGATGGGGTCCATCGCCCAACGGCTGCCGAGTTCGATAATCTCCGGTGTAAACGTGGCGCTGAACAGCAGCGTCTGCCGGCAATCCTTCTTCGGTGTGCGGGACACGACCGAGCGCACCTGGGGAATAAAGCCCATATCCAGCATGCGGTCCGCCTCGTCGAGCACCAGCAGCTCGATCAGGCCGAGATAGAGATTGTCGTTCTGTACAAAATCTAACAAGCGTCCGGGGGTGGCGACGACGATGTCTACCGGCTTCGCATCCAGCGCCTTGTTTTGTTTGGTGTAGTCCTCACCGCCGACGAGGGTGACTGTGTGCAGATCCGTAAATTCGGTCAGCAGCGCCGCATCGCTGGCGATCTGGATCGCGAGTTCACGGGTCGGCGCGATGATGAGTGCACGCGGTTCTGCCAGATAGCGTTCTTCCTGGATCGGATTGCTAAGCAGGTCGTTGATGATCGTGATCAGGAAGGCAGCGGTCGTGCCCGTGCCAGTCTGGGCCTTACCAGTGACATCGTGACCGGCCAGCGTGTGTACCAGGCTCTGCGCCTGGATCGGGGTGCAGTATTTAAAGCCCAGCTTGTTGATCGCATCCCGCAGGGGTTTATGCAGGTCGAAACTGTCGAAGGACAGCAGTGGTGCTTTTGTCGCTTTGGCGTCTGCTACTTCTGAATCCATAGGGTTCGAACTACCGAGTACTGCGTGAACTTAAGGGTTATCGAGCGCCCGCATCATAGCCGTATGTGCCGGACACTTCAATTGCCGCAGGCCGGGCAAGCCGGATCGCGGGGCAGTTTCATCTCGCGCCACTGCATGCTGGTGGCATCGAGTAGCAACAACCGGCCAGCCAGCGTTTGGCCGATGCCGCTCAGGAGTTTGATGGTCTCCATCGCCTGTACCGAGCCAATGATGCCGACGAGTGGTGCCATGACACCGTTTTGGGAACAACTGGTCAGCGCATCATCACCTTCAGTATAGAGGCACTGGTAACAGGGGCTGGCGGGGTTACGACTGTCGAATACGGCAACCTGGCCCTCCATGCGGATGGCGGCACCGGAAACCAGTGGCTTGCGCGCCTGCACGCAACTGCGATTGATGGCGAAGCGGGCAGTGAAATTGTCTGTCGCGTCCACGACCACATCGGCAGCAGCGACGGCACTGTCCAGTTCGGCGCCAGCCAGGCGACTGGTGAGCGCGGTGATTTTCACGTCGGGATTCAGGCCCAGCAGCGTCTCCTGTACTGAGCTCACCTTCACCTTGCCGAGGTCCTTCTGACCGTGTCCGATCTGGCGCTGCAGGTTGGTCAATTCCACGGTGTCGTCATCGGCGATGATGAGATGCCCAACCCCGGCAGCCGCCAGATACATCGCCGCCGGACAGCCGAGTCCACCCATGCCGACGATCAACACAGTGGCATCCACAAGCCGCTGCTGGCCGGCGATGTCCATCTCCGGCAACATGATCTGGCGACTGAATCTCAGCAATTGTTCATCATTCATTCACAGTATCCACTTCCCGTGCACCTATCCATTGACCGAATGTTATACGTTCGTGACCACCATGATCCTGTGCGCTGGCAACCTGCTCATAACCGAGACGCGTCATCAAGGCGCGCATTGCCGGCGCCTGGGTATAGCCGTGCTCGACAAGCAACCAGCCACCGGGTTTGAGAACCTGGCGACTCTGCCGCGCGATCGCCCACAAGTCGCCAAATCCTTCCTCGCCGGCGACGAGCGCTTCAGTTGGCTCGAAGCGCAGGTCGCCCTCGCCCAGATGGGGATCGTCGAGGGCGATGTAGGGCGGATTCGCCACCACGAAATCGAATTGCGATGCTGCCAGTGGCTCACACCACGAGCCCTCCCGAAACGCGATGTTCGCCACACCGAGTCGCTGCGCATTGGCCCGGGCTACAGCCAGCGCCGCCTCGCTTCGATCCACCGCCGTTACTGTACTTCTCGGCAGTTCCCGCGCCAGCGCGAGGGCGATGGCGCCACTGCCGGTGCCAAGATCGGCCAGACTGGGTGCGGCGACATCAGCCGCCAGCGCCAGCGTGGTCTCTACCAGCAATTCCGTCTCCGGACGCGGGATCAGGACGGCGGGGTTGACCATGACCTCGAAATCCCAAAAAGCCCGACGCCCTAACAGATAGGCGATCGGCTCTCCTGCCTGGCGGCGTGTCACCAGATTCTGATAGCGCTCGAGCTGTGCCGGCGGGACTTCCCTTTCGGGCCAGGCAAGCAGGGTTTCGCGCCGGGTCTGCAAGGCCTCGGTCAGCAGCAGTTCTGCCTCCAGCCGCCCGCTCTCGTACGTCGTCAGCGCATGGCTGGCCGCGGTCAACGCCTGTTTGATCGTGGTGACCACGGCGACGGTGCCTAGTCTTCGGCGGCAAGCCCTGCGAGCAGGTCTGCCTGGTATTCGTTGATTAGCGGCTGAATCACGGCACCCAGATCGCCATTCATGATTTCGGACAGGTTATACAGGGTCAGCTTGATGCGATGATCGGTGACCCGGCCCTGGGGATAATTGTAGGTGCGAATTTTCTCCGAACGATCGCCGCTACCGACGAGCTTCCGCCGCGTGTCTGATTCTTCCTTGTGCTGTGCCTGTTGAGCGGCATCGAGCAGCTTGGCTGCCAGCAGGGACATCGCTCGCGCCCGGTTCTTGTGCTGTGAACGCTCGTCCTGACACTCGACGACAATGCCAGTCGGCAAATGCGTCAGGCGAATCGCCGAGTCTGTCTTGTTCACGTGCTGCCCACCGGCGCCGGAGGAGCGGTAGGTGTCGACGCGCAAATCAGCCTTGTTGATTTCGATGGCGCCGACTTCCTCGGGTTCCGGCATGACCGCCACCGTGCAGGCGGAGGTGTGGATGCGACCCTGGGTCTCGGTCTCCGGCACGCGCTGCACCCGATGGGCACCGGACTCGAACTTCAGCCGTTCGTACACATTGTCGCCCTCGACACGGGCGATGATTTCCTTGTAGCCACCGTGCTCACCCGGTCGTTCGTTGACGATCTCGATGCGCCAGCGCTGCAGTTCGGCGTATCGGGAATACATGCGGAACAGATCGCCGGAAAAGATAGCCGCCTCATCACCACCTGTTCCGGCGCGTATTTCGAGGTACACATTGAGGCGGTCGTTGGAATCTTTCGGCAGTAACAGCTTTTGCAGGTCCAACTCCAGCTGTTCCAGCTTCGCGGTGGCCGAGTGATATTCGTCATCGGCCATGGCGCGAATGTCAGGATCGCTGTCTTTCTGCATCTCCTTGGCCTGAACCAGATCGTCGCTCACCTGCAGAAACTGGTTGTAGTTCTTGACTACCTGTTCCAACTCAGCATATTCCTTGGACAGGTCGCGGAAGCGCTCCTGGTCGCTGATGATTTCGGCATCGCTGAGCAGGGCCTCGAGCTCGGCGAAGCGGTCTTTCAGGTTATCGAGCTTTGTGCGTATAGACTCTTTCATGAAGGTTTCGGCGTGTGTGTCTCAGGACCCGATTTCGTCATCGAGTTCAAACAGTTCCTGTGTTAATACCAACAACTCATCCCTGCCTTCCGCACTCGCCTTCTTCAGCTGTACGCTCGGTGAATGAATCAACTTCTGGGTGATACCCCGGGCCAGCGCAGTCAGCACCGCCTCAGCCGGTTCGCCCTTCTCCAGCGCCTTGATCGCGCGCTGCAATTCCTGATCCCGGATTGCATCAGCCTTGTCACGGAAGGCCCGCAGAGTCGAGACGGCGTTCAGCGAGCGCAGGTGTTTCAGGTAATCTTCTATACCGCGTTCGATGATGGAATTGGCCTGGCCCGCCGCCTGCTCGCGACTCTTGACACTGTCCTCGATGACTTCGCTGATGTCATCGATACTGTATAAGTAGGCGTCTGCAATCTCCCCCACCTCGGCCTCGATGTCCCGTGGCACGGCGAGGTCGACGAGTAACATCGGCTTGTGTTTACGCTTCTTCAGCGCACGTTCAACCGCGCCTTTGCCCAGCAACGGTAACTGGCTGTTGGTAGACGACACGACGATGTCAGCGTGCACGAGCTGGTCAGGGATATCCGACAGCAGGGCACCATGTCCGCCAAACTTTGCTGCCAGCTCCAGCGCGTTGTCCAGCGTGCGATTGGCGACAACGATGCGGGTCACCCCCTTCTCCACCATGTGGCGCGCGACCAGTTCAATGGTGCGACCGGCACCGATCAGCAAAATGCTGAGCGACTCAAGATGGGAAAAGATGCGCTCTGCCAGGGCGACGGCGGCATAGGCTACCGAGACGGGATTCTCACCGATGGCAGTGTCAGTTCGCACTTCTTTGGCTATCGAGAATGCTCCTTGAAAGGCGCGACCCAATTCGGCGCCGACTAACTGCAAATCCTTGGACATCGAATAGGCAGACTTGATCTGACCGAGAATCTGCGGCTCACCCAACACCATGGAGTCGAGCCCGCAGGCGACACGCATCAGGTGCCGTACCACATCTTCGTTGCCATGACTGTAGACGCAAGCCAGTAATTGTTCCCGGGGCAAGCCGTGGAATTCGGCCATCCAGTCGACGATGATTTGCTGCTGGGTATCCAGGGTAGTCGCCGGACTGATATCGCCATCGGCCTTTGCCGACTCGACGAAGTCACAATAGATTTCCGTGCGATTGCAGGTCGAGACGATCACCACTTCCTCGACACCCGCCAGAGCCGAGAGTTGTTTGAGGGCATCGGTCACGATTTCCGGCGGGAACGCGACACGCTCACGCATATCGATTGCCGCCGTCGTGTGATTTAGACCTACCAGTGCCAGTGCCATTAATGTCCTGCGCCGCCCAACCTACCGGGAAAAAGCTCGATATCTTACTAAAATTCTGCCCCGGTTCCCATTAGAGACTGATTTTACGGGAATTCCCGGGAAACTCCCCGGCAGTGCTGCAAGGGGCTGCCCGCACGGACGGTCCATTCCATGACAGCAAGCTCGGTCGGTGCCGATGCCGCCTCCCAAACAAGCTGTTACAATGCAGCCTCGCCAATCAGGATCAGGAATGATGCGCTATCTAGCCAGTTTACTTACGAGTCTCGCCGTAGGGCTGACCTTACAGTCCTGCGCCACAGTCACAGACAGCCCAGAACCACCTGCTGCCCCCACCCCGACAGTGGCCGAGACTGCACCGACACCGCCTCCTGCTCCGGAACCGATCGAATACGGCAATTTCACCGAAGAACAACTCTATCAGGCCATCATCAGCGAACTCAGCGCCCAGCGTGGGCAGATTCCCGAGGCTGGCCAGGGCTATTTCGAACTCGCCTTCTCCACCCGGGATCTCGGCATCATCCAGCGTGCCGTACAGTTTGCCTCGATCAACAACGATCTCAATGGTCTGTTGCAACTGGGTCTGCTGTGGGCCGAGGTTGCCCCGGAAGATCCGCAACCCCATCTGCTGCTCAGCTTTCAATTCATCGAGAGCGGTGATTTCCAGCAGGCGCTCTCCCATATGTCGCGGGTTATTGATCTTGGCGGTCGCATCGACTTCTCCGTGCTGTCGAATCGTACCGGTCGTCTCACTCCGCAGGCCCGCGCCGGCTTGATCGCGAACCTGCAGGAGTTGAGTCAGGAATATCCGCATGAAGTTTCGATCTCTACAACACTCGTGCGCCTGCTGGCCCAGAACCAGCAATACGCTGAGGCACTCGCCGAGCTGCAGAAGATTCAGCAGCAGCAACCGAACGATGCCGCCATGTTCTTGCTGGAAGCCCAGTTGCATCAGAGCATGGATCAGGTCGCTCTGGCCTTGCGCACACTGCGCACTGGCACGCGCCAGTTTCCCGATGACCGCAATCTGCGATTCAATTACGCCCGCGTCCTGATCCAGAATGACGATTATCCCGGCGCCCAGGAGCAATTCCGCATTCTGGTGGAACAGGATCCGCGGGACTGGGAAACCCTGTACTCCATTGCCCTGCTCGACATCGAGATGAAGAACTACGACGACGCCGCGCGGTCCTTGCAGCGTCTGGTGGGTGTCGACCAGCGCGCCGATGAGAGCCAGTTCTATCTCGGCTACATCTACGAACAGCAGGGGCGACTCGAAGAGGCGATCGATCACTATCGCCAGGTGCGCATCGGCACCCAGAATTTCCTTGCTGCCCAGCAACAGGCCACGCGCTTCTCCATCCAGCTTGGTCAATTGCAGGATGCCCACCAATGGCTTAGCCGACTGTCACGGGGCCAACCGCGGCTGGACGTGTTGTTTACTACCATTGAGTCTGGTGCCTTGTTGCAGGCCGGCTACAGTAACGAGGCGAAGCAGCTGCTGGACACCGCGCTGAACCGCTATCCGAACGAAGTGGACCTGCTGTTCGCCCGCGTGCTGTATTTCGATTCCCTCGGTGATCAAGCCGGCTCCGAGCAGGACCTGCGCCAGATTATCCTGATGCAACCGGAGGACGCCCGTGCGCTCAACCACCTCGGCTACATGCTGGCAGACCAGACCGAGCGCTATGAAGAGGCACTGGATTTGCTGGAGCGGGCCACGGCGGCCGATCCCGAAGACCCGGCCATCATGGACAGTCTGGGCTGGGCCCAGTACAAACTCGGCCGTTATGACGAGGCGCTGGAAAATCTGCGCCGCGCCTTCGCCCTGTTTCCCGACCATGAGGTTGCTTCCCATCTCGGTGAGGTACTCTGGATGATGGGCCGCCACGAAGAGGCTAGCACCGTCTGGAAAAACGCACTGGAAGAGCGGCCAGACAGCGAACTGATCAGGGCCGTCATCGAACGCTTCCAGCCGGCCTCATGACCCGATTCCTGTTTCCTTTTATAGGTCCGCGCCTATTCGGGGCGCGCCTGCCGCTGTGCGTGTGTCTCTGTAGCCAGCTCCTGAACTGCACAGGCATCACCGCCCCGCCCGCGGAATCCAACAGCGACTGGGTAGCCCAACGCACCCGACTGCAGGCACTCGACCAGTGGGAGCTGCGGGGCCGGGTCGATGTTCGCTACGACAACGATTCCCATACCCCCCGCATCCAGTGGCAGCAGCAAGACCAGGAGTACCGGATTCGTCTGTGGGGCTCTTTCAATGCCGGCAATACCCTCATCAATGGCCGTCCCGGGCATGTCACGATGGAACAGGATGGCCAGGTCATCGATGCCACCAGTCCCGAAGCCCTGATACTGGAGCAGTTGGGTTACGAGCTGCCGGTGTCCTACCTCGAGTTCTGGGTGCGGGGACTGCCCTCCCCCGAATCCCGCGCCGAGCTCGAATTTAACGCGCTGAACCAGCTGAGTCGGCTGCAGCAGGCGGGCTGGACGGTGTCATATTCCGACCCCCGGCTCTATGGCGATGTAGCCCTGCCTGCACGTCTGGAAGTGACTCGCCCTGAGAACGATATTCGCCTGCGCTTCATCGGGCTTAACTGGACGCTGGGCAGCGCGGCCAACTGAGCGAATCCCATGAGCCGCCCCACGCTAACACTCCTCGCTCCGGCCAAACTCAATCTGTTTCTGCATGTCACCGGGCGCCGGTTGGACGGCTACCACGAGCTGCAGACCGTGTTTCAGTTGCTGGACTACGGCGACCTGCTGCACTGCTCTCTGAGTGAACACGCCGATTTCGAATTGCACCTCGACACACGCTGTCTTTCCCAGCCGGTCCCCCTGGAAGCCAACCTGATTCGCAAAGCCCATGATTGCCTGCGGGCACGGGCGCAGCGCCCCCTGCCCGGTGTCCGCCTGGCACTGGAGAAACGGCTACCTGCTGGCGGCGGGCTGGGCGGCGGCAGCGCCGATGCGGCGATGACCTTGCTGGCGCTGGACCGGCTGTGGGGACTGGATCTGGGCACGCAGGAACTGAGCCGCCTCGGGGCACAACTGGGTGCCGATGTCCCCTTGTTTATCGGGGGTCACTCGGCATGGGCGGAGGGCATTGGTGAACGTCTCCAGCCCCTGCAATTACCCCCGCGCTGGTATGTCGTCATCACCCCTTCGGTAGCCGTGTCCACAGCAGAGATTTTTTGCCACGAAGATTTGACACGGAACACTCCAGCCATCAAAATGGCCGACTTTCTGGCAGGCGGGGTCCGCAATGACTGTGAATCGGTCACTTGCAGGCTGTACCCTGAGGTCGAAAACAGCCTGAATTGGCTGCGTCAATTCGCCGATGCCAGAATGACGGGAACCGGCTCCAGCGTGTTTGCCGCCTTCGAAGACGAAGCATCGGCACGACAGATCCTGGCAGATTTGCCTGACGACTGGCACGGATTCGTCGCCCGGGGCATTGATGCATTGCCACATGCAGCTCCGGTTGAGCAGTAGGAACAGCCAGCAAGAACAGACAGAAAAGACACAAGAAGAGTGACAAGTTCGTTGGGGTGTCGCCAAGCGGTAAGGCACAAGGTTTTGATCCTTGCATACGTTGGTTCGAATCCAGCCACCCCAGCCATATTTCAGACCACTATCTGCATCGAAACCCAAATCTGCTGAGCAAGGAATTCGAACGTGGCAAATAACTTAATGGTCTTCACGGGCAATGCCAATCCCAGCCTTGCGGATAACATTGCGAAGAACATCGGCGTTCCGCTGGGCTATGCCAGCATCAGCAAGTTCAGCGATGGTGAGATCTCGGTCGAATTGAATGAAAACGTGCGCGGCAAGGATGTCTTTGTCATCCAGCCCACTTGCGCACCCACCAACGACAGCCTCATGGAATTGTTGTTGATGGCCGACGCCCTGCACCGGGCCTCGGCTAACCGCATTACAGCGGTGATCCCGTACTTCGGTTACGCCCGACAGGATCGCCGCGTGCGCTCGGCGCGCGTCGCCATCAGCGCCAAGGTCGTAGCCGACATGATCAGCGCCGTTGGTGTGAACCGGGTGCTGACTGTGGACTTGCATGCTGAACAGATCCAGGGTTTCTTCAGCATCCCGGTAGACAACGTCTATGGCTCACCGGTCCTGACCGACGATATCGAGCGTCAGCGCTACGAGAACCTGCTGGTGGTGTCGCCCGACATCGGCGGCGTGGTACGCGCACGGGCCGTAGCGAAGCAGTTGAACGTGGACCTCGCGATCATCGACAAGCGGCGACCTGCGGCCAATGAGGCTCAGGTGATGCACATCATCGGTGATGTGGCTGGTCGCAGCTGCCTGATCGTGGACGATATGGTCGACACCGCCGGCACCCTGTGCAAGGCCGCAGATGCCCTTAAGGAACACGGCGCGAAGAAAGTCGTCGCCTATTGTACGCACCCGGTCCTGTCGGGTCCGGCAATTGCGAATATTAACGGATCGAGTCTGGACTCCCTCGTGGTAACCGACACGATACCTTTGAGTGAGGCAGCCAAGAACTGCTCACGCATACGCCAGTTGTCGATGGCCAAACTGTTGGCCGAATCGATTCGCCGCGTAAGCAATGAAGAATCCATTAGCGCGATGTTTGATAACACCTAGTGTTCTTAAACATCACGTGGATAAGCCCGGGCCGGAAGTTTCACAAGAACGACTGGCCCTTTTTCACTGAGTAACTGGTCGGTCGCAAACTGGTTACATATTACCCGCGGTGGTAAACGCAGGTTGAGTGATATGGAAGTGCAGTGCAAGGCGTGCCGCAGCGCAAACCGAGATATACCAATAGGTAGGCGAGGTTTAAGCGAGGACACAACGCTGCAATGCGCTTTCAGAGCGCTCAACAACGGTGCCTCCGTTTAAGGAAATTTTATGAAAGGTCATGAGTTTGAATTGAATTGCTCAGTTCGGACCGACATGGGGAAAGGTGCGAGCCGCCGCCTGCGTCGTCTGAATGCCAACATCCCCGCCATCTTGTATGGCGGTGAAAAAGAGCCTGTCTCGCTGACAATTGCCCACAAGGATATCGCCAAGGCAATTGAGAACGAGGCGTTCTTCGCCCACATCATCACGCTGAACATCGATAACAACAAGGAACAGGCTGTTATCAAAGCGCTGCAACGTCACCCTGCCAAGCCCTTTGTGCTGCATGCTGACTTCATGCGTGTGAGCGATACAGTCGAGATCACGGTCAATGTGCCGATCCACTTCCTCAACGAAGATACCTGTAAAGGCGTCAAGCTGGGTGGCGGTAACATCCTGAAGACCCTGAACGAGATCGAGATCTCCTGTCTGCCGAAAAACCTGCCGGAATATATCGCAGTCGATATGGCCGACCTGGACATCGGTGATTCCATTCACCTGTCTGACATCAAGCTGCCCGAAGGGGTTACCAGCGTTGCATTGTCTCACGGTGAAGAGAGCGATCTTGCTGTCGCCGCAGTACACGCACCACGTACTGAATCGGAAGCCGAAGAGAGCAACGAAGCACCTGCAGCTCCGAAGACCGTTGCTGAAGACAAAGCTGACAAGGCTGACAACTAAGCGACACTGTTGTCGGATTCAGCCAGGTAATCACTATGCCAGGCCATCCCTTGAAATTGATTGTGGGCCTCGGGAATCCGGGCCCACAATACGATTCCAATCGCCACAATGCTGGCGTCATCTTCCTCCACCACCTGTGCAAGAGCTACGGCGGCGCACTGCGTGGTGAGAGCAAGTTTTTCGGGGAATTCGGCAAGGTCACGATTGCCGGTCAGGACATCCTGTTGTTGTTCCCGACCACCTACATGAATCACAGCGGCAAGTCAGTCGCAGCCGTCTGTAATTTTTACAAGATCGATCCCCGCAATATGCTGGTGGCGTACGACGAAATTGATTTCGATGTGGGTGTCACGCGCCTCAAGGATGGCGGTGGACATGGTGGGCATAACGGCATCCGGGACATCATCAGCGCACTGGGTGGCAATAAGGATTTCTACCGACTCCGCATCGGCGTCGGTCATCCCGGTCACAAATCGCTGGTTGCCAATTACGTGCTGAGCAATCCATCCCGTGCCGATGCCGACCGTATAATGTCAGATATAGATGATGCAATTCGCGTTATTCCAAAGGTCGTGCTCGGCGAATGGGAAGAAGCGATGCGCTTATTACACACGGATTCGTAACAGGAACCTGCAATGCCAGTAAAATGCGGAATCGTCGGTTTGCCCAACGTCGGCAAGTCCACTCTCTTCAATGCGCTCACGAAGGCGGGAATTGCCGCCGAGAATTTTCCGTTCTGCACGATCGAACCGAACTCCGGCATCGTTGCCATTCCCGATAAGCGACTGGACAAGCTTGCCGCCATTGTTCAGCCACAGAAAATCGTGCCCACCACCGTTGAATTTACCGACATCGCCGGGCTGGTCGCCGGTGCCTCCGAAGGGGAAGGCCTCGGCAACAAGTTTCTCGCCAATATCCGCGAAACCGATGCCATCACCCACGTCGTTCGCTGTTTTGAAGACGGCAATGTGACTCACGTCGCCGACCGCATCGACCCGGCCGCCGACATCGAGACAATCAATACCGAACTCGCGCTTTCCGACCTGGAGAGCGTGAACAAATTCATGGACAAGGTCAGTCGTACAGCCAAGAGCGGTGACAAGGACGCGCTCCGGCAGGTGGCCTTGTTGGAAAGAATCCGCGCCCATCTGGATCTGGCGCAACCGGTGCGCTCCCTGCAACTCAGCAAGGACGAGCTGGCAGACATCTACTCACTGCACCTGTTGACCGTAAAGCCGGTGATGTACATCGCTAACGTCGACGAGAGTGGCTTCGAGAACAACCCCCATCTCGACGCCGTGCGCGCCATCGCCAGCGCCGAGGGCGCGGAAGTGGTGGCGATCTGCAACAAGCTGGAAGCCGAGATAGCCGAGCTGGAAGACGACGAGAAGCTGGAATTCCTGCAGGATCTGGGGATGGAAGAACCGGGTTTGGATCGTGTCATCCGCTCCGGCTACAAGCTCCTGGGCCTGCAGACCTATTTCACCGCTGGTGTCAAGGAAGTGCGGGCCTGGACCGTCCGGGTTGGCGCCACCGCGCCCCAGGCCGCAGCCGTGATTCACACCGATTTCGAGAAGGGCTTTATTCGCGCCGAAGTTATCGCCTATGCGGACTTCATCGCTCACAAGGGTGAGAACGGCGCCAAGGAAGCCGGCAAGTGGCGGCTCGAGGGCAAGGAGTATATCGTCCAGGACGGGGATGTGGTGCATTTCCGGTTCAACGTCTGATCAGGGAATACCCCTGCGCGGGGCATTCCAACGGCGGCGGCAGCACCCGCGCCAACTTGACAAAACCGGGAGAAATGCCGAAAATTCGCGACCTTTCGGTGGCAGATTGACCCCCTCGGCACGATCTTGAGGGTTTCCAGTGTGCTGTAGCTGGGGATTTTCTTTGGCCTTTCACGCGCAGGTGTATACGACATACATCGAGCATGAAAGGCCAAAGAAAATTCGCAGATGCAGTACAATAGGAAGCCGTAAACTACAATGGCAATGTAGCTCAGCTGGTTAGAGCGCAGCATTCATAATGCTGATGTCGCTGGTTCAAGTCCAGCCATTGCTACCATACAAAAGGCCTGCAGCGATGCAGGCCTTTTTTTATGGATTATTAAGCCCACGACGCAGAACGTACTTCTACTAAAAAGAATCGGGCCTTCATCGAACTGCGATATGCGCCTCGCGTCGATGAAGGCCCGATGTGGAACTTCGCTTACAGACCTACAATGGCTGATTTAGAACTGCATCAGCACACGCCCGTAAATTCGTCGACCCCGTCCATCAAAGACTGACGAATCAAAGCCAAGCGAACTGGATTCCCGGTACGGCAGATCTTCGTTAAACACATCCAGAACTCCAACAGTGAAACGGGTTGTGCCTAACCTGTCGTTTTCCCAGTAATGGGAATAGTTGTACTGCAAATCCCAAGTCTGGTAACTATCAACCTTCTTGCGAAGCAGTGATCGCGTAAAATCGGTACCACTGTCATACGCTGTCTGATAGGACAGATCCTTGTATGAACCGATATGACGATTGATCGCAGTCACATTGTGATTGCCTTGCATCCAGCTGAAGGTCAAGTGGCCCTTGTTGTCAGGCAAGGAACGTACGAGATTACCATCGCCGCTGGTTCCCGCTGCATCGTAGACCCCGGTGTCCAATAAGCCGTACACCAGGCCGGGAACTTCGCTGAGCTGGTACTGACGCACATGCGTGTAATCCAGGCCCACTCGGAACTGACCGAGATCAGTATCGAAGTTATACCCCACTTTCACGTCCACACCGTCCGCCGTAATCACACCAGCATTGACCGCGGCCAATGTCAGCGTAATCAAATTAGCATCGGTGGCGGTCGCTGCTCGCTGAATGCCATCGACCACATACTCACGCGGATCGACGACACACTCCAAGCGCTGGGCTGAATCCCGACCGTACTGCGCTTCCAGAGCGTTCGGGTTACAGGGCTCGAACGGATTGGTCGAAGACGAGGAGATCGACGAGTTGAGGATGTACTTGCTGGCATCGCCACGGATCGAAAGAAACTTGTCGATTTCAGGCTGCAGCGCCGAAATTGCTGGCTCTGGCAATACCCGGTCGCTTACCTCGAAGCGCCAGAAGTCGGCACCGACACTCAAGCCATCGAGATTACCCGAAGGCGTCCACAGGAAGCCGGCGCTATAGGTATCGGCGTATTCGTTGCCTACATAGGGCGCAGGACCACCGAGCGTATAGGTATGCTCAGCTTCACCGTTATAGATCGTCGGTTCCAGCAGACCCGCGCGAACCGCCTGGTTGGCGAACGGATCGTTGAAGATCACGTTGGAAGACTCCAGGCCTTCTTCAATAATCGCGATGTTCGGCGCACGGAAGGATTGCGAGAAAGATCCACGCAGCAACACTGTCTCCATCGGGCGCCAGCTCATGGCAATCTTGGGTGAGATCTCACTACCGATATTTCCACCGTAGTCTTCATATCGCAAGGCGATCTGGGTCTCGACATTTGGAATGAACGGCAGTGACAGCTCGAGGAACAACGCGTCCGTGGTACGCTCGTGCTCGTAATTGCCTGCGCAGAACGCGCAGTCAAAGTTGTTGCTCACGTACTGGAACCTGTTGGGCTTACGTGAGGAGTCATAGCCCAGAATCGCATTCGGTTGGCCAGGGAAATCCAGATCTGAGGCACGTGAATGGGTATTACGCACGCGACGCTGCAAGCCTGTCGCGAACTGCGCGGTACCTCCGGCCATTTCGAACAACTCTCCTGATACCACTGCATCGAACACGCCTAGCTTGTTACGCTTGTCATGCAGATTGACCGTTGGCACCAGCCAATCCATGAGCTCCTGACTGTTCGCGAGCGAAGGATCTGTGAGCTTAGTCAGGAAGGGGTTATAGAACACACAACCGCCTTGTCCCTGATTATTACTGGTCAATGCCAGTGACAGACTCTCCTTGGTGTTGAACACGAAACCAGGGAAGAAAGTCTGCGTGAGCGAAGTACCGTAGTATCTCCATGCGGTCGGTAAGGCACCGCCAAGAGGACCGGGTTCGCCGATGAAGTCGAAGTCAGACACCCCGTTAGGCTTACAATTCGGACCACCCAAGCCATTCGCAGCCAGTTGGGCGCGCTCGCGATGGAAGGTGCGATAGGATTGCTCGAGGCTGGAGCTGCTCCAGGAATAACTCACGTCATAATTGAGCACGCGATCCGCGATCTCCAGTTCGCCTCTGAGGCCGACCTGGGCACCGGTCGTCTGTGTCCAGGTTTCATTGTCATCTGACCCCACGCGGATGATGCCGTCCCGAAGCTGTTGCCAACCTGCCACACCGGGCCCGCCATTACGCACATCCATCGGTGAATTGGTAATGTCTGCCGCCGTTGGACGGGTCAGCCCGATAGCGGGGGCATAGTAACCGAGTTCAAGCGGCTGTCCGATGGCATAGCCACCCCAATTGGGATTCCCTGTGTGGGAACCCGGCGCGGCGAGGAATACGGTCGGTCCACGCGATTGCGTATAGCCGTCATCGGCCCTGATTGTCTTGGAATCAGAAAACTGGGCAAATGAGTAAAGTTCGGCGCCGTTTGCAAACGTGTGATCGAAAGATCCGGCGATGCTATTGCGGGTCGCTTTCTGCGAAATGTAGTTCCATTCAGCATTGTCCATGTAACAGGTACCAGCGTGATTCCCTCGCTCTTCACGCAAGCGGCCAATTTGCAGGGGCGAGCCATCGGGAGTCTTGAGTGTATAACAGCCTGGATCGCTGAACACCGGCGTCGAAGGGCCGCCCTCAGCGATATTCAGGGCGGTCACATCCTGATTTATCCACCCGGGACTCACTTTCGCACCAAACGAGCTACTTGTTATGAAACTGCCAGCCGAACTTACTACGCCCAGGAATTCAGAGTTGGGGCCATAGAAATTGCCTTTCTCTACAGACACCGGATCGCGTTCGAAGCGCTCCCCGGACAGGACGAAATGGGTATTTCCATCATCACTCGCCCAACCCCAGATCGCACTCACAGTCGCATCCCACAGATCAGTAGCTTCTGCGATAGCCTGCACGTCACCGTAGAGCTCGAGTCCCTCGAAATCGGTACGCATGATCACGTTGACCACACCCGCCACGGCGTCAGCACCATACAGCGCGGAACCGCCATCAGTCAGTACCTCTACCCGCTCGGTCATCACCAGCGGAATCGCGTTAAGATCGACGAATTCCCCGCCGGAGCGCGTCGTCGCCGCCGCAGGGACCTGGCGCTTGCCATTAATTAGAGTAAGAGTTGAGTTTTCACCGAGATTGCGCAGGTTAACCATGGCCGTGCCATCTGTTTGCAAATCCAGTGAGGAGGCGTCCGAACCGGGGTTGGTAATCGAGCCGGAGTTGACTTCCAGATTCTTGATAACGTCCCAAATGACCGCAGCGCCTTGGGCTTCCATACTCTCCCGGTCAACGACTTGCACAGGCGAAGGTGCATCTACAGGAGTACCGCGAATGAATGAGCCCGTTACCAGAACTTCTTCGATCTCTCCATCATCTTGCTGGGCAATCGCATTAAATGAGGTGCCTGCAAGCATAATTGCGAGGGTGATGGCTTTTCGTTTACCAGGATAGTTTTTAAGCATAATCAGTTCCTTGGTTTATTGTATTTTTTGTTGTTTCTAGTTTTTCTACGTCTACTGATTTTATAGCTGGAGCGCGTCTCTCTCGCGCCATCCGATGTGGATTAGTCGTTAGTTCGCTTGCTGCATGCACTCCTCTGCAATTTATGACGAGTTTTGAGTATATAGGCTCCACTCGGATCCCGACAAAATCTGTTTGTATCCATTTGTATCAATATAGCCTCAGAATTATAAAATCATTAATTTTCAATACCTTAACACCCTAGCCTTGTCGAAAATAACTGCGTGACGAGGGCACAGCGCAAGCGAGCTGCAAGTGAGTGAGTCGGGGGAGTGAACGAGCATGTCCAGGAGGCCGGGAGGAATGTTCCGGCGTGCATGCCCTCAATTCGCGTACTGGCCATACACAACCCGGGGTACTGTCTGGATTGACGCAAGGATTTAGCCCAGTCACCGATAAACAATTATGTAGAGATCACGGCTCGAATCCTGAAATCAGTATCAACTCGGTGCAACCACCATGCCCCTGAACGAACTGGCAAACCTCGGCGAATTCATCAGCGGCATTGCCGTCATTGCCTCACTGATCTATTTGGCTCTGCAGATTCGCCAGAATACGACTTCGGTACGCAGCGCGACGCTGGCCGGTAACACCGATACCTTTGCGAATCTGTTGTTAATGATGGCGGATCCCAAGAATGTCGGTGCCTATATCTACGGTTCCGCCAGTCGCCAGGACATCCGCCCCAAGGAGTTCACCCAGTTTCAACTGCAATGCCGGGCTCTGTTCGTCGCCTTCGAGAATCAGCACTACCACTACCGTAACGGCTTACTCGATGCGGAGACGTACAAGGGCTATGACCGCTCCATTCAATCGAGCATCCTGTCACTACGGGGATTTCGACTCTACTGGCAACTGCATCGCCAGGAATTTTCGCCCGTGTTCATGGCCCATGTGGACAAAATGATTGCCGCAACACCGGAGGTCTCCGGTACCCAGTTGATTGAACGCTGGCAAGACGCGGCGCGTCATCTGGAAGGCGCCGATCCCGACGCCATGCATTAATACGCCCATGCCGGTTTTCCTGAAACTGCCTCGCACCTGGCATCGCCGAGTCGGTATGGTGATGTTGTTGCCCTTTGTGGCCTGGTCGCTCACCGGACTCTTCTTTCTCGTACAGCCCGGTTACGGCGATGCCTATGCCACTCTGCCGGTGAAGACCTACGCCAGCACGACACCCTACACGATCCCGGCCAATCCGGAATGGCGCGAAACGCGCTATCTCGTTTCGATTCTGGGTCCGCACCTGCTCGCGCGCACCAACGCCGGCTGGCAACATCTTAACGCCGCTGACGCAACGCCCTGGCAGCAACCGGATGCAACTGACGTCGCGGCCCTGTTGGCCGACGCCATTTCGTTTGATGTCGCACGTTATGGCCGGCTGGAACACGTAGACGGAATGTCCGGTACCACGGATACCGGCGTGGAACTAAGTCTGAACTGGGCGAGTCTCACACTGCAGCAATATGGTCGTGACACGCGCTGGATCGACCGCCTGTACAGCATTCACTACCTGCAATGGACAGGCATCGATCTGCTGGACCGCCTGCTCGGACTGATTGGACTCGTACTTCTGCTGCTGATGACCTATACCGGCGCGCGCTTGCTCTTCGGCACCGGCAAGCCCTGATCAGAACGTCACGCCGAGAAACAGATACAGTGACGATTCATGGGTGTCGCTGCGCCCATAACCAAGATACGCCGGTCCCAGCGGACTCTTCCAGCCCACAAACGCGCTGCCGGCGGTGATCAGGTCACCGTAGTCGATGTCGTCCTTGTCGACCCAGGCATTGCCGGCCTCGAGCGAGGCACCAATGAACAAGGGCAACTGGATCGCACCGAAATCACCGGCGGCCAGTTCGTAGGTATACACGCCACTAAAGAAGCGGACATGCTTGCCCGAGAGGGTATCCTTGCTGATGCCGGACAGGCTGAGGAAGCCGCCGAGCTGAAACGAACTGAGAAGCGACTCGGGGTTGTTGTTGAGGTAACTCTGGTACCGCACACGCCCGCGAAGGTTGTGTCGCCCACGGGAGATCACGCCGTTGTATTCGGCATCAATCGTCGTCGAGTAGTCGTTGAAATCCAGATAGCGATCTTTTGAACGCAGGATCTCGGTGCTGAGCCGCCAGCCTTCCGTCGGGAATGTAGCGTGGTCGAGGCTGTCGAAATTGGCCTGCAAGACCGCACCCGACTGCTTGAAGTCGATGCTGTCAATGCCGATCAGATCTGCAATGATCCTGGGCGGCTTCGCATTACCATCGATCACGTTGGCACCCAGCAACAGATCCAGCCTGTCTGACAGATTCCAGCCCACACCAACAAGAGAACCCAGGCGTTTTGACTTCACCTCGCCGAGTGAGGCGCGATCGCTGACATAGGCATAATTTTCATCGGCGTAACTGGCGGTTGCACTCAGGAAATAATCGGTGTTCCCGAGCGGCCAGTAAAGATTCGAGTCGATGAATTTCTCGGTGCCAATCTGGACCGAGCTGAACCACTCCGCATTGTAAGGAGACAGATTGGTATACCGATAAGAGGCGCCAAGCTGGTAGCGACTGAAGGTGCTGAAGTCATCTTCCAACTCCATCTTGAAATTCAGATATCCTGGACCCCACTCTTTCTCATTGACGTCGACCAGCAAGGCATTGCCCAGCTCTGTTTCGCGCAGACTGGTAGATACCCGGGCAATACTGCCCTGTCCGTACAGGCGATTCACGCCACGTTGAATTGCCGCCGAAGAATATTCGCTGCCGGCCACCAGTCCGAGTCGTCGCAAAACATAATCGTCTGCCAGTCGCGAATTGTTCTGCAACACGATTTCATCGATGGCCGCCTTCGGGAGTGGTTGCAGGCTAGTGTCTGGCATCGACGTGGCATTCACGCTAACCGCCAATTGCTGGATGGTGCTGCCTTGCAAGGCACTTGTCGCAGCAGCGAAACCCGGAGGAATGGCTTCGGCCATGCGATTGAAACTGGTCAATGTCACATTATTGATGCGAGGCTCGATCAGCAGGTCCGCGTCACTCAACAGTGATTTCTGGTAATTAACGTTGTCACGGGTGAGAAAGCCGGTGAGTTGCCGCAGCACGGTGACACCGGACTGCAGCCCCGCTCGATCAACTGGTGGACTCCCGATATCAACCGCTATGACCAGATCCGCACCCATGGATTTCGCGACATCGACCGGCAGGTTATTGGCGATACCACCGTCGACGAGAATGCGTCCCTCATATTCGATCGGACGCAGAATACCAGGTACCGACATCGAGATTTGTAGCGCGGTGGCGAGATCACCCTTGTCGAGAACTACCGCTTCGCCAGTCTCGATATCCGCCGCAACCGCCTTGAAAGGAACGACGAGGTCATCGAAACTCGGGAATTGGGGGAACAGACCCAGCATGGAGTCGACTAGCGCCTTCATGCCTTGCCCCTGGATGAGCCCCAGTGGCAAGCTGATGCGGCGACCGTCAAAGCCCAGATCCAGCTGCAGCGCAAATTCATCAATCTGGCGCTTGCGACGGTTCGGCGTGGCGCTGCGGCCGATGCTGTCGCGATACGCCGAGTTCCAGTCAGACTCTGTAAACAAGGCATGGATCTCGTCAATGGATTTGCCGCTGGCGTAAAGACCGCCGACGAACGCACCGATGCTGGTGCCGACGATGATATCGATTGGCACATGCTGAGCCTCCAATGCCTCGATCACGCCGATATGGGCCGCGCCGCGGGCACCGCCACCACCGAGCACGAGGGCGACACAGGGCCGATTCAGATTGGGCGGACACCGGTTTTCACTGGAACGGTTGCTGCCAGGGAGCGTGGGTGTAGCTTGCGCCATCCCCTGGAGTGGCAGCAGGCCCAAGAGGCAGTAGGTGACGAGCGCCGAAAGCATTGGCTTGGACATGACGGAAAACCTTGATTGACAAGAGTGCAGTTTGGATTGGCTAAAGGGCGGGAGTGTGGAATCCGTATTCAGGGACACCATCATACGGTATTTGCCGAATCACGCGCAGGGTTGAGTCGAAAAATACCGGCAAGGGCCGGCACGGAATGTGAACCTGCGGGATATTCTTCTGACAGCTACCGGGTCCCGCGCGACCGATGGCCCTTGCCGGTGGCTTTCAAGTAGAATGAACGACTCATCCGATGCGAATCGGCTGTTGAATCCCTCGCCTTTCAGGAGAACAAGAATGTCTAACAAGATCCTCACCGCTCTGGCCGGTGCCGCGCTGCTCGCAACGCTGTCGCCGAATCTGTTCGCACAGCGCCCTACAGTCGCTACGGATGTTCCGAATTCCGAGATCATGACAGTGTTTGAACACATGAATGACACGATAGATCAGCAGGTGCGGATCGTCGATATCGGCGATGACATCAATGTGGCGGTGGGCATCCTGCAGCGCAAGGTAACCCGCACCGAAGGCGACGAGGTTGCCGCTATCGTGCACCATCAGGTAACCGAGGTGTATTACGTGCTGTCCGGCTCTGGCGTGTTGGTCACCGGCGGCAACGCCACGGCGAGCTCCGAATTTGCTCCTGACAACATCTCCGTACTGGAGCTGATCGGCCCCAGCGGCAGCCGCACCGTCGTCAACGGCCAGACCCGTACCGTATCGGCGGGTGACGTGGTCGTGATTCCGGCTGGCGTGCCCCATGGCTTCCGCCACATCCAGGAACAGATCACCTATCTCAGCATTCGTGTCGATCCGGATCAGGTGCTGCCCACTGGCTACGCCCATCCTTCGCTGGAAGACTAGCGCAAGGCGCGGGACAGGAACGGCAGACTGACATCCATGCGGTAGTCGATACCGGAATGGGTGTCGTCGAATTCCTCGTACCGATGCGCAATCCCGGCCTTGTGCAACTGTTGAGACAGTTGCCGGCATCCATAGTGGATGTGATATTGATCGCGGAATCCGCAGTCGATGAAAATTCCGCGCAGCGACTTGAGTTCTTTTTTGTATTTCGCGACGAGGTTGACCGGGTCATGGGCGAGCCATTTTTTCCAGCGCGCCTCGATGCGTTCGCCCGTCTCCAGGTCATAAGGCAGATAAAAGCCGTTCGGCGCCGAGGGCGATGGATCGTACGTCGCCGCCATACACAGGTTCATCAGTGCGTGCACTTCGGCACCCGACGGAGAATTCTTGCTCCACAGGTGCTCGAGGAAACGCCGAGCGCGCCCGTCATCATGCCCGGGTCGCAAATTCGCCTTCGCGTGCCAAGGCCCACTCTTAAAGGCGGGCATTCGGTATTTCGCCAACTCATTCAGCGTGTTGGGCCAGTCGTGCTGATAGACAAAATCAAAGTAGGCGTCGCCGGAATGATCCGCCACCGCGCCCCAGTACTGCGCATATTTCATGCCGTGGATGATGGCCCCGTAGCCACCTGAGGACTTGCCAAAGCAGCCGCGGTGATCACGATCGGCAAGCGTGCGAAACTGACGGTCCACGAACGGAATCAGTTCTTTCGTGAGGTAATCGGCATAACGACCGATAGCGGTCGAATTGATGTACTGATTGCCACCCAGCGCTGTAAAACAATCCGGAAACACCAGAATACAGGGCCCCATCTTGCGCTCGTGAATCAGCCGTGCGGCACGCTCGGGTAAATTCTCTTCAAAATTCTTCCAGGCCACATGGGACCAGCCGGAGCCGGTGTAACCCACCAGGTCATAGAGCACCGGAAAACGCCGATCCCCGCGGTTGTTTGAATACTGCGGCGGCAACCAGACAGGCAACTTCCGAATAAAGGGATCGCCCAGTGCGTTGTCGCGCAATACGCGCGATTCATGCTCCAGGATGACGAGTTCACCACTGTTGGATACCGCTTGTTTGCGCGCCATTGATCTACTTCTCCTCACACATTACGTGTTCGATTCTTATCAGCGTGCATGGTACCGACCCGGCACGGTAATCACCAGCCAGCCACTATCGCTAGCGTTGACTGCTGAGAGCCAGACTGAGCCCGAACCAGGTAAACAGCGCACCTGCCAGCCGATTCAACCAGCGCGCGAGCACAGCACTGCGCGCAAAGCGTGAACTGAGTGACGAGGCAGACCAGGCCAGAAAGTGGCACCACAACATGCCATTGAAGTTGAAGATCAATCCCAACACGAGGAAGGCCAACGCCTTGTTGGGGGCGTCGCTGGCGATGAACTGCGGGACGAAAGCGAGAAAAAACAGCGCGACTTTCGGATTCAGCACATTGGTCAGAAAGCCCTTGTAGTACACCCGCCTGAGCGAGTCGCTGCGCTTGATTACCGGCACGGCCTGAGACTGCTCTGGTGCAGCACGACTGAGGAGCATGCCTATTCCCAGATAGAGCAGATAGGCACAACCGATCCACTTCACGACCGTGAACGCCGTGGCGGAAGTTGCCAGAATTGCCGACAGGCCGAAGGCGGCACACACGACATGCACCATAATGCCCGAGCCGATGCCGAGTGCCGCCACCGACCCGGCGCGAAAACCCTGGCTCGCGCCGCGGCCAATTACGTAGAGCGAATCCGGCCCGGGCAGGATATTCAGGAGGAAACCCGAGAGAATAAACAAGCCAATATTATCGATGCCAAACACAGTGTGTCCTGTCCGTCAGGCGGTGGTACCGAGTCGCAGGCCGACTATGCCCACAATGATCAGAGCGATGCTGGCCAAGCGTACTGCATTTGCCGCTTCGCCGAACAGCACGATACCCAGCACCACAGTGCCGATGGCACCGACTCCAACCCAGACGCTGTAGGCGGTGCCCACCGGCAGAGATTTCATCGCCAGACCCAATAGCCACAAACTGATCAACATTGCCAAAGCCGTCCACAGGGTAGGCCACACGCGGGTTAAGCCCTCACTGTATTTAAGCCCTATGGCCCAGCCAACTTCAAAAATACCGCCGATAACGAGCAGTAGCCATGCCATAGTTGTTCTCCCGGAAGTTCTCGCGAATGGGGCTCTCTGTAGCGCGATGCAGAGTAAATAATCATCAACGCGAATACAATGCCGCTGCGGTTGAATCTACCCGAGCATCGGCTCACAATGATCGCTCATCTATGCATCCGGAGCCGCACCATGAATAACTCCACTCGACGTTCCTTTGTCAAAGCCCTGTCAATGGCTGCCCTCGCCGCCCCATTGGTCACTCCGCAGAACGCCAGCGCCCAGTCAACAACAATTCCGGATGCCTTCGCCAACAATCTGGATCTGAAACCCCTGCCCTTCGACGCCGGCAGCCTCGACGGTTTCTCGGAACGCATCATTACTTCGCACTGGCAGAACAACTATGTTGGGTCGGTGCGTGCACTCAATGCAGTGAAACAACGTCTGCAAGCTGCTCTCTCCGACGATACCCTGCCCGCTTATGTCTACAACGATCTCAAGCGCGAGCACCTCATGCGCACCGGCTCGGTCGTGTTGCATGAATATTATTTCGACAATCTGGCCCCGCCCTCGGCACGCGACAGCGAATTGGAGCAGGCACTGGCTCGCGCCTTTGGCAGTGTGGCGAATTGGGAGAAGGAATTTCGCCGCATCGGCGCCGGACTAGGCGGAGGCTCGGGCTGGGTAATGCTGGCGTGGAATCGGCACTCACAGACGCTGGAGAATTACTGGATGTGGGATCACATGCATGCCCCAGCCGCGTCGGAGCCACTGCTGGTAATGGATATGTACGAACATTCCTATCACATGGACTATGGTGCGGCTACCGGACAGTACATCGATGCCTTCATGCGCAATCTAAACTGGCAAGTGGTAGCCGCTCGACTCGATGCCGCAATGGCATAAGACAGTCTTCAGATATCCGCTTCGCTGCCATTCGCCTCACCCTGGCGCGACAGCTGGCATTCGGTGATGACCGGCATCAGCCCCATGTACCGGAGCAGCAAGGCGCCGCGGATATCGGTGCGCTCCAGAAGGGGTGTTTCCTCGTCGACCAGGAGCATCCGCGAAGTCGTCGCGACGAGTTCAGCATCCATGAATTGCATACACCGATGCACGCCGAGGTCGGCCGGTAGTTCGGCTAGCGCCTCTTCACGCGAAAGAAAGACTTCCCTGCTGTCACTGAAATAGATGAAATCAGCGACACCGTCCCGATCCAGATCGCGAACACACATGTCATACACCATGAAATTGTCGCAATAGAGCGAGGTCTCAGCACCCAGATATTCCCGCACCGTGGCGCAGTGGGGCAGCAACAGCAGTGCAAGGACGATAACGCTGAAACGAACCGGAATCATAGAGGCGCCTCCTCCTGTGCATTACTGCGGCTGCACGGAAAATTGCTGAAGCTCTACAGGGCAACGGTCATGAAACGGTCATGCCTCAGACATACTTGGCCGCTAATTGCAGCCAGAAAGGGATGGCGAGGAAGGCAGCAAGCGTCTGCACAGTGATGATGTTTGCCATCAGTGTGACATTGCCCCCAAGTTGTCTGGCCAGAATGTAGGCCGATGGGGGAGCAGGTAGCGCCCCGAGTATCAGCAGAATCATCGCCATCGTGTCATTGATCCCGAGCAGCACGCTGGCACCGAGCAGCATCGCCGGAAACAGCAGCAGCTTGGTCATCACCGCCACCAGTAGCGGCCAGCTCTGTGCGGCGAGCGAGGTAAAATGAATGCCGGCACCGACCGCCAGCAAGCCCAGCGGCAACGCCGGCTGGGTGAGGATTGTCAGTACATCGACGCCCAGCGGTGGCAGTCGTACGTTGAAATAGCTGATAGCGATGCCCACCAGGCAGGCCAGCACCAGAGGATTGCTCACAGTCGCGGTGAGTGCTGCCGCTCCACGATTGGCGCCGTTGCCACTGAGCAGGCTGAGGCTGATCACGCTCAGCACATTGACTAGGGGAATGAATACCGCCAGCGCCAGCGCCGCCGTGGTCAGTCCGCGGTCGCCGTAAAGCGCCTCGATGCAGGCGAGCCCGATATAGGTATTGAACCGGATGCTGCCCTGAAATACCGAACTGAGTGAACCCGGATCCCGTGTGATGAGTTTGCGCAACACCACCACAAACACGGTCATGCCCGTCAGCGCCAGCCCGATCACCGCCGCGCTCTCGCGCAATGCCGACCAATTGAATGTCGAAGTGGAAAGCCGGAGCACGAGTAGCGCCGGGAAGAAGAAGTAATAGGTTAGTCGTTCGAGTTCCGGCCAGACCGCTGCACCGATCAAGCTTGTGTGTCTGATTGCAAATCCGAGCAGGATAATGAGAAAAATCGGGATCAGTGCGTCTGCAATCATGGCGGCATACTATCCTCACCGTTCCTGCTTTTCCAGCACACGGGGCGCATGGTACGCTTGCACCCTGCTTCGCAGTCGCTGTCGACCCCTTCTGGCGCAGCCCCCTCATCTGTTACGACTCTGGAATTCGCATGGAATACGCGGCAATCATCGCCTTTGCCATTACGGCATGTGTCACACCCGGTCCCAACAACGCCATGATTATGGCGTCTGGTGTGAATTACGGCATACGCGCCAGCCTGCCGCATTTTTTTGGCATCATCCTCGGCTTCCCCGCCATGGTGGTTGCTGTCGGGCTCGGCATCGCCTCGCTGTTCGAGCGTTTTCCCGTGCTGCATGTGGTTCTCAAGCTTGCCGGTGCCGCCTACCTGACCTATCTCGCCTGGCAAATTGCCACCGCACCGGTTGCCGCGGCCACTCGTAATTCCGGCAAGCCTTTCTCGTTTGTCCAGGCGGCAGCCTTTCAATGGGTCAATCCCAAGGCCTGGGTGCTGGCGATCGGTGCCACCGTTACCTACACCGTGATCGCAGACAGTTATATCGTGCAGATACTCATTCTGGCCGGCATCTTCCTTGTGTTTGGGGCACCCTGCATTCTGCTCTGGCTCTGGTGTGGCGCCGCGCTCAAGTCCATACTGCAGAATCCGACATCGCTGCGGGTCTTCAACATTTCCATGGCCGCGCTGTTGATGGCTTCGCTGATACCGGTCTTCATCGAGTTGGCCGGACAATTTACCCACTAACGGGAGTCTCCTTGTGAAACACCTACTCGCCACATTACTGTTTGGGGTCGTGACCTCACCAGTGCTGGGACAGTTGAGCACGACCGAGCAGGATCTCGCCGCCTACATCGATGATCATCATGACGAGGCGATCGCCCTGCTCGCGGAAGTCGTCAATATCAACAGCGGCACACAGAACTTCGCTGGCGTGACTGCAGTGGGTCGCGTGTTCCAGCAACGCTTCGACGCGCTGGGTCTACAGACGCAATGGATTGATGGTAGTGCGTGGAATCGTGCCGGCCATCTGCGCGCGCAACATCTCAATCCGGCGAGCGAGTCGCCTCATATTCTGCTGATTGGCCATCTCGATACTGTCTTCCAGTCTGATAGTCCGTTTCAGCGCTTTACCAATCTCGGCAACAACATTGCGAGTGGTCCCGGAGTCGCTGACATGAAGGGCGGCGATGTCATCATCCTGCAGGCGCTGTCGGCGCTACGCGAACTGAGTCTGCTCGATGCGATGAATATCACCGTGTTCATGACCGGTGACGAGGAATCCACCGGTAGTGGGATGTTGCAGACGCTGGCACGGGCTGATCTCGTCGCAGTGGCGAGGGATGCGGACATCGCGCTTGGATTTGAAAATGGCGATGGCAATCCGGCTACCGCTATTCCGGCCCGACGCGGGTACGCGAGCTGGGAACTCCGGGTACACGGCAATCCTTCACACTCCTCCCAGATATTCCAGCCAGAAGTCGGCGCCGGCGCGATCTTCGAGATCGCTCGCATCCTCAACAGCTTCTATGAAGAACTCGGCAATGAACAGTACCTCACGTTCAACCCTGGTGTGATCATGGGAGGAACGGAATTGGAACTCGACAGTGATGCCAGTCGCGGCAATGCCTTCGGTCTGCCAAATGTGGTGGCGCAGGTGGCTGTAGCTCGTGGTGATTTACGCATGCTCTATCCCGAACAGACGACCCGTGCCCGCGCAGCAATGGAACGAATAGTCGCAAACAACCTTGCAGGCACCTCTGCCGAATTCAGTTTCGATGCCGGCATGCCGCCGTTCGAAGATCGCCCGAGCAACCGACGTCTGCTGGACTGGTTCAGTGAGGTCAGTGTGGATCTGGGCCATGGCGCGGTGACCGCCGTGGATCCGAGCCGAGCCGGCGCCGCCGACATCTCGTTTGTCAGCGACTACATCGCAATGGCTATCGACGGCATCGGCATGGGTGGCGCCAATGATCACACCGTCAACGAAACCGGCGATCTCGAGTCGATGCGCATCCAGTCCCGACGCGCCGCCGTGTTGCTGCATCGACTGAGTCAGGGTCGCTATGAGTGAGGCTTGCTGCCGTGTAGCGCTTGCGGCACGCTGTAACAGCTTGTACCGGACGGCAACGGGCGGTAACGGACTGTAACGCTCCGCAGTGGAAGGGGGTGGATGGGGGTGGAAGGTGGCGAAACGTGGTGAAAAGCATCGACAGCACCCGGTACACCCCGCTCGCTTCACATTCCCATAACGATCCCCTATAGTGACCCGAATCCTGTAACCCGAGCGCTTCGATGTCACCGCAAACCAATCGCACACCTGGCTGGCTTCCCATCAGTGCACTCGCCTTCTGCGGCGGAATGCTGGTCTATGCCGTACTATCAGGCGTGCTCACCGGCTCCCGACAAGAAGCTCTCGCCGCCAGTGAAGCGGCGGGTTTCGAGGCAGGATATGCGCAGGCCAGGGCAGAAGGGCCGCGCCTCGACAGCGAAGAAAGAATCATCCACATCATAGCCAGTGCAGTCTTCATGGGGAATATGGAAGTGGAGCTGAAGGCGATAGCCCGCAACTCCAATGCCATCGATTTCACCTACGGCGAAAAGGGTGGCAAACGCAACCATGTGCCAGCCCTGCGAGTAGGCGATTCGATCGCGGAGCGACTCGGCAATAATCTTTATGTCATCAGGAACGTGTCAGTCTCGGCGAATCTGCAACGCGCCACTGTCGAGGTGACGCGAGTGAGCGCCCCGATTCTGGCGCTCGAGTAGACAGGCTCAATCTTCGGGAGAATCAATGATGCAATTTCTCGTTACTGCCTATGACGGCACTGACGCCGACGCAATGAAACGTCGGCTTGCGGCACGTGAAGCCCATCTTGCCGGCGTTGCCAAACTCAAGGAAGAAGGCAAGATCATTGCTGGGGGAGCGATACTCGACGATGAGGGTCAGATGATTGGCTCGACGCTCTATACTGAATTCGAATCGCGCGAAGCGCTCGACCTCTGGCTCAACAACGACCCTTACATCACCGGCAATGTGTGGCAGAAGGTCACGGTACAACCAATACGACTCGCCGTTAAACCCTGATTAACAACGGACTTATTCGCCGGGAGCGCGATGCTCCAGCATGAGACCGATCGCGGTCGCTTCAGCAAACCCTTTCCAGTAGGTGTGATCAGCCTGGGGCGTTCCCTGCCTCACCGAATACACGGCATCGGCACCATCGGGAACCAGCTGCAGGTATTCCCCACGCTCCTGCATCCCTTTCAGGTGCAGGTCGAACCATGCGGTCACGAAGTGATCCATGATGTTGTTCATGCGCACATTACCCCAGACCGGATCGGTGTAGTGTGAGGCACCCGTCGCATCACCGCTGTCGATAATCTCTTGCGGCAATGGATACGGTGCACCGGCATTGTGGTTTGCATTCTTGAATGTCAGCAGATAGCGATCACTGTTGATTGCGTTTTCAAAGATTGCGCGCGTGCCATTCGCATAACCGGCCACGGTATCGGCGCTGCCAGCAAGATAGAAAGTGGGGAGCTGAATGCCGGCAAGATCCTGTGGCCGCCAGAACCCGGTGTTCATGCCCCAGGGCGCGACTGCGAAGCCAGCCTTGATGCGATTATCCAGATGCGAGCGGTATTCCGGATTGCCCGTTGCGTGCTCCTGCAGCAGACGATTCTGCGGGGCCATGATGCCGCCCACGATGTCGTCGCTATAGCCAGCGCCGAGATTGTTCACGAGACCATAACCACCCATCGAATAGCCGATGATCCCGGTACGGGAGGCATCGACAAGTCCATTGAGGAAACTCGAGACATCAGTGGACAGGTCGGCGATCGACTGCAACACAAACCGCTGATCCAGAGGACGATTGTAAAGCGTGCTGGTAAAGGCTTGCTGATTATCATAGGTACTGTCGGCATGGTCGATCGAGACGACGACATAACCTTTGCTTGCCAGATTCTCACCGGTATGACTCATGAGAAACCGATTACCCGGATAGCCATGGGAGATTATGATCAACGGATAAGGGGCAGAGCCGGCCTTCGGATCGGCGTCTCGTACGGCGCGGCCATGCAATGTGGCAGTAATCGCCGGATTGCGAGTCACCGCCTTGTACTCCCCTGCCGCCGCCTGACCGGCGCGCAGCGCCGCCGGATACCATACTTCAACGGTTAGTGTGCGGTCATAAAAGACTGAATCGCCACCGCGCGGTGTGTTGAGAACATCGATCCGGCCCGGATCAGTGAATTGCAGCGTACGCACGCCAATGCTATCCGCGCCGAACGCGGCAAGTTCAGGTGCGTCGGGGCGTATGATGTCGATGCGGTTTGGCTGGGACATGACAGTACCGGTGAAAGAGAGAAAACAGACAAGGGCAATGAGTCGTTGCATGGCACGTACCTGACGAGGATTTCGTCCGCTGAATGAATTGGTAATCGCCAAGCCACCACCGGAGTCCTGTCCGGTAGTG
Organism: Pseudomonadales bacterium; assembly: GCA_023257655.1. GTDB lineage: Bacteria > Pseudomonadota > Gammaproteobacteria > Pseudomonadales > Pseudohongiellaceae > UBA9145. The sequence goes on from JALRBQ010000029.1 coordinate 76,346, forward strand.
GCCGAGGCTGAAGGGCATAGCCTACGGGAACTGGTGCTTATATGCCAGTGCGCGCGCTTCTGCAGAATCAGTATGCCCCGCGAAATCATGCAACATCACGTACAGCGCAGGCACCAGGAACAATGTAATAATGGTCGCGAACAGCACGCCGAAGGCGAGCGAGATCGCCATCGGGATGATAAAGAAAGTTGCCGGATTCGCAGTCGCCATCAGTGGCACGAGGCCGATGAAGGTTGTGATCGAAGTCAGCAGGATCGGTCGAAAGCGCATCATGCCAGCCAGCGAAACGGCCTCAACCATGCCAACCCCTTCTTCGCGCAAGCGGTTAATCGACACGACGAGTACCAGAGAGGCGTTCACCACAACACCGCTGAGCGCGATGATGCCCAACAAAGAGAAGAACACCAGATCCGCTCCCATGATGAAATGACCGAAGATGGCACCGATGGCACCGAACGGGATGACGCTCATGATGATCAGGGGCTGTGTATAGGATTTCAGCGGAATCGCCAGCAGCGCGTAGATCACCAGCATTGCCAACGGGAAGGTGGAGAACAGGTCCGACAGGGAGCGTATCTGTTGCTCACCCTCGCCTCCGATGACCAGCTCGACACCCAGCTCACGCTGCCACTTGTCGGCAAAATTCACGATGACCTCCCGGCGAATTTCTTCCGGTTTAACAGTGCTGCGATCGATATCCGAACGCACTGTGATGACACGGCGACCATCCTGACGATTGATGCTGGAGTAAGTATTGCCGAGCGAAAAGTCAGCGATGCTGAGGAACGGGACTTCGGCACCGCTCGGTGTACGAATCAGCAGGTCTTCCAGATTGCCGAGCGACTGACGCTCATCAAGCGGGTAGCGCACCATCACGCGTACATCGTCCATGCCACGCTGTATACGCTGCGACTCTGAACCATAGAAGGCCTGTCGCACCTGTGTGGCGATGTCGTTCAGCGTGAGGCCGAGCGTCTTTCCGCGATCCAGCAATTCAATCTGGACTTCCTGTTTGCCTGCTCGGAATGAGTCTGTGATATCGAAGACACCAGGATAGCGCGCAAGCTCTTCACGCAATTGCGTGGATGCGATCTTGAGGTTCTCCTCGTTACGGCCTTCGAGACGGAAATTCAGGGCATCACCGGCAGAGAAGCTGTCAGACACAAAGGTCAGTTCCAGGGCGTCGGCAATCGTGCCGACTTTCTCGCGCCAGCGATCGCGAATTACGGCTGAACTGAGCTCGCCACGATCGTAGAAGGGAGTCAAATAGAGCACGACCTCGGCCACTTCGCTGCTGCCAGATCCGCCACCACCCCCACCGCCACGCTGGGGTCCACCGCGCGGAGCGCGACCTCCGATGATGGTGAGAATGCTGTCCACCACCCGTTCGGTGGATTCTGGGGCCTTGCCGCTTGCTTTCAGATCGACGAGCTCGACATCGAGTTCGGCCGCCAGTTCAATGGCGGCACGTTCTACCTTGCCGATGGCATTCTCGGTGATATAACCCGGCACACCGGGTGGCATCTGCAACGAGCCATACACTACATCACCTTCCACGGCGGGCATGAACTGGAAGATCACACGGCCGCTCATCAGCAAGGCAAAGGTGATGATGATGACTCCTGTCGCGGACGACCAGGCGGCGTAGCGATATTTCAGTACCTTGCGCAGCGCACGCCGATAGCCGTGCTCGGCAAAATGCTCCAGGCTGCCGGAGACACGCTCCTGGAATTGCTGCCAGAACTTCACCAGGCGGCTGTTCTCCAGCAGGTAGCCGGAGGTCTTGCGATGGGCCAGGTGGCCCGGCAGGATCAGCTGTGACTCGAGCAGACTCGCGACGAGACAGAACACGACCACGGCACCGATGGCATTGAAGAAGGCGCCCATCTGGCCGTCGAGCAAAAGAATGGGCAGGAACGCGGCGATGGTCGTCAACACACCGAAGATGACCGGCACGGACACTTCCAGCGTGCCCTCGATGGCGGCATCTATCTGCGACAATCCCTGTTGCTCGTAAGAATGTACACGCTCTCCCACGACGATGGCATCATCGACGATGATACCCAACACCAGAATGAAGCCCATCACCGTGAGCGAACTGATGGTGAGGCCCACCGAGGGGAACAGACACAGCGCACCGGCGATGGCAATTGGAATACCGGCAGCGACCCAGATGGCGAGCTTGAAGCGCAGAAACAAGGCTAACACAATCAACACAAGGATCAGGCCCGAGTAGGCATTCGACGCGACCGTTGTGATACGGTCCTGGGTCGCAATGGCTGAGTCAGTCACCACGTCCAGCGACATGCCTTCCGGCAGGTTGATCTGGTTGTTCGCCATCCATCGGCGCAGCTGCCTGGCCGATTTCACAATGTCTTCATCACCTACCCGCAAGACATCGATTATGGCGGCATTCATGCCGTTCAGTCGGGCATCGAGATAGCCTTCCTGAAAACCATCACGCACCTCGGCGATGTCACCGAGCAGTAGCTGGGTGCCGTCGGGGAAGGATTTGACGACGATATTCTCGTATTCATCTCCGCGATAGACCTGCCCCTTGGTGCGCAGCAGTATCTCGCCCGAGTCAGTGCGAAGCGTGCCTCCCGGCAGGTCGAGCGACGCGCGATCGATAGCGCGGGAAATCTGGTCCAGGGTCAGCCCATACTGGCGCAGGGTATACTCCGGCACCTCGATGGAGATTTCGAAGGGGCGAATGTATTCGATATTGACGGTAGAGATGCCATCGAGATCGAGAATCTGATTGCGCAGTTCCTCAGCTTCGGCCTTGAGCACCTTGTCGCTGGCCTCCGAAGACAGCGCCAGGGTCATCACGTTACCGGAGGCACTGAAGGCGCGTACGATTGGTTTCTCGGTCTCGGTCGGGAACGTGGTGATGGCATCGACTTTGGCCTTGATGTCGTTCAGTACCCGATTCAGGTCCGCGCCGCTGGTGAGCTCAACCGTCGCATCGCATCCACCTTCACGTGCTGTGCTGGTCAGTCGCTCGATGTCTTCAGCACCTTCCAGTGCCTCTTCGATGCGCAAGCAGACACCGGTCTCTGACTCTTCCGGAGTCGCACCCAGATAGGCGACACTCACCTGCACCATGCCGAACTCGATGTCGGGAAATTCTTCCTGGTTCAGGTTCAAATAGGAAATAGTGCCACCGGCCAGAAACATCAGCATCAGCAGGTTCGTTGCGACCGGATTCTTGATAAACCATGTAATAGGTGTACGCACAGCAGGCCTCGATTAGCGCAGAAGAAGAGTGAGAGCGATCGCCATCGTCAGATCAGTTCTGCCAGGGGTTGAACCGTCATGCCATTGACAACGGCCTGAATGGGAGAGGTGCAGATACGCTCACCAGGCAGCAAGCCACCACTGACGAGGACGCGGTCTTCCTCCAGTCGATAAATCTCGATTTCGCGGAAGTACATCTTGTTTTCAGCATCCACTACGAGCACCTGGTTGTTGTTACGCACCACCGAGCGGGGCAATGCGAACAGGTTGTCGACGTGTTTGCCTACAATGCGGGCTTCTACAAACAGACCGATTGGCAAGGGGATCTGGCGCCAGCTCGATTCACCAGCATTTGCAGCCTTCGTCTCGGGCTGTGCGACGCGAATTATCGTCTGCACGGTGTTGCTGTTTGGATCAATGGAAGCCTCGATTCGCACCAGCTTGCCACGCCATTGGTGTTCTTCGCCACCGTACATGCCCTTGAGAATGACCTCCGGCGCCTCGTCGGCAGGGATTTCACCGCGTTGACCCAGTTCAATATCGAGATAGCCAAGCTGGCGGATAGCGAGCGGTACTCGCACTTCCACGACATCGGCACCGAGCAAAACTCCGACGCTCTGGGCACGATTGACGTACTGGCCCAGTTCAACATCCCGTGATTCGACGATGGCATTGAATGGCGCGCGAATTTCGCTGCGCTCCAGATCCATCTCGGCCTGCTTCAAATTCGCCTCGGAATCGGCCAAACGCGCCGCTGCAACTTCAGTCTGGCGTTTTACTTCCTGTAACTGGGAATCGCTTACGAGTCGGCGCGCAGCCAGATCGGTAATGCGATTGAGCTCAGTGCTTGCATGACTGTAGTCCGCTTCAGCCTGCTGCAGGGAGGCACGGCTGCGGGCCAGCGCGGTCTGGAAATCGCTCGTATCGAGTCGCAACAGGACATCGCCGGTCTTGACGTAACCGCCGGCTTCCATCGCCGGCGAGATCCAGGCGACCGGGCCTGCCACGGAGGCTGAGACTGCAGCCATTTGGGCCGCCTGTACCTTGCCCTGGGACTCGACCACAAGCTGCACGGTTTCCTGATGCGCTTCCATGGTCCGTACCGTCACGGGAATGACCTCCGGGGCAGTCTCCTGTACCTGGGTAGGGGTACGGATCAGTATCACGGCCACCAGAATGCTGCCCAGCATGATGACTATGGGAAGGACGACTCGCTTCATGCGTATACTCCTGAAGAATTCCTGTAATACAACCAATCGCACAGTGATGGGCTGAGCCTGCCTGTTCGTTTCTGAATAGTCGTTAGTGACAAACGGCCAGTGCGGTATTCACGATTTCTCATTGCATTGCCACCCGCGGCATAGCCGGCGACATTTGTTCTATGGCCGCACACACTGCGCGGCGAATGGTATCGAAGTAGGTCTGCATGGCCGCTCCTGCCAGCTCGGCATCACGCTTAGTGATCGCCTGATCCAGCGCTGTCAACATTGCCTGCGTCGAGGCATTGCCGGGATCCGGTTTGATGCCAAGTTTCATCATTTGCTCGACGAATTGCGCCTTCAGATCGTTGCCGATCAGACGTACGACGAGGTTGTCGGCAATGTTGGACAGGGTTTCCAGCAGCTCACGCCATTGCGGCTGCATCGTCTCAAAGTTGCTGCTGTTAGCAACCAGCTTAACGACGAGTTCGTGCAAGTGGATCAGTTGTTCTCGCGAAGCCTTGAGGATGGCGTTGCGGGCTGTCAGGGAAGACAGCGCCCCGAATGTCTGCAGGAACTGGTCGACCAACACGGGATCCGGTATCGGGTCGAGGGCCATGAGCGGTCCGAGAATGGCGATGCTGGCAGCGTCGATACCCTGCACACGGGCACCTCCTGGCAGGATACGGATCAGCCCCAGCTGCTCGATCTGGGACAGCGCCTCCCGCACGGCACCGCGGCTGGCATTGAAGCGCGCCGCAAGGTCCCGCTCGGAGGGCAGGCGTTCGCCGCTGCGAAACTGCTGGCGCAGAATTTCGTCGCGCAGGACGGCCGCAATCTCATGACTGATAGTGCTGGTTAGGGGCATGGGGATTCAGAATCCGGGGTGTTTGGTCGGACCAAATTGGTCGGACCAAATATAAGGCCAAAATTGCTGGTGTCAAACGGCAGGCGGCGAAACCCGGGGAATTCCCGACAGAACGAAGCGCGGACAGGACAGGCGCGTGGCGACTAGAAGCCCTCGAACAGCTCGATGCCCAACAGCGCCTCATAACGGGACTCATTGACCGTGTCCGGCGCCAACCGGCGACTCAGCAACCCGGCGATGTCTTCGGCGATAACACCGATTGTGCGGGTCTGCCCGGCGCTGTCGGGGGCGATCTGCAGCAGATAACCCCAGAGAGACAAGAGCCGATTATCGAGCACTCGCACATCATTGCTCTTGGCCCATTCACTGGCGATGGCGAACCCGAGACGGTTCAGTTCGGCGGTGATCATAGGCCGATCCGACGGGGCGGTGCGTTCCAGCACAAGGCGCTCGATGTCTTGCCAGCCGGTGGAGTACAGCAGACTGCCCTGGTAGAAATTCAGAATCCAGTCCAGGTATTCGGCCCGGTTCTGCTCCTGCTGATTGCGGGCATCGGCCTGGTACGCGGCGACGAAGAGCTGCCGGTCAGGGAGGGTCTCAGGCCAATTCTCGGGCGGCGTGCTGACGCAGGATTGCAGCACTACCAGCACAACCAGCAGTGCATTGTGCCGAAGCAATTGCGGCATCCACCGCATCAAGAACAGACTGTCCCAACACCAACGGATGGATGTGCCAGTCTCTCGCCATCCGTTACACCTCATTTGCACTTGCCTTCTCAAGGTCTCACTGCTTCGATCAATCATCCCACTGCCATCAGGTTCGTAAGTCATTCTTCAGGTTCACTGCTTCGAAGTCAGACTGCCTCTCTGCAGCAAGCCGTCGGCGCAGAGTGTGTGCGGAAATCCGACGGCGAGTGTGAAAATTCGCGGCATGGCGGCGCTTCCTACAACTGCTCGCGGCTATCCCGTGGGCGTACCTTAACACAGGGTTTCCCGAAATCATGATCGCATCAGGTATTTTTGGGATGGGGTCCCTTCGCGGGCCTATTCGCGGGCCTATTCGTGGACCTATTCACGGGCCCATTCACGAGTCCATTCACGGGCCCATTCCAGAAAAGTCGCGAACATGTGGTCTTCCCGGCTTGTTGAGTGTGGGCGGGCATACAGTGAATCGCCGTCGCAACACGAGATGTAAATTTTATATGACAACCATATTGAGGTTCTGAATGACGACCCCGTTGAGACTCTTTGTTGCTACCCCGTTGAGGCTCTCTATGACAACCGCGTTGAGGCTCTTTATTTAAAGCGAGTTGAGACTCTTTATTGAAACCGCGTTGAGACTCTTTATAAAAATTCGCTGAGGCTCTTTATTCAAAACCGTCTGAGGCTCTCTATTGAAACCGCATTTAGACTCTTTGTTCAAACCCCGTTGAGACTCTTTATTCAAACCTCGTTGAGACTCCTGGTTCGACCTTCGGAGTGCGACTCTTTTGCAAGCGCAGCTGTGCCGCCGGTACCCCCGTTGACAGCCCGCAGGGTATCTGGGTTTAATTCTGATTCATCCCAAAACAAGCCGCGCATTCAGAAAGCGGTGCAGAGGTAGTTTCCATGTCACGTTCACCCCGATTAGTTGCACTCCGTTTTGTCTCACTCGTGCTGTTGCTGTGCGGCTCTCTCGCCCACGCACAGGACGATACCCTGTTATATGATCACGTCCACATGGCCGTGCCTGACCCACAGGCAGCAGCCCAGTGGTACTACGAGAACATCGGTGGACAATGGGTCGATGGTCGCACCGACCGTCTGCTGTTCGGCACCACCCGCATCATGTTCCTGTCTGACGGTGGCACCAAGCGCAAGCCCAGCGCCGGCAGCGTCGTAGATCATCTTGGCTTCTCTTACCCCGATCTGCAGGCGCAATTGAACAAGATCGCCGCCGCCGGTGGTACGCCGGAAGGTGAAATGCGCGATGTACCTGGCCTGTTCAAACTCGCGTTTGCGGTAGATCCCTGGGGAACCCGCCTGGAACTGATCGAGGATTCACAACACCTTGGCTTCCACCACGTGCACTTGCGGGCACCTGACCCAGAGGCGGCACTCGCCTGGTACAAGGCCACCTTCGGCGGCGTCAATCTCAACCTGAAGGGTCGCCTGCCGGGGCTATTGTATCCGGGTAACGTCTGGGTTCTTGTAACCCGCGGCGAAGCCTTCCCCAGCACCGAAGGCACAATCGACCACATCGGCTGGCGTGCTCCTGTACGCGAGACGACAATGGCGATGCTGCAGGGCAAGGGAGCCGAAGTCACGCGTCAGCCGCGCGAGATGCAATTGCCTAACGGCATGATCGAGTTTTTCTATATCGCCGGACCGGACGGGGCCAATATCGAACTGGTCCAACGCCAGCCTGACATGCCCTGACGGGAAAGCAGGCCATCAAGGGCGGCTCAGGCCGCCCTTTTTTGTGGGTTTTTCTTGGTTTTTTTTGACGGGTGTTTGCCGGGACATTGACGTGACCCGGGCGGGATTACTCCGGGAGCGAGAGAAACTGGATATGGACATCACGACTGCGTTGCGCCTTGCCGGCGACCAGCGCCGGGCGCACCTTGATGTCGCGCACCGCACGCCAGGCTTTACGCTCGACGCGACGCTCAGGGGGTTCTGCGGCTTGCACCTCTACCGAAGAAATGCGGCCTGACTGGCTGATGGAGAGCGTCAGGTCAACCTGATCGTGGGGCAAATCCAGCGCGAACGTCGCATCGGCAGAAACCGGTCTCGGCACATTGGGCACCCCTTCATCCCAGGCGAGCAATGGTCCCAGGGTTAACTTGCCGGCCGCAGCTTCACCGACCAGATTATGCTGGGTTTCCCGGTCGGCGAGCGCTTCCTCGAGAGTCAGATGAAGCCGCTGTGCCGGGATCAGCATCGGCACATTGAAGTACGCTTCCACCCTTGCCTCTGGAACTCCCGCTTCGAGCAAGAGGTCGCGAGCGTCCCGATATTTGCGAAACGCCAGACCGTTGCCCAGAATGCGCTGAAAGTCCCCTTCATAAATCAGCGCCATGGCCTGTGCCTCGAGATTGCCCTGCGACTCGGCGATGCCACCGATGCGCTCGACCGCCCGCATGCCATCCCGTAGATACGCCTCACCGACCAGTTCACCTTCGTCAACGATCGGCACGAAGGAATTGGAGCCAAACAGGGCTTCGGGACTGATCACGCCAGCACTGTTTGAAATCAAGCGGGTAGTACCGTCTTCCTGCACCAGTCGATCGACGATGTCGGAGGAGATGCCGGTATCGGCGTTCAGCATCTCCACGAGCCGGTAGTTTGTCAGGGCCGATTTGTACAACCAGGGAATCAACTCCGGCGCAGATTCACCATAGTGTTCTTCTGCCATCGACAGCAGCTCGTCGGTGAAGCTTCTGGCGCGCATGAAATTGCGTGCGCGTTGATCGGCATCTTCCAGGAAGACGCGCATCAATTCCCAGTCTGCCTGTTGCTCGACGAGTCGCAGGCGGGTATCCAGATCAGTCGAGTCGTCAGTGGCGAGATAGCGCAGGTGTTCCAGGTGGTCAGCAACTTCCGACCACTGCGCGCGTGCGATGGCATTGGTGATGATGTCACGAATAAGAGGCTCAAGTTCGGGATTGCGAAACCCGAAGACTGTCCTCATCACTTGCAGCTGCCGGTTCTGCAATTCTGCCACCAGTTCGAGGTCGGCGACGTCTTTAGCCAGCGCGGTCATGCCCTGCAGTGGCTCAAGCAGACTGCGGTGGTAGGGACCATACCGCGACTCGAGATCGGCGAGTTGGACCTGATAGGCCTCCATGTCAGCGGTATAGGCGTTGCTGCGCAGAAGCGCCGGAGTGCCAGCGGCGTCTGCCTCAAGTGTCTGACCCTGCAGCGTGAGTGTGGGCAAGACCGCGAGCAACAGCAGCGTGAACAGTTGGCGCAGAAGCGAATTGTGCATAAAGGGTAAGACCGCAGAAACCGCCGAATTCTGACAATAGCTTGATCTCCGGAACATGTCGATACAAACTAGTGTCTCGACACGCCCCACGGACGAGTCCCATGCACCCAGCACGCGCCCTGCTCTACCTGTTCTCTTCTCTCGCCTCGTTCCTTGCGGAGGCCCAGGAAGACCAGCCCGATCTCTACGATCGTGCCGGCGAGTTCGCCTTTGTGCGTATCCAGTACGACAGCTATTACGATCGGGGCTATTACGGCGGGCCATGGGCAACTGACTTCCCCGCGGCGGATGAGAACTTTCTGCGCGGTGTCGGCCGCCTCACCAATGTCCGCATCATGTCGAAACCCATTGTGCTGCGCTTCGATGACGAAGAGATTTTCAACTACCCGTTTCTGTACGCTCTGGAAATGGGTCGCAACGGCGGATTGTCACTCAGCCCGGGGGAACTCGAAAACCTCCGCGAATACCTGCTGCGCGGCGGTTTCCTGCTAATCGATGACTTCTGGGGCGAACGTCAGTGGGATGCGTTCTATCGCGACTTCTCACAAATCTTTCCGGACCGGGAACTGATGGAGTTGCAACCCAATCATGAAATCTATCATACGTTCTATGATATCGATGGCGCGCAGATGATCCCCGGCCGTGGCGGACGCCAAGGTGTTGGTCAACAGGGAATCGATGTTGCCACCAACCATGCCATCCTCGATGACAACGGACGAGTCATGGTGCTAATTAACTGGAACTCGGATATGGGCGATGGGTGGGAGCATACGTATGATCAATGGTATCCCACCCAATACTCAAATTCGGCATACCAGCTCGGCATCAACTATCTCGTCTATTCCATGACGCACTAACCTGCATCCATGATCCTCGCCTTCTTCATCAACAGTTTTCTGGTAGCCGCCGCGGTCGTCATTCATTACGAGATGCTGCGATTACTGTCGATCGTCATTCCCAAGTTGCAGATCAAGCACCGCCTGCGTGTGGTGATCGGTGTGTACGGCACAATTTGCGCGCACATCGTCGAGGTGTGGTTGTTTGGCATCGCGTTTTATCTCATGAACAACGCCGGCCTGTTCGGCAGCCTCATTGGCAATTTTGACGGCAGTCTGCTCGACAGCGTCTACTTCTCGTTCACAAACTACACGACCCTGGGTTATGGCGACATCGAACCATTGGGGGCCATGCGTTTCCTGGCGGGACTGGAAGCAATCACTGGCCTGTCACTCATTACCTGGTCTGCCTCGTTCATGTTCATGGAAATGACAAAGTTCTGGGAAGACAATCAATAGCGCAAAAACCCACCGACTGCGGACAAAAAAAGGGGCGTTCCGGCCCCTTTTTCGTCGCTTGTTCCACTCACTATTTACTTGTCTTCCATCTCGGCCCGACGGGCACCGGCAAGAATGCCGATGAGACCGTAGTTACCTTCATGGCAGGCATATTCGTAGAGTTGGGTATCGGTAGCATTCAAGCTCATCTCGCCACGCCAATCCTCGGTGTAATACACGGGATCGCTGACTTCGAACTCGTAGGTGATCTGATCGTCTGAATAGCGGGTGAAACGCTCGATGATCTTGCCGTCGGTGGACAGCGGCGCCGAATTTTCGGTGAGCTGTTCGGGATGCAGGTTGCGTGTCTCCACCACGAGGGTGTCGCCTTCCCACCACCCAATCGAATCACCGAGCCAGGGATGCAGGGCATCGGGACGATGCTCACCATTGATCGGGATAATGCGTGCGTCGTGCACCATCTCCACCAGAATCACGACATAGTCATCGGTCTGCACGATCTGGTACATGTTGTTGTACAGCACGTTGTTCATGGGCGGCCCGCCTGTGCTGCCGAAGCCGATCAGGCAGCGCTCTCCGAGTGAACGACTCTCAGGACCGGCATTGGTATTGGCAGAAGCAAAGCGCTGACGGCGCATCTGGTTGGCGGCGTCAGAGAATGGGATGCGGCCGTTCTCGGGGTAGACAACCCAGGAGCTGCGCACCTCTCCCCTGACAGTGCCATACTGCGAGCCAGGATCGACCCAGAACGCATTGTAGCCTCGTCCTTCGCCGAGGTCCGACCCGTCCAGCAATTGACCCTGGACAAGGCCATCGTCGGTGGCCTGGCGTACATTCTGGGGATGGCTGGCAGTCACGTCGGCGACGCGATTGGCTGGAATCACGAGTTGATCAAAATTGGAGTTGCGTTGCATCGCGGTGAGCGAGGCGTTGGTCCAGTAACCTTGCAAGTCCGGCTTGCCCGAGGCCGTGCGTGGTGGTTCATAGCCATCCTGTGCCAGCGCCGACAGCGTCGACAGTGACAGGACCAAGCTGAGTCCGCCCATTACACGCTTGATTTTACTCATGATTGTGACTCTCTGTTGTTTTTGTCAGGTCAGTGAAAGTAAACCACTGTTTTCTATTAATCAAGGGCTATTCTGTAACAGTATGCAGCGCTGCGCCGGGGCTGATAAAGCAGTACGTCGGGGGACAATAACGCGCTGCGACAAGGTTCAAACCGCAGCACACCCACCCGGAACAAAAAAAGCCTGAGTGGTGAACCATGACCGTGATTGCAACGACCTGATGTTCAGGAATCCATTATGAAAAACCTGCAACACCAGGGCTACAGCGAGTGGCTGGTCATTCGCTGTCAACAAGGCGAGAAGACGGCGTTCAATGATCTGCTGGAACACTGGCATCGACGCTTTTATCTGTATGCCCTGAGGCGACTCGGTGACAGGGACGCCGCACTGGACGCGACCCAGGACTGCCTGCTATCGATCAGCCGTGGCCTGCAGAATCTGGCTGATCCGGCTGCCTTTCCAAAGTGGAGCTACCAGATTCTCGAACGCCGCTGCGTCGACAACCTGCGCCGCACGTTGCGGGACCGCGAAGTGTTGCAGGCCGATGACGGGATTACGGACAGTGGCATCGAAGAACAGGACGCACTGAACTCCCGCCTCACCGTACAGGAACTGCTGGCAACACTGGACCCGCGCCTCGAGACGGTGTTGCGCCTGTTCTACCTGGAGGAGCTGGGCATCGAAGAGATCGCCGAGATCTGCGCACTGCCGCCCGGGACAGTAAAATCACGGCTGTACTATGCGCGCAAACTCCTGGCCGGCGCGCTACAGGATTCTGAGTAACCTAACAATCGCAACAGGATAACGGAGGAAACTGCTATGCAAGACATCGATGAGAAGATTCGGCTCGCTCTCACCGCCGAAGACCAGAAGGCTATGGCCGCTATCGATCGTGGTACCGGCTTGTTCGAACTGATGGGGATGAGTTTCAAGGGCAAGCAGGCGTGGATGATGATCTACCTGTACGTACTGGGCCTTGTTGTAGCCGTCGCGCTGGTCTACACACTCGTTCAGTATTTTCAGGCGACAGACATCAAAGCCAGCCTGAACTGGTTGCTGGGCATACTGACTTGCATGTTCATGATCGTGTTGATGAAGGTGCTCGCCTGGCAGCAGATGTTCAAGCTCGAGCTGATGCGCGAGATCAAGCGACTCGAAATGCGCATCATGCTCGTGAACGAGAAAACCGGCGCCTAGGGGCGAATCACTCCGACATTGCCGTCGATGCGGATCTCGGTGCCCAGCGGTGCTGACAGTGCTTGCAGTCGACGCAGGATGCGCTGGGCAATCGCCGGTGGGGCGGGCCGAGGAATACCGCGCAAGGCCAGTTTCTGCTCATCATAGCGAGCCTCGATCGGGTAGATGCGGACCTCTTTCAGGGTTCCGCCTGAGAACTCGCTGATTGCGACGATACTCTCGTATTTCACCGGCATCTCCAACGCATCGGCGGGACCGGTGCTGCGCTCAGGATCTCCCCTGCCCGCCAGACCGATTACATCCATCTGCCGAATAAATTCTCCCAGACCATAGAAGATTGGCCGGTTCTTGTAGATCTCAATGCCGCGCAGCGCGTGGACACCAGTGCCCTGGAATACATCGGCACCGTTATCGATAGCCGCCTTGGCAAACACCGGCAGGTAATCGGCGATCGAGCTGTTGGTATCGAGGTGTTCGCTCTCAGGAATGCCCTCACCTCGATAGCCGCCTTTCGCATCCAGAAAATGGTGCGCGTGTATCGCCACCGTGATGAGGTCTGATTTCATCTTGCCCTCACGAATCGAGGCGAGTGTGTCGCGCAAGTCCTGCTGATTCATCTCATAGTGGTAATAGGGTTTGTCCACGCCAGCCGGGGCCTTGCGGAACTGGGCACCATTGAAGTCGATCTGGGTGTCGGAATTTGCGCCACGCGCATAGAAACCGGAGCCATTAGGGAATGCATCCCGCAAGGTCTTCAGGTCATCCCAGTCCGCAGCTGGCAACATGAAGTAACGCGAGACTCGCAAGGGACTCAGACCACCGGTGCCGGGCCACTCACCTCGGGCGGGTTCAGCCCGTGGGGCGTGGTCGGAAACCGCTACCATGCCCACACGACCCTTGGGGCTGCTGTAGAACCGAGCGGCCTTGGCGGCCCAATAGGTATTGCCGAAGCCGGCATACTGCAATCCGGCGCGCTCGAGATGACGGGTAGTTTCCCGCGGCCCCTCGATGCCGAAATCATTAGCATGGTTATTAGGTCTGGCGACAATATCAAAGCCCATCTCCTTGAGCCACTCCGCCGCTTGGGGTTCAGCGCCGAAGCCACCTCCCGCCGAGCCGGTATAGGTGCGCCCATCAATGATATTGGTCTCCAGATTCCCGGTCGCCGCATCAGCGCTCTGAATCAGTTCGACAACGTCATTAAAGCCCGCATCAGCCAGCATATGCTCAAGTGGAAATGCAATGATGAGATCGCCGACAACCGCGATCTTGAAACCATCCTCTACCGATGTCGCCAGTTCCGCCGGATCCGGTGACTGGGCCAGGGCGCTGCCGGTCAGTAACGCACTCGCGATCAACAGTTGCAGCGGCTTGAACTTCCTCAGCGTAGTTCGCATGTTTTCACCTGTAGTCATTCAGTCATTGATTCAAAGTCGGTTTACGGGCGAGGGTCCGAACGACAGCCAGGTGCCCTGGAAGCTCGCACCGCTCGCATCACCCCGTGACCAGTCGCACACCCCGTCAGGAAATACCGACTGCAGTTCAAGGGTTTCTTCAGGAGTAAAAGTCACGGCGTAGTCGGCAGGATTCAGAGGGCGTCGCACGCAACTCACGATATTGTTGGCCAGTGGTGCGCCTGCGACCTGGCGCGGGGTTGAATAGGCCGGATACAGCGCGCCGCATTGACCGCCACCGGCATAGGTCTGGGTTTCGTCGATGCGCACGCGTTCGCGACCGGCGTTGTCCCAACACGCGTCAGTCAGATCCACGGGTCGCGCATTAACAACCTTGCGCCCTGGCTCCGTGTCGCTGGTATCGGCCTGGATTGCCATTAACCAGGCATCCATCGCGCGAAACAACTCGCCGAGGTCTGGTTGCTCCTCAGTAAAGCCCCACTGTCCACCCACACGCATCACATGGTTGTCGGCGTGACCATTCGCCAGTTGCAGCCTTTGCCGAGTCGAAAACTGGTGCACGATCATGTGGATGTCGCCGTCGACGGCGTGATCGGTATAGCTGCGGTAGTCGATAACCGGAGTGTGCTCGAGTCCGCCGCCACCGTACAGGACGCGACCGGATTCGATAGCCTTGCGCGTCGCTTCGGGATCGGCCCGATGCCGTTCCGGAGAATGATTCATGTCGCGGTCGAAACCACCGATGTCGCGATTGAGCTCGATAAACTGCTGCGGGGTGATGACTCCGTTATTCAACGCTAGCAGGCCGTATTGCACACCGACATTGTCCAGTGGCCGCTGGGCAATGGCGCTATTGCCGATCGTGCCATACACGTTGACCGTATGGTCATACACGGTGGCACGCACGCCCTCGGGGTTGTCCTTGCTGTAGCGTTCGGATTCCAGGACTGGCAGGCTAACCTCACCACCCTGCTCTTCCGGCAGTGTGTCAAAGGCATAGAGGGGATCCAGGCGCGCGGCACCGCGACTCAGGTTGGGTAATGATCCCCAGGAGCCAAATCCCGCAATGGCTTGTTGTTGTACCCGGGTGAAGTCTTCGGGATTGACAGTCGTGAAGTAGTGTTGCAACAGGCGGGCATCGGCCAGGGTAAAGATGGTGGCCGAAGTGACGTCTGGAAAACTCGATGAGACGATGATGCCGTCGAAAATACCGGGGTAGTTATCTGCTGTCTGGTGAGACTGATAGGAACCTCCGGAAGCACCTGTAGCTATCGTGTAGACAGGCACGCCGTAGTGTTCTATGAAGCGTTCCTTCACCATGATATGGGTTTCCGAGGCGAGCAGGTCATTGCAATTCTGGCCGAACACATTGAGTGTGGATGACACTACCGCGTAGCCCTGGGCGAACAGACCTTCACGCATGACTCCACCGGTGCGATCACCTTGTTGGTACCAGCCGCCTCGACAGCCTCCGCCATGGGTATACACGAGTTTGCCATTCCAGCTGCGACTGCGAGTCCAGGGGTTTGGCATCGGTGTTGAAGGGTCGTGCAGCATGGCAATCTCATAGATAGCCCTATTCACGGAGCCCGTCTCCACACGCACGATATACGGAACCGGAGTCGCACCATTGACACTGATTTCAGCCAGATCGGTCGGGGCGACACCCTCGTCGGTCAGCGCCCAGGGTTTGAAGACTGCATCTGTCGATGACCAGTACACGTAGTCGACGCGAGTCGCAACGGCACAATTGGCATCCAGTTCATGCCCAAGCTTCTCACCGTTGACCAGCGTGAATTCTGCGGTCTGGCAGTAGAAAGGAACTTCCTGGGGACCAGAGATGATCGGTCCAGATACCGGGTAATTGGTGAGCTGGATCGAGGCCGCATCACCGGCATTGCCGAGACGCGCCGTGAGCGTGCTCTCACCGAGTGGCAGCCCACTGAGCAGGGCCTGCTGGCGTTGCTGCGACACCGACTTGAATTCGCCAGTGACCTGAAGTCCATTCAATTCAATCTGCAGCTGGGCGGGATTGGCGCCCTCTGGCAAGGTGACTTCCACCAGCACATCACCACCGGTAATGAGCCAGGGCATCGTAGAGAGGGTTTGGACTGCGAGTTGGGTCGATTCAGCGGTGGGGAGCGCATCAAGGCTGGTTGTAACCGGTTCCTCGGTGGAGCAGGCGGCTAACAGTGCGCTTGCGAGCAGGGTGTAGCGCAGGGATCGTAAGTTGTTTGTCATTATTGTTCTCCACTTTCTTGATCTCGACTACCTTGACCTCGACTACCTTGACCTTGACTAGATTGATCTCGACTAGCTGGTTCTTTATTGCCTGGTTTGATTCCACTTCATGCTCTACTGCGAAGGCCACCGCATTGTCTCCAGGCGGCACCATGCCCACAGCCATTTTGCGGACTGGGGAGCGCAAAGTAAAGACTGCCCGCGACCGCACGCCCGGTCCTGAATAGGCCAACCTGCAATTAGTCTGCTTTACCATTTCCCACCTCACGTGCATGCTTGCTAGAATTGAGTCTCTGTAAATGGACCCTGCGGTGAAGTGGTTAAACCTATGAATGCGAAGGATGCGATCAAGCTGCAAGATGTGACTGCAGCGGGAGCAATCAAGATCGACAAAAAGTGCAACAAATGTACGCAAAAGATTTGTTGCAATTCGATTAACCAGAAAATCCCAACACCGAAAACCAGAGAAGACTTCGACAATCTGTTGTGGCAGGTGTCACATGAGAATATCAATATCTTCAAGGATGCCGATGGCTGGTTCCTGCATATCGGCACCCGCTGCACGCATCTCGCGCCTGACGGTGCCTGCAATATCTATGACCAGCGCCCCTGGGTCTGTCGAGATTACAAAAATGACTTCTGCGAATTTGACGAATCCATTGCCGAAGCCAGTCAGCTGTTCTTTTCTACGTATGAACAACTCGAGAAATACTGCCGCAAGCGCTTCAAAAAATGGAAGAAGCGCTTCGAACTCTTCGTCTAAGCCGGCCGTTCTCAGCCTGCTTCTGCCCTGGATTGCAGGTGGTCTGCTGTTGACGCCCTTGTCAGTGGCCGCTCAGGAAGAGGACATTCAGGCCCGCATCGACAGCACACTGCAATTACTGGCCCGGCTGGATGAACTGGCCGGACAGTGCCTGGAGGCGAAAGACGCGACGGCCTCGGACACTTCTCCCTGCGCGCAGTTTCTTGCCGCCGTCGATGGTGAAATCGTCGCCACCTACCTGCAACAATGCACCGACTTGCGCGCCTGGCGCGATGCTTTTGTCTCTGCCCAATTCAATTCCTCCGCCCCTCCGGCAGACAGCGCCCTGCAGATGCAGCATCTGGTTGGGGTGGAATATGTGTGTGGGGAGAATGCGTTGAAACAACGCACACAGTATGTCGCGCTTGCGTTTGCACACACCCAGGAAGCCGGACCGGAAGGGACGACCGCATCGACCGAACTGAATCGCCGACTTGCGGAACTGGAATTTGACAGCCGGATTGATGCCGAACGGAGGGCACTGCAGGACTCGGTGGAAGCCCTGCAGCGCCGGCGCGCCATGGAAACGGCCCGACAGATGCAACAGCTCGAGAATGAATTGATTCGGCAGCAGATCACTCCGCCGCCACAGTGAGCGTGAGGCGCTAATAGAGAATCAGGAAATTGCCGTCAGGCAGGTTGGCGACCGCCGGAAAACTGAAATCCGGAATTTCGATCGTCTCATCAAATCCCGTATCGAGTACATTGCCCGCGGCATCAAACAGGCGCAGATCCATGCGACCACCCCGGTTATAGCTGATGCCTTCACCCCAGACGACCAGGCGTTCACCCTCGCTATTAATGGCTACCGCCGGGTTCTTCTGCCGGGTCTTCGATTCCGGCTTTGCCACCACGACAGGAATCGATTCCGCCGCGAGGCGCAGTTGCACGATGCGCGACTCCGTTTCGAAGACGAACCAGCGATCGCCATTGGCGGCGATGGCAACATCATTCGTGCTCAAGGGACAGGAAGTCAGTTCCCATTCCTGCAGCGCGTTTACCGGTCCGTAGGACGCACCGGTAATCGCCGTATCCTGGGTGAGGAGAGTCAATAACTGCGTGTGACGCCCGGTACCATTGATCGCCGAGCGATAGCCAATGAAGAGCGACTGGTCTTCAAGATATTCGGTAGCGAGGGAACAACAGGCGCAAGCACCCAATGCAGGATCACCACTCATCAGCTCAGGGCCGAAGCTGGCACCGTTATCGGCAGACAGGCGCACAAAGACGGTACGCTCATGCTCCAGACTGAGATCGCCCGCACCCCAGACGATGGCTACCTTATCACCTTGTGCGGCGATCTCGGCTCCCGCATCCACCCCTTCCATGTGGGCGGTCACCATGGATTGCTGGGGCTCGAACTGACTGCGCGCGGCATCGGAGCGGGCGTAATAGAACTTGTTTTCACGGGATGGATACCAGATGACGTGCACACGACCGGATCCATCCACGGCCATGCCTGCGCGGGCGATGGCAAATGTTTGCAAGGGAAAGGCCGTACTGGATACCTTCACCGGCGATCCGAAGCGTTGTTCTGACGGCAGATATTGCCGGTAATAGAGATTGCCCTCACGCGCACTAGGTTGGTTCAGACGCTTGCGGAAATACAACAGATGCACGTTGCCGTCTTCGGTAACCAGCAGACGCGGTTGCAAGCCGCCGTCCGGAGTAGGCTGGACGACAATGGCGGCACCGGCGACAGAGGGCAGTACTGCACCCAGCAGCAGGACTGCCAACAGCAAGGTGAATCGACGTAAGATGTGCGTAATCAGCAACATGCCGCCATCATACCCCAAGCGTCCAGCAATTGCAGAAGTAGAATAATGGCAGAAAATAGTGCAGACTTTACGCGCTCTGACAGGAAGCGCGCACCGCGTCAGTTTCCGTCCGGCACACATCGTCACCGGGCTCCATACACCGAGTCTGCCCAACTCACGCAGCCTGTCGCCGCAATGACTCGTGCTGGCGCAGGCCACGAACACTCGCAGGACATCGCCATGAACCGAATTACACGCCATTCTGTCGCACTGCTGCTAAGCCTGGGTGCCAGCCTGTTTTTGACAGCCTGTTCCAGCCCCGAAGACGGAAGCGACAGCGACGCGGTTGCTGCTTTCAATACAACCCTCGATGTCAAACAAGTCATGGCCTATGTGCTGGACCCCGCTGCTGACATCCTGTGGGCATCGGGAGGCTGGGTAATGGATGCCTCTGGCTACGAAGAGCTCTATCCGACCACTGACGAAGGCTGGGACTATGTGCACGCCGATGCTGCGGTAGTAGTGGAAGCCGGCAACATGCTGGCCCTGCCTGGCCGCGCCGTCGACAACGATGCCTGGATGGTCTACTCCAAGGGCCTCAGCGATGTCGGACTGCAGGCGATGGAAGCCGCCGCAGCTCGTGACAAGGAAGCCTTCTTCCAGGCAGGCGCCCAGCTTTACAGCGTGTGCACTGCCTGTCATCAGGCGTACAACCCCGATATCCTTTCCAAGTTCCAGAACGACTAGACCGGGCATCGGATGCAGCAATCAGCCCTTCACAAAATCCTGTTCACGCTGTCGCTGATTGCTGCCCTGGTCTTTCCAGGTCTCGCCTTCGCACACAGTATCGCTGGCGGGGACGCGAGTTTCGTCGAAGCCTCCAATGGTCCGGCCATCTTCCCCTTTATGTATCTCGGCGCCAAGCACATGGTTACGGGCTATGACCATCTGCTGTTCCTCGTGGGAGTTATCTTCTTTCTCTACCGACCACGCCACGTCGTACAATACGTCACACTGTTTGCAATTGGCCACAGCATAACGCTCCTCATAGGTGTGCTGGCCAATGTGCAGGTGAATGCCTATTTCATCGATGCGATTATCGGCTTGTCTATCGTCTACAAAGCGCTCGAGAACATGGACGGTTTCAAACGCTTGCTCGGCTTCGAGCCGAATACCCGGGTCGCTGTGTTTGTATTCGGCCTGTTCCATGGACTGGGTCTGGCGACCAAACTACAGGAATTCAATCTGTCCCCTAACGGACTGGTGATCAACATCATCAGTTTCAATGTCGGCGTGGAGATCGGGCAAGTGCTTGCCCTGTCGGCTGTCTTCATCCTGTTAAGCGTGTGGCGCACCCGCGACAGCTTCCTGCGCAACGCGTTCGTCACGAACACAGCACTCATGACCGGCGGCTTCCTGCTCGCCGGCTTTCAATTAAGCGCCCTGTTTCTGCAGAGCCCCTACTAGTCAGTTTCGGAGTCAGCCCGTGCCCCAAGTCGATACCGGCAACGCCCCTTCTCCCCGCACGATCATCATCGCTTCAGTCATCGCATTCGTCGTGGCGATGCTGGTGCTCTTCACCGCGATTCTGCCCGCCGAGTTTGGCAAGGATCCGCTCGGTACCGGCGGCCTGCTGGGACTGACCGCGCTGTCGAGAGGTGAGAATCCGGTGGAAGACCAACCGGTCGCACACAAGTCCGATGTCGTGGAATTCGTTCTCGATCCGTTTCAGTCCGTGGAATACAAGTACCTGATGGATTTGGACACCTCGATGGTGTTCAGTTGGGTCGCGAGCAACGAGGTCTACTATGACATGCACGCCGAACCTGCCGGCCTCGGACCGGAAGCCGCTGTAAGTTATGAGAGCGGCACGGCGGAGCAGCAGATGGGAGCCTTCCACGCACCTTTCACCGGCATACACGGTTGGTTCTGGGAGAATCGCGGTAGTCGCACCGTGGAGATACGGCTGTACTCTTCCGGTTTCTATGTGGACGCCACCGTGTTCCAGGACGGCGGCAGCTACGAGCGCGAGATCGCCTCGATTACCGACTGATCCGCGCCAGCCTCAGCTCGCCCAATCGCACGTTTCCCCGCATTTCCACCGCTTTGTTAACGACAGGCGTAAAAAAACCCGACCACCTGAGATGATCGGGTTTCTTGTTCTAACGAACAGTGACTACTGTTCGGTTTCGTCAGCACCGTCGCGTGGCGCGCCTGTACCGGAAGAACCCATGAACAGCTTGCGGCCATCCGGGAAGGTAATGTCACGGCCATTGGCACGACAGGTCGGCGCACACAGACGGTCTTTGCTCTGGTAGCCGGTTACGATGATTTCGGTGCCGATCACGAGTGAGTTGCGGTTGATGCCGCGACGCAGCAAGGTGTTCGGTGTACCGCCTTCAACCATCCACGGACCCTGGTCACGAGTGGATTCAGGGTCGGTATTGTCGAGGTGGATCCAGGTATGCGGATTGATCCACTCAACGCGGGTAATCGGGCCGCCCAGACGCACCGGCAGATTGGCGTCAAACTCTGCTGAGAACGCGTGATGCGCCTCGGCTGCGGGCTTGATCGCAACCACACCGATAGCGGTTACAGCTGCTAATGCCAGTAATTTAGTCTTCATAATTGTCACCCCATCTAATAACTTGTGTGTTTTGAGCGTTTGGAAACTGAAAACTGGCGCTTCGCATGCTGCTCAAATCACTACAAGATTCGGTTAGCGATCAGTTCTCGCGCATTTTATACAAGGGCTCGCCTGATTTCCAAGCAAATGCGTCAAACCGAGCCCTTTTTGTCTCTATCGGCCTAGAATCCCAGTTCTGATTCGCGACCCTTGCGGTACTTGCCGTACATCAATTCTTCCACAAATTCGACGCACTTGAATTGAGGCAGCTCATAGCCTTCCTCGAGGCGGCGATAAATAGGCATCTTGATCGTCCAGGGACGCTCAAAAATCTCGGGATCTTCCATGGTGGCTTCATACTCGATCACGTTTTCACTGACCAGCGTGTAACGCTCGGTCACTTTCAACTGATAGGTGTGGTAATTACCGGCACGATCGAACCAGGTGCGGTCATCCAGGCCGGTGACTTCTACCACCCAGGTATCGCCATCCCAATAGCCATAAGACTGGCCCATCCAGGAATCCAGTGGTGCGGGACCCGGATCTTCGAGGAACACGTTACGCACCGCACCCGCGAAGGAGTAAGCGATGAAGAACGCGCTTTCGCTCTGGAAGATCTGGAACGGATGGGGAATGTAAGTAGCTCGCGGAACGCCAGGCATGTAGCACTTGATTTCCGGATCATTTTCCAGCCAGTTGGCCGCGTTGGCGTCACGCTGGGCCAGGGCAGCTGGTTTGTAGGGGATCGTACCGCCTTCCACTACACCAAAGCTGGCGGGGACGGAACCAACGGCACCCATCGCCACCACTTGGGGCGCAGGAACCGGGACGAAATCGCCAGGCACAAGCTGGTAAGCGGCTTTCGGTGGTGCGGGCTCCAGGTTGTCGTTCGCATTCATCAGAACCTGCCAGATGCCATTGAAGTCCGGCTTGCCACTGGGAGTGCGAGGAATACCACCCCCGCTGGACTCGGCGGCGCTGGCGACTTGAGTTGATTGCGACACGGTCGTGTCACTGGGTGAACACCCTGCGATCAGCACGGCGAATACGACGAGAAGCCCTTGAATCTTCATAATTCTACCTTTTTGCTTTAATTAGAATTTCTCTCCCTGCGGGAGCCACGATATAACCATCAAGGTGTGGGAGTGTCAAGCCAAAAGCGCCTGAATACCTAGGCTCCGGGGGGTTTTGACCCTTCCTTCCAGCGACCTCGCCAACGGGGTATTTCGTCACAGAAATGCATTCAGAGCGTTGCAGCAGAGAAGCAGGTCAACTACTCTCAGTGCAGCCCAAATTGACTCTCGAAGCCCCCCGGAGACCAGCATCATGCCAAACCGATTCCCGCAACTGGCCAGCCTCATTATTTGCGCCGGGTTGCTCTCTGCCTGTGCCCTTGAAACCGGTTCAGAGGCTTTGCGCGCTCCCGGTATCAGCATCGCCTCACTGGAAGTGGACGGTCCGCTCGAAGTCCGGGCCTATACCTCCCTGCCCGATGTACCGGAGTTCGGTGCGGCTACAGTCTATTACCCACCCGCCATCGAGGGTCGCATGGGAGCGATTGCAATCGCCCCGGGTTTCACCGAGCGTCAACGGCACATCAACTGGTGGGGACCGCGGTTGGCCTCACACGGCTACGCGGTACTGGTGTTTGACACAAATGAACCTCGAGACAATCCCGGGGTGCGCGCCGACGCGCTGATCGCGGCGGTACGCCTGCTGAAAGCCGAGGACAGCCGGGTCGGGAGTCCACTGCGGGGCCACATCGACAGCAATAAGCTCGCCATCATGGGGCACTCCATGGGCGGTGGTGGCACGCTCATCGCCGCCAATGCCCACAGTGACGAGATCAAGGCTGCAATTCCCTTCACGCCCTGGCAGCCCGAGGGTGTATTCGATCACATCTCTGTGCCGACGCTCGTGATTGCCGGAGCGGCAGATCGAATCGCGCCGGTGGCCCTGCATGCCTGGCCCCATTACCAGACTATTCCGCGCACCACTCCCCGGGTCTATCTCGAAGTCGCTGGCGGTAATCACTTTATTGCCAACAGCGGACAGCCCGACAATGCCATGCTGGGTCGCTACGCGATTGCCTGGCTGAAGCTGTACCTGGATGGAGATGAGCGCTATCGCGACTTTACTTACGGTGATGCCCAGCAGGTCGACGCACGCGATCTGTCTCGCTACATCAGCAACCCCTGAGCCCACATCCGCCGCGGTTCAGGCCTTGCCAAGCTCATTCAGTTTATGACGCGTCACAACCGGCATAAAGATCAACAAACATAACAAAGTCAATATGGCTGCCGAGAAGAAAGAGACACCTGGGAAATAAGTCGATGCCGTCTCGGCAGTGTACACCGCGAAAATCTGCGTCATGAACACTGGCCCTATGATGGACGTGATGCTACTGAGACTGCTCAGTGCTCCCTGCAATTCACCCTGGGCATTGGCCGGTATCTGACTCGTCATGATTGACTGAAATGCCGGTGAGACGAAGCCCGAAATCGAGGCCAGCGCGAGCCAGGGATACAACTGCCAACCCGCCGTCGAGAATGCATAGCCGCAGAAGCCAACGATCATTGCCAACATTCCCACCACCCCTGCCCGATATGCCCCGAATGCCGGAATTGCCCAGCGGATCAGGAAAGCCTGCACGAGGATCATGAAGATGCCGGCACAGCCGAGTGAGAGTCCGATCTGGCTCTCTGACCAGGCAAATTTTTCGATCGTGTAATAGGTCCACGTGCTGGGCAGTGAGTTGTGACCGATCATGTACAGGAAATAGGCGGCCGCGAGCCCCAGCACGAGCGGATACTTGCGCAGTTGAAGCACTGCCCCAACCGGGTTGGCCCGGCGCAGGTCAAAGGCGCGGCGATGCTCCGGAGCCAGCGATTCCCCCATCACGAAATAGCCGTAGACGAGATTGATCATACCTAGAGTGGCAGCCGCGATGAACGGCACCCGTGCACCGAATTCGCCGAGAAACCCTCCCACGACCGGTCCGAGAATGAAGCCGCCACCGAAGGCCGCGCCGATCATGCCGAATTTTTGCGCGCGCTTGTCCGCCGGGGTGATGTCAGTGATATAGGCATAGGAGATCGACCAGGATGAACTGGCGGCACCAGAGATCATGCGGGCGATGAACAGCCAGATCAGTGAGGGCGCCAGTGCCATGAACGCATAGTCGATGGTGAGCGCCGCCAGCGAGAACAACAACACCGGTCGTCGCCCGAAGCGATCACCCAGATTACCGAGAACCGGCGCCGAGAAGAACTGCACCGTGGCATAGGTGAACATGAGATAGCCACCGATGCGCGCAGCCTCGGACAGACTCACGTCGCTGAGACTGATAATCAACTGGGGCATGACCGGCAGAATGATCCCGAACCCGATTGAGTCGATGAGCACGACACAGAAGATGAATGCGAGCGCATGGGGGTTGCGGGTGATATCGACTGGCATAGGTCAGACTTCCTTTGCCTCGACCGAGGCGCTGCTTGTGGTGTTCTATTGGACTTGATCTTGGTCTTCGTGTCGCTGTTGGCAGCGGCGATCAGCCCGCAATCGACCGCCAGTTGGCAGCCAGATACTCGGCCGTGCGCCAAGCCAGCGCCTGTGCTGTCAGTGTCGGATTGCGCGACCCGCTCGTGCCCATCACTGAGGCCCCCAGTACGCCGAGATTGGGCACCTCATGAGCGAATCCCCAGCGATCGACGACATTGGTGGCAGCGTTATCGCCCATGCGGGTACCGCCGTAGGCATGTGTGGATGCACCCATGACATTGCCAGGGCCTGATTTGATGATCTTGATGGCGCCGGCCTCCAGATACCACTGTTCCATCTTCGCCTGGGCGTAGGCCGAAATACGCTTCTCGTTGTCACCATAGCGCGCCGTTATCCGCGTCACCGGCTGGCCATAGGGATCCTTCACATTCGGATCGAGGTCGAGGTAGTTGTCGCGATAGGGCAAGGTCGTCTTCTGGATATAGGAGGAGTTCGTGCGATCGGCGTTTTTCATGATAAACGCCTTCCAGTCCGACCCCCAGTTGTTAACAAGGCCGAAGGTGCTCATCTTGGCCGCGCTCATGGGTTGCCGGTCGGTGTGGGCCCACAGGTTGGCGCCGCCGATGAAATCGAGATCCGCATGATCGAAGTTGTCATCGGCCCACTCGTCGATCGCGACCCCCTGTGCCGGCAGTCCATACCAGTTGTGAAGATCTCGATCGAACAACGCGGTGACCGGCGCACCCTGGTGATGCGACATATAGTGACGCCCTACCTGTCCGGCGTTGTTGGCGAGTCCGTTCGGGAAAGCCGCTGAGCTCGACAACAAAAGCAGTCGTGAATTCTCGTAGGTGTAACTCGCCAGCAACACCACTGCCGCGGGCTGGAAGAACACCTCACTGCCCTTCACATACTCCACACCCGTGGCGCGACCGTTGGCGTCGCTGACAATGCGAGTGACGCGTGCGAAGGTCACGACATCGAGATTGCCGGTCGCAATCGCCTTGGGTATTGAGGTGAAGGCCGTGGAGCCTTTGGCCTGCACATGACAGCCGCCGGTATTGCAGAAGCCGTGGTATTGACACGGCGGGCGTCCATCGAACACCTCGCTGGCGATGGCGGCAGGTCCCTGGAATGGATTCCAGCCGAGTCGGCGTGCGGCTGCTCCCATCAGATCGGTGAAGGGGGAACTGCGCAGCGCCTGCATCGGGTATTCACGCTGACGGGCCCCTTCGAAGATATTGCCAGCCGGATTGATGCGACCTTGAACGTTGCCTGCTTGTCCGGAAATACCGATCGCGTATTCAACCTTGTCGTAATAAGGCTCCAGTTCTTCGTAACCGAATGGCCAGTCTTCCACGGTGGAGTCACGCGGGATGCGATCGGCTCCGTAGCGCCGGGTGGTCTCGCTCACCACCTTGAAGTCCCAGGGATTCAGACGCCAACTCTGCGCCCAGTAGTGCATGGACGTGCCGCCCACGGCGTTCATCATGGGATGCCCGCCTTGCACCGCTTCGGTCGCAGACGTGGCACGTACCGTCGGCGCTTCTCCCGCTGTCTTCTGCACCGTCTGCGGCCAATTGCGCTGACCATTGCGCAGTTCATCCGGCGCGAAGTCTCGGGGATCGAGCCAACCACCGGCCTCGAGTCCCACCACCTTCAGACCGGCGTTGGTGAGAGGTAGCGCTGCGACCCCACCCGCCGCACCGAGTCCGATAATGACAACATCAGTCGCTGGCAGATTAGTTGGCATGGTCATCGTCCCCCATATAGGTCGATGTCTTTACATAGGTGGCGTGATCATAGGCAGACTGGTGATTCGCCGGCAGTCGCGCACCGAGTGCGACATCAGCCTCGGAGGCACCGAGCCGTACACCGGGATACTGCAAGAGGTCCCAACCGATGAAGTGATGATTGCCTCCATAGTACGGATCACAGAAAGTGCCATCGATCGTGTGATTGCGCACCATATTAAAAAAGTTAGCCGATCCCGGATCGAAGCCACTCAAGGTGTCGTCCTGCATAGCCTGCAGCAGCGCTTGTCTGTCACCAGCCGATAATTGATGAAAGGGTTTCCCATGCTGCTTCGTCGCGTGTTCCCTCAGAGCGGAAAGTCCGATCAGATAGCGAAATCGATCAGCGGCATTGTGGCTCGCGAGTGAACGGTCGATGTAGTGAATCGCCCGCGCCTCATTGGCACCAGGCCCGTTGTCATCAGATGGAATCAGGGTATCGCACACCGCAGCCAGCGTTTCAGCCTCGGCCAGTGTGAGCACTTCGAGCGCCTCCCGGGTCGGAATCAGGTCCTGGGGATTAACCGTCGTTGCCGGCGTCTGTGCCGAGGCCATCTGCGAGGCGGCGCCACTGACGGCGGCGGCACCGACGAGACCGGCACTCTTTAGCAAGTTGCGTCGCGAGGGATTGGCGACCTGGTCGTGATCTGGCGAGAGGGGTGAGTTCTTGTTGTTATTAGTGCCAGCCATGTCAGTCGCACTCCGCATGGGGGTCAGAATAGGCGGTCAGCGTAGCAAATTCCCGATTTTCTGTATATGCGCGGCGATCTCGATGCGCACTGTGAGTACGGTGGCTAACTGGGGTAAACTTTTGCCTCGCATCATCATTGAAGCTGCAGGAAACGCCATGAAATCGGAAATGCTCAATCTGTTTGCCACTCCGCTGTATCGCAGCTCCCTCGAGCGTGCCTTCACCGCCGAGGAACTCAAATTTTTCCAGCAGGAACTCGGCGCACCGGTTGCCGCCATTGCCAATCATTCCTCCCGCAACAAGCTGGTGCTGGATGCTGCACCGATGCAGGCACTGCGCGCGACCCTGCAGGAACATCTGGACAACTATTTCAGGACGGTGTTTGACACGAGCAATGACGTGCGTCTGCAAATTACCCAGTCGTGGCTCACGCTGACCCGGCGTGGCGAGTCCCATCACCCGCACACGCACCCCAACAGCATCGCCAGCGGTGTGCTGTACATCAATCTGGCACCGAATGACGGCATCAATTTCTTACGCAATGATGATCTCATCTGGTACGAGTTAATGCGCAAGAATGACAACTACTACAATGCATCGAGCTACCTGATCAACACGGAGATCGGTGACATCATCATCTTTCCGTCAAACGTCAAACACGCGGTGAAGCAGGTGACGGAAAACATCGAACGCGTAAGCCTGTCGTTCAATACCTTCTTTGAGGGGGAGTTGGGACGAACGGAGTTTGCCAATGCCCTGCGACTCAGCATGAAGTGAGTCGACATAGATTATCAGCCAGTGTAGCGGATTTCGTAGGTTAAGCCGCCGCGAGGTATACCCAGCGTGCCACGCTGTGAACTGAAATACAGTCGCTGGTAAGTCGGGTCGAAGGCAGGTCCGGTTATTTCCGAAGCTGCCTGATCCATTAATTGCACAATCGGCGTGACCCTGCCTCCTGGCGTCAGCGCCACGAGCTGCATGTTGCCCTTGTCTTCCGCCACTACAACATCACCAGTGGCTGTGATCACGACATTATCCACTCCAGACAGAACCGGGGTCTCGCTGGTCTTGAAATCGTATAACACGGACAGGCCGCTGGTGGCGGAGTTGTAGGTCCACACCCGGTTATCGTGCTTGGTCGTGAAATGCACCTTGTCGCCAAACAGACCGATGCCTTCGCCGCCGGCGAAAGGTGTCATCGCGGCCACCTGATGCCGGGTCGGTGTCCGCCGCGCTCGCGGATCAGGCACCGGTAACCACTCGATGTAATAGTCACCACCGCGCCGTTGTACTGACGCAATCTCAAGCTGTCCAGTCTCGAGATAGGGCAGTTGCCGCTCCGGACGGAACCGATAGAAGCCGCCATCGGGCAGGTCTTCGGTCAGATAGAGACAGTTGTTGGCGAGATCGACAGTCACCGCCTCATGCTTGAAGGTGCCGAGCGCCGCACGCAGACGAGCCGGTGTGCGTCCGCTTGGATCACATTCGTAGACCTGGCCGGCATCGAACTCTTCGCAGGACAGCCAGGTTCCCCACGGCGTGGGCCCACCGGCGCAGTTGATCGAGGTGTTGTTGAGGATGGAGTAGGCATCGACGACATTGGCCTCGGCATCGAAGCGCAAGGCGCCGACACCGCCACCATTGCTGCTGATTTCCGAGTTGGAGACATAGATCCAGCCACCGTCCTCGGCCGCGAAACAGGCACCACCGTCCGGGGCCGAATGCCAGGTATAGCCAGGCAAGCCGGCCGGGGCCTGACCACTGCGAGCCACGATGCGCGCAGAGAAGCCCTTGGGGAGCCGGACGCCGTTGGCATCAGGGGGCAGTAATTCACCGATCGCCTCGAGACTCGCGAATGGTGCTCGCCAGCCAGAATTGGCGGCCAGCGCGCGATAGCGCACGGAGCCACCGGCGGCAAACAGGCCGAGACCGGTGAGGCCACGAGCGAGAAAGGCACGACGGGTGAGTTGTACTGATTCCATGTCGCAATCCTACTGAATCGATGTGACAGATTGGCGACATCGCCCAATCCTGTCCAGGCCTATTTCGAAGACGCTACACGACCTTCCAGGTGTGTCCGCTGCGGAGCAACTGATTGACATCTCCCTTTGCCACTCGCGCTTTGACGAGCTGGGCGTGGGCGTCTTCGACAAAAGAGGGTTTCGCCTCGTGATACAGGACACCAATGGCGACCGGAAAATCCGGACCACGCATCTGCACGAGCAGGTTGGCGAGCACCTTGTTGGTGGCGTCATGCACGAGAATCTGATCTTCATTGCCGGCCACGTCGATGACCTCGAGTACCAGCGTATCACGATTGAGACGAACGCCCTTCTCGCTGCTAGCGCCAAATACGAGCGGCTTGCCATGTTCCACTTCGATGCGATGCAGCGGAGCCAATTTCTTGTCCTTCACCTGCTCGAAGATGCCGTCGTTGTAAATCGGGCAATTCTGCAGAATTTCGATGAAGGCGGCACCCTTGTGCGCATAACCTTCGCTAACGGCGGCGGACAGATGTTTCGCTTCTGTGTCGATCGAGCGTGCCACGAAGGTAGCGCCGGCGCCCAGTGCCACGGCACAGGGAGACAGCGGCAGGTCAATGGAGCCCTTGGGTGAGGACGGCGAACGAGTACCGAGCTGTGACGTGGGCGAGTACTGACCCTTGGTCAGTCCATAGATCTCGTTATTGAACAACAGAATTTGCAGATCCACATTGCGTCGCAACACATGCAACATATGGTTGCCACCGATACTGAAGCCATCTCCATCGCCAGTGATAACCCAGACGTCGAGCGCCGGATTCGCCAACTTCACACCAGTGGCGATAGCGGGAGCCCTGCCGTGAATGGTATGGAAGCCGTAGGTGTTCATGTAATAGGGGAAACGGGAAGAACAGCCGATGCCCGATACGAACACGTGGTTTTCTTTCGGTTTACCCAGTTCCGGCATGAGCTTCTGGATCGTCTTCAGGATGGCGTAATCGCCACAACCCGGACACCAGCGTACTTCCTGATCGGAGGTGTAATCCTTGACGGTGAGTGTGGGCAGAGCCTGATTCATGATGCTTCCTTTAATGCGGCAAGCTTGAGATGGATGGCGGCCAGAATTTCGCCGATCTTGAATGGCTGACCGGCAACCTTGTTGAGTCCTTCCGCGTCGATAAGAAATTCCGAACGCAGTACGCGCACGAACTGCCCCGTATTCATCTCTGGCACGAGAACGCCATCGAAGCCGGCGAGTAATTCGCCGAGATTGCGTGGCAGCGGAGACAGGTAGCGAACCTGGATGTGGGACACGTCAAGCCCTTCCTGACGTGCGCGCTTTACTGCCTGATGGATCGCCCCGAACGTGGAACCCCAGCCGACCACAGCTAGCCGACCAGAGGTATTGCCGAGACACACTTCCTGCAGCGGGATATCGGCTGCGATACCCTGCACCTTGTCCTTGCGCAAGGTCGTCATCAGTTGATGATTCTCCGGATCATAGGAGATGTCACCGGTTTCATAGCTACGCTCGATGCCGCCGATGCGGTGTTCCAGACCGGGAGTTCCGGGTTTGGCCCAGACCCGCGCCAGGGTCGTGTGATCGCGCAATGAGGGTTTGAAGCCCTCAGTGTCCGTGTGATGCCGAACGGGGAACGGCGTGAGATCGGCCATGTCGGGAATCTGCCAGGGCTCGGCGGCGTTGGCCAGATAACCGTCGGAGAGCAGCATGACCGGGGTCATGTATTTGGTCGCGAGACGCACCGCCTCAATCGCCACGTCGAAACAATCGGTCGAAGTGGCACTGGCGATTACCGGCATCGGCGTGTCGCCATGACGACCGAACAATGCCATGTTCAGGTCAGACTGCTCGGTCTTGGTGGGCAAGCCTGTAGACGGGCCACCACGCTGGGTGTTGACGATGACGAGCGGTAATTCGGTGGCGGCCGCGAGGGCAATGCCCTCCGCCTTCAACGCGATACCAGGACCGGCACTTGAGGTCACGCCCAGAGAGCCGGCAAACGAGGCTCCTATGGCAGCGCACACCGCGGCAATCTCGTCTTCGGCCTGAAACGTGTTAACCCTGAACTCTTTGCGATTGGCCAATTCGTGCAACAGGTTCGACGCTGGTGTAATCGGGTAGGAAGCGAACAACAAATCGATGTCGGCCAGTTCAGCTCCGGCTATCAATCCCCAGGCCAGCGCCGTAGTACCGGTGACATTGCGATACGTGCCAGGTGCCACCTTCGCCTTCGGAATCTTGTAGACATGGATGCCACTCGGCAATTCGGCGGTCTCGCCATAGGCATGACCAGCATTGAGTGCGGCGATGTTCGCCTCCGCGATCTCCGGTGCCTTGGCAAATTTGCTGCGCAGATTCTGGATTGTGGGATTGCGATCGCGATCGAACAACCACATGACGAGCCCCAGGGTCCACATGTTCTTGCAGCGCAGTCCGTTCTTGTGGCCTAAATTATAGGGTTCGACCGCCTGCAGTACCTGCGCAGAGATATCGATGGTCAAGACGCGGTATTTGTCGAGACTGCCGTCTTCGAGCGGGTTCGTGTCGTATTTCGCCTTGGTCAGATTTTTCGTGGTAAAGGCGCCCGAGTCGACAATAACGAGTCCCCCATCGACCAGGTTCTTGATGTTGGTGATGAGGGCTGCAGGATTCATCGCCACCAGTACATCGAGGGCGTCACCGGCAGTGGTCACGTCTTCGGCACCGAAATAGATCTGGAAAGCGGAGACACCGAAGGTGGCTCCTACCGGGGCGCGAATCTCTGCCGGAAAATCCGGGAAGGTCGACAGGTCATTGCCGTACAGCGCAGTAGCCTGGGTGAAGTTGGAACCAGTGAGCTGCATGCCATCACCGGAGTCCCCAGCAAAACGCACGACAACATCGACGACGCGTTTTTCGTCGAGGTGGTGCTCGTTCAAATTCTCTTCAGCGAGTTCCATGTCAGTGGTTTCCTGTCATGCGGTACCGAACGGGAGGTGCGCGATTCTAGCAGATTATTATGCACAGGTCTGTATGGGCTCAGACCGGGCTTCGGCCCAAAACGCACAGGTTGGATTACCTGCTCAAACATTCAATCCAGTGCAATGACTCCGTCAGGCAATTCCAGTAGTATGGGTTCCAACAATCAACCTCGGGTTGGCCCAATGAATTACGACTTCAATTCCCTGTTCGATACCCTGCCGCAGGTCTTTGACCGTATTACTGAAACGGTAACCAATCCTTATCTGATGCTGGAAGCGGCGATCATCGCCACTATCTACCTCGTGTCCCTCAATACTGCCCGCCGCACCGAGCCCGCGCTCGAAGCGCTGGCGCGCAACATCAAAGACAGCCCCGGACTGCTGCGCGTCATCATCTCCCTGCTGCGCCGGCTTGAGTGGGTGTACTTCGTATTCCTGGTTGCCATCGGCTGGGCGATTCTCGTCAATATTGCCTGGCCCAATACCTACCTCATCTATATCGCCCTGTTGTTCTCCCTGGTCTGGTTGCTGATTACGATCATCACCCAGGCGATCCGCAACCGCGGCTTCCGTCGGGTGATCGCGATGGGAGCATGGATCTATCTCGCCCTGGTCATCGTCGGCATCGATGACAACATCGCCGAGTTGCTCAATGACATCGGATTCTCGATCGGTTCGTTCCGAATCTCGCTGCTGCTGTTGATCAAAGTTGTCGTCACGCTTGCCGTCACGCTGTTCGGCTC
>JALRBQ010000031.1 GCA_023257655.1 Pseudomonadales bacterium
CATTGCGGAGTACGTTGATCGTGGCGCTGAACTGTTGAAGTTCTCCCCGGGTACTCAGCTCGCAGTTGAAGCCCCCACCAACCCTGGCTTCCATGCCATTTAGTAGTCTCTGACTGTGGTAGTACTGATGCTGGATTGCCAGATCATAGGCCGGTTTACAGGCCCTATCGCTGGTGGTCTGGGCGCGAAAACTTGCCTCTGCCCCTGAAAATAGCGGACTACCCCCGAAAAAGAGATGATTCATGCCAAATCCTGCTTGCCAGCTATAACGCGAACCGGGCTGGATGTAAGCATACTGGGCGGCAGCCTGCACCAGATCGGAGTCTTTGTCCTTGCTGACGCGCCCGCGCAACTGGGCAATTACGTTGTGCTGATGGTTCGGAGCCAATTGTCGAAACCGGCCATTTAGGGCGAGATTGAGATAGGCGCCAGAAACGGGTCGCAGATCTGTGCTGAGCGCCAGCAATACCGGCTCTCCAGAAGGTGTCAGGGTGATCTGGGCCGAATCGGGGCCTCCATTGAGATTGCTGTCATGGCCCGCCAGCAGGTCTGCCGACAACAGCGACTCACGAGTCAGGCTCCGCCAGCGGCGTTGGCGTGCTTCTAGAGCCGGTAGCAGGCTGGTCGGCAGATCCTCCCGATCCAGCAAGCGCTTATTCAGTTCCAACGCACCGAACAACTGGCCCAGTTCAAACAGGGTTTGAGCATAATCAACCTGCGCCGCCCCATTGTCGGGATTGATGAGCAGGGCGCGCTCCAGGGATTCCAGTGCCGGCGAGAGCTGCCCGCTGTTGAGTTGGGCAGCACCGATAAGCGCAAAATACTCCGAATTATCGAGGCAGAGCCCCATGATCCCCGCCAGCCGCTGTTCCACGTCGAACCAGTTAGGTTGGGGATCGGCGTAAAAGGGCGAGAGATCCGGACAGGTCGATTGCGCCAATGCCGAGGCCGTCTGCATGCAGAGAAGGATGGTGAAGAGCAAGCGCAGCAAAAGGTCTGCTGTCCGAGCGGGAAAGCCCGAGCTGCTGGGAGAGGCGGGGTTAAAGCACATGTCGGCGATTATCGTGAATCACTCGGGGGCATGCAATGCAAGTGGGTTTTCTTGACGTCCATATCTATACTCCGCTCTACCGTTTACCAGCACGAAGACGTGGCGCATCAGAGCTCTCCCTGCTCCACCAGCCTTGGCAAAGCTCGCCGCTGGGCGTAGCGGAAGCCGTGCTCGGCACTGTCTGTTTCATTGTGGACTTTGCGTGGCGTGGCGTCCTAGTTCCCTAACCTAACCGCCCGCCCTGGCGAATTTCTATTTACGACCGCCGTTCAGAACCCTGAGCACAGGCTGGGTTGAGGCCTTATCCCGCTGTGTTATTGCTGATGGCGGCAAGGCAAACAGGACATGGGGAACGGTGAGGCCAGCGAGGAGGTAGCTACCCTGCGATTCCAACTGGTGATCACTCAACTGTCGCGCAGCACATTCCCCAATAAGGATGGGTTGCGCCAGCTCCATGGTCATCTCCTGGATACGCAGGGTGATTCCCACGGTATCTCCCATTAGCATATGACTGCGACGATGCGCAGGACCAATGGAGCCGATCAGCACGGGTCCCTGTTCAATGCCAATTCCCAGCGCTAGCGGCTCAAGTCCCGGAGCGGCGAGCTCCGGTAGTTTGCTGTGGTCCATCGCCGTGTGAAGAGTGTGAGCAGCCTGCAAAGCCTGCTCAGCCGCCTGCGAATCGTGGCTCTCCCACACGGCCAGAAGGCCGTCACCCCGATATTCATGAATTCTGCCGCCATGCTGCTCGACGATTTCCGCGGCCCGGGTGAAGAAGAAATGCAGCACCGCCGCCGATTCTTCCGGAGGCCGGGACTCGCCATAGGCGGAAAAATTGCGTAGGTCGGCATTCAGCAAAGTCACGTTGGCTCGTCGCGCGTTGACGTTGGAATTGGGCAATTGGTAGGCAATTTCACGAGCGACCGCACCGGGCAAATAACTGCTGAGATTGTTAAATACCCGCACTCGTTCCATGCGCACGCGGCTCAATTCCATTAATAACAACAGGCTGGCGGCAACCGTCCCGAACAGGGCAGGGTAGAGCCAACCCAGCCAGATATTGGCTATCGCCAGCAACACAGCATGCACACTGAGAGCGATTACCGGCAACAGGACTGCCATGATAGGCAACCCATAAGCCGCGTAATGTCCGCGTTTTGTCGCTAGCGCCCAGAGTCCTGCAGAGAAAAACAGACTAATCAGAGCCAGAATGCCGATGGCTCCCCTAGGCGTATAAGGCACGGCAAGATCTAGCACGCTGCTGAGCAAGCGCGCCGTCAATTCTACGCCGGGCGCAGCGCCGTTGTAGGGAGTGGGAACGATATCATCCATACCAAAGGCGGTGCTACCGACCAGCACCCAGACGCCCTCCAGAGCGCTGAGATCGACGCGGCCTTCCATCACGTCCACTGCCGGTATTGCTTGATAAACGTCGGGCGAGTTGGTGTAGGAAACCCGCAGATAGCCCTCAGCATCGAGAGGAATAGACAGACCGGGGTAGGCGTCCAGTTCCAGGCGCTGCGCTGAATCCAAAAAAGAAACACCCGGTCGTAGGGACGTGCCCCACTGACTATTATTGCTAGCCTCAAGGAGCGCCGCTAACGCCAATGCGGGATATGGACGTCCATCGACACAAATTAGGGCAGGTACCTTACGAATTGAGCCATCACTCGCGATTTGGGGGGTTATATGACCCTTTGGAATGCTGGCAAAGCCGCCATCCGAGGCGATGAAATTGGTGGCAAACGGAATGTCTGTTGCTGAGTTTGCCGTCTCACAGCTGACTCCACCAACCGGATGACTGAGCAGACCCGCTCGCAGGCTCAGATTAGAATTCAGCAGAGGGTTTTGGGCGATAACGGCCCCGTTCGATTGTTCCAGTGCGGTCAGAAACAGGTCATCGCCCGGTTTGGGTTCAGAGTAGATTATGTCGTGCAACTGAAGATCAGCACCGGCGACGTCGATCGCAGTGACGAGTCTCGCCATCTGCTCCCGCGACCAGGGCCACGGACCGACTTCCGCTATACTCTTCTCATCAATGCTGACGATGACAACACGTTCCTCAGGAATAGTGTCCGTCTTCATCGTCCAGCCGAGAGTGCCCATCCGCTCTTCCAGATTCTGCATGCCGGGCCCCAATAGAGCCATCAGCGTCGCGCTGCCAGTCGCAGCCACCAACAGCAAAAGAGACCGACCAATCCAGGGTTTCATGGTCAGCAGTAAAGCCAAGGGGTTGAGAGATTTGTTAGGTTTGGTAGTCATGATCAAGGATTATCCCAGAGGGTCAAACCCTTGATGTTGCCGAATTGCAGTTGCTGTTCGAAAAAGTATCCAGCTTCTTTTCCATCAAAGCTCACTGCTCCCGCTATGCGCTGGGATTCAGTCGTATTGTAAAAATAGCCACCATTAAAAAGACTGCCGCTGGCGGCGAAATTGATCGGACCGGTGAGCACATGATTCATGTTCAACTCGGTGGCGAAACGGTATTCTTGAAAATCCACTGACAGGCTGCCGCCAGAGACTTGCATGGCTACCACGCCACTCTCGGAATTGTATTGCGCTTGCGCGCTACTGAGCTGGAAGTCGATGACACCCAACCCCCTTTCTACATCTTGTCCCGGTGTTTCGCTACGGAAGAGGGCAAAGTCAAAATTGCCGACAGTAGCTTTGCGATCTGTGCTGGCATCGGCAAAGCCCAGAGTCATCTGATTCAACGTCGAATTGCCAAAGGAGAATCTGCCCCACACAAGTTGTCGCTCTTTGACCTCGGCAACAGTTAACGGCACATCAGGTGTGAAATCGCTGAATTCTGTACCCTGTGTTCCAGTGTCAGGCTCCTTGATATCTGCCTTTGCGGGCTCCGTTTGCGTACTTGCGATGGTTTCCGCCTGAATCGCTTCTC
>JALRBQ010000042.1 GCA_023257655.1 Pseudomonadales bacterium
GTGTATTGGAATGCCAACCGCCCGTGTTGGAGCGGACTAGGCCATCATCCTCACGTTTGTTATTCTGAATCGCAGCGAGTAGATCCCGAAGCAGGATGTCGGCCTGCTGCAGGCGACAGTAGGCAATCGGTGTTTCGAACAAGCCCACTGGGTTCGCTTCGACGCGGTAGGAATAGGGTGAGGCGTTGTTTTGCATAGGAATCTGCAGCATAACCCGCCCTGGATTACATTTTTGTGACAAACATGACGGTTGTCATAGGAAAGTTCGATTCCCGCTCTCGTCATGTCTGCTTTGCCTTCGTTGTCAAAAAACTGCAATCAAACGGTCGCATAACTGCAACATGACAAACCTATTATGTGCTGAACCAAAAGCCACCCCCGGTACATAACGAAGGAGTTGAAATGAAATCCAACCGAACACATTTGCGCACCCTGTCTGTCGCTGTCGCGATGGGTGTTGCCGCCATGGGCGCGGAAGCCGCTACACCACCTACACTGGCTACGACCGGACTGAAGACGAGCGCCGTGTTCACCGGTGGCGCCACAATTAACGCAGGCGCCAGCTACCTGTCAGAAGTACCGGCTGCCGACGCCGCCGACCTGGTTGCCAATATCCAGCCTGCCGCCGATGATGTTGGCAAGTCCGGCAGCATCGTCGTCATCGCCGCGATTCCGGGGCTGGGTTATTTCATGAAGCTCTCTGGCGGGATCTGGGTGCCGTGGAACACGGTGGATCCGATCCAGCCTCTCGTGACCAAGACACTGTCAGCCAAGGAAGAAGTGAAGATTCTCGATGGTCTCATTGGTAGCGATACCAACCTGACCGGTCTGACGATTCAGGCCTACGTCGGTTACTACACCGGCGGCTCGATCAATAACCTGACTTACACAGCTACCCCGGCCAGCATAAAGATAGCTGAAGCACCTGCAGCAGGTTGCCCGACCAATACCACGTTGCTTTCGGGAACCACCTTCGCTGGCAAGCCGGTCTGTGAACTCTCGGGATCTGCGCGCATTCTCAGCAATACGCACCTGACTGCGAACAACTCTTACTTCATTAATGGCACTGTCTTCATCGGTACTAATACACCGACAGAGAATGCCGACAAGATTTCACTGACAATCGATGCCGGTACAACCCTGTTTGCTCCGGAAGGGATCAACACGCTCGTGATTGATCGTAGTGCCAAGATCTTCGCCAACGGTTCCAAGGCCAAGCCGATCATCATGACTTCAGAAGTCGATGTCGCCGGCGTAGATGCCCTCAACACCCGCGGCAAGTGGGGCGGACTCGTCATCAACGGCCGGGCTCCGCTGAATACGCAGAGCGGCTTCGATGAAGGCGAAGGCTCAACTGGTCAATACGGTGGTGGTACCAACCCGGTCGCCGATGACGACAGCGGTGCCGTCACCTACGTGCAGATCAAGTACGCCGGGTATCCAATTACCCCCGAGAACGAACTGAACAGCATCTCGCTGCAGGGTGTGGGTTCTGGCACCATTCTGGATTACATCCAGATTCACAACGGCGCCGATGACTCCATTGAGTTCTACGGTGGCACGGTTAACGCGAAGCACATCGTCTCTACTGGTGTTGATGATGACGCGCTCGACTGGACCACTGGTTACGTTGGCAAACTGCAACACATCATCATCAAGCAGACTACCAGCGGTGACAACTGTGTTGAGGCAGACAACCTGGGCTCCAACCCGATTGCCTCTCCCCAATCGATCCCGACCATTTCAAACCTGACCTGCATCGGCAGCAGCGGTGTGAAGAGTTCAGGTCACGCCATGGAACTGAAAGCAGGCACTGGCATGCACATGACCAACTCGGTCATCGGCGGTGTCTTCCCGACTGGCAAGGAAGGCTGCATCCTGATCGCAGGCGCGGCGACCTTTACCAACGCGGGTTCTTCCATCTCCACCCTGAATGGCACACTGACCATGAAGGACAGCATCATCACGACTGCCTGTGCGGCCGAGCTGAAGGAAGGTTCCAGCGATACCAATTCACCCTGGAAGACGGCTGACTGGTACGGTGCCCAGGAAAACTCGACGTCCGGTACTGTCGATCTTGGTGGTCCGAATGGATGGGTCAATGGCACTTCGCTCAACGCCATCCCGGCCAATATCCCGACTGATTCCTTCTTTGACAAGGTCGATTACATCGGTGCCGTCAAGGATGAGACTTCGGATTGGTCTGCGGGCTGGACCTTTACGGACTTCTAGTCCGGCATGTTGAAATTTGCGCTCCACTAAAGAACCCATGGGTGCCTTCGGGCACCCTTTTTTTTGGGGCTGCACCGGGCAGGGACACTCGGGCAGGGAAATGTGACGGAAAATCGCACGTTGCAATATTAATGTAACAAAGTCGTCCTATCCTGATGACTCGGAAATACTTCCAATCAAACCCGGAGTTATGAAATGACCAGTCGACATTTGCTGACGACAGCCATTGCCCTTGCGGTGAGCTCACTGGCTGCAGCACAGCAGGTTCCCCAAATCGAAGAGATTGCGGTGATCGGCCAGTATGTGCCCGATGAAAAGCGCGGCACCGATGCGATCTCCAATGTGGTCGGCGAACAACAGTTTACCCGCTCCGGAGATTCCAATATCGCCGAGAGCCTGAAACGTGTGGCCGGTCTCAGCACGGTGGGTGGCAAGTTCGTGTATGTGCGTGGCCTCGGTGAGCGTTATTCCACCACGCTGCTCAACGGCGCGATTCTGCCCAGCCCGGAACCGATCAATCGGGTTGTGCCAATGGATCTTTTCCCGACCGCGATCCTGGAGAGCGTGTTGGTTCAGAAGACTTATGCCGCAGCTTACCCCAGCGAATTCGGTGGCGGCGTGCTGCAGATGCGTACCAAGAAATCGACCGACGAATTCTTCTGGAATGTGTCGTCATCAATCGGCATGGAACAGAACGTCAGTTTCAATGACGGTCTCACACTGAAAGGCGGCAGTCGCGACTGGCTTGGCTATGATGACGGTTATCGACAGCCCTCTGCGGCACTGCGCCAGGCGACGGCAAATGGTCAGGAACTGCGCGTCCTCAGCCCCTTCACTGGCAAGGGTGTGCCGGTAGCTGAATTGCAGACGATCGGTCAGAGTTTCAACAATCAATACACGCCAGAGGTCGAGTCACTGCCGGCCAATGTGAACTTCTCGACTTCACTCGGCAACTTCCACGATCTCGGCAATAGTGGCATGAAGCTGAACTATCTCGCCGCGCTGGATTATTCCAATAGCTGGGATCGCAACGTGATTGATCGCGCCACTTACGTGCCTGGCGCTGAAGGTCTTACCCAGCAGGAAGGCCAGGTGTATCGCGGCACCGAGAACAACATCGACGTTAGTGGCATTGCGACAGCGGGCCTTGATATCACACCAAACCACAATGTGCGCTTCACCTCGGTAATGTTGCGCAAGACCGACGACCGTGTCGCCACGACTGAAGGCTTCACCGAGTCGGCTTCCGATCTGGATGTCACCGAAATCGAATGGATCGAACGCGAGCTGTTCTCCAACCAGATCCAGGGTGACCACTATTTTTCGGACCTGCACGAGCTGGTGGTGAACTGGCGTTACAGCCACATCAAGGCGGAACGGGATGCACCTGATAATCGCGTCTATCGCTATGACGCTGGCGAGTTCTCTTCCCGGGTCGACGGCAATCTGCGAAATTTCAGCGTTCTGGACGATACTGCCAACGAATTTGGCATCGACTTTACGATGGTGTTCTATGGTCCGGCAAATGCACTCATCACCACGCAGGCAGGCTATGTTTATAGCGACAAGCAGCGTGAGTCTGAGATCCGTCGCTATGGATTCGCGTTCTCCGGCGCCGTCGCCAATGACACCGAGCTGTTGCAATTACCCCTGGAACAGATTCTGTCTGCAGAAAACATCCGTCCACAGGGCTTCCAGATTCGTGAAATCACCCGACCGACAGACAACTACACAGCGGCAAATGAATTAGAGGCGTTATATGGTCAGGTCGAATTCAACTTCGATGACCGTTTCCGCTTTACACTGGGTGGACGCCAGGAAGATTTCCGGCAGAATGCCAGCACGTTCGATTTGTTCCGTCCCAACGTTGCCAGCAATGCTGATCTGGCTCGCAAGGAATTCCTGCCGGCATTTAGTGCCACTTACATTCGTGGCGACCATCAGTTCCGCGCGGCCTACAGCGAGACTGTGTCGCGTCCTGACTTCCGCGAGCTGTCACCGGCGGCGTTCACGAATCCGGAGACAGGCAAGGAAGTGGTGGGTAATCCGGACCTGCAGATCACCTCGATCAAGAACTATGATTTTCGCTGGGAGTGGTATTTCGGCTTTACCGATTACATGTCCCTGGGCCTGTTCTACAAGGATTTCACCCTGCCGATTGAAGCCTCCATCGTGAGCCCAGTTGACCGGAAGTCCACCTATATCAACGCCAAGGCGGCGGAGAACAAGGGATTGGAATACGAGATCTACAAGCGACTCGATTTCCTCGGAGGCATCGGTGAGGACTTCTATGTGCAGGGCAACGTCGCTTACATCGAATCCAGCGTCGACATTCAGGAAGAAGACCGTGGCTCACTCACGAGCCTGTCGCGGCCTCTGCAGGGCCAGTCAGACTGGCTATTCAATGCCCAGGTTGGTTATGAACCCATCTCTGGTACTACCGCGACGCTGCTGTATCACTACTTTGGCGAGCGCATCGCCGAGGTCGGTATCGAAGGCGCCCCTGATTTGATCGAACAGCCCTTTGGCGAGCTGAATTTCATCTTCATTCACGATCTGAATCCGCACTGGAAGATGACCTTGAAGGCGAAAAACATCATGGATGAGCGGAGTGAGATCACCCAGGGCGGGTTTGTGACGAACGGCTACAACCGTGGCCGGGAAGCGAGCATCAAGGTTGATTACACGTTTTAGTGAAATCACTTCACGAGATGGTGGCAACGGGTACGCCGCGCCAGGATATGCAATAAATTCATTAGAAACAGTGGGTTAGAGTGTCATTATTTGGCAAAGAAAGCGGCTGATATCAGGTTCTTTGTCACGGAAATGTAATATACTGCTGCTTAAATGAAGCCTGGTTTCAAGTAGTTCCTGACGAGAAGACTCTTTATCATGCCTGAATCAACAATTCTGATCGTCGATGATGAACCGGCAATCCGGGATATGGTCGGCATCACTCTGGACCTGGCCGGGTTCAGCAGCCTCAGCGCTGCCAATGCGCTGGAGGCCCATATCTCCATTATTGATCATAAGCCGGATCTGGTACTCCTGGACTGGATGCTGCCAGGTGGCAGCGGTATCGAGCTGGCCCGTCGCCTGCGTCGTGATGCCGTCACGGCCAATATTCCCATCATCATGCTCACCGCCAAGGCCAGTGAAGACAACAAGGTGCAGGGGCTGAGCGAAGGGGTGGATGACTACGTCACCAAACCGTTCTCACCGCGAGAGCTTGTCGCGCGCATCAAGACGGTCCTGCGGCGTGCCAATGGCAATCAGAAGGGCAAGGTGCTGCGGGTTTTCGATTTGCAACTCGACCCGACCAGCCACCGCATTTCGATCGAGGAAACCCCGGTCGAAATGGGGCCAACAGAATTTCGCCTGCTCAAGTTCTTCCTGCTCAATCAGGAGAAGGTTTTCAGTCGTGACCATATCCAGGATGCGGTGTGGGGCGCGAATGTGTATTTGGAAGAGCGTACCATCGACGTACACATCCGGCGGCTGCGCAAGGCGCTTTCGGACATCGAGGGTGCTGCTATCGACTATTCCCGCCTGATCCAGACCGTGCGTGGAGCGGGTTACCGCTTCTCGGTACGTCCAAGCTGAGCGTCGCTCAGTCTGTTCCCTGTGACCTATCTGATCGCCTCCCGCTCCCTGCGGTAGGTTTCATAGTCTGTCTGATACTGGGCCTTGCATTGGGCGTGCTGAGGGATCGGAAGTGTTTCGCATTCCTGCAGGCGATTCTGCCGAATCAATTCATAGCGTGCGCGGTTGGAGCAGGCGCTGGTCAGCAGCAGCGTTGCCAACAGCAGCAGCGCAGTGATGCGGCTTGTCGTTATTTCTGAAACGCGTCTGCGCATACTTTCCTCGTGTTGTGTTCCATGCGCCACAACCGCGGCGGCGGTGTCAGCCTAGTTTGACTCAAGGCCACTCGAAAGTCTGTTTTCAGTGGCCCAAAAACGACAAACCCCGGCACAAGGCCGGGGTTTGAAGTAGCTGGAGTCAGGATCCGGAATCCCTCACCGTGACAATGTCGAGCTATGCCACCGAGGGTCAGTTGGAACCCGTTAAGGGGCGATTGCGATTGACTGAGGCCAGAGTGACTTGGCAGTTTCGCCCGTTGCCCTCCGGTGCAGTGGAAGTGATGAACGAGGCGCACATCAACCCGGGGTCACCCTTGCCCGGATTTGTCACCAATATGCTGCTTGTCGACACGCCTTTTGAGACGCTACGAGCGTTCCGTGAAGCGATTCATCGTCCGGAATATGCCGCGGTCTCCTATGACTTCGTCCAAGAGCCCTGACTGGCGTAGACGACGCCGAGAAACGCAGCGAGTCATTGTGAGCCGAATTTTGGACTCTCTCCCTGTATCCGCTACAGTAATATAATGACATGCCGTCGATGTGGCGAATCGCTGCAGTAGATGCAGGTATCAATAGCGTTGGACAAGCACACTTCGACAGAGACACGCACCTGCGCCGCGAGGACATCGCAACCATGAAAAAATTCGACAAGATCCGTCAGCAGGCAGAGAAGCGCAAGGGCGGGGCAGCCGCACTGAAGAAACTCCTGCCGAAGGTCGCTTCGACACAACAGCTCGCCAAAACCGGCGACGATCGCTATCTTGCCATGATGACACGGGCAATCAATCAGGCCGGATTCAGCTGGAAAGTCATCGAGAACAAATGGCCACAGTTCGAGGAAGCCTTCTTCGGCTTCGATCCGAAGAAGCTTGCATTGTTGTCGCCGGAGCAATGGGAGGCCTACACGAGTGACAGGCGTGTCGTGCGCAACTGGCAGAAGATCAAGGCGCTGCAGGAAAACGTGTATTTCGTACAGGAAGTCGCGCGCACACACGGCAGCTTCGGCAAGTTCCTGGCGGAGTGGCCCGCCAGCGACCAGATCGGACTCATGCGCTATCTCAAGAAGCACGGCTCCCGACTGGGAGGA
The DNA here is from genome assembly GCA_023257655.1 of Pseudomonadales bacterium. Lineage (GTDB taxonomy): Bacteria > Pseudomonadota > Gammaproteobacteria > Pseudomonadales > Pseudohongiellaceae > UBA9145. The sequence continues at coordinate 7,180 of JALRBQ010000042.1, forward strand.
CAAAGTGCGCTTTGGTTTTTGCGCACAATGGGCAAGGACTGTTTCATCCTGTCGCGCGATGTGGTGTTGACCTTGCAGCATGCTGGGCTCGATATTGCAGACGAACCAACCAGTCAACGGGACCTGCGGCAAATCCAGAAGGCGTTTGACGTCTGGCATGAGGAAACCGGATTGCCCTACAGCCACCTGAGTCGAATCGCCGCCTGCGCCACCGGTGAAAATTATCTCTGATCACTCAGGCACCGCGATTGCCGGCGCTGCACGCAGTTACAGGTGCCATTAGGTAGAATGACACGACTGTGTTAAAGTGCGCGCCGTAGTCGCCCGATACCCTGGGCACTACAGTGCAGTCTCTTTAGAAACAGGACTTGAATTAACGGTCTGGGCTTGTCGAGAATTCGCAAGCAGCTCTCACGACCTATCTTCACCCTCACTTCTGCTATTGGCCTCTGCTGACGCCAGTTTCCAAAAGTTACCTATCGAAATGCACGCCCGTGCAACCGGACTTCCAAGGTCTGGAAACCACTTACATTGATGTCTCGCGAACCCGGCTGGTCTCATGGCAGGCAGTGTCGCGAGCGTCTGCAATCCAACAACGCCTGCGGGCGTTTGAACTAATCTGAACTATTTTGAAATAAGAGAAAACGCATGACATTTAATACACTCGGTTTATCCGATTCCCTGCTGCGTGCAATCGCGCAAACAGGCTACACCAACCCGACCCCCATCCAGGCGCAGGCAATTCCCGCCGTATTAACCGGCAAGGACGTCATGGGTGCGGCCCAGACCGGTACCGGCAAGACTGCAGGCTTTGTCCTGCCGCTGCTGCAACTGTTGAGTCGCAAGTCTGGCGTCAAACACAATCGTGCTCGCGCACTGATCCTCACCCCCACGCGCGAACTCGCCGCCCAGATCCAGGAGAGTATAGAGACGTACGGCTGTAACGAAGCACTGCGCTCGGCCGTGGTGTTCGGTGGCGTGAATATCAATCCCCAGATGCAGTCCCTGCGTCGTGGTGTCGACATTCTTGTTGCCACGCCGGGCCGATTGCTGGATCTGTACTCACAAAACGCCGTGCGCTTCGAAGATCTCGAAGTCCTGGTGCTCGATGAGGCAGATCGCATGCTGGATATGGGTTTCATTCGTGATATACGCAAGATTCTTAACTTGCTGCCCAAGCATCGACAGAACCTGTTGTTCTCTGCCACCTTCTCTCCTGAGATTCGCGCACTCGCCAATTCTTTGTGTCACCAGCCGATCGAGATCGATGTGGCGCCGCGAAATTCTACGGTGGAAGCGATCACCCAGAAGATGTACTGGGTAGAGAAAGAACGAAAGGCTGACCTGCTGAGTCACCTTATTCGCCAGACCTCAGACCAGGTGTTGGTGTTTTCACGCACGAAACACGGGGCCAATAATCTCGTGAAGAAGCTTGCCAGGGACTCGATCTCGGCAGCAGCCATCCACGGCAACAAGAGTCAGGCACAGCGCACGAAGGCGCTGAACGACTTCAAACAGGACTCGGTGCAGGTGCTGGTGGCGACCGACATCGCCGCACGCGGCATCGACATCGAGGCACTGCAGCTCGTGATCAACTATGACATGCCACATGTCGCTGAAGATTATGTACACCGGATCGGTCGTACCGGCCGCGCTGGCGCATCCGGACAGGCAGTATCACTGGTCACGCGTGATGAGAAAAAGCAGTTGCGCGCCATCGAATCTCTGATCAAGCGCACGATCGATGTGGTGGAAAACCCGCAATTTACCGTATCCGCACCGATGCCGCAGGAACGTGAAAGCAATCGACAGGTACGCTCGGCACGACCCGATGAGCAACGTCCGCGGTCAAAAACACGTACCAAAAATTTCAAGAAATCCCAATCTCGGTCGAATAACAAATCGGCGACGACGTCAAATGCATCACCATCGTCTGCTGTCGCAACTGCCGCGAAGAAATTTCAACGCACTGTAACGACGCGTTTATGGGGATAATGTTCGAAAATTGCACAATGGCAATATGTGGTTAATTGATCACTTTTTATTGCACTTTTGTCATTTAGGAATATCATTCTCTACGCGTCACAACTGGTGATGTAACAATTTTTGGAGAAGACCCAAATGAAGAAAGCTACTGCTAAACCTGCTGCAAAAAAACCAGCGGCGAAGAAGGTTGCTAAAAAGAAACCTGCTGCCAAGAAGGTTGCTGCAAAGAAGGTTGCTGCAAAGAAGGTTGCCGCTAAGAAGCCAGCTGCCAAGAAGCCTGCTGCGAAGAAAGCGGTTAAAAAGCCTGCTGCAAAGAAAGCGGCCAAGAAGCCTGCTGCTAAGAAAGCAACCAAGAAGCCAGCTGCCAAGAAAGCTGCTGTGAAGAAGGTTGCTGCTAAGAAGCCTGCTGCCAAGAAAAAGCCAGCGGCGAAAAAGAAGTAGTTTCCGAATAATCGCCGGGGTCAGAAATGACCCCGGCTTTTTTCTGCCTGCGAATCTTGCAGCGCGAACCATTCATCCCGTTTTCGCAAAAACCTCAGGAATTCCCGTGCCTTTCTGCACCATTAGCGGGCAAGATTGCGACGCGGGTTCTTCAGCAGCAGTACCAGCGGCGCTGACGCCAGCACGATCCACATCATCAGTTTGAAGTCGTCGATATAGGCTATCGTCGCTGCCTGTCGTGTGATTTCCATATCCGCAATCGCAATGATGCCGGCTGCATTGTTCAGCATGGTCTCCGGTATCTGGTGCCATCCCAGACCCAATGACAGTGATGTGATGTTCTCAGTAAGGTAGGCATGATTCGTCGCCACTCGATTGCCCAGTACCGCCATCACCAGAGAGATACCGATGCTGCTTCCCATGTTGCGAGTCAGGCTGAACACCGATGCCGCTTCCGCCCGGTAGCGGGGTTCGAGTGTCGCGTAGGCGATGGTGCTGAGTGGAATGAAAATGAATCCGAGTCCGAAGCCCTGCAACATGCCCGTCCACATGAGTGTACTGGATGGTACAAAGGTGCCGAAGCGGGTCATGAAGAAGAGCGATGACACGGTGAAGAAGAGGCCGGTGAAAATCAGCACGCGAGGATCAACGCGGTTGCTCAAACGGCCGACGATCATCATCGACGTCATCGTGCCGATGCCGCGCGGCGCCATGATGAAGCCGACATCCAGCACGGGATATCCCATCAGGTTCTGCATGTAGGGAGGTAACAGTGCCATCGTCGCCAGCAGGATGATGCCGGTGAAGAAGATAAAAAACAGGCTCGTGACGAGATTGCGATCGGTGAAGATGGCTGCTGTCAGGAACGGGTGCGCGGTGTGACGGGAGTGCACGACATACATCCACATGGCCGAAGCGCCGAGGCAGCAGTAGCCGAGTATCTCCAGCGACGAGAACCAGTCAGCCTGCTCGCCACGGTCAAGCACCAGCTGGATGCAGCCAATTACCAGGCTTAATGAGACAAAGCCGAACTTGTCGAAGGGGCGTTCCTCGCGCTCGGAATCGGGCATCAACGCGAGCAGGGCGAAATAGGTTATGATGCCGAGGGGCAGGTTGATCAGAAACACCCAGCGCCAATTGTAGTTGTCGGTGAGATAGCCGCCCAGCATCGGGCCCAGAATCGGGCCGATCATGACGCCCATTCCCCACAGTGCCATGGCACTGCCGTGCTTCTCGCGTGGATTCACATCGAGCATCGTCGCCTGCGCGAGCGGCACCATGCAGGCGCCGAAGCAACCCTGCAGGATGCGGAACAACACCATCTGTTCGATGGAGGTGGCAATGCCGCACAGCAGGGATGCCAGAGTGAACCCGGCTATTGCCACGGTAAAGACGCGTTTGCGACCGAAGCGACCGGCGAGCCAACCCGTCGGCAAAGTCATAATGGCAGAGGCGACAATGTAAGAAGTCAGCACCCAGAAGATCTGGTCCTGCGTGGCCGAGAGACTGCCCTGCATGTGCGGTAGAGCCACATTCGCGATCGTGGTATCCAGTACCTGCATGATCGTCGCCAGCATGATTGCGAGCGTCAGCAAGCCGCGATAGGGGACCTCCCGGTGAGTGGAAGCGCTCATGGATTAACGACTGACCAGATCACCCACGTTGGGCAGTTCTCGCTGATGACCGGTATCGACACTGACTTCGGCGCTCATGCCTGCGGCAATCTTGTAGCCATCGGGGAGCGTGTCGAAAGTGATCACAACGGCGAGCCGTTGCACAACCTTGACCCAGTTGCCGGAACTGTTCTGGGCGGGAAGCAGTGAGAATTCGGCTCCAGTGGCCGGCGCTATAATCGCGACCTTGCCGTGCAGATCAAGGTCAGGATAGGTGTCGATCTTGATGCTGACCGGCTGTCCTACATGCATGTAGCGCAACTCCGTTTCCTTGAAGTTGGCTTCCAGCCACAAGCGCTCATCGCTGACCAGATTCATCACCGGTGCACCACCAATGATGTTTTCACCGGGAAAGGTGGCGCCATTGACGATGACGCCATCGGCAGGGGATTTGATCAGCACGTGCTGCAAATCGAAATTCGCCTTGTCGAGTTCAGCCAGCGCCTGCTTCACCCGGGGGTGGTCATCTGTCGCCGCGTTGGGATCGATGAGGCGCGCTTTCACGACTTGCAGTGCCTGATTTTTTTCGGCCAGCACGCGCTCGGCGGCATCACGGGCATACACGGCCTGATCGAACTGCACACCTGAAATCGAGCCTTTCTCATGCAATCCACGAATACGCTCGAGCTCCTGTTCCTGGAAACTGAGGTCGTTCTGCGCCTTGGCGATTTCCAGGCCCTTGTTCACGAATTCAGCCTTCATGCTTTCGATGTCGCCACGGACATTGGCGAGGTTGGCTTCGGCGCGGGCCTGGGCGATGAGGTAGGGCTTGTCGTCCACGGTGAGCAGCAAGTCGCCCTTATGGACATAATCGCCGGTGCGCGCCAACACTTCCATCACCGTGCCTGTCACATTGCTGCTGATACCGATGATGTCCGCTTTGACGTAGGCATTGTCGGTCGTGACGAATCGGCCGCCATGCAGGTAGAGCCAGCCGGCGCCGCCGGCGATGAGGACAGGACCCAGCAAGAGCAGCACAAAGTGTCGCACGCGTTTCAGGAGAGTCGCGGATTTGGTGAGGACGGGGCTTGCATCATTCATGAGTTTGAATTTCCCGAGTCTGACAGGTTATCTCGTATGCGCATCAGGATGTCACAGATACGCGCTTCGTCTTCCTTGCTGATCCCATTGAGGGCCTTGCCTCGCACCTTCTTGCCCAATTTGCTGAGCGCGATCAGCATGGGTGCGGCTTTGGGTAACAGGAAGACGCGTTTGGCGCGGCGATCTTCAGGATCGTCGCGGCGTTCGACCCAGCCTTCGGCTTCCAGTCGATCGATGTGTCGCGCCAGCGAAATCGGCTTGATGTCCATCAGGGCGGCGAGCGTCTTCTGCTGGACACCGTCACTGCGCCTGAGATAGGCAAGCACGGACCATTGCGCACGGGTCAAGCCGGTATCGGCGGACTGCCTGTCAAAGTTCCAGCGCATCAGGCGCGCAACATCATGGATCAGGAAGCCAAAGCTGTTGTTGAGTTCGTTTTTCTGGGGTTTCATCACAGGAGATCGCGTAGAAGGCTGCTTATTATAAGCTAGCTTACTAAATACACAAGTCCCCGGCAGAGCGGCTGCGCGCCGCCCTGCGCCAATTTGTCGCATTGTGCCCTTGCTCTGATTGTTTAAAGATGCTCCCACTGCAAAAAAGTAATGAGAACAGGAGAGAAGTGCTCATGAAGATCCGAACAAACCTCATACCCATTCTGGCAGCAAGCCTGCTCGGCAGTACCCTGGTCAGTGCGCATACCCGTTTCGAAACAGCGACGGTCCAGGAAGGGGTGCGGATGCTTAACAATGTTACGATCGGTCATGCCTGCGGCACCGATACCCGTGTCATTGGAACCTCAGTTGTGTTCCCCGACGGCAAGGACTCCAGCATTCTGGTGAACGGAGTCGCCGATGGTTCAACGCTGACTGACCATGTCTCTAACTGGGGCCCGAACATCCAGCCCTTGTTCACTACTTCACCCTTCGCGGAAGTGGATGAAAAGAATGATGTCAATGGCAACGTTGTCGGTTTCTTCGCTGGCGGTGGACCAGGCATGCCCAACCACATGCTGGCCTACGTACCCTTCCGTCTGAATGCCACGAACATCGTGCCGCAATCCTGCGCCGTCTCGGTAAAGTTCTATGCCTCCATCGTGGACGTTTGCAATATTACCGATGCCGATAAGCTGCATCAGGAAGGTAATGCCCATTTCTGGACACCGAATAACCTGGGTACAATTTTTGATCGCGTCAGCGAGACGGACGACGGTCCCGCTCCACTGACGATCACCCGTGACCTGGAAGCGAACCCGCTGCCTCCGTCCTGCGGTGCCGGTGTGACGGTAGAAGTACGTCCGTCGGCAGGCCAGATCAACCGGGATATGCCGATTGTGTTCGAAGGGGTGCAGGTGTGGCCGACGCCCTGAGTTTGCGCTGAAACAAAGCTGGCACCACTGCAGCGAGTACAATTACAGGGTGTCTCACCACGCAAGGTTGAATCGCGCAGTGCAGTATGGAAGAAGATGTATTGAAGAAGGAGGGTGAGAGTGAACAAGTTGAAATTGATATCGATGGTGGCCCTGATGTCACTAGGGCTGCAATCACCACTGGTGCTCGCGCACGGCGGCAATGCACTGTTCGATCCAGCGGGTGATACTCCCTCGTTCACCGCCCTCGCGCGTATCACCTGTTCCGATGATGGCAACGGTCCGGCCAATCAACTCATCGCCCGCATTCGGGACAACTCAGCGCCTGTAGAAGGCTTGTATTTTAGTCTGCAACTCTTGAAGGGGTCGAAGGCAACCAGCGTGACCGATACCACGCCGGGCGATGCCAATTACAGTGACTACGCTGTCCTGGCGGGTGGGAATGGTACCTATTACATGCTGCTCAACCACACCAAGGCCGGGGCGAAGGATTTCGATCTGGAGTGGCATTGCCTGACCGCCACTAACGCCCACACGGGCACTGACATCATTGTGGATCAGTACCAATGAAGACTCGTAAACCAGTGGCTTTGCTAATTCTGCTCGGTCTGGGGCTCGCGATGACAGCCTGCAGTACCGTGCAACCATGGGAACGCGGTATTCTCGCGAAACCACAAATGGCGCTGGATCCTACGCCGCTGCAATCCAGTATTCGCATGCACAATTACAGCAGCCGCGAGGCGGCCGCCAGCATCAACTCCTCTGGAGGGGGTGGTGGTTGTGGTTGCTACTGACCTCAGGGAACTCCCCGCCAGGGGTGTAGCCAGGACGGCGCTTCAATCACTCACCTCGGCCGCGTTAATGTTGCCGGGGTTGTTGTCTTCCTCGGCCCAGGCGGCCGAAGCCAGTGTCGACAACGTCAGTATTCAATATAACGAATACAACGAGGGCAAGCGCGATCTCATCAATGTGCCCTCCAGCCTCGACCCGCTGGCGATCGCAGTTTTTCACGCGACTACCAATCTCAGCTTTGCCGATCGCTATCATTTTTCCCTGAGTTATTCCCAGGATACCTGGTCTGGTGCCACTCCAGTGAGCAGCGCTCCACTTGGCGCCGAATCCAATCACCCGATTTTGCAGAACACTGCCGCTGGCGTGATCACGTCCGGCGCCTCGCCGCTGCTCAACACCCAGCTCAAGCTCGATCATGCATTCAATCCTCTCAGTCGATCCGCAAATGGTTCCCTGGTCAGGGATTCGCGTAATGTCCTGATATTGTCATCGGCATCTCCAGAGTCCCGCGATGAAGTCGATCTCAGTTTCGGCTATGACTGGGATGAGGCGACACTTACGGTCAACAGCGGATTCTCGCTGGAGCAGGACTATGAATCATTCTATGGCAGTGTGTCAGGAAGCCGGGATTTTAATCAGAAGCTGACCAATGTCAGCTTTGGCGCAGGCTATACGGTCATGGATACGGCGGCGATTCTGGACCCGGACGCACTGCCCTATATTACTACTTCAGCCTACGATGATCGCATCGAGCGTCATGGCGATTCCGAGGTGCTCAAGGATGACCGTTCTGACATCACCCTTAATCTGGGATTAACCCAGATTCTGAGTCAGGGCTCGCTGGTCAATCTTGGTCTCGGCTACACTCATAGCAAGGGATATATGGAAAATCCCTACAAGTCCGTGTCGGTCGTGTTCGTTGATCCGGCTTCGATACCCACCGACACAGACACGCCAATAACCGGCAATGTGCAGGCGCTGATGGAGCAGCGACCGGATCGGCGCGAGCAGGTTGCCTTCAGTGGTAAATACATCAGGTATATCGCGCCGTTCGATGCCGCCCTGCATCTGACATACGAGTTCTCCACAGACAACTGGGGCATCGATACCCATGCGCTGACATCGGAATGGATTCAGCCGTTGCCGAATAACTGGACCGTCACTCCCAGGCTGCGCTACTACAGCCAGAACACGGCCGATTTCTACACACCCTATTTGCTGAGCCAGCAGGCGTATAAATCCTTTGCAGTCGACGGTGTCGGACGGCAGATCTGGTTCGATCTGAATAATTCGGACTCGGAATTCTATCGCACAAGCGATGGTCGATATGTCACCGGCGCGGGCGCTGAGATCGATCCCAATGCTTACGATCTGCTGCCCCGGTATCGGGACTTCGATGCCGGCCTGCTGCCGGCGGATTTTTCCAGCGATCATCGCCTTTCCGGATTCGGAGCGCTCAGCGCTGGTCTCACGCTCAACAAGGTCTGGGGCAATGGCATTGAATTTGAGGCTGGCATTGAATATTACGATCGTCGCAGTTCCCGCAAGCTCGGGGGAGGTGGCAATAGCAAGTTCGCCGACTTCGACTTCTACATGGCGAACGCGGCGATTCGTGTGCATCTCGATCGTTCTCGCCACTCGATGGAGAACCCGATGGCCATGTCAGAACATGCTGGCCACACGATGGGCAACATGAATGCGATGAGTGCGATGGAGCATGGATCACACGCCGTGCCGGCAGGAGTCATTTTCGGTCATACCTTGCCCGCCAAGGGTCGTTTCATGATCGGTTATCGCAACGAATTCTCACGACAGGCCGGTGGACTGAGCAATGGCACGACCCGGGTGTCCGACTCTACTATCGTGGCGCAGGCTTGTCCGGGCACAGATGGCTGCCGTTTCGTACCATCCTATACGAATATGAAGATGCATATGCTCGATATCATGTATGCGCCTGTGGACGGGCTGACCTTGATGTTGATGCCGCAGTTTATGGACATGGACATGAATCTGCGCGATCTCGAAGGTCGACCACCGCCCGTGCTCGAAACCCATGAGCACAGCGGCATCAGCGGTCACACTACAGGAGGTCTCGGTGATACGGTTCTTGCCGGACTGGTTAGTCTTTATCAGGGTCCTGTCCATCGGCTGCATCTGGGACTGGGTCTGAGTATTCCAACCGGCAGTGTCGATGAGGAATTGCGTCGTACGTTCCGCAATGACGGCGGACTCATTCATTTCCACATGCAACTCGGCAGCGGCACCTGGGACTTGTTGCCGAGCCTGACCTATTCCGGCATGTCACAACAGTGGTACTGGGGCGCGCAACTGACCGGCACGACGCGACTGGAAGATCACAACGCCTCGGGTTATCGTCTGGGTGATGTGTTGCAGACGTCGGCCTGGAGCGGTTACCGGGTGAACGACTGGTTCTCGGCCTCCGTGCGTGGCATCTTCACTGACAAGGACCAGATCGATGGCGATTTCACCAAGTATAATGCCAAATCCGGACCCATGGATTTTCCGCAGAACCAGGGCGGAGAATATTGGGACCTTGCCGTCGGCATGGCGTTCACCGTCCCGAGCGGGCGCTTCGCGGGCAATTCGCTGAACCTGGAATGGCAGCAGCCACTGCGCGACGACGTGAATGGCTTCCAGCGTGAGCGAGATGGCACGCTCGCCGCCTCGTGGACGATCAGCTTCTAGATCCGGGTACCCGGCTGCACACAACGCTGTTGAACCAGGTAGCAAGAGGCCCATGCGACGTTTTCGATTTCCCTTCAAGGCCATGGGTACGCCCTGCGAGATTCAACTCTACGCAGAGAGCGCCAGTGCTGCTCGCCGGGTCAGTAACCTGGTGCAGGCGGACATCGAGCGCCTTGAGGCGCGTTATTCCCGTTATCGCGAATCCAGTTTCCTGTCCGAGATCAACCGTGTTGCCGCCACGGGGGGCGAGATTGCTGTGGATGCCGAAACCGCGAGCCTGCTCGACTATGCCCAGACCTGCTTCATTGAAAGCGAAGGCCTCTTCGATATCACCTCGGGCCTGCTCCGCCAGGTCTGGAATTTTCGGGCCGACAGCTTGCCTGCAGAGGCCAGCATCGAGGCGCTGCTGGCGCGTATCGGTTGGCAACGCTTGCAATGGGAATCGCCCGTACTGAAGTTTCCCCTGGCGGGCATGGAGATTGATCTCGGCGGCGTCGTCAAGGAATACGCCGTCGACCGCGCCGCCACTTTGTGCCAGGAACAGGGCGTGCGTCACGGCATGATCAATCTCGGAGGCGATATCCGCATTATTGGTCCCCACGTCGATGGCAGTCCCTGGCAGGTGGCAATTCGTCACCCGCGGCAGGCCGATGCCGCGCTGACCACGATTGCCCTGTCCAGTGGTGCGCTCGCCAGCAGCGGCGACTACGAGCGATGCCTCACCATTGATGGGCAGCGCTACGGTCACGTATTGAACGCCAAGACCGGCTGGCCAGTGACACACATGGCCGCCGTCAGTGTCGTCGCCGATTTCTGTGTCGTCGCTGGCAGTGCGTCCACGATCGGCATGCTGAAAGATGCCTCCGGTAGCGACTGGTTGCAGGCGCTGGGGCTACCTTATCTGTGCGTCGATATCCGAGGCCACGCCAGCGGCACACTCCTCACCGGCTAGCCGGTGGTTGTGCCGGGGCGCACAGGCAAGGTCCCTGTAGTCGCGATCCCCGCCATGGATGTCCCTGCCAAACGGGATATGCAAGCCGAGTCGATAAACGCTTGACCTTGATCTAACTCTAACGTTTATCGTGACGTACAGTTACGAGTAAGAACCGTTGGAGCGGTGTGGAGAATCATCGCCCAGCGGATAACACCCATCTGGAGAAGGTAAGATGAACGAAGCGATGAGTCACAAGGCGACTGATCGGATGCCGTTGCCCGAGAAAGAATTAATGATAGAAGGCGCCGGGTGCGCGAGCTGTGTCGTGAAGATTGAGACGGCCCTGAAACTGGTGCCGGGCGTCGAGCGGGCCGAGATGAATTTCGTCGAGCGTACCGTGACGGTTGCCGGCGATGTCCCGATGTCAGAGCTAATCGACGCCGTGGAACAGATTGGTTACGGGGCGAAGGCCAATTCCTCAGAGTCGGCCGAGGTGGCCGCCGCCGAGAAAGAGGCTGCCGATGCCACTTACTACCGCCGCCTGTTGCTGAATATGACTATTGCGCTTGGAGTGGGCATACCGCTGATGGCCTACGGCCTGATTACCGGTGACATGATGGTGAACACAGCGACCCAACAGGCAGCCTGGGGCGCCGTGGGATTGCTGACCCTCGCCGTCATGGTGTTCTCTGGACGCCACTTCTATGTGGGTGCCTGGAAATCTTTCACCAATCATTCGGCCAATATGGACACGCTGATCGCATTGGGCACGGGCACTGCGTGGGTCTATTCCATGCTGGTAGTGGCGGTGCCGGCACTGATTCCGGAGATGGCGCGCCATGTCTATTTTGAGGCCACGGCCATGATTATCGGTCTCATCAATCTGGGTCTCGCGCTGGAAATGCGGGCGCGGGGCAAGACTTCGCAAGCCATCAAGCGCCTGATCGGTTTGCAGGCGAAGACTGCCCGCGTGATCCGCAATGGCAAGGAAAGCGATATTCCCCTGGAGAAGGTGCGCATCAACGAACAGATACGTGTCCGGCCTGGCGAGAAGATTCCGGTGGACGGCAAGATCAGTGAAGGCACCTCGACGATCGACGAATCGATGCTGACTGGAGAGCCTATGCCGGTCGTGAAGCAAGTGGGTGATGAGGTGATTGCCGGTACGATCAACAAGAGCGGCACATTCGTTTTCATCTCCACACACGTAGGCGAAGACACGGCTTTGGCCCGTATCGTTGCCATGGTGAAAAGGGCTCAGAATTCCAAGCTGCCCATCGGGCGATTGGCTGATGTGATTTCCGCGTACTTCGTGCCAGCCATCATGATTATTGCGATTGCGAGCGCGTTGGTGTGGCTCAACTTTGGTCCCGACCCGGTCGTCGCTTTCGCGATCATCGCCGCGACGACCGTGCTCATCATCGCCTGCCCCTGTGCACTTGGTCTCGCCACCCCGATGTCGGTCATGGTTGGCGTCGGCAAGGCCGCGGAATTTGGTGTTTTGATTCGCAACGGCGAAGCCCTGCAGACTGCCTCGCGTATCACCGCCATGGTGCTGGACAAGACCGGAACGATTACTGTCGGCGCACCTGAAGTCACGGACATTTATATCGCAGGTGCTGGCAGCGAAGCTGACATCCTGTATCTCGCCGCCAGTCTGGAAGCGGGATCTGAACATCCTCTGGCACAGGCGATCGTCGCCTCCGCCGAGACACGCGAGATTAAGCCTGGCAAGGTGGAGGGTTTCGACGCCCTGTCCGGGCGCGGAGTGGCAGGGCGCGTCGATAACAAAAAACTTTTGTTAGGAAACGCCAGATTGATGCAGGAAAAAGGCGTGGAAATCGCCGAGCATGAGAGCGCCGCCCAGAAATTCGCCAATGACGCGAAGACGCCGATGTATCTGGCCGTCGATGGCACCTTGACTGGCATCATCGTCGTCGCCGATCCGGTCCGCGAGGATTCGATTGCCGCGATCAAACGGCTGCAGGATGATGGCATCAAGGTGATCATGTTGACCGGTGACAATCGGGCCACTGCCGCTGCAGTCGCCACTCGAGTCGGCCTGAGCGACTACTTCGCCGAGGTTCTTCCTGAGGACAAGGCCAACAAGATCGCTGAATTACAGGCTCAACACGAAATTGTGGGCATGACCGGTGATGGCATAAACGATGCGCCCGCGCTGGCGCAGGCGGATGTCGGTTTTGCGATTGGCACCGGCACCGATGTCGCGATCGAGAGTGCCGACATCACCCTGATGCGCGGATCATTGCATGGTCTTGCCGATGCTATTGCAGTGAGCAAAACAACTCTGCGCAACATCAAACAGAATCTGTTCGGTGCGTTTGTCTATAACGTGGCCGGGGTCCCGATAGCCGCCGGTATTCTCTATCCTGCATTCGGAATCTTGCTGAGTCCAGTAATCGCCGGCGCGGCGATGGCGTTCTCATCACTGACCGTGGTCTCGAATGCCAATCGCCTGCGGTTGTTCAAACCGGTGGCGCCTTAATTATTCTCGAAGGTAACGTTATGCTGGTGTTGAATCTGCTGGGATTGGCTCTCATTGCTTTGATCGTTTGGTGGTTCTGGTTGTACAAGCCGCCCACTACCACCGATGCTGGTAACGCGGAGATCGTCGTCGAGAACGGGGTGTACTCACCGGCGCGCATACAATTAGCGGCCGATCAACCTGCGGTACTTCACTTCCTGCGGAAGGACAAGTCACCCTGTGCTGAAATGGTGGTGTTCCCTGATCTCGACATCAGCGCCGAGTTGGCGGTGGATAAGACCGTCGACGTCAGGTTGCCCCCGCTGTCAAAAGGCGAGTATGCATTCACCTGTCAGATGCAAATGTACCGTGGCACCCTGGTGGTGGCCTAGCCACTGACTTCTCTGACCTTGAGCGCAGGTGTGAGGCTGGACTCGCGCGGAGTTCGGCGCTACCTTTCTGCCAGTCAGAATTCATGAGGTCACGTGTCAGGCGCCTGTGCGCAATCAGGTGCGGAAATGCGCCAGTCCGCCCAGGCCCGCACAGATAATCAATTACGGAGAGGGATGTTCCTTGGAAATCAAAGCCCAATCGCTGTTCCCCAGTCTCGTTTGGAGCACGCTGTTCGACGACAGGGAAAGCTTCAATGCGAAGCTGTTGAAACTCGCGAACGAGATGCGCGCCAAAGACCCGGTCGGCGTTGCCAATACCAACATCAGAGGCTGGCAGAGTCCTAACATCTTGCAGAACCTGGACGAGTTCGCCGATATGAACCTGCGAATTCTGCAAGTGTGTGAGCGCATCGCGGAATCCCAACATTTCAAACCGAATGTGGTGTTCCAGCATCAGGCCTGGGTCAATATCAGCCCACCGGGAGCATCCAATCAGATTCACTTCCACGCCAACTGTCACTTCAGCGGGGTGTACTACATCAGCCTGAAGGAACCGGAGTGTGGCAGCATCTTCTTCCGGGATCCGCGCGTCGCCTCGCGCATGTTCACCAGCCCCATCACCCAACCTACGGATTTCACCGCCGAACAGGTGCGCATGCGACCGGAAGAAGGGCGCATGTATGTGTTTCCGGGATGGCTTGAACACGGTGTCGAGATCAATCAGAGCGACCGCGATCGGGTCAGTATCAGTTTTAATGTGTTGGCTGTGCCACAGTAGGTTTTTTTGCCCTGATGGCAAGCGACAGTAGCGCCGGGTTTGCCCGGCTGAATTCTGTGTGGGATCCGGACGCGCTGTCACCAACGCGCTAAACCCGGGCTGTAGTTCGGGTAAATTCACCCTGTGCCAACCCGACCTGAATGCAGAAAAGCGTTGCAATTCGTTGCAGGTCGTCGTGCGCCCGTATTTCTACTATCGCCCCATTTGTTGTATGCTCGGCGTACTCAAGCATCAGTAGAGGCAATAACAATGAAATCACGTTCTACGAGCACATTCGGCTCAATTGGCAAGAAAATTGCCAGTTTGGGCTGTCTGGCAGCCATTCTGGGCCTAAGCCCCCAGATCGGGTTTAGCCAGAACAAGGTTACCGATGACACGGTCGAGTGGTACACCCTGGGCGGCGACTACGCCCATACCCGTTACACTCCGGCTGCGGAAATCACGGCTGAGAATTTCCATGAACTGGAGGTCGCCTGGGAATGGGATGGCGCCAGCTTCAACGGACAGACTGGCCGTTCCACGCCTACCTATGTCGACGGCCATCTGTTCACCGTATCGGGTCCTCACAGAAATGTGGTTTCCATCGATCCAAAAACCGGTGAAACGCTGTGGGCTTATCGTCTGCCGAGCACAGGTCGCTGGGCATACTCCATGCGCGCGTCGTACGGCAAGGGTATTGCGTACTCACGCATCAACGGCAAAGGCGTAGTTTATATCTCAACACCCGGCTTCTTCCTCGTTGCGCTGGATGCCGATACGGGTGCCCCTCTTGAGGGCTTCGGTCAGGAAGTGCCCATCGCGGGCTTCCCGAAGACTGGCGTCGTCGACATGCTGGCCAACCTGGGTCATCCCTATGATGTCAATGAGGGCATTCCGCTGGAAGTGGGTTACATCACTACCTCCTCTCCGCCCATTGTCGTCAATGACACAATCATCGTCGGCAACTCCGCCGAACAGGGCTACCTGCAGTCTCGCGTCGAAAACGTGCCCGGCGACATTCTGGCGTATGACAAGACCACAGGCGCCTTCAAGTGGAAATTCAACGTGATTCCGCGTCCCGGCGAATACGGCCATGAAACCTGGGAAAACGATGCCTGGCAGTGGACTGGCGACGTCTCTTCCTGGGCACCGCTGACTGCCGATCCGGTAAACAACATCGTCTACATTCCGACCAACCCGCCGACAATCGACTACTACGGCGGCTTCCGTCCGGGTGACGGCCTGTTCGGTACCAGCCTTATCGCGCTGAACACCGAAACCGGCGAGCGCATCTGGCACTTCCAGACTGTGCATCACGACGTCTGGAACTACGACAATCCCGCCGCGCCCATTCAGCTCGATCTGAACATGCCGGGCCGTGGTCGCGTCGCATCCGTTTCGCAAGTGACGAAGCAGGGTTTTGTGTATGCCTTCGACCGCATGACCGGAGAGCCACTGTGGCCGATGCCGGAAATGCCGGTCCCAGCCTCAAAGGTCCCGGGTGAGAAACTGTCTCCGACCCAGCCTTTCCCAAGCAAGCCCGCGCCGTTCGAGATGCAGGGCATCAGTGAAGATGACCTGATCGACTTTACGCCAGCTCTGCGTCGCGAGGCGCTGGAAGTGATGGCGAATTACAATATGGGCCCCCTGTTCACTCCGCCGGTGCATGCTGGCAATGCTGAAGGCAAACTGGCAGCGGCCATGTGTCCGGGTGACGGCGGTGGTGCCAACATCACGTCTCCGCCCGTTGCAGATCCGACTACAGGTTATCTGTATGTGTCTTCAGCACGCGCCTGTAGCTGGCAGCGTGTGATTCCTGGTGAAGAAGCCGATGCCCGCATCGCCGCGCCAACAGGTGCGACGTTTGCTGCCTATGCGAATGACCGCTCTGGTCGTCCGCCGCGTCTGGCCTCAGGCATTCCTTACTTCAAGCCACCGTACAGCACAATCACTGCCTACAACATGAACACTGGCGAGATTGCGTTCCAGATTCCGACAGGCGAAACGCCTGACCGCATCCGCAATAACCCTGCACTGGCAGGCGTGGATATCGGTGATACCGGAACCGGTAACCAGGTGCCGATGGTGACTACACCCAACATGCTGATCTACTCTGACCTGGATCACGACGGCACCACAGCACTGCTGTATGCCATCGACAAGATGACCGGTGAAGAACTGGGCCGCATTGAAGTACCGGCACGCAGCCGCTACGGCATGAGCTCCTGGATGCACGATGGACACCAGTACATCATCCTGCAGACTGGCGGCAAACTGACTGCCATGGCCATGCCAGGTGCACGCCCCGAGAGTGGTGGCGGACACTAAGCGTTTAATCGCACTCGATTAGACTGCTCAGCAAACAGAAGACGGAAGGGTGATTCACCCTTCCGTTTTTTTTGGCGCTACAAAAACTGCTTCTCGGCAGTGTGAGCCGGCTTCCTGGCCGTAATGCAGTTATCGCGGCGCTGTTGATCTGCCCAGCACTTACGCGTAGATTGGAAGGCAAAACAATAACAGGAGCAGCCCATGTCACGTGTCACGACACCCCCTGCCAGCCAAGCCATCCGTCCTGCAGTTATGCTGCATTCCCGTCCCGCTCGCGTTATCGCTTCCCGTGTACTGGTCATTGCCCTTGGCGTCTTCGCGATCGGCGCGCCACCAGCCCAAGCGCAGTCGAATCCACCGCCAGGCTGGGTCAATCCGTTTCCCGCTTTTCGGATTATCGGTCCCCTCTACGGTGTGGGCATGGAAGACCTCAGCGTCTTTCTGATTACTTCGGATGAGGGGCATATCCTCATCAATACCGGACTGGACGACTCTATCCCGTATATCCGCAACAACATCGAGTCGCTGGGCTTCCGTCTCGAAGACGTCAAGATCATTCTCACCATGCAGGCGCACTGGGATCACACGGCGGCGATGGCGGAGATCAAGGAGTTAACCGGTGCCGAGGTTTGGGCTACGCCGAAGGATGCTCGCGTACTTGAGGATGGCGGTTTCAGTGACGCGCATTTCGGAGGACGCGAGACGTTCAAACCGGTTGCAGTGGATCGCGTCATTCGGCAAGACGACGTAATCACGCTCGGTGATCTTGTGATTACTGTGCATGAGCACCCCGGCCACACCGAGGGCAGTTCCAGCTACACATTTCAGGTGAACGAAGCCGGCCGTACCTATAACGTCGGTATTGTGAACATGGGTACGATTAATGATGGCAAGCATCTGGTCGTCAATCCTACCTATGACAATGTCGCCGTGGATTTTGCGACAACCTACAATCGGCAGAAGCAACTGGATGTGGATGTGTGGGTATCTGCGCATAATGCGCAGTACAACATGCATGACAAGTACACTCCGGGCCAGGCCTATGATCCCGAGACGTTTGTCGACCCGGCTGGCTATATCCGCGCTATCGAACGGCTGGAGAGTGCGTATCTGGGTGTGATTGCCGACGAACTCGATCAGTAACCGGTGTGCGGATCGCGCAAAAGCCAACGCACTAATAGCACACGAAAAAATCGAGCAATAAAAAAGGGGCCATCGTTGGCCCCTTTTTTTAATGCGCACAATTGTGCGCAGTCGAGCAGGGTTTCCGCCGCTTGCTTACTTCGGCTTGAACGCGAGCAACACGTTGCCTCGCACCTGGCTGAAGGAGCCGTAGCCCGAACCGACAAACACCATACCGGAACCGGCGGCGATGGAATGACTGTCAATCGAACCGCCATTGCCTTCGACGCCATTGACGGTTTCGAAGCTTGTTGCTGTGTCGTATTCAAACAGTTGTTCTCCGGTGCTGGCGTTGAAGATGTACAGCCGACCGTCAAGACCCGAAGTGATCACGGCGCCATCGACTATCAGAGGTGTCGCAGAGAAGCCATAGAGTGAATCACAGCGACGCACGCGCTCGTCGCGGTTGTCGCAGTCGGGTTTGGCCTCGAAGGACCAGCTTGGCTCACCGGTGCCGACGAAAAAGGTGTAGAGCCCTGAGCGGCTGTTGCTGTTCATGCCACCGGGATCGTTAATTGTCATGAAGGCGCGCGCGCCATCTGTGGCGATGCCCCAGTGATTGCCCCCTAAGGCAGTGCCTTCGCCGACGCGCTGGTTCCACACCACCGCACCAGTGTCTGGATTCAGCGCCCACAGGTCACCGGATTTCTGACCCGCGATCAGCAAGTCGGTGTCGCCGGATTCGACGAGGATAGCCGGGCCGCCGAAGTCGTAATCCACCGAGAAGGTGTCGTCGAGGATGATGCAGTTCGGGCCCTTGTTCGTGCAGGCGTAATTCCACATGTCGTTCTTGAGCGCCTGGAATACCCACTTCTCTTCCCCGGTTGCCAGATCCAGCGCGATGACCGAGTCACTGGTACTGGTGGTCGGATGGGAAGTGTTTTCTCCGGTGGTAACGATCACCTGGTTGCGCTTGGCGTCGATCGTCGGGGTCGACCAGATCGGTGCTCCAGACGGGCCACGCTGCTTCACTCCGGTTGAACTGACCACGCCGGTGTATTCAGCCTTCGGCATGGTGTGGTACTCCCACAGCTTCTCACCGCTGTGGATATCCAGTGCTGTCACGGCGCCGTGATTCTCGCAGCACTCGAAATTCGGATTGCCACCCGCCACTACACCGGAACCTGACAGCGGCACGATGACCCTGTCGCCATGAATGACCGGCGTGCCGGTAATCATGGCCTGATTGTCAGTAGCCTGGCCATTGGCGACCCATAGCACCTCACCGGTGGCCGCATTGAGCGCATGCACCATGCCGGACTGATCGCCCGTAACCAGCGTGCCCTGACCATCGACGAGCGAGTAGGCGAGAGAGGAGCGCAGGCGGGCGCCCGATTCATACACCCATTTGGCACAGCCTGTTTCGGTGTCGAAAGCAAACACACGGCCGGCATCGGTGGCGGAATAGAAAATGGTGGAGCCGACGATCACCGGTGCGGCGCGCAAGCCCGAGGTGTTTTCAAATCCGACTGCCCAGGCCAGTTCCAGATCGTCCATCTGAGCGGTTGTGAGGCCCGCCTCTGCGGCAGACAGCCGTCGCGGGTTATTACCGTCACCCGCCGTGAAGGTGAAGGAGGGCGCCTGACTGAGGTCGACCGCACGGCTGTTCTCTGCGCACATGCTCGCCGTAACCCAGGCTTCGATTTCCGGTGCTTCCTCGGGTGCTGCGGCTTGTTGCGCTGCAGCAGGCGGCAACGCAGCCATGGCAGCCAGCCCCAACGCGAGCGAGAGGGCAGCGACTTTATTGCCGAAGGCGAATACCGACAGGAAAGAGGAGAGGGAAGATGGCAAATGAGAGTAATTTTTCATAATGAGAATCAACGCTTCAGTAAAAGGAATCATTCGTAGCTTGGGCAATCTATGCTATTCAGGCCGAAAATCAAAGTCTTCACAGCGATTTGAACCGGAAAATCAGACAGCTTGGCGCGGAGACACGGCGAAGCCCGGCTGGCGCGCCAGAGGGTCGACCTGATTTGCTTGCTACGCTTTCACATCAGCGATACCTTTCAGCGATGGCTTTGAACAATATCGATTAAAAAAACCTTCGCCATTCGATGAACTCAGGGAGACATGTGATGCAGCGCTCGCTAAAACTTGGCTTGCTGGCCTTGCTGGCCTTGCTGGGTGTGGTCATTCTGTCCTTACTGACCTTGCGAATCGTCGGCCTTGAACCGCCTTATCTCGATGCCCGCAGCGACGAATTTGTCCAACGAGGTCGTACCGGTTATCCCGGCCTGTGGCTCAGTGGTGAAGTCGTGCGTGAACCAGTCACGAACTGGGACTGGGTGCTGGATGTCGACGACCCGGTTCGCGGCAATGTCGTCATGCTTGAGACACGCTCCTGGTATGGCATACCCCATTCTGTGAATATCAATGCCATCCCTCGTGGCGACGCACTTTACATCAGCGGCAGCGCGCAGGACTTTCGGCTGGAACAGCCATTCCCTGCACAGAAGAGCTGGTGGGCAAATATCGAACGTGATCCCCGTGTGCGCATGAAGATTGACGGCAAACTCTACGAGATGACCGCCGCGCACATCGCCGATCGCAAGGAAGTGATTGCGCTGTTCGGCAGGGATCCTGTCACCAGAGTAACCGCTGCCGACGGATCTGAGCAAATTACGGGTATCCGACATTACTGGCGTGTGTTCCAGCGCAATATTCCGGATTACGGTGAGAATTGAATCGGAAAGAAATTTACAAACGGTCCGCATTTGAAACGGAGGAGTCCCATGAGCAAGAAAGAGAGAAGAACCGTCCCTGTCGAAGCCATCCAGATTTACAACGACTACATTCACGGCGAAATCAGTCGTCGCAAGTTTCTCAGTGGCCTGAAGAAATTTGCCGTGGCGGGGCTTAGTGCTTCCGTGATCGCCGAAGCCTTGATGCCTGATTACGCGATGGGTCAGCAGATTCGCCGCGATGACGAGCGCATTACCGCCAGTTACGAAACCATTCCGTCACCCGATGGCCACGGTTATGTGCGTGGCTACCTGGTGCGACCCTATAGCGCGGACAGCCGCAGTGAAACCTCGGCAAAATTGCCCGGCATCATTGTCGTGCATGAGAACCGCGGTCTGAATCCGCACACCGAAGATGTGGCCCGCCGCTTCGCGCTCGCCAACTTCATGGCGTTCGCGCCCGATGTGTTGACGTCGGTGGGAGGCTATCCCGGTGATGACTACCAGGGTGGCCAACTGTTCAGCCAACTCGACCCGGACAAGCGCTTCGAGGACATCGTCGCCTGCGCGAACTGGCTCAAGAGTCGTTCCGATTGCACGGGCAAGATTGGCGTCACCGGTTTTTGTTATGGCGGCAGCATCTCCAATCAACTGGCCGCGCGCATGGGACCCGACCTCGCCGCAGCCGTGCCTTTCTATGGGGGTGGTGTGGATGCGAATGCGGCGCGCAATATCCGTGCCGCCGTAATGGTTCAACACGGCGCGCTGGACACCCGTTTGGTAGAGGCCTGGCCGGAATATGAACGCGCGCTGTCCGCGGCAAACGTGACCCACGAAGGCCACATCTACCCGAACTCCGTGCATGGCTTTTTCAACGACGCCACCCCGGAGCGCTACAACGAGGCGGCAGCTAATGAAGCCTGGACTCGCACCATCAATTGGTTCAATCAATACGTGAGAGCGTGAGTGCCCCGTCGCAGGAGGCATAAAATACAACGGCCCGGGTGGGTGACACCGGGCCGTAATCACATCAGAACAGGTGTGGCATTAGTGGTATTGCACTTACAATGTCCGGTACATTGAATACGAGATAAAAGCGCTGACAAGCCTGCTTTTCGCGGGAAATGTCAGGTTTTGATTTACCGATCGAGTGCAGGTACCATCTGGAGCCAGCTTGACCCGAGTTATACAGGCGCAGCCGCATCACCCATGCCCTCCGTTTGTGTTTCCAATAATAACCAGAGGACATTCTTCAACAGACGATGTTGGAGATTAAGCATTCCGTCACGAGCGATTCGAGCATGCAGAACCGATTTATCATAGTAGACGATTTCTATAACAACCCCGACGAACTGGTGCAGGTAGCGACCGATTCACTCGTTGAAGAAGATTCTCCCACCGGCAACTATGCCGGGGTCATGACCACGAAATATTTCCTGGGCGAACCGCTGCGTGAAGTGTTTCAGAAACTCACCCTGGAACCGTCAATCAATTCCTCGACCAATGCCAACGGACGACTGCGCTTCACGCGTGCCAACGACACCTTCAAGTTTCACATTCACTATGATGTGGACATCAAGACCAAATGGGCTGGTGTGGTGTATCTCTCCAAGGAACATCCCAAGGGCGTGGACGGCACCTGTTTCTGGCGCCATTTGCGCACCGGTCTGGAGATTGCACCGAACACGGTCGAAGGGTTTGCCAAATACGGCTGGAAAGACTTCCATGACCTGAAGGCTTTCCTGGAAACCGAAGGACTGGATGAGTCGCTGTGGGAGAAGACGTTTACCGTGCCCTACAAATACAACCGCCTGGTGTTGTTCAGGCCGTGGTTGCTGCATTCACCCGGACCGTCGTTTGGAGAGACGGTGAAGGATTGCCGGATTGTGCAGACCTTGTTTTTTGGCAATTGAAATTTGTCACTCTGATTCGTTATCGATAACGCAATTGAAAAGGCCCAACGCTTGTGCGCTGGGCCTTTTCTATATTTGGTGGAGGCGGGGGGATTTGAACCCCCGTCCGTCAGTTCGCGGCCATCGGCTCTACATGTTTAGCGTCGTCTATTGAGTTAACCCGTGTCCGCCCGACGGGCAGGGTGACTTGGGCGAGTCTGGTAAGGTTTAACTGCTTGGCGCCAGACGCGCCGCACAGCGATCCTGTTCTATATGACGATTGCAAAACTCCGGTTTACAGGCATCCCTGAGGCAATCGCTAGCGAGCTATATTAAGCTGCTAGAGCGTATCTATCGTCGTTGGCAACTATATAAGTTGCAGTAATTGATTAACGAGAGTTACTACCCTCTCGACATGCACCCCAGGGATTGATACCGGCGTCGAATCCGAATCGCCCCCGTGTAGGAATAGATATAGTAGCATATTGCGGGATTTCAAGATGCAACTGGCCGCTGCGGGTCCTTGTTTTTCGGGGTTCGTTCGGTGGTGTTTCGGGGGCTGGAGATGCCGGGATATGGGCGTTTCGGGCAGTTGTGGCGTGGTTTTCGGCGCTTTTTAGCTGCCGGGCGCCTGCAGTATTTTGACCCTGAGACCCTTCCAACTCCCGCCAAATCCCGGATACACTGGGCTTCCATTCGACGAGGAGTTTCCCATGCCACGAAAACTCACCTACGCACGTCGCAAGGCGCTCGAGACTGGAATCACCGGGTCCAGGCAAGACTTCAAATGGCTCACCAGGAATACCCGGCGCATCAACATGCTGGCGGAGGGAGATTCCTGGTTTGCCTATCCGCGCAAGAATATCCTGTTCGGCAAGAACGCCAACATCCTGGACTGGGTGGCCAAGAGCATCCGGGGTAAGGACAAGGCCAACCTGCTGCGTCTCGCTGCTAACGGTGATGAAGCGGTGGAGATGCTGGCGGGGAGCCAGAAGCGTGAGCTGGCGGAGACCTTGTGGGAGTGTGAGGATCGCATCGACCTGATCCTGTTCTCCGGTGGGGGTAACGATGTGGTGGGCAAGTGGGACATGGATCGCCTGCTCAACTTCTACCAGAACGGGTACAGCGCACGGGACTGCATCAACGATGTGCGCTTCAAGCGCAAGCTGCAGCAGATTCGCCTGGCCTATGAGGAGTTGATCGAGTTGCGTGACGACTATGCACCGAAGGCCATCATCGTGACTCACACCTATGACCTGCTGAAACCCAGCAAGGCGTCGGCGCGTTTCGCCGGGATCAATGTCACCGGCCCCTGGATCTATCCCTATCTGATGGAGAAGAAGATTCCCGAGCGCTTTCACCAGGCGGTGGTGAAGCATTTGCTCACGGAGTTGAAGGTGATGCTGAATGAGCTGGCTGGGCTGGCGAAGAATCAGGGCAAGCTCATCGTGGTGAACACCCAGGGTATCCTGCAGCCGGGAAATGGCAGGCACTGGAAGGATGAGATGCATCCCACCTCCAGTGGCTTCAAGCAGATCGCCAGGAAATACTACGAGCAGTTGAAGGCCCTGGAGCCGGATCTGCCGGCCTTCACGCGTTAGGAAGCCCAGGTGGGTTTGCGTCGGGGATTAGTGCGAGGCGGGGTAGTTGTCGCGCCAGCCGTCGCAGTCGCGGTCGATGGCTTTCTCCATTCTCACCAACAACTCTTCGCGCATTCTCAGCTTGGAATTGCGATGGGCATCGGCGTCCAGTGCCAGCGCCATCTTCGCGCGTTCCAGTGCGGTGCCCATCAGGGTGTCAGCTGGCGAGAGTTCATCCAGGATGCCGGCGCTCAGTGCTTCCCGGGTGGAGAAGTAATAGGCGAAGCTAACCGCCTTGTTAAGTTGCGCCGGTGTCAGGCGCTGGCGCAGGGTCTCGATGGCGAAGTGGGGGACGGTGAGTCCGATGGCTACTTCGTTCGCCGCGAATTTTGATTCGCCTTCCACGCCGATGCGGTAGTCGGTGGACAGCAGGATGAACAGGCCCATGGCCACGGCGTGACCACTGCAGGCGCAGATCGTGGGCAGGGGGAAGCTCAACAGGCGCTGGGACAGGCGGGCGCCGCTGCTCAGCATGGTGTAGATCTCGTCGCG
Source organism: Pseudomonadales bacterium (assembly GCA_023257655.1). Lineage (GTDB taxonomy): Bacteria > Pseudomonadota > Gammaproteobacteria > Pseudomonadales > Pseudohongiellaceae > UBA9145. The sequence continues at coordinate 31,968 of JALRBQ010000042.1, forward strand.
GCTGCCTTCCTTGAAGACGCCGAGATCGAAGCCGCCGGAGAGCAGTTTGGCATTGCCGGTGATGATCACCACGCCGCCGTTGTGTTCTGCCTGATCCAGCGCGGCGTTGAATTCGCTCAGCATCTTGATGGACATGACATTGGCTTTGCCGTCGTCCAGCTTGATAGTGGAGACACCTTCTGCGAAGGTATAAGAAAGAAGCGTAAAGGCCTGCCCTGACATCATGTTATCCCCGTTGAGTCTCAAGGGTGACAACGTTACCACAGTCCCCGGGCCTTCTGTAGAACCCGGAACCCAATCGCCGCAGGCGCAAGAAGAGGCAGTATCATGACAAGCAATATAAACGAGCTGGTCGACAGGATCGCCAAACTTGAGAAGCAGCTCACCGAAGCAATAAAGGAACAGGAAACGCGCTTCCACTACAAGCTGGAGGGGACCCGGGTCAGGTTCGAAGAAGCGGTGCTGAATGCACACCGCAAGTTACGTGTCGCCATCCTGCCCTATCTGGGTTCCTCGACCCTGCGCAGTGTGCTGTCGGTGCCCTTCATCTATTCCATGGTAATCCCGCTGGCTTTCCTCGACATCACGGTCACCCTCTATCAGCACATCTGCTTCAGACTCTACAACATCGCCCGGGTCGATCGTTCGAAGTACGTGGTCATGGACCGTCACCAGCTGGCCTATCTCAACGGCATCGAGAAATTCAACTGCGTCTACTGTGGCTACGGCAATGGTGTTATCGCCTACACTAGGGAGATCGTCGCCCGCACGGAACAGTACTGGTGCCCCATCAAACACGCCCGCCGCGTGCGCCACGCCCACAGTCGTTACAACCACTTTGTGGACTACGGGGACGCCGAAGGTTTCAAGGCAGAACTGCAGCAGTTGCGTGAGCAGCTGCAAAATCTGGACTCAAAACAAAAGATGTCAAAAAAGCAATAAGCAGCAAAGACACCCTTCAATACGTCAGCTGGGACCAGGCCTTGTCCAGCCGCTTGATGCTGACCGGCTGCGGGGTGCGCAGCTCCTGGGCGAAGAAGCTCACGCGCAGTTCCTCCAATAGCCAGCGGAATTCGAGCATGCGGGCGTCTTGCGCGCCTTTGCGTTCGGCCACCAGGCGCCAGTAGCGCTGCTCTTGCGCCTTCAGCTCGGACAGGCGCTGGGCGTCGCGGGCGGGGTCGGCGCGGACTTTGTCCAGGCGCAGGGTGATGGCCTTGAGGTAGCG
>JALRBQ010000070.1 GCA_023257655.1 Pseudomonadales bacterium
GCCGACGGCCAGGCCACCGTCACCCTTGACGCACCGGACCCAAATGAGGTCTGCGTCTGGGCGATCGAGTGGGATACCGGTGACCCGCTGGAGCATGGCATGGTCGCGGGCCTGCGCCCTGGCGGAAAGCCACCTTCGCAGAATCAAACCGTTCCCCCGGTCTGCGGCTCAGGGACACTCCCGACCTCTTTGACCATCACACCGGCTCAGGTCGGGCCTGCAGCGACGAGCATCCGCATACGTTGGAGCCCCACCTCAAATATCTGGACCTACAGCGACTTCACCACGCTGACCTGGCCGATCGCTCCGGACACACCCGGCGCAGCGCCCACCCTGTCGCTTGCCTGGTCACCCGACGGGGTCCTGCGCGCCTCTGCCAGCACGTCAAGTCCCTGCCACTGGCGATTCGAATACAGACTGGGCTATGGCTCGTGGTCCGGTGCGTGGGTGGGCGGATCTCCCGGCGACGCCTGCGCGGGTACGGCAGACGCCGTGTGGGATGTCCCCGATGAGCTTTGGCCATCGGCCGGTCAGGTGCGTGTTGCATATACGTCGTCCGTCTCGTCGACGTCGCTGTCGGAATGGGCAACGGCCGACTACGTCTACGCGAAGTACTCGGCACCGAAAGTGACGGTGGCCAACGAACAGGTGAGCCTGGACGGGACGCCGGAGTTCGCCTGCCGCGTGGCGGTGACTTGGTATGTCGGTGGCCAGTGGACCGCCGAGAGCCCTGTGCCTGCGAAGGGCTGCGGCCTCCCGGGGCTCGCAGGGGTCCCGCCGATTGCCTTCGCCGATGCCCCGGAAGGAGCGAAGCAACTGCGGCTCGCCTACCTCAGTACGCCGGCGATGTCGTCTCGCGGAGCCTGGACGAAACCGATCCCGCTTACTGGGCTGCTCCCTGCAGAGGACGCCGTCGCCGTGGAGCAGCCCGACGGGTCGATCAACGTTTCATTCGTCGACCCCAACCCAACCGGTAGCGTGTGTTCATGGCGCTGGGAATTGCGGCGAAAAGGCGCCAAGAACGTCTTCGGTGCCGGAGCCAAGCCCGTCTCTGCAAAGGCGAAGGTCTCATGCAGCGGGACCGTGGCCATCCCAGCCAAACTTGATGACCCGGCCAACATTGACCTGGTGCTCTGGCCTGATGCCGATGGGACCAACGATCCAGCCGATGAGTCCCCGAAGGTCTACGTGACTCTGCCCGATGTTGATCTGTCCGACACAGTCAAGGTCGGCAAGGCCAAAGGACCGCTGCTGAGTATCGGCTGGTGGACCAGCCCCGAGATAACAACCTCCGTGCCCCGCGCCAACGTGTCAGCCCCGGGCAGCATCTCGGGAACGTGCTCCTACCGGTTGCAGTGGACCGCCAGTGGAGTCGCTCCTCGTGGCGTTTGGACCAGTGGGCCCTGTTCGGGCCTGTGGGTGGGACTTCCACAACTGGCCCTCGGCTGGGCCGGGGAATGGAAGGTGCAGGCCGCGTGGGCCAAGGGAACTGCTGGACCCAAGCCAGCCAAGTACTCCTCGTTCACAACCCGTACATGGGACGCAGGCGCGCTGGATGCGGCATCCCTTCAGTTGTTCAACTTCTCCACTGGCACCCCTGCCTGGTACGTGAAGGATACGCCGGTCGCCGCCTGCAACGCGCAGGTGCAACTGCTCTCGACGAGTGATCCTGCCACCTGGCAGGTGACCTCGGACTCGTACGCCGTGCCACTGGGACGCTGTGACGATCTGTGGGCTCAGCATCCGATCAGTGCAGGGTCGGCCAAGGCCATGCGTGTTCGCCTGACAAGTTCGACGAGCCAAACCCCTGCGGGCAGGTGGATGTACGCGTTACTCGCGCCGCTGTCGATGCCCACTGATGCAGTCATGCGCTGGAACGACTCCGGCACCCCGGTCCTCACCTTTACCGACCCGAACCCGCTCGGCACTGTTTGCTTCTGGCAGGTGCGCGTCCTGTCGGCGACGGTGGACGACGTTCAGATCGGCTCCGATGGATCCACAACCTGCTCGACCGCGACAACCTTCACGCTCGATGTCGACGTGGACTGGTCCAAGGTGACATCGGTGGACATCCTCGGCACTGCGATCCCGCAGGTCACCGCGCTTGATTCCTGGGGACTCGTTGGTGTCGAGTCCGTGCCCTACGAACCTCGCCTTGCCCCTGTTGGCGGTGCAGCCCCGAGTGTGCAATTGCAGGTTGACCAGTCTGGCTATCCGGAGGTGCACGTCACGGGATCATCGTGCCGCTACGTCGCCCAGTGGCGTGTATCCGGCGAGACCCTATGGCGGACTGAGCCGCTGCCGTCCTCTTCCGCGTGCTCGAGTGTGCTGCGACTGAACTCAGCGGGAACCACCTCCGACGTCCTCGAGTTGCGGGCGGCCGCAGCGAAGGTCGCGGGCGCAGTGGTCGGCGTGGGTTCCTGGTCGAAGCTCGCGGCCACGGTCGATCCCCTGCCGACTCCTCAGGTAGCGCTCTACCCGAACAGCAAGCGGGTGCGCGTGCAGAACCAGCCGAGTTCAGTCTGCGGGACGCTCTTCGAGGTACGCCGCAACGGGATGGCGCTCACCTCGGGGCTAGTCCGAGCCAGCGCGGCCTCCGGCCCGCTTGAGTGCGGACCCTGGGCCCCCGAGACGATCATGATCGACATTCCGGGGTACTACCCCGAGACGGGTGACGAATTGCGCTTCGCTTTCGTTCGGGGTGTCGGCCTGAGCCAGGTGGTAGGCCCGTGGACCCCGTGGGCTGATTGGCCGAGTAGCGATACCAGCGACCCGACGATCGAGATCACCGCACCGGTCAACGGGTCGACAGTGACCGGCGACGTCAACTCAACGGTGACTGCTACAGACAATGTCGGAGTTGAGCGCGTTGAGATTCGGTCCGGTACGCGTCTTCTCGGTACCGCCCTGGTGCCCTCCTCTAAGTCTGTGACATAGTTTGCTGGCAGATATACGTCTACACGAGAACCAAATCTTATCAAACCAAATCTTTCTGCTATTGATAAACTTTCAGCAGGTTTAACAAAAGATAAAATTCTTCTTGCTATGAGGCCAGCTATTTGAACAACCACTAGTGTTTCAGATTTTTGATTTTCTAGCACTAAAATATTTCTTTCATTATCCTTGCTTGCCTTATCGAGGCTCGCATTGAAGAACTTGCCCTTAACATAGATGATGTCTTTGATCAGGCCATTAGTAGGCGACCTATTAACATGAACATTAAACACATTCATAAAAATACAGATTCTTAGGAAATTTTTATCCTCTAAATTGCACTCTTCGGGAGGACTCGCTTGATCTATTTTGCACACGACTCCATCTGCAGGAGATACGATGCAATCATGTGATGGCGGATTCCTTTCTGGATCCCTAAAAAACCAAAGAACAAAAACAGTTAATAAAAATCCTAGCGCTCCAAGCAACGGGAAAATAAAACCTAGAACAACAGAAAAAATCAAAAAGATACCAAAAAATTTATATCCCTCAGGATGAATTCTTTCTATCGATAGCCATATGATTAATACACCAACAACCAGACCATAAAAAGCATCTAGTTCAGGATACATCGCAAAAATTTTTCCAGAAACCAATAATTGTATGATGCCGCCAAGCAGCACTAACCAGCCAACAAATAACCCTAATGTTCTTACGATTTTCACAGGAATGGGATTATACACTTAAGAAAGCCAAAGCTACCTAGAGTGATATAATTTAAGAACTACGAGGCAAATATTATGAGAGCTATTTTTAAATATCTTAAGTACCTACTGTCATTGATTTTGATGCTTGTGAGCATCTATACAATCAATCTCTTTCTCATGAAACCATATTCTATGGATCACTATCTTGCAAAAGAATTAATTACCTCACTATTTGATTCACCAGAAGCAATGACCTACATGGGGCTCTTTGATAGAGTAAATTTCATCACTGGGCATAATGCAAAGCTTTCAGTAAGGGATGCTGAAGATGCAGAAGCAAATCATCAAAAGAATTTAGCCAGGCTAGAGATGCTTAAACGATATCAGAACGATAGTTTGTCTTCCAATCAACTTATAACAAAGAAGATAGCTGTATTTGACACAGAGAATGACATTAATGCTTTTGAAAATTTTAGATACCACACTTTTCCAGTTAACCAAATTGGGGGCACACATCTTAATCTAGTTGAATTCATGACGGATATTCATCCTATAAGAAGCCATGGTGAGGCCAAAGATTTTATTAGTAGAATTGGATACGTAGAAAAGGCAATGAATAACCAAATTCTTTGGTTGCAAGAGCAAGCCAATGCAGGCATCTTCCCGCCAAAGTTTGTTTATGAGCATGTCATCAATCAACTTGAGGGAATGGTTGCAGGAACTGAAAGTCCTTTGCTTGATGTATTTGTAAGAAAAATAGATGAGCTAGGCCTTGGCAATGAAAAAAAGGAGATTTTAATTGCAAATCTTAATGATGCACTCAAT
>JALRBQ010000030.1 GCA_023257655.1 Pseudomonadales bacterium
AGGCTGTGATCAGCCCTTGCGGTTGTCCAGGCTGAACGGACCGGCGCCGAATACGGCGATGTAGATCAGCCCGCCGACAATGGCGAGATTCTTGTTGAACATGATGGTCTGCACCATCTTCTGCGCTTCCGGCACGGCCCAGAAGTTATGGAAGATCACGGCGGCCACCAGCGTGAAGGCGGCGAGGATCAGCGCGGCGAAGCGGGTCTTGAAGCCGACCAGCAGGGCAAGCGCCACCACCACCTCGACGGCAATGGCGCCGGCGGCGGCCACCTGCGGCAGCGGCAGGCCCTTGGAGGCGATATAGCCAACCGTGTTGCCGAAGCCGGAAATCTTGCTGATACCGGCGGGAATGAACAGGTAGGCCATCAGGATGCGGCCGAGCAGCGGGCCGAATTTCTCAAGCAAAGTCATGGGAGTGCGTCCTTCCGTTTATGTCGTTGTCGTGATTTTGATCGGGGCGGCGTATGGCTGTGCGCCGCCCCGGGTATCGGGATAACACCTACGTGTCAGCCGGATTTCTGGAGGGGCTTGCGTCAGGCGGCCTTGTCCATCGCCGCCATCGCGTCGGCCTCGCGCGCCAGCGCACGCTGTACGGCCGGTCGCTGCTTCATGCGCTCGAAATGCTTGCCGTAGTTCGGGAAGGCCGAGACATCGAGGCCGAGCTTGGTCGCCCAGTTGTAGAATACGAAGATATAGGCATCCGCCACCGACCAGTCGCCGAACACCCAGTCCTTGCCGGTCACGGCCTTTTCGATGATGGCGAAATTCGCCGCCGTCGCCTTGGTCGCCAGCGCCTTGATGGTGTCGGCGCTGTCCGGCAGGTCGCAGAAATTCTGCGGGCCGAAGAAGCGGCTCATCACCGGATGCACGCCCGACGCACACCAGGCGACGAAGGCCAGGGCCTCGGCTTCCTTCAGCGCATCGCCGGCCGGCAGCAGCTTGGCGTTCGGATAGGTGCGGTTCAGCCAGATCAGGATGGCCGTATTCTCGGTCAGCATCTTGCCGTCGATGCCCAGCATCGGCACCTTGCCCTTCGGATTCAGCGCCAGGTATTCCGGCGTGCGGGTCTGGCCCTTCCGGGTATAGGTCGGCTTCGGCGTGAAGGCCGCGCCGGTCTCTTCGAGCGCGATATGGGTCGCCAGCGAGCAGGCGCCGGGCGAGAAGTAGAAATCGAGTTGGGCCATGATCAGGGTATCCTCCGGTTACGTTTCCCGGCCGGCATCATAGCGACACGACGGCGGGACATGAGGGATAAGCCATAGTACTATCAATTTGCAAGCAGGCACCCAAAACCTCTATACTTACCAAATGGCTACTGAAAGCGACTTCGATTTCCGCCACGACCTGACCGCCGACGGCCAGCCGCTCTGCGCGCGCATGATCTGCGCCACGCTCGATTTGATTGCCAACAAATGGGCGGTGCCGATCATCCTCAGCTTGGCGCGGGCCAAGGGCGAACCGCTGCGTTTTTCCGAATTGTCGCGCGCCATTCCGCTGATCACGCAGAAGGAACTGACCAAGCAGCTGCGCGCGCTGGAAACCGCCGGCCTGGTCGGCCGCCGCGTGCATGCCGCCGTGCCGCCGAAGGTGGAATACTGGCTTACCGATCTGGGCCGGTCGCTGCGCCCGGTGCTGGACGAGCTGGGCAAATGGGCGGCACAGAACGGCCCCCGCCTGCGTCAGGCGCAGGATCGCGCGGCGGCGGAATAAAGCTTCGGAAAAACGAAAAGCCGCCCGCATCCCTGATCACGGGATGCAGGCGGCTTCAGGTCAGGTCGTCGTCGTGCGGCGCGTCTCAGCGCGCGCGCAGACGCTTATTCCTTGTCGGCACCCGGACGCGCGTCGCGCTTCTCGGTGATGCGGGCGGCCTTGCCGGTACGACCGCGCAGGTAATACAGCTTGGCGCGACGCACGTCGCCGCGGCGAACCACGACGATCGAGTCGATGCGCGGCGAATACAGCGGGAAGACGCGCTCCACACCCTCGCCGTAGCTGATCTTGCGCACGGTGAACGAGGAGTTCAGACCACGATTGCGACGACCAATGACGATACCTTCGAACGCCTGCAGACGTTCACGATCTCCTTCCTTGATCTTCACCTGTACGGTGACTGTGTCACCAGGACCGAAATCGGGCAATTGCTTGGACATTTGCTCGTTTTCAATCATCTGAATAATTTTGTTCTTGTTCATCGTGTGCTCCTGAACCTGATACTCGCTGCGGGCGGCAGCCCTGGATTAATAGTCTTGGGATTAATTCCCGTGTTCGTGTTTAAACTGCTCCAACAACTCTGTCTGTTCTGCATCCAGCGTCCGCTGCGCCAGCAAATCCGGCCGTTTGAGCCAGGTCATACCCAGACTCTGCTGCACTCGCCAGCGGCGAATCGCCGCATGATCTCCGCTTAGCAATATCTCTGGCACATCCTGTCCCGCGAAACTCTGTGGTCGAGTGTACTGCGGACAGTGCAGCAACCCGTCGGCGAAACTGTCTTGCTGGGCCGACTCGTCGGCGCCCAGCGCACCCGGTTGAAACCGGATCATGGCGTCGATGAGGGCCATCGCCGCAATCTCGCCCCCACTCAGGATAAAGTCACCGAGCGAGACTTCTTCATCGATTTCCGCATCCAGCACCCGGGCATCAATGCCTTGATAGCGCCCACACACGAGAATCAAACTCTGTCGCTGCGCCAGTTCCACCACTTTCTGCTGGTCCAGCGTCTTGCCTTGAGGTGACAGATAAATGACCTTGCCGTCACCCTGTCCCGTTTCAGCCCGAGCCGCGCGTATCGCTGCCTGCAAGGGCTCAGTCTTCATCAACATCCCTGGGCCACCGCCGAAGGGCTTGTCATCGACCGTGCGATGCTTGTCGGTAGTGAAATCCCGCGGATTCCAGTACCGCAACGCAATCAGCCCTTCCCGCACGGCGCGACCACTGATGCCGTGCTCGGTGATGGCGGCGAACATTTCCGGGAACAGAGTGATCAATCCAATCTGCATCGCGTTCACCCCAGCGAACTGGCTGATTACTCCAGGTAATCCGCTTCCCAATCAACCCGGATCGTCGCTTCCGTGAGATCCACGTCGATAATCACGGAACCCGCAATATAGGGAATCAGACGTTCCCGCTGATCAATACTGTCGCCGTCCGGTTTTACGACGAGTACGTCGTTGGCCCCTGTTTCCATCAGTTCAGCCACCGTGCCGAACACGAGACCTTGTTTGTTGACGACCCGCAGGCCCTCTAACTGATGCCAGTAAAACTCACCTTCTGGCAGGGACGGCATTGCCGAGCTCTCTACCCAGACCGTGGTTCCGGTCAGAGTTCGCGCCGTCTCCGGCACATCAAAACCTTCTACATGGACAATGAGTCCCTTGCCCTGGAGACGCCAGTCGTCGACTGTGATCGTCCTCCAGTTCCCCTGCAGCTCTGCCTGGAGCTGACCGTATTCACAGATATTCTCAACCGGGGAGGTAAAAGAATTGAGTCGCAGCCAGCCTTTTATGCCATACACAGCGCCAAACCTTCCCAGTGCGACACGCTGTTGCCGACCTGCTGTGCTGTTACCCAACTTCATGAGATCAACGCAGTGGCCGGCACCCGCCAGAATCAGGCCTCGGTGCTGGGCGCAGCGGCAGCGTCTTTGGCCAGTGCAGAGACGCGGGGGCTCAACTGGGCGCCCTGGGTCTGCCAGTAGGCGACGCGCTGCAGATCCAGACGCAGGCGCTCTTCCCCACCTTTGGCCAGTGGATTGAAGAAACCAACGCGCTCTATAAAGCGGCCGTCACGTGCCCTGCGGCTGTCACTCACAGTGATGTGATAAAAAGGCTTCTTCTTTGCGCCACCGCGAGCTAAACGAATCGTGACCATAATGTTTTCCTGTTTACGAAATTCTCTAATGTTTATGCGGACTTACCGGCCAACTGCTGGCCAGGAGAAAGGGCCCGGATAAAAAGGCGGGTATTCTATGTTAATTGCCGGCGTTTTGGAAGTGGTCCGGCTCACTATCTCTTTCGACCCAGAGCGACCCTAAGGTATTGTTTTTAAGGCCGCAATCCGCTGCGAGTGACCGGCCTAAAAGCGCGGAAAGCCACCGGGGCCACCAGGAAATCCGCCGCCCCCGGGCCGCCCCATGCCACCGAGGCCACGCATCAGGTTCGCCATGCCCCCGCCCTTCATTTTCTTCATCAATTTCTGCATTTGCTTGTGTTGCTTCAGCAGCCGGTTCAAGTCCTGGATCTGGGTGCCCGAGCCAAGCGTGATGCGGCGCTTGCGGGAGCCGTTGAGAATGTCGGGATTGATGCGTTCACGCATGGTCATGGAATTGATGATCGCCTCCATGCGCCGAAACTGGGAGTCGTCGACGTTTTTCGCGGCATGTGCCGGCAGCGCGCCCATGCCTGGCATCTTGTCCATGATGCTGGCGACGCCTCCCATATTTTGCATCTGCTTGAGTTGTTCCTTGAAATCTTCGAGATCGAAGCCCTTCCCCTTCTTGATCTTCTGGGCGAAGCGAGCGGCCTTTTCCTTGTCGACCTTGCGTTCAGCCTCCTCGATCAGAGACAGCATGTCGCCCATGCCTAGAATGCGGGAGGCGATTCGATCGGGATAGAACGGCTCCAGGGCATCGGACTTCTCGCCCATACCGATGAATTTGATCGGCTTGCCCGTGATATGTCGCACCGACAAGGCCGCACCGCCGCGGGCGTCACCATCGGCCTTGGTCAGAATGACGCCAGTGAGCGGCAGGGCATCATTAAAGGCTTTCGCCGTGTTGGCGGCATCCTGGCCTGTCATGGCATCGACCACGAACAGGGTCTCCACCGGATTCAGCAATTCGTGCAGACGACTGATCTCTTCCATCATCGCAGCGTCGATCGCAAGACGACCGGCAGTATCCACGATCAGCACATCCACAAACTTGCGTTTCGCCTCAGCCATTGCCGCGCGGACAATCGCATCTGGTGTCTGCGCATTATCACTGGCAAAAAACTCGACGCCGATGTCGCTTGCCAGGGTTTGCAACTGCTGTATCGCCGCCGGGCGGTACACGTCCGCGCTGACCACCATCACGGACTTCTTCGGAGCCCCCTTGAGATAGCGCGCGAGTTTGCCAACGGTGGTGGTCTTGCCCGCTCCTTGCAAGCCTGCCATCAGAATAACCGCTGGCGGCACTGCACGCAGATTCAACTCGGCATTGGCAGTGCCCATGATTACTACGAGTTCTGCTTGTACAACCTTGATGAAAGCCTGACCGGGACTCAGACTTTTCGCGACTTCCTGGCCGACAGCACGCTGACTCACCCGATCGATGAAATCCTTGATGACAGGAAGCGCGACGTCGGCTTCGAGCAATGCCCGACGCACCTCGCGCAAGGCATCCTGAATATTATTTTCCGTGAGTACTGCTTTGCCGGTGAGCTGGCGGAAGGTACTGCTGAGTCTATCTGTTAAACTGTCAAACACCGTGGGCTACCACCTGCAAGAGGAAAGAGTGATTGATCGCGGCAAAGCGGACGCGAAAAGCCATGCATTATAGCCAGATCGGAGGTCGATAAAAAAGAACTTCAACCACCATGGCAACTGTGCGACACTTTCGCGACATTACCGGTATTTATTGAGAATTTCCTTTAAACACAACTGGATACAAGCTCCTGAATTGATGTCGCTCACCCCACTATGCATGTAACTGTTATTTCGGGCCTCTTCGCTGTGATGTTCTACCTGATGGGCTCCGTCTTTCAGGGGATACATTTTATCTCTTCCAAGGACACGCGCAGCACTGTGATGGCCTTCGGACTTATCGCCGTAATCGCACACGGCATTAGCGCCTATGGGGTCATTCGCACCACCAGTGGCTATCATTTCGGCATTTCTGAAATCACGACCTTAATTGCAGTCTCAATTTCTCTGCTGGTCCTCATCAGCAGTATTCGCAAGCCACTGGAGAACCTGTTTCTGGGACTGTTCCCGCTGGCAATCCTGGCCATCCTGTTTTCACTCACGGTGCGCAGCAATTTTCCACCTACTCAGATGAGCCTCGGACTGGCCAGCCATGTGCTGCTCTCGATTCTCGCCTACAGCCTGTTCACGATTGCCGCCGCCCAGGCCTTGTTTCTTGCCTATCAGAATTACCAGCTCAAACATGGCCACGCCGGCGGCCTGGTCAGCCGCTTTCCACCGCTGCAGGACATGGAGGTATTCCTCTTCGAACTGTTATGGGTCGGTGAAATTCTCCTGAGCTTTGGGATCATCGGCGGCCTCATGTTCAACGAAGACATCTGGAGCATCCACGGTGTCATCCACAAGACCTTCTTCTCGATCCTGGCATGGAGCGTCTTCGCTGTACTGCTGTGGGGCCGACATCAGCTGGGCTGGCGCGGCGTCACGGCAATACGCGGCACGCTGGTGGGTTTTGCATTCCTGATTCTTGGCTTCTACGGCTCCAAGATCGTTCTCGAATACATTCTGAGCTGAAACCGGTTCGGCACAGCTGACGCCGCCAAAGGGTAACAATCTGCATGGAAGACGAATCCTCATTAACGATGCTGCTGGTGTCGTTTGCCTTGCTAATACTCGCCTCCGCCTATTTCTCGAGCTCGGAGACGAGCATGATGAGCCTCAATCGCTACCGCCTGAAACACCTGCGGCGCAATCATCACCCGGGCGCCACTCGCGCCAGCAAGCTGTTGGAATCGCCTGACAAATTGATTGGCGTGATTCTGATTGGCAATAACTTCGTCAATTTTCTGGCCGCTTCTGTCGCCACTTCGATCGCAGTGGTTGTACTGGGAGACCCGGCGCCTCTGGCCACTGCCATCGTGCTCACACTGGTGGTACTGATATTCGCCGAGGTAACCCCAAAAACACTGGCCGCCCTGCACCCGGAAACGATAGCCTATCCATCCAGCCTGCTGTTAATGCTTCTGCTGAAGGTGCTCTATCCGGTTGTGTGGATCATTAACATCGTTTCCAATGGACTGGTCCGCCTGCTCGGGTTTCAGTCGGTTGGTGATGACAGTCATCAGCAACTCACCCCCGAAGAATTGCGCACTGTCGTATACGAGTCTTCCGAGCGCATGCCACGCCGCCGTCATGGCATGTTGCTGAATATCCTCGACCTCGAAAAAGTGCGAGTCGACGAGATCATGGTGCCGAAGATCGACATCATCGGGGTCGACATCGACGACGATCTGAAAGATATTCTCGACCAGATCAGTTCTGCACAGCATACCCGTATCCCTGTCTACAAAGGGAACATCGATAATCTTGTCGGCATTCTGCATATGCGCAGCGCAGGCAAGTTCCTCAAGCAGGAAACGCTCAACAAGGCTGCCATCCTGGGGGAGACCACAGAAGTTTATTACATTCCTGATACCACGCCGCTGCACACGCAGCTCTTCAATTTCCAGAAGAAAAAATTGCGCATGGCGATCGTCGTCGATGAGTTCGGCGCGGTGAAAGGCATGGTTACGCTGGAAGACATTCTGGAAGAGATTGTCGGCGAGTTCACCACCGATTTTGCCGCCAGCAGCAAGGACATCCATGCCCAGGAAGATGGCAGCTTCCTGATTGACGGCTCGGCCACGATCCGCGACATAAACCGGGTGTTGTCCTGGGAGCTGGATGCCAGTGGTGCCAAGACTCTCAATGGCCTGTTGATGGAGATCCTGGAGTCCATCCCCGATTCACTGGTCGGCATCAAACTCGATGGCTACTATGCCGAGATCGTGCAGGTGAAGGACAACGTCATACGCACCGTCCGCATGCGCGAGATCGAACCTTCCGCCCCATCGACCTAGGCCGCTCATCACCCGGTCAAAAACCACCCGATCAGAATTTCGTCCGGTCAGAATATCATCCGCTCAGAACAGTGAAGCCCGCAGAATCCTGGCAGGCTCAAAAATCGCCACGTCTGCCCCGGTGTTTGGGGTGAACGTGCACTGCTTCACCGCCGTGCAGACTCTCCCCGTTTCACTCTTCAGGGCCAGCGCTAACTGATAATCCGCACCCACATCCAGTTGCCAGAATTGCCAGCATTCCTGCTGGTCAGCTCGCTCCGGGCCGAAGTGGATCGCGATGTGGTTCGGTTCAGCCATTCCGAAGCTGAAATGCTGCAGCGGAATGGCCAGGCCGAGGCCGCACGCCTTGATGTAAGCCTCCTTCAACGTCCACAGATCATAGAAGCGCGCGAGACGCGCAGGCCCACTGAGCGACAGCAATTCTCCAGTCTCTCGCGCCGAGAAGTAACGCGAGGCTATCCGGCTTACTCGCCGTTCCCGCTCGCTGCATTCGATGTCGACACCCAATAAGGGGTGACGGGCAATCGCGAGTGCCAGTCGTCCGCGAGAATGTGACAGATTGAAAAACATGCCAGTGTCGTGAACTGCCGGGTCGAGCGCCGGCTTGCCGTGACTGTTCTGGACAAAGCGCCAGTCCCGCGGGGCGATGTCAGGTTCATAGGAACTCAGCACAGAGCGCAACATGAAGCGAGATAGCAGGAACTGCTGACGATGCCGCGCCAGTTGCAAACGATTGAGGCGATACCGTTCAGTCTCGGTGAGCCAGTGCAGGCACAACGTTTCCAGAACCGCGGGATCGAAGGCATCCTGCTGCGCCAACCAGACATGAATAATCGAATCTGTCAGAGAGCTATTTGGCATCACCGACCTCTCCATAGATGCAGTGTAATCCCTTGCGGGCGATGCGCTCCTCATTCGGATAGGCGAAGGCATTATTGATGTAACGCACGGAGTCGAGTTCGATCGATTGGTTAACATGGCTGTGGCCATAGACATGGATCGTCGGCCGCAGGTCATTAATCTGCTGACCCAGCGCCTTACTGCCCAGCACCGGGTAGACACGTCGCCGCTCCTCGGGAATGCGCGGCGACATCACATCTATCCTCGGCAGGAAATGTGAAAAGCTGATGACTGTCTCATTACGAGTCTGAAGTACAGGCTCATTCAAGGCGAGAAAATATTGATTAATAGCCGCCGCATCCTGCAAATGACTGGGCCAGGCGCAAGCCCTGAAATCTCGCCAGGCACGCAACAGGTGCCGGTCCGGTTCGCCAAAAGAGAAATCATACCAGGAGTAAAGTGGCACAAAGCTCACATTGCCATCATGCCAGACTGTGCGTCGCACACCCTCTTCGTCACACAGCTGGTTTACCAGTTCGAATTTTTCGAGTGAGCATGCGATCGCGCCGTCTTGCACCCACAATTCATGATTGCCAGGAACGAACAGCACTTCGCGAAATCTGGTACGCAAGCCCCGCAAGACATCCCGCAGTAGTTTCAGGTTATCGGTGACATCACCGGCCAGTATCAGCACATCCTGTTGATAGTCTTCAGCACTCAGCTGCGCGACCCAGGCGCGGTTCTCGGCGTAATCGGCATGCAGATCTGATACGGCAAATACGCGCATACGGTGTGTTCATGGCTCCTGTAAATGCCCTGTTATACTTCCGGCTCTATGACTAAATCCGAGACGAGACTGGCAAGATCGGAGAAACTGGACAAACTGGTGCAGCGCATTCGCGCGTGCACCCTGTGCCAAGGTAGCATTCCTGCTTCCAATCCGGTGCTCCGAGTCGCCAGCGGTGCTCGTGTACTGATCATCGGCCAGGCTCCCGGCGCAAAGGTTCATGCCAGCGGCATTCCATGGGACGATGCCAGCGGTCGACGCTTGCGCGAATGGCTGGGCGTCTCGAGTGCCGAATTCTATGATCTCTCCCGCATTGCCATCATGCCCATGGGATTCTGCTATCCCGGCAAAGCCAAGTCGGGAGACCTGCCGCCACGCCCTGAATGCGCACCCCAATGGCACGCTGCCGTCACTGCCCTGCTCCCGAATATTCGCTGCACTCTGCTCTTCGGTCAGTACGCCCAGCGGCACTACCTGCCGGAAACTCGCGGCACGCTCACCGAGCGGGTGCGCGCCTGGCAGCGCCATGCACCGTCGCGGTTTTTGCTGCCACATCCTTCACCTCGAAACCAGTTGTGGTTGCGCCGCAATCCCTGGTTTGAGCAAACGGTGATACCCGATTTGCAGGCTACTGTGCGGGCATTGCTCGATGCGGCAGATGCGAACGAATGAACTCGGCGAGAATCAGATAATCCTCTTGCCGCGGATCGGTCTTGCGCCAGGCCATACCAATTTCGCGGCATACATTCTCGTTGCTAAAGTGTTTCAGTTGCAGATGAGTGTCACCCAGAACATCGCCCTCAATCGCAAGTTCGGGCAGCAGGGTCACTCCCAGTCCGTTTGCCACCATCTGCACGAGCGTGTGCAGACTGGTGCCCTGATAGACGAGAGACATATCGGCGCTCTCCAGCTTGCAGGCTTCCAGGGCGTGATCGCGCAGACAGTGCCCTTCCTCCAGTAACAACAAACTCTCTCCGCGCAATTGTTGCTGACGAACCTTGTCGAACTTTTCCATCTGGTGGCCTGGCGGCAGACACAGCAGAAATTCATCGCGGAACAGAGTCAGGGTTTCCATGTCAGGGAGTGGGTAGGGAAACGCCAGAATGATCAGGTCGAGTTGCCCCTGTTGCAATTTCAGGGCGAGCGCCGCACTCAGGTCTTCCTTCAGGTACAGTTTCAGCTTGCTGTGATGACGACGCAGGTCCGACAGGATCGGGGGCAACAGGAAGGGCCCGATCGTGGGGATGACACCCAGGCGTATCTCACCGGACAGCGGCTCGTCATTGGCCCGCGCCATGCTCACAAAATCCTCCACCTCACCGAGAATCCGCCTGGCCTGTACCAGCAGCCGCTCGCCCAGTGGCGTGATCAGCACATTCTTGTTGTTGCGCTCAAAAATTACCGCCCCGAGTTGATTTTCCAGTTCCTGGATGGCCGCGCTGAGGGTGGATTGGGTTACGAAGCAGGCTTTCGCCGCCTTGCTGAAATGGCGATGCTCCGCCACGGCACAGAGGTATTTGAGTTGTTTGATTGAAGGCGTCATTGGCCGGAATATTAATCGATAAAAGCGATTGTCGCATCAATAAAATCAATTAGATTTGATAATGAAAATGCCGTACCTTAGCGCGATGACTCGAGTCTGGCAGTGCGAGGCGCGTTTGCATAGTGTGACACTTTTTACAGGTGTTTGAATTTACCGTAGTTTGTACAACCCGGTTTGAAAATCGACAGGAGAACCACCATGGCGCTAAAAGGATCCAAGACTGAAGAAAATCTGAAGGCAGCGTTTGCCGGAGAATCACAGGCTAATCGACGTTATCTGTATTTTGCCCAGAAAGCCGATGTGGAAGGCTACAACGATGTGTCAGCCCTGTTCCGTTCCACCGCTGAAGGCGAAACGGGCCATGCTCACGGCCACCTGGAATACCTCGAGGAAGTGGGTGACCCGGCTACTGGCATGCCCATTGGCGCCACTGCCGACAATTTGAAGTCTGCGGTAGCCGGTGAGACTCACGAGTACACCGATATGTATCCTGGCATGGCCAAGGATGCCCGCGACGAAGGTTTTGACGAAATCGCGGACTGGATGGAAACCCTGGCAAAAGCCGAGCGTTCCCACGCCAATCGATTCCAGAAAGCTTTGGATGCGCTGGAAGACTAATCCTGCTTGACCTGTGCCGGTCATCACCGACTTGAGTGATGGCCGGCAATTTGTTCGACACTTTGCTTCACGATTACTGGAACCTTGTTATGGCTGAGAACGGCAGAGAAGGCGGCCTCAGTGCGCCTACCAGACACCCGCTGAACCAGAATGACCCCGAGTTCTGGGACGAATCTGCACTTAACAAGGAACTGGAGCGTGTCTATGACATCTGTCATGGATGTCGACGCTGCGTGAGTTTGTGCAATGCCTTCCCGACGCTGTTTGACCTCGTGGACGAAAGCCCCACCATGGAAGTCGATGGTGTGAAGGTGGCCGACTACACCAAGGTCGTCGACCAGTGTTATCTATGCGATTTGTGCTACTTGACGAAGTGCCCCTACGTGCCACCGCATGAGTGGAATGTGGATTTCCCCCATCTGATGCTGCGCGCAAAGGCGGTGAAGTTTAAAAAGGGTGAAACCCGATTTCGGGACAACCTCATAACGAGCACTGACCTGATTGGCAAATTGGCTTCCCAGCCCGTTCTCAACACACTCGTCAATGCCGGCAACAACAACGGAACCATCAGAAAACTGTTAGACAAATCCCTTGGGATTCACAAGGATGCGAGCCTGCCCACGTATAGCCGCAAACCTGCGCGCAAACAGCTGGCCAACCTCGCCTATGATGCGATGTCTGCCCCTGCCAGGCAGACAGACGATCCGGTCGATCGGGTTACCCTGTTCACGACCTGCTACTGCAATTACAACGAACCATCGATAGCCGACAGCGTCGTCAAGATTCTGAAACACAATAATGTGGTTGTCGATCTCGCCGAGCGCGAACACTGCTGTGGCATGCCGAAACTGGAACTTGGTGACCTGAAAGCGGTGACTCTGCTCAAGGAACGCAATATTCCTGCCCTGTACGCAAAGGTGAAACAAGGCAATACCATCGTCGCTGCCGTGCCGTCCTGCGTGCTGATGTTCAAACAGGAATTACCGTTGATGTTCCCGGACGACGAACAGGTGCAAGCCGTTGCAAAGGCATTCAATGATCCCTTCGAATATCTCTACAAGCTGCACAAGCAAGGCAAGCTGAATACCGAGTTCAAGACCTCCCTTGGCAATGTCAGTTACCACGTCGCGTGCCATCAGCGCGTCCAGAACATCGGTCCCAAAACGCGCCAGGTACTGGAACTGATTCCGGACACCACTGTGCACAACATCGAACGCTGTTCTGGCCACGATGGCACCTACGGAGTCAAGAGTGAGACCTTTGAGTTTGCGAACAAGATTGCAAAGCCGATCGTGCGCCAGATCAAGGAAAAATCGCCCGACTATTACGGGAGTGATTGCCCGGTCGCCGGTAAGCACATCGAAAACAATCTGGAGTCAGACCAGAAGGCTATTCATCCGCTGGATCTGTTGTGCATTGCCTACGGACTGTAACCGCTAATAACATACCAGCAGGACTGAAACCGATGAAGAAAATCGCACTCTCCGACTTGTTGACGATCGACGCCTACAATGCCCAGCGCCCGGCACTGCGCCAGGCGATGATGGAACACAAGAAAACCCGACGGGTGGCACTGGGACCCAACGCGATGTTGCATTTCGAAGACTATATGGTGATGCGTTATCAGATTCTGGAGCTGATTCGCGCCGAAAAGATAGTCGACGAGGAAGACTTGCTGCAGGAACTCGACGCTTACAATCCGCTGATTCCGGACGGCAAGAATCTGAAAGTCACCTTCATGCTAGAGTACCCGGATGAAGCCGAGCGACGTGAACGCCTGAGCCAGCTTATTGGAATCGAGGAACTGATTTCAATACGAATCGGCGATTGCGACCCGGTCTATCCAATCGCCAATGAAGATCTCCCACGCACTACTGCCGAGAAGACGGCGTCTGTGCATTTTTTGCGCTTCGAGTTTACCGATGCCATGATTGCCGCGGCTCGTGCCGGCGCCAACTGGTCTATCCGCAGTGAACACCTGAACTATCAGCATACAGTTGACTCTGTACCTGCAGAGATCACCCGGTCATTACTGCGAGACTTCGACTAGCTCCCTCCTGCGCCTCGTGGCGAATTCCACTCACCCCGCAGCATGCCAATTGTGGGGTGCAATGGTTTGGGCTACCATTCCTTCCACTGTCTGCCTCGGCACTCGCTGCAACGGAAGGAACGGCGCAAATCACCCGCACCGACTCCCCTTCTCTGCAATCAGGTTGGTCCGGAACCAGTGCAACCAGAACCAGAACAACTCTGAAAAGCGGTCGTAATTGGAAACCCGAAAACAATAAACCGAATTGAGAAATCCGAATTAAAACCCGAATTAATAAGAGGAACCCGCAATGAATCCCATTCACCGTCAACTTCGACTGGCCGCGATAGCGCTCACCGTCAGCCTGGCATCTTCAGCCTGGGCCGCGGATCATGATGCCGTCAATCTCACCTCGATCAAGCCCATTCATTCCACCAATTTCGGTATAGATCAGACTGAAATAGAGAGCATCAAGGCGAAGATGCAGGCGGCCGTCGATGGTGATTACATCGCAGGTGCCCTGTTGCTCGTTGGCAATGCCGAAGGGATCGGCATGCTGGAGAGTGTCGGTTATCGGGCGAAAGGCGATGCCACCCCTATCAACAAGGACACTATCTTCCGCATCTACTCGATGACCAAACCCATCATCAGCGTCGCGGCTATGATGCTCGTCGAGGAAGGCAAGCTGGCACTGAATGACCCGGTAAGCAAATACATTCCTGAATTCGCCAATCTACAGGTTATCAATCAGGAATCGGGTGCCGTTTCAGCTGCCAAAAACGTGATGACTATTCAGCATCTGCTGACCCAGGAATCCGGATTGATACAGGCCATCTTCTCGCCCGATACAGCCCTCGGCAAACGCTACGCGGCGGAGTTGGGCGGCGACATGACGGCGCGCGAGTTAGCAGGACGTCTTGGGAAAATGCCCGTCTTCTTCGAACCCGGTACTGCCTGGCACTACGGCCATTCAACCGATGTGCTTGGTGCTGTGCTGGAGGTCGCCGCGGGACAGACGCTGGATGTGCTGTTGAAGGAACGCATCTTTGACCCCCTCGGCATGGACGAAACCAGTTTCTGGGTACCTAAGTCGAAGGCAAACCGGGTTGCCGAGCCAATTCATGGCGAAATGACTGACAACACCATCCCCCGCAAGTTGTTGTCGGGCGGCGGTGGACTGAATTCCACCACGGAGGATTATGTGCGATTCGCCGAGATGTTACTCAATGGCGGCATCTACCGCGGCAACCGCATTATCAAGGAATCTACTCTGGACAAGATGACCGAGCACTACATTACCGACGATGTATCACGCGAATTCTTCTTCTATCGCAACACTGGCAACTGGGGCTTGGGATTTCATTTGCAGCCGACTACAGGGGATGCCAATGGACCGCATAATTTCGGCTGGCGAGGCATCGGTGGCACGCTGTTCCTGGTCGACCGCGAGAATGACTTCTTCATGATTTACATGGAACAGAAACGCGGCGGCCCACGCGGCGCTCCGTTTGATAACAATGTCGCACAACAGGTTGTTTACGAGGCCATGCGCAACTAGAAACTACCACTGTCAGATAACGAAAAGGGAGGCTTAGCCTCCCTTTTTTTTGCGTCACTTTCTTGTATGACTTTCTTGTATCAGTTTCTTGTATCACTTTCTTGTGCCATTTTTTTGCTGCGAAGATTATCAGTGCGCGCATTAGTATTGCACTATTCCTGAGTTCATTTTTTGTTAGTGCGTTTTTTGTTATTTCACAAGTCGCCACTTACTCGAGCCGGCGTGGCTAGTTCAGCAAATCGTATTTGCGCAGATAGCCGCGTAACTGATGGTAGCTGAGGTCAAGAAACTCCGCGGCCTTCTTCTGGTTAAACTGGTTTTGCTCCAGCGCCTGCTTCAGCAGGTTGATCTCGAATTGTTGTACCTCGTTCTTGAAATCGAACGACTCTGCCTTGCTCAGATCCGGCGTCGTTACGCTGGCGCTGCCCTGGCTCACCGGTGCAGCCTTGCTACCAACCGTCCCCGCAGCTGGCAGCGGTCGATACGGTGAATCGAAAGGATTGAAGACGAGTTGCTTGATATGGCCATCACCGCTCTGGTACACGCCTCGCTCAATGACATTCTTCAACTCCCGAATGTTGCCAGGCCAGGGATAACTGATCAGTGCCCTCTCCACCTTGTCGGAGAATCCGGCGAAGTATTCGCCACCCATCTCTTTCACCATGCCGACCGCAAAATGCCGTGCCAGAACCAGGATGTCCTCGGCGCGCTCTCGCAAGGGAGGCAGCGTGATCACATCGAACGCGAGACGATCCAACAAATCCTCACGGAACTCATTACGCTTAGCCAGTTCCGGCAAGTCCTCATTAGTCGCCGCGATGAGGCGCACATCGACCGAAATCACCTCATTACCGCCGAGCCGCTCGAACTCACCGTCTTCGATAACGCGCAGTATTTTTTCCTGCACGGACATCGCCGTATTTGCCAGCTCATCGAGAAACAGGGTTCCACCATCGGCCCGCTCGAAATACCCCTTGCGCAGTTTCGTCGCCCCGGTGAAGGCGCCCGCCTCGTGACCAAACAATTGGGATTCGAGTAACGACTCGGTCATCGCCGCACAATTGATCTTGAGGAAATTCTGTTGCCAGCGGCGGGACAGGAAGTGCAACCGCGCAGCCACCAGTTCCTTGCCGGTGCCCCGTTCACCAACGATCAGCACCGGTTTGTTGAGCACGGCCACCCGCGAGATGTGTTCCTGCATCTCCAGAAACGAAGCGGACTCGCCGATCATGCGCGGAGCTGAAGTGCTTTCAGACATATGAGCCCAACAAAAACAGTAGGTTAGCGCCAGTCGCTGGCAGAATTACCACAAAACCGTTGAAATCAGCGGGTTACCCGGCAAAGAGATAGCGAAAATAACCACTAGTTAAGTGTTTTGGCTATCACGCTGGCCCCACCGTCGCGTCCTTCAAAATTTAGTTCTTATATTTCAGCAAGTTAAAAATAATTTAGAGTTGGCACGCTCCCTGCTGAGTAGTCTACAAATCGATCAGTTCACCGATCCATTTTGGCTTTCAGTGACTCAGGTTACATTCGAGGTATCAGCAATGAGCATATTTTCAAGACTGTCTGACATCGTTAATTCGAACATCTCCTCTCTTCTGGACAAGGCAGAAAATCCCGAGAAGATGATTCGCATGGTCATCCAGGAGATGGAAGAAACCCTGGTTGAAGTACGCAGCGGCACCGCCAAGGTGATTACTGACAAGAAAACCGTAAGCCGTCGCGCCGAGCAACTGCGCAAGCAGGCCCAGGAGTGGGAGCAGAAGGCTGAGCTCGCCCTCTCCAAGGGGCGTGAGGATCTGGCCAAGGCTGCCCTGGTTGAGAAGGCAACGATTACCGCGAGCGTTGAGATTGCCGAGAAAGACATGGAGAAGCTCGATGTAACACTCGACAAGCTCGGCGCCGAAATCGAGCAACTACAGGCGAAGCTCAATGACGCACGCGCCAGACAGAAGACGATAGTTATGCGAACCCAGGCTACCGAATCGCGCCTGCATGTGAATCGTCAGCTCCATAACTACTCTATTGACAATGCTATCGACAAATTTGAGTATTACGAGCGCAAGATTGATTTGATGGAAGGCCAGATGGACAGCATTCATGTCGAGAAACGTGGCCTGCAGAGTGAGTTCGACGAGCTGGCGCGCCAGGAAGCGATTGAGAAGGAACTGGAAAACCTGAAAAGCAAACTCAACGACAAATAGGTTAACGCAATGGGCATATTAGAATTCGTAGTTACGATTGTCGCCATGGCGTTGGGCGCAATTACCTTCTGGATTATCCTGTTGCGAAACAACAAACAAGCAACCAGGATCGAACCAGAAGGCAATTACGACATGCATCAATTGTCACGCATGGCTGATTCGATGCAACAACGCATCGAGATCCTGGAATCAATCCTCGACGCCGAAGTACCGGATTGGAGAGAACAGAATGACCGTACGCCCGGGTAGTTTGCATCTCAACAAAGAACGCGGCCGCATTCTCGGTGTATGCGCCGGCATCGCCGATTGGCTGGATGTGCCTGCCACCCTGGTACGCATCGTCTTTATAATCTGCGTTGTGTCCTGGCCCACGCTGATCATCGGCTACTTTATCCTCTACCTCTGCCTTGACCGGGACCTCACACCCGATCGCATGCGCAGCTACTTCGCCAACGCCAAAACTGCCGAGCATTTTCGGCAATTGGACTATCGCAAGCCGATCTACAAGAATTCCCGCAACAAGCGCATTGCCGGCGTGTGCGCGGGCATTGCCGACTATCTCGAAGTCAACGTGTTTGCCGTGAGAATGGTGGCATTATTGTGCCTGTTCATGTTTGGTCCGTTCACATTCTGGGCTTACATCATCTGCGCCTTCGTGTTCGAATCCGATCCATTCGCAGAACCGAGTTCCAAATCAGCAAGGCGAGCGGCGAAACGGTAAGCCCGTCGCCGGCACAAGGAAGAGCGTCGCGCCCGTCGCCATGGCACGCCGAAGAGCTATGTCAATGAAGGCTATGAAGCGGCCTCTGAGCCCCCCGATCCGCCAGGCCCGAATCCGCTTCCTTTGAGCAACTCCATCCTGCCAACTCCGGCTATTCCCGCGCACGCTGCACGGAAATATTCAGCGAGCTTGAATTACGGCTACGGGAAATTGAAGCCTACATGACCTCCAAGCGCTTCCGCCTGCACTGCGAGATCAAACGCATCTAGGTCATTCGTATCCGGAGCCACTGGTTTTCCCTTCGCTCGGTAAACCAGTACACTAGGCGCACTATTCATCGTCAGCATGGTTCCGCGACACTATGAAGTTCTGCCCTCATTGCGCCTCTCCGCTTGTGCATCGCATTCCCAAGGGTGACGACAAGCTGCGCTTCTGCTGCGATGCCTGCAACACGATCCAGTACCAGAATCCGAAGAATGTCGTCGGCACTCTACCAGTTCAGGGCGACCGCGTCCTTTTGTGCAAGCGTGCAATCGAGCCTCGACGGGGCAAGTGGACTCTGCCGGCGGGCTTCATGGAAAACGGCGAATCCAGTCTGGAAGGGGCAATCCGCGAGACACACGAGGAAGCCGGAGCGCGAATTCAGGTGGACGACAATAGCCTGTACACCCTGTTTAATCTGCCAGCGATCAACCAGATGTATTTCTTCTTCCGTGCCGAGCTTATCGATCTCGAAGCCGAACCTGGATTTGAAACCGAAACAATCGCGCTTTTCAGCGAAGCAGAAATTCCCTGGAACGAGATCGCGTTTCCGGTCGTTCGCTGCACGCTCGAGCATTACTTCCGTGATGTGAACACCGGTCATTTTCCCGTGCGCATGTTCGATGTTTTACACGGCGATGACCGCACTATTACCACTCAGCTGATCAGCCACAGCCGAAGTACGGCAAGTTAGGTTTCCGCTTCCCCGCGCATTCAATATCCCAAGTCCATCACATTTTAGGTTCGCACTGTAGGATAAAGTCCTACACCATGAAACGTCCCCGAGGGATTTTATTCAATTCGTTCTATTGTCCTGCGCCAGTGCCGAGAGCGGGAAGCTTGCATTTCGCTTTCCATTTTCCTTTTTGAGGTTGACGCGTGGATAATGCCTGCTGTTACACCGCCTTTCCCAACATCCCGCAAACTGAAGAGTAAAACTTATGAATATGACCGGTCACTCCAGAATCGTTTCTATTGGTAATTACCTGCCAGATCAGGTGGTGTCTTCAGCCGACTTGCTCGATGAGGTGCATTCGGAATCCCAATTTGGTATCCCCAATACCTTTATTGAACAGTTAACTGGCATTCACTCACGGCGCTTTGCCAAACCCGATGAGATGCCTTCAGATCTCGCCATTCGTGCCGGCCGCAGCGCACTGGAGAAGTCCGGTCTGCATCCGAGTGAAATCGGTATGGTGCTCTACTGCGGCATCGATCGCGACTGGGTCGAACCTGCAACATCCCATCGCATTCAGCGCGAATTGGGTTGCGTCAATGCGGCTTGTCTCGATGTGACGAATGCCTGCCATGGTTTTTCCAATGGCATGTCAGTGGGCGATGCCATGATCGCCACCGGTGCGGCCGAGAATGTCCTGGTGGTCACCGGGGAAGTTCCCAGCCGTGTCGTGCATGACTGCATCAAGGACATTAATGAAAACCCGACGCTGGAGAACTTCAACAACAAGATTGGAGGACTTACTACCGGCGATGCCGGAGGGGCCGTGATCCTGCAACGCGCTTCACAAAATTCGGGGGTAAAAACTTACCGTTTCACTAGCCAAGGACGCTATGCTGAATTATGCTTCTACAAGTTTGACAGTACCGGCAAACGCCGGGGTCAGATGCTGATGGAAAAGATTTCCGCTGCCGCGCTGCATATGCATAAGTCGTTGATTTCAGAGTCTTATCGAATACTGGAGTGGCAACCGAAGGATGTAGATTTCCTGATTGCACATCAGGCCGGTCAAAAAGTGCACAACCGCTTTGCTGAGCTGGCAGGCATTGAGCGCAAAAAGGCGCCCAGCACTTTCGAGGAATATGGCAATTTAACCAGCGCCTCGATACCGGTAACACTCGAGCTCGCCAATCCGGCAGCCGGGGACAAGATCCTGATCCTGGGCTCAGGCAGTGGCCTTTCCATCAGTCAGATCTGCCTCGTGTTGTAGGAAAATTGGGACAGACTTTACAGGAATGCCAAGAAAACCAATATCATGCAGCTATTGATCTTGCCTTCGCTCCTGGCGATAAGTCTGAAGATTGCGATATTCATGCGCTATCACGACTCGCTGCGTCGAGAGAATCTCAATCTGGGGATTTTCTTCTTCGCGGCTTTTCTGTTGAACGTCGTGGAAATGATTGCGCTTGATCAGCATTACACTCAGCAGACCGATCTGCTGCTGCTGATCACCTATTATTGTTGCGCGGTCTTCATTATCCATGCGTATCTCAACATTGCGATACAGTATTCGGAATTCTCGTGGCACGCCGGCAGGATCAAGACCGGTTTGAATATCGTGCTTGCCCTGCTCGTGTGCAATCTGATTTTCAATCGCACTGTCATCGCCGATGTTCAGGTGCTCGATTTCTCACTGACCAAAGTCGCCGGCCCGAATTACTGGGTATTCCAGTTGTACGCGATTTGCGGCTTGCTCTTCGCCATCGGATTGCTGATTCACGGCATTCGCCGTGTGGGCTCCAATATCGGCAAACAACAGTGTCTGACTGTTTTGCTGAGTACGGCAATGCCGGTGCTGGTGACGTTTGCAATCATCGGCCTGCAAGCCATCGGCGTGCAGATCACCAGCGCCTTGTTCATGTCACTGGCACTGACCTTGATGCTCGCGATCATGATCTATGCCGAGGAGAAAACCCGGCTGTTCCATCTCCTTACCTTCGTCCCGTTTACCCGGGAACGCCGCCTGCATAAACAACTCTTCACCCAGATCACCAGCTGCATCGCGATCAATGACAATCCTGCCCTGCAGCAATCCCTGAACCTGAAACAGATGATGCGACAATTTGAGGGGCTCGTGGTTGAGCACGTGCTGGATTATTACGAAGGTAATCAGAAACTGGGGGCGAATGCGCTCGGAGTGTCGGAAGCGACAGTATCCCGACGGGCCCGCGCCTGCGCCTTGCAGCTGCAGACTCAGGACGAGACGCCAGTCTCTATCGCCATCAAGGAATAGGCGACTTCTTCATACGGGTGACTCGCAAGCAGCGCGGTAATTACACCGGACGCGCTCTCCCTCTCGCATACCATTTCTACCTTGTACTCGCGAATTTTTTCAATCTTGCCTGCCTCACCCTGATGCGGACTGCTGCCAGTTAACGGCCGATATTGCCCCTGCCCCAGCGTCTGCCACGCGCAGGAATCATACGCTCCGACCCGCCCTGCACCTGCGGCGAACAGCGCTGACTTCACCACCTCGAGGTGTGATTCAGGCACATAGAACTCCAGCTTGTACAAGGCGGTCGCCAAGGTCTATGCCAACCATTTGCGGGCATTGCGGAACAAGCGGATACTGGGCGCATCCTCTTCCCACTCTGCCGGGTGCCAGGAGTTCTGGCTGGCACGGAACACACGCTCAGGATGCGGCATCATCAATGTGGCGCGTCCATCCTTGCTGCAGACGGCGGCTATCGCATCAGTTGAGCCGTTGGGGTTAGCCGGATACAGCATAGTCGGCTGTCCATGGTTGTCCACATAGCGCATCGCGATGCCATCGCTGGCGACGAGTTGCCGCAGATCGTCTGCGTTTCCAAACTCCGCGCGTCCTTCACCATGAGCGACTGCCAAAGGCATCCAGGAGCCTTCCATGCCATGCAGAAAGACCGAGGGCGACGCTTCAATTCGGGTCAATGTGAGTCGCCCCTCGAATTGCTCCGAGCGATTGCGCTCGAATCGGGGCCAATGCTCAGCTCCCGGGATCAATTCCTGCAACAAGGACACCATTTGACATCCGTTACAAACGCCGAGTGTGAGTTTGCTGCTATCGGCGAAGAAGTCACCGAATTGCTGCCGTAGGGAATCGTTATAAAGAATTGATTTAGCCCAGCCGCCTCCGGCTCCCAACACATCACCGTAGGAGAAGCCACCGCAGGCGACAAGTACGTTGAATGACTCCAATTTTGCGCGTCCGCTAATTACATCTGTCATATGCACATCGATCGCTTCGAAGCGTGCTCGATCGAACGCCGCCGCCATTTCAATCTGGCCATTGACACCCTGCTCGCGCAAGACTGCGACACGCGGCTTCGCATCGACGTTGATATAGGGTGCGGTAATGTCCTTGTTGTGATCGAAGGTCAGGTGCGCGTTGAGCCCTGGATCCTCTTGTTCGAGTAATCTGTCGAATTCCTCTTTCGCGCATTCACTGTTGTCGCGCAAGCTTTGCATGTGATAGCTGGTTTCAGACCAGGTGCGCTGCAGACTGATACGAGAGGCACTGAACAGTTTGGTTTTGCCCTGAAGTATCGAAATGCTATCGCTGTCATTGGGCACTGCTATGAGGTGCAGCAAAGATTCGAGACCCTGCGCTGCAGCGATTGCTCGCACCTTGGCGAGATCGGAATTCCTGACCTGAATGATCACACCCGGCTCTTCCGCGAACAGGCTGGGAATAATATCGGCTGCTGCCAGACCTGCATCGAGATTCACCTGCAATCCGCAGTGCCCGGCGAACGCCATCTCGACAAGGCTCGTTAACAGCCCGCCATCCGAACGATCATGATAAGCCAGCAACAACCTGTCGCGCCGACATAATTGAATGAACTGGAACAGGTTTCGTAGATCTGCCGCACTGTCCAGATCCGGCACGGAGCCCTGTCGCAGACGATAGACCTGGGACAGTACTGAGCCAGCGAGACGGTTTCTGCCATGCCCAAGATCCACCAGCAGCAAGCTGGACTCTCCGATGCCTCGCTGCAACTGCGGGGTCAGGGTCTGACGTATATCCGAGACGGGCGCGAACGCGGAAACAATCAGCGACAACGGGGCCGTATTGCTCTTCTGCACTCCGTTATCCTGCCAGACCGTCCGCATCGACATGGAGTCCTTGCCAACCGGAATACAGATACCCAGAGCCGGACAGAGATCCAGCGCTATCGCCGCTACAGTGGCATACAATTTCTGATCTTCGCTGCCGTGACCGGCGGCCACCATCCAATTTGCCGACAGCTTGATGTCTCCGAGCTGACGGATATCGGCGCTCATGATGTTGGTGATTGCCTCGGTGATTGCCATACGACCCGACGCCGGCGCATTGAATACTGCCAGCGGGGTACGCTCGCCCATGGCCATGGCCTCACCGGTATAGGTGTTATAGCCGGAGGCCGTGACAGCAGCATCCGCTACCGGCACCTGCCATGGGCCTACCATCTGATCGCGGCTCACGAGACCGGTGATTGTGCGGTCGCCAATGGTGATCAGAAAACTCTTGTTCGCGACCGTCGGAGCCGATAATACGCGCTGGATAGCCTCACCCAGATCGATACTGTCAGTCTCTAATGGTCGCGCTGGAATGGCGCCGGAGCGGGCTTCCCGGTGCATCTTCGGGGGCTTGCCGAACAACACGTCCATCGGCAGATCGATGGGCTTGTTATCGAAATGACTGTCGGCAAGGCTGATGTGTTTTTCAGCAGTGGATTTGCCCACAACCGCATACGGACAGCGTTCTCGCGCACAGATTGCATCGAAGCGTTCCAGTGCCGCTGGTGGCACCGCCAATACATAGCGTTCCTGGGCTTCATTGCACCAGATTTCCAGCGGCGAAATCTGGGATTCCGCGGAGGGAATCGCTCGCAGGTCGAAGACGCCTCCGCGATTGCCATCCTTGACCAGCTCGGGCAAGGCATTGGACAGACCACCGGCACCTACATCATGAATAAAGGCGATAGGATTGGCATCACCCAACTGCCAACACTGGTCGATGACCTCCTGGCAACGGCGTTCCATCTCGGCATTGTCACGTTGGACCGATGCAAAATCCAGGTCCTGGTTACCAGACCCGGACGCCATCGACGAGGCAGCGCCGCCACCGAGACCGATCAGCATGGCCGGGCCTCCGAGAACTATCAGGTTGGCACCGACCTCGATTGCGCCCTTCTGCACGTGGGTTTCACGAATATTGCCGATGCCACCGGCGATCATGATGGGCTTATGATAGCCCCGCACTTCCTTCTCTCCGGCCTCGTTCTCGAACACTTCCTCGAAGCTGCGGAAATAGCCGCAGAGATTGGGTCGACCGTATTCATTGTTGAAAGCAGCACCGCCGATGGGCCCTTCCAGCATGATGTCCAGTGCGGAGGCGATATGCGCGGGTTTACCGAGGTCTTCTTCCCAGGGCTGGGGCAAACCCGGAATCCGTAGATTGGAGACACTGAAGCCGGTGAGTCCTGCTTTCGGCTTGGCGCCACGACCGGTAGCCCCCTCGTCGCGAATCTCACCACCGGAACCGGTCGCCGCCCCTGGAAAAGGCGCGATTGCCGTCGGATGATTATGGGTCTCGACCTTCATCAGGATATGCACCGGCTCTTTCGTATAGCCATAGTGCTTCGTCTCTGGATTCGGGAAGAAGCGTTCGGCGACATGACCGCGCATGACAGCAGCATTGTCAGAATAAGCGGACAGCACATCATCCGGTGACTGGGTATGCGTGTGCCGGATCATGCCGAACAGTGAATGGGGCTGAGGCACACCATCGATGGTCCAACTGGCATTGAAGATCTTGTGCCGGCAATGCTCGGAATTGGCCTGCGCGAACATCATCAGTTCGATGTCATTCGGATTGCGACCGAGGGCCGAGAATCGATCGAACAGATAGTCTATTTCATCCGGGGCCAGCGCCAGACCCATCGAAAGATTGGCGTGCTTCAGGGCATTCTTGCCCTTGCCCAGAATGTCGATAGAGCGCATGGGTTGTGGCTCTGCATGCTGAAACAGGCAGTGGGCCTGGTCTATCTGATCGATAACGGCTTGGGTCATCCGGTCATGCAGCAAGGAATCAAGACTCGCGATCGCTACCGCCTCGAGTGCATGCTGTACTACCAGTTTATAGACCACGGCGCGTTCGACACGGTCGATCTGACGTAAACCACTGTTATGCAGTATGTCAGTGGCCTTGCTCGACCAGGGCGAGATCGTGCCCGGTCGCGGGATGACGATACGGGTCAGACTCAACGTTCCTGTTGGCAAGTCGGCGTCACCCTCGTAACGAGCACCATAATGTAGTAACGCGCCCAATACCTCAGTCGCCCGGGCATCGAGCGGAGAGTTAGTGTCTATCAAATGGACGTACTGGGCGGAGACGGAAAGAACGGCCGGGTTTTGTGCGTGAAGAGAGGCGAGTAACTTGGAATTCTTGAAAGCAGAAAGAGCTGCAGCTCCAAACATCGCTTGCATTGCTGGGTAGTCCTGACTGGAATAGGTGCAGATTTAGATACTTCAGCGGGCTGAAAATGACCCCGCTGCGGCGTGCGGCAATGATAATCGATTTGCCGGTCAAATTCAGAAAAATTGCACCGGCAAGTTCAGATTTTACTCAATTATTTTCGACGACGGGGACGTAACGACCTTCTTCACGGGAGACAATCTCATTGCCCTCACGATCCTCAATCCAGAAGTCCACGTAGAGCAGTTCGGTGATATCGAGACGCTGGGAATTGAATACCGGATTCGCCTTCACCGTATAGCGTTCGCTGGCCAGGGCGTTGAACCGGAGTGTGCGACTGACATTTTCCCGGCTTGCGGCAAACGATACGAGCGCCGGTGCCAGACCGCGTTGGCTCCCCAGATCCCAAGAATAATACACGCGTAAGTCGTGGTACCCGGGAGCGATCTGGAGGGAATCAAATTCCTCAGGGTTTTCGATGGAGATGCCATCTACCGCGAGAAATCGCACCTTGTCGACATAACGATTAATCCAGTCGGTGCGGATATAGCGATCGCCATCGACGCGTGAAACCTGCAGATTTGCCCGCTCATCCCCCGCATAGGCCTTGTAGACATTGGCATCAGTCGCACACGCCGCCAGGGTAATGGTGAGTGACAGAAAGATCGCAAGTTTTTGTAATGGCAAGGTCTTGAACATGGTTATTATTTTCATTCCGACTCGCGGAGTGTCGAACTTATACCCGGTGGTTGCTGGTTTCGCAAGCTATTTAGCCTCGCGTTTCTGCCTGAAAAAAGCCTGAATCAGTTCGGCACTGGGATCCTTCAGAACGCCTTCTATACAGGTTATCCGGTGATTGAACCAACTCGCCTCAAGCAGCGATTGCTGACTGACCACAGCGCCGGATCGCGGTTCGCGCGCACCAAACACCAATCTCTCAACCCGGGCGTGCATCATGGCACCGACGCACATCGTGCAGGGCTCGATAGTAACATACAGCGTGGTCCCCGGCAGACGATAGTTCTGCAGCTTCTGTGACGCCTGTCGCAGGGCACAGATCTCCGCATGCGCACTCGCATCGTGAGCGGAGATGGGGCGATTGCTTCCAACTCCGATCAACTTTCCGTCGGCTACCAATACCGCACCCACTGGCACTTCACCGGCCGCGCCAGCCTCAGCCGCCTGTTCCAGTGCCAGGGCCATCCATCGCTCATGCTCCGAGTATGCGTCGACGCCACTCATGCATTAGTCACCGGAACCGGTGTTCGAGAACAATAAGCTACCACAGCGAGTCCAGTGGCAACCGACCAACCGATCCCGAGCGCGTACAACACGGTACCGACTCCCACCGTTCCACCTAATAACCATCCCAGCACGACGACGGATACCTCGATCGACATTCTTACCCACGCAATCGGCAAATTGCTGAGTCGCTGAAGCCCGGTCATCAGTCCGTCCCGCGGCCCTGGCCCCAGATTGGCGATCAGGTACATCCCGCTGCCAATGCCCACCAACAGAATTCCCATAAGGGTTTCGACAAGCTTGAGCGCAATATTATCCGGAGCCGGCAGATAAGGTAGGGATAAATCCATCGCGCCTGCGATTAACAATGCATTCATCACGGTACCGAGCCCAGGACGCTGACGGAGCGGTATCCACAGCAGCAGAACTGCCGCGCTGACAAAGAAAGTAGCCAGGCCAATGCGCAAACCAGTGATGTTCGCTATCCCCTGGGCAAACACCGTCCAAGGGCTGACACCTGCGCCAGCGGCAATCAACATGCCCTCGCCCACGCCGAACACAATCAGCCCGAAACAGAGAAAGAAAAACGTGACGCCGCGCGGCCGAAATGTCATCGGCTGCTCAGAACTCCACGAAACCCGAGGGACAGCCTTAACAGAAGTTAACTTCATGACAGAGCATTACACTTATAATATGAAAAGAGAAAGATTGGTGCGGGAGTAAGTTTTGCAACCACTCCCACTCAGTAATACCATTATTTTTTATTCATTAAAATCAATAGGTTAAAATGGCATTTTAATAGTTTGTAGTTACTTTGTAGTTGTCGGTTACTTTTCTTTTTGTGATTTTTGAACTGTCACGCCACCCAGAACAGGAAAAAACCAAGCAACAAGAACCGCCCAGTCATCCTCTAACGTCATAAAACCGAAGATAAAATTCCCAACCATTATCACTGACACCACAGTCAAAATAATGTTTAAGGTTTTTTGTGTCATAGATGTATCTCCGTTTACTCCCACTCAATAGTGACGCTAAAATTTAATATATACGGATCAACAGCTTAGGGGAAAAGGTCAGAGTTTGTGTAACTAATGTGTTGATCTTCGGCGAAAACTGCTAGCAATAAGCCAATATTTTCAACAGGTTAGCACGCATCATTACACAACCGAACACCACTCAAACAAGCCTAGCCCACCTCCTTGTCGCGGGCTGCGACAAGCTCATGAATTACATTTTTTAACGGGTCACTCTCCCCGCAAAAAACTCAATAGTGATTGGTTGATGGCTACCAAATTAGTGGCGATTCACCATACTGATATGTAAGGATCTTAATTATCAACTGTTGGTCTATCAGATAGCGCAGAATTCCAACGATTGACTCTGAACGTCAGCGCATCATCGAGGTCACTTAGAGAGACCATTAGCCTAGCTCCCTGCTCAGCCATGTAGTTAAAAGCTGTGAGCAAGAATAAAGAATTAGGAATTGTTAGTTTTATTGATTTACTTGACTTGGAAGATGATGTTTCCCGGCTTGCAAGCAGGAGGAAATCGCTCGCGAGGGTCTCGTCTGCCAAATCGAAACCAATTCTGGTTTGAGGGAAATATTCTTCTTTATAAAGTTTATCTTTTACTCTTTCATATATTCTGGAAAAAGAGGGGTCGCTTCCATAATCTGTAATTATGATTGAATAATCAGCATTGAGGATGTCGTTATCAATAATTTTTACTTCCACCGCTATCTTTCCAGTTTCGTCAAACCAAGTCTCCGAATCGGATTCATGGGTTACGGCTAAAAAGAGACACAACAAAAATACTTTAAGCTTAAGGTCATTGAAATTGTTAAACATAGATTTGATTCTTTTTATCGAAGAGGAACCCGTGACCTAGCTTAGCTTTCCTAGTCCAGATCACAAATGGTAAAACAACCATAATAGAGATCTGGACCATGTCTAGGAAACGATACAACATAGAAGAAGTTATGCAAAAGCTCTGTGAAGCTGATGTGCTACTTGGCCAAGGCCGTGACCTGAGACGAAATCT
>JALRBQ010000040.1 GCA_023257655.1 Pseudomonadales bacterium
GTGGGAAAGCGGTCTTCAGTCCGGTGGCGTAGGGGTGATCGATCAGATAACTGCTCTCCTTGGGGAAAGTCGCGACTGAATGACGATCGTCACTCAGGTAATCAGTGATCGCCTCAGCCACGGCGGCGCGCTTGTTGGTGATGGAATCGTCGACATAAATCGCGAACAGTTTCGATTCGAAGTTCCGTCCGCGCTTGAACACCTCAGCCGTATGACGATCGATAGACGCCGCGTTATTGAATGCCGCTTCGGCTTCCTCGTCACTGTGCTTGCCGCGCATGGTTTCCAGCAGGTTGATGCGGGCCTCTACCTCAAGATCGACAAACGGGCCACTGCTAGTGGAACTCATCATCATGCTGTGGTCCATGGTGCCGGCTGCCATCATCTCGCTCATGGTCATGTTCTTCATCATGTCCATGTGTTCGCGTAATTCAGCGCGCGCCTGGGTATAAGCGGGATTGGCATTGATGTCGGCAATGCGATCGAGTGCGTTGGCCTGAGTGACATCGAAGGCGTTGAACAGATCCGCGAGTTGCGGATAGTGTTCACGAATTTCGCTGCGGTCCTGGGCGAATGCCGAACTGGACAGGCAGCAAAGTGCAGCGCTGCAGGACAGGGCTGTCATAAGTTGTTTTGCTGGCTTGAACCAGTCGAGTTGGCTGTGGATCATTGCCGTGTCTCCAAATTGATGCGGTGATTGCGTAGAGTATAAACGGATCGCTCTGGGTGCGCCAACGGTGTCCGGAGCCTGCCACAAGGTCCGGGTAGGGCGGAATTGGTCTGGCGCGCAGATGCTCTGCGCCGTTATCGTTCAGACACCTTGGACACCTCATGGCGTGTGCGTTTCCGGGCGGTGCGCGATATCCGGAGCCAGCCTGGACCTGGTCAGCTCTCTATTGGGGGGATTGTAATTTTTTGTGACACCGGGCGGCGTTAGGGGGTAGGAGGCGCTGACCCGGGACAGACTGCGTCGGGCCAGCGCCGTGTCACAAGTTAACGCTGGAACATGTAGGAGAACTTCACGAACAGCTGATCGCCATCGCGGCGCAGATCATTTGTCGTGACGAGTTCCCGCTCGCCTTCAAACTCGATGATGTCGAAGTTGCTCTGGTTCGTGTTGTAACCGACATAGAACGCAGACCAGGGATTGATGACATAACGTAACAGCAGGTCAAAGTTCAGATTCTCCTTGTCTTTGAGTCGGGTAGCCGGGCCGGCATCCGTCTTGTCGTACTGCGCGATGAATCGGAGAGACATCTCTCGGGTGAACTGGTAGTTCCAGTTACTGCGGAATATCTCGTTACTGAATACCTTGGTGCCGCCGCTGCGCGTTTCCAGATCCGTCTTCAACAAGGTGTTGGAGATGCGCAGTCGATCGAACGGACGCCACAACAGATCGAGATCGATGCGTCGACTGTCGGCTATTGACGGCATGTTGCCTGCCGGCGGTACCAGATTGACCACGGTGCCAGTCTGATAGCTGCCGCTAAACGTCAAAGTTTGCAG
Organism: Pseudomonadales bacterium; assembly: GCA_023257655.1. Lineage (GTDB taxonomy): Bacteria > Pseudomonadota > Gammaproteobacteria > Pseudomonadales > Pseudohongiellaceae > UBA9145. The sequence goes on from JALRBQ010000040.1 coordinate 1,507, forward strand.
CGCGGTGTTGCTGAAATTGAAACGCACTGTGTCCGTGTCGTATTTGCGGTTGGTGGTGAGGCCTGCAAAATCTTTCGGTCGCAGCACTTCGGTGCGATTGCTTAACGACAGGCCATAGTTGGACGTGGCAAACCGCAGGTTTACGCTGGGGTCGAGTTGGGTGTAGATGCGGGTGCCTTCAGTGTCCTTCAGATAGACCGCCATCAGGGCAGTGCCCCAGCTATTGAGGCTGGAATTCTGTGGATAGAAATTCAGGTTGACCCGGTTGTGAATCCCGGAGGTGTCCGATGAGAAATACTGATTCTGGAAACCCAGTTCAGTGCGGAAATCATCGGTGCTCTCGATGAAGTGCGTATGCGTGTTCACCGTGCGGCCGACGCGATTGAGCTGAATGTTGCGCTGGAAGCCGGTCTTCTTCTCTCCGCCGGTGAAGGGCTCGCTTTCGGTTTCAATGACCTGCATCTGTGTCAGCCAGTTGTCTGTCAGCTTGAAGCGCCCATCGATGCTCGCGACGCGGTTATAGCCATCGCCCAGTTCGCGGTCGGTCACGAGGAAGCCGATGCGATCCTGTTCGGAGATATCCTTGTAACCCCGCAGAATGCCGATGTTGGCCTTCTCGCCGTCCAGCGGATGACCCGCAGCCCGGTTCGCACCTGGCGCCTGGTCGTTGATCATGATGGCACCGAACCCGTAATTGCCAGAGCGGCCGGTGAATCGCAGTCCGCCTTCGGGATCGACGATACGGCGGGTGAAGACGAGGGTGGAGTCGGTCTCGAAGAAGTCGGCATTCTCAACGAAGAACGGGCGGCGTTCCGGAAACTGAATCTCGAAGCGTTCGTTCACGGTAACCTGAGGCTCGTCAGACTCGACCTGGCTGAAGTCCGGATTGAGAGTGACGTCGAGAACGAAGGAGTCGTTGAAGACGAACTTCGCGTCCAGACCAACATCTTGTTCACTAGTGCGGTCGAATTTAGGGCCACCGATTGCAGAACGGTCGAGCGCATCCACTTCCCGGGCGAAGATGAACGGGATGATCTGGGAGTTGTTGCCTGGCGAGACATTGCTGATGCCGGAGAGCAGGGCAGTCTGATTCAGACGTCCTTCGATGGCAATGGTGTATTCCGGCCAGAAAGATTCCTCGCTCAGACGGGGAATCTGACGCGCGAACTGAATGCGCCAGAGTTGATCTTCGCTGTCGGGGAAACGCAGGCTGCGCAAGGGAATCGACATCTTCACCATATAGCCTTCGTCGGTGAGTTGGCCGTCACTGTCCCAGACCGCTTCCCAGGTAGTGTCAAATCCGGCTCGACGGGAGGAGCCTTCAGTCCAGCGGGCATCCCACTGAATACCGAGTGGCGTGGAGCGGAAGGTGAGCGCCGCACGCTGGTCGTTGAAGGTGTCGAACGTCATTTCTACGGTGTCATCGCCGCCGATGTTTTCGCGTGGTGACATGTTGGCGCGGATCAGGTTGGGTTGGGAATCGAAGGCCAGGAAAACAGCATAGAACCGCTGCTGGTCGTAGCCGATGTAAACCTCGGTACGCTGGGTCGCAGGCGTGCCATCATAGGGTTCGCGCTGGATAAAGTTCTCGACCTTGGTCATGGATCGGGCCAGTGCCGTGCCCGGTTGCATGCCGGCGAAATCGGAAAAATCCGGTTCTGCTGTGATGCGGGATACACTGATACCGTCATTCGCCGCCAGTGTGGCTGCCGATGCCAGGTAAGTTACTACTGTGCCGATCACGCACAACATCAACCTTGATACTCTCATTAGATCCTCTCTTTAGGGAATTACCGCAGGGAAAAAACAGCGGATTTTTTGTTATTGCAAATTACTGGATGTGGCTTCGATCGAGGAAACCGTCCTTGTTCGGCATCTGTATCGTTAGCAGCGAGTCTTTATTAAGCACCGCATACTGATTGATGATGCCATTCAGGTAGAGCACATAGGCGACCACCTGATAGACCTCGGTATTGCTGAGCGACTTCGGGGCATTCGCAGGCATGGCCCGACGGATGTAATCGAACAGGGTTGTGGCGTGAGGCCAGAAGCTGCCCACGGTCTTCAACGGCGAGGCCTCAGTCTGCATATTGCCACCGACAAGAATGGTGCTACTGCCAGTGCCTTCGCCGTTCGCGCCATGACAGGCCTGGCAACGGGATTCGAACACGAGTTTGCCCTGCAGCGCAGTTCCACTGCCATCGGGAAGGCCTTCGCCGTCAGGTCCCGCGATCAGATCGAAATTCTGCAGTTGAGTCTGTTCGATCGGGGTGCCAAGTCCCACAGTTTGAGACAGAGCCGTGGACGACAGCAGACAGCTGGCGACGAAGGCGAGCAAGACGTAACCAGGTTTAGACATAGGCATTGTTCACGTCTCCGGCCGCGCTGACACCCCAGCACTGAATGGCATTGCAGTGATAGAAACTGTTTTCGCCGCGCTCCGCCAGCAAGGCTGTCCGGGTAGGCTGAACCGCGCCAGTGCTGTCGGTCGCGCGGCTCATGAGTTGTGCGGTAGCGCCATCCCACGACCAGGGAATGCGGAAGCGCGTGAGCGCCTTCGCGTGCTGCGCCGAGTCCAGCATGGCTTCAGCCCATGTCTGTCCGCCATCGGCACTGACTTCGACCCGTGTAATAGTGCCATTGCCAGACCAGGCAACGCCGGTAATCTGGTAGAGCCCGTGTCGTCGCAGTTGCATTTGTCCGGAGGGCGAGGTGATTACTGACTTGCATCCCATCGGGAAGGTGAATTGCAGACTGGTCTTGTCGGCCATGGTATCTGTGTATTTGCTGGTTTCATCGCGGAACTGGCTGGGTTCCTGCGTCAGCTTCAGCTGGGTCAGCCATTTCACGCTGATATTTCCTTCCCAACCCGGTACAAACAGTCGCATTGGATAGCCTTGCTCCGGTCGCAGCGGTTCCCCATTCTGATACAGCGCGACCAGCACATCGTCGAGCGCTTTGTTGAGGGGAACCGAGCGGCCCATGCTGGCGGCATCGGCGCCGACAGCACTGACCCATTGGGCGGACCCGAGAATGCCGGCTTCATCGAGCAAAGTGGACAGCGGAATGCCGGTCCACTCGGCACCGGAAAGCAGGCCATGGATGGTCTGGGCGGTGCCATTGCCAGGTCTCGCTCCGTAGAGGCTGCGGCTATTGCCGGAGCATTCTAGAAAATAAAAGCGGCTCACCATCGGGTAGGAGAGCAGTGACTCATAGCTGAAGGCGAGGGCTTGTTTGACCAGGCCATTGATCACGAGTTGATGACCAGCCGGATCGATGGCCGGGATGCCGGCGTGGTGGCGCTCGAAATGCAGGCTGTTTGGTGTGATCGTACCCTGCAGATGTTGCAGGGGCGAGCGGGAGGCGCCTCCGCCGGGATAGAGCGGGTCGGGTGCGCCGGCATCCCGTTGCATGAACGCGGTGTGCACGGAGCGCTGGCCATAACCGCTGGGACCCGGGCCGGCCTGGCGCGACCAGCCCGGAATTTCGAACAGGGCTTTGCCATCGGCGCCCAGCACGGCCGAGCTGGCGAGCACGCTCGCACTCGACAGGCCGAGACCCAGCAGATGCCGACGGCTGAGCAAGCCATTACCGGCGACGCGTTGCCACTCTGTAGATTTAGTCATGGGGATTTACCGCTGCAGGAATCGCCGTGCTTCCTGCACAGCGGGATTGGAGTCATCGGACCAGATCGCGAGCAATGCCCGATAGAACCCGGCGGCCTTGTCGGCATGATTCATACTGGCGTGGCTGCGCGCTGCCCCCAGCAGCGACCAGGGGCGATTCGGCGTCCTTAGCAGCGAGGCATCGAAGAGCTCGGCCGCCTGCTGCGGATGATTGGTGGCCAGCATCGCCTCACCGGCCAGCTCTTGCACCGGCTTGAGAGGATTGGCGGCACCGTTCGGCAGTCGCTGGGCATCGGTGAGTGCAACCGCATTCGTCAGCAGGGTCAAAGCTTCCTGCTGCAAATCGGAACCGGACTCAGACATGCCGGCCTGGAGCTGGTGCTCGGCATCACGTAATTTGTAAAAGCCCTCGACTTCCATCTGGCTGACGCGCAGCGCCTCATTGTTGGGGCTGTCGCTGACGAGTTTCGCCAGCCGCTCGGCGACGCGCTGCGCCAGTTTCAGATCATCGAGATTCACCGCACTGAGCCCAAGGGCCAATAATTCGTCACCGTTAAGGGCATCGGTCAGTTCGCGCGTCTGCCAGTGACCGCTCTCGATGATGTGGCGAGCCTGCATGGTGCGCAGGGTGGCTTCCGAGCGCGCATCGCCCGGATTGTCTTTCAGAACTTGTTCGGCGCGTTTGATCCAGAGTTCGGAGCGCGCCAGATCGCCAAGCTGCAGGTCGCCATACTGACCCCAGTCCGAGGAGTGGTTCATGTCATTGGGGCGATCACCGGGCTGCCACAGGTCGGCTCCGGCGTTAAATGATGATTCATTCCACAACGACACCTCTTTCCACATGCCGTGCTGGATGAAGATGTGGGTAGGCATGTGTCGCGCGTGCGCAACAGCCGGCGCAATGTCGGCATAATGAAACGCGGCTTCGAGGGCAATGGGAGCGTGGATCGGATCGTCGAAGGCATGAATCGTGTAGTGGGCAGCACCCGGATGGTTTTCATTCTCCTTGAACAGGCGCAGGGCGAGGGCGCCAGCCTGCATGTTCAGCCGATCGCGACTGGCTTCTGGTACGGCGGTAGCTCCGCTTAGCAGCGCCACCGTGTAGAACGCCTGCACTTCGCGGTCGTCCGGAAACTGGGCATAAAGATCGGCCATTGCCTGCATCCAGGCGAGGCGTTTATTGCCGACCGGTCCCGGCGTCATGGCATAGGCCTCGGCGGCGCGCAAAAAGCCCTTTTCGCGTTCAGTTGGCGCTTTGGCCAGCCGTTCCTCGCTGGTACGACCGAGTCGCATCAGGACCTTGGCGGGCGATTCGGCATCCCACTCGCCGATGAAGGGATGGTTATAGGTGAATACTTCTCCCCAATAGGCCAGGGCGAAATCCGGTTGCAGCTCCTGCGCCAGACGGAACTCGGCCTGGGCCTGTATAAAGCCGAAACTGTGGAGATAGCCAACGCCGAGCGTGAAATGTTCCTGGGCGGCAGGTGAGCCCGACGTCGGGAAATCGAAGGTACCAATCTGGTCGAGTTGGGCTGCTCGGGAACCGGAGGCGGCGGTGGCGAGCAGGGCGAACAAAAGGGGCAGAATCAGGCACTTGCGCATGGAGGTACCTCGGTTGCAATGATCTTCTTATGGTGGCAACTTTGCCAACTCCCACCGGGTATTGCAAACCTTGATTTGTGACGGTGTGTAGCCGCGGCCGCTGTCGCCAGGTGGCCCCGAATGCCGGGCTTGTCTTGCTTTGTAGGGGCCGGTAGTGGATATTGCCAGACCTGGACCCGGCTCGCGAAAGGACGTCCATTCTCCCCGCCAATGAAGCCTCTCTCCAGCAGTAGCGTGTTCCGTCTGGCCGTCATTGGTGACTTGCACACCCACTGGGATGCGGTTGACGTGCGGCAGTTCGCGGCATCGGGCTATGACCTGCATTACTTCGTCGGTGATCTCGGTGGGGGCACTCCGAAGAGTACGACTCGTATTGCCCGCTCGATCTCCCAACTGCAGCAGCCGGCGCTCGTCATGCCGGGCAACAACGACACCTGGGATATCAACGAATTGGCGGCGGAACTGGCGCACCAGAACGGACTCAACCGGCTGCTGTCGATCACCTCGGCGACCGAGGACAGCTACTCCCCCATCGAATTGTGTGGCTACAGCCGTCATCACATCCGTGCGGGTGCGCGGGCTATTGATCTCATCGCCGCGCGCCCTCACAGCCTCGGTGGTCCCACGTTGTCGTTTCCCGATTTCATGGCAGACACCTATCAGGTGCAGTCACTCGAGGACTCGGCGGCGCGACTGTGCCAGCTGATTGATGCGGCTGAGGCAGAAGAGCTTATCTTCCTGTCCCACAACGGCCCGCTGGGACTGGGTGCTGAACCGGATGCGATGTGGGGCTGTGACTTCAAGGACAATGGCGGTGATTGGGGAGATCCCGATCTCGCGATCGCGATCGACCACGCGCGCGCCACCGGCAAACGCGTGCTGGCGGTGATCGCAGGCCACATGCATCTGCGCACCAAGCAGGGCGCCCATCGGCTGAGGGTATTGAGTACATCAACGCGGCGCTGGTGCCACGTATCTTCGCCCGGGACAATGAGGTCTATCGCCATCATGTCCTTGTCACTATCGACGAAGAGTCGTTCCACACGGAAATCGTGTTGCAGGATGAGGGCAGCTGAGCGGCTTGTCAGGATTCCAGTTGTTGCAGAATCTCGGCGCGTCGGCGATTGGAGATGCCATACCATTCCGCGATGGAATCGATCAGGTTGGATTCGGTGCTGGCAACTGTCGCATCGGCGACGGCCACGGCGGCGGCCAGGGTGAAGGCTGTTTCGCGATCCTGCTTGTCGGCACTGAGGCGGGCGCCGATCGTCTGTAGGCGCTGCTCCACACCCTGACTCGCGACTATGGCCTCGCAATTGTGCAGGATATCATCCAGAACGGCGGGCTGGATGTAGCCGTGCGTCAACAGCAGCAACGCGCCGCGAATGGCATCCCTCTCTGCTTCGGCGGCCTCGCCATCGGCCATCATCATAAGAAACATCGTCTCCGCGAACGGTTCCACGCGCCGAATCGAGGCGAGTGCGCGCTCATCCAGCGCCGGCGTGTCGGAGACATCCGCAGTCGCCTGCAACTTGCCCCCGGCAATGAGGGCGTCGCGCAGTCGCCGCATTGTCGCCGTATCGAGTTCCAGATTCATCGCACGGACTCTCCTATTCCTGCATGCCATGGTAAAGCAGACGAATCAACAGACGCACCCCATCGTTGTCTTTCAATTCTGCATAGCGGGGGCCATCGCGCTTACCAATGTCGCGGATATCTGCCATCAGTTCGGGATGGAATTGCGAAGTGAAGCTGCGGCGGATCGTGTGGGTTTCCCAGTCCTTGTAGTAGATGCAGGTGTTGGAAACTTCAGTCAGACTCGTGGCATCGGCTTCAGTCTGGGCGAGGATCTCGATGGCATAGGGAAGGTTGAGCATCCACGACAGCGGGCTCACAGCGATAACGCAGCGTATCGGGACGATGGTGTCGTGAAGTAACTTGTAGGCCCAGTTGGCAAACAGCGCCGCTTCCTCATTCACCTCATCGCCATGGAACATCTCGATGTTGAGTTCCCGCTCCATGCGAATAAGGGTGTCGATGACCCCATCGAGCTCGTCAGCGATGAGAGCATGGCTGTCGTGCAATTCTCCCGGAATGTGATTTGCGATCTTGTGACGCCGGTAGGGCAGCAGCCTGCGTGTGCCCACTTCCATCGTTTCATTGCGCGCGACTGAGAAGCGGGTGTCATGCCTGCCAGTCGCAATCGTCTCGCCATTCTTGCGCACCGGCAGGGATTCACCAATGGCGCTGATGTGCTAACAGATTCGACGCAGGGAACTGAGAGCGAAGCCATCGGCATCCAGTGGCAGCTTCGTCAATTGCATGACCTCGCGCACGGCGCGTTTGATGAGACGGATATGGGAGGCGGCGGCGAGTTGATGACCGAGACAGATGAAGATGCAGGGGCCGCTGCCGGTTGAGCGGCGCAGCATGAGTTGATCGATCAGGGTCAGGATGTCTTCCAGGCTTGCATTGGAGCCATTGAAGCTGGCGGCGTCATAGACTGATGGATCGCCACCCTGGACCACCGTGGCGATGCCGGCACTCAGCACATTGGCCAGACGCCACGGATTGGCGATGCCGCTCTGCCAGACCGGGTACAGAATCGTGTCGGCATCGGCGATCTGCTGCAGGATGTAGGCAATGTTCTTGGAAGCTCGCACGGCCTCACCCTGCAGATTGATGCCGACGTTGGCCCACGGCTCGATGATGGAGACACTCTGGCGGTAGATCTCGGGCAGGCGCAGAAGCAGGTCCAGTTCGCGCGGATTTGTGATGACTTTTTCCAGAGGCGGTGCCACACCCCAGTCGAAACTGCGGTTGTCCACGAGCATGTCGCGACCGGGAAACGGGGGTAGGCGACGAACGGTCTTCCAGATAATAGCCGAGCAGGGCATGGATGGACTGGGGGCTGGACGGGTGCTGACCGAGGATGCCCGGTTTTGTACGCCAGGCAAGCCGTTCGATCAGGGCACTGTCAGAGAGGCTGGGGGTGGGGAATTCAATGGCAGTCATGGCGGCACCGTCCTGGAAGCGAGTGGCGAATTCATCGCCGATTTTTTGCACACAATGTGTGCAATCTTGATGCCAGCTCACCGGGGGACAACGCCCGCAGTCATTCCGCACGTCCCTGCTACTGCACGCATTGGGTGTCGACGAAATGTGCACCAAGCCGGTGAGAGCGTCTGTGAGTGCGCGTCAGCTTGGTGCAAAGCCGACCATAATTTTCGGTGCCGCGGGTGTTCGCCCCGGAGCTGAATCTGGCAATTGATGGTAATCTAGCCGCGGCGATCGGGGCGGACTGTGGCAGTGCAGCGACCCGTTTGCCGCCCCATTCAATTCATCAGGAGTCCTGGCCATGAGCAAGGGTCAAAACGCCAAAAAGGAAGTAAAGAAGAAAGCGCTGCTAACACCGAAAGAAAAGAAAGCCGCCAAGTTGGCGAAGAAAGCCTCGAAGTCATGATCGTGGGAACGCGCCGCATGCGATCAGGGAGGGTCACCGAATGTATGCTGCAGGCGACTGCGGAACACCGGTCATGGGGCGCGCAAACCCACGGGAAATGACATGGAATTTGCAGGCAAGGTTGTCTTGATCACGGGTGCCTCGTCGAGTCTCGGCAAGGGACTGGCGCAGGCACTCGCGCATCAGGTGGACGCGCTCATTCTCGTTGCGCGCCGCGGTGAACTGCTGCAGACGCTCGAAGAAGAAGTGACAGCAAGCGCCTGTCGTTGTCTCTCGATTCAGGCGGACCTGCTGCAACCGGAGCAGGCCGAAGCCATGGTACAAAAGGCAATAGCACAATTTGGACGCATCGATCTGGCGATTCACAGCGTCGGTGGCGGGCGTCCCCTGTCTTTGATCGACGCCAGTGCACAGCATATAGTAGGAGTTATGAATAATAACTATGCGACGCTGGTGAATCTGTTTGTGCCGTTATTGGCGCATCTGCGCCAACAGGCCACGCCCTCTGTCATTGCTCATATCAATTCTCTCGCGGCCATTGTCGAGATTCCTCGCGGGGCCCATTACTCCGCGGCCAAGGTCGCGGCCCAGCGCTTCCTGGATACCGCACGTATCGAATTGCGCACGACCCCGGTGAAAGTCCTGACGCTCAATCCCGGTTTCGTGCAGACCGAGAACAAGAAGGAAAAAATGCTGATGGGGATCACGCTGGAGAAGGCGGTGACATTGATGTTGGCGGCGATAGCCAGGGAGAAGGCGAGCTACAGTTTTCCCTGGCCGCTGGTGAGCCTGTTCAGCCTGATTCGATTACTGCCGCGGAGGGTGCGAGGTCGACTTCTGGCGGCCCTGTCCGATCGGGAGTCCGGCAAATACACGGAAGACTAGCGGTGCACAGGCAGGTGATCGGCGATCACCCGCACGAAAGCCGGTCCGTACTTTTGCTGCTTGCGTTCACCGACACCGCTGACGAGCCCGAATTCCTGCACATCTCTCGGCAATAGCCGACACATCTCCTGCAAGCTGCTGTCGTGGAAGATGACATAGGGTGGAACACCCTGTTCCTCGGCAAACTGGCGACGGCATTCCCGCAGGGCCTCCCACAGGGCAATGTCGATATCACCGGCGAGCCTGACCTGGGTTTGTTGTTTGGCTGCCTTGAGTTTGATGTCCTTTCTCAGTTCGATGGATACTTCGCCACGTAACAGTGGTCGACATTTTTCTTCCAGTCGCAATGCGCCGAAACGCTCAAAGTCGACACTCAGGTAGCCGCGCGCCACAAGCTGGCGAAACACCGAGCGCCACTGATTATTATCGAAGTCTTTTCCGATACCATAGGACGCCAGTTGATGATGATTGAACTGGAAGATCTTGTCGGTGTTAGCTCCGCGCAGCACGTCAATCAGATGGTTGACGCCGAAGCGCTGCTCCGTGCGATAGGCCACGCTCAGCGCCATCTGCGCCGCCTCAGTACCATTCCAGGTTGCGGGCGGTTGCAGACAGGTGTCGCAGTTACCGCAAGGCGAGTCCAGCGCATCGTCGAAGTAGTTGAGTAGCGCCTGGCGGCGACAACTGGTGATCTCGCACAGACCCAGCATGGCATTGAGACGCTGTTGTTCGGCGCGCTTGTGTTCCTCGGTGCCGGCAGACTGGGCCATCATCTGGCGCAGCTTGATGACGTCCTGCAGGCCATAGATCATCCAGGCATCGGCTGGATTGCTGTCGCGGCCTGCGCGCCCGGTCTCCTGATAATAGGACTCGATCGTCTTCGGCAGATCCAGATGGGCGACGAAGCGTACATCGGGTTTGTCGATACCCATGCCGAATGCGATCGTCGCCACGATGATGACCGCCTCTTCTCGCAGGAACGTGGCCTGATTCGCGGCTCGCGTGCGGCTATCGAGTCCGGCGTGATAGGGCAATGCCCGGAAACCCTCGCCGCACAGCCAGCTCGCAATGTCCTCGGTCTTGCTGCGGGACAGGCAGTAGACGATGCCCGCATCACGGGCATGCTCCTGTTTCAGGAACTGCAGAAACTGCTGTTTGGCATTCTGTTTGAGGGCGATGCGATAACGGATATTGGGCCGGTCGAAGCCGGCAATGAACTGACGTGCCGCAGCCAGATCCAGCCGCTCGATGATTTCGCGGCGCGTGCGGGCATCGGCAGTGGCGGTGAGGGCTATGCGCGGGATCTCGGGAAACAGGGTATGCAGCAGCGACAGTTGCAGGTAGTCGGCGCGGAAATCGTGTCCCCATTGCGAGACGCAATGCGCCTCGTCAATGGCGAACAGGCTGATCTTGACCTCGCGCAGCAGGCTCAGGGTCTTCGCCTGATTAAAGCGCTCCGGCGCTATGTACAGCAGATCGAGCTCGCCGCGACTGAGTGCCTGTTCGATGGCAAGCACGCGGTCGGCATCGAGTGTGGAATTCAGGAACTGGGCTCGCACCCCGAGCACCTGCAGTGCGCTGACCTGATCCTGCATGAGCGCAATCAGCGGTGAGATCACCACGGCACAGCCTTCGCGAACCAGCGCCGGGATTTGATAACAGAGCGACTTGCCCCCGCCCGTCGGCATGATGACAAAGGCATCTTCACCGGCGATCAGCGCATCGACTATTTGATCCTGGGGAGGGCGAAAAGACGTGTAACCGAAGACGGATTGCAGGATGTCCTGTGCACTACTCATTGCCGGTGAGTATAGCGTATAGTGGCCACAGATTTCCCGTTTCGCGTGGCAAAGCGGCAGTGTCGACGCATGGAATTCCGACTCTATCGCACTCAGGAGGTTGCATGAAACGCATCGCTGCACTGCTGGTGTCGTTGTGCTGCGCGGTCCCTGCGGCGTTCGCACAGCAAGATGGCTGCGAGGGCTCACCCGGGTTTTCCGATTTTGATTTTTGGATCGGCAGCTGGGATGTCACCGATTTCGTTACCGGCCGGGTCGCAGGCAGCAATCGTATCGAAAAAATTGAAGCCGGTTGTGTGGTGATGGAGCACTGGACCGGCGCGGCAGGTGGCACCGGTACCAGTTTGAATTACTTCAACCCGGTGACCGGACAATGGCGGCAGCTGTGGGTGTCCGCTGGTCGCTATGCTATCGATATCGCCGGCGGCATCGAATCAGGAGCCATGGTGTTGACAGGACAGATCTTCACGTACCCGGACAATAGCGCGGTCGATTTTCGCGGCACCTGGACGCCGCAGGAAGATGGTAGCGTGCGCCAGTTTTTTGAGCAGTACGATGCGGGCACTGCCAACTGGGATACCTGGTTCGATGGTCGCTATGTAAGGTCAACCCGATGAGGCCAGTCCACTGAAATCGTGGCGGTGAATTCAATTCAGTTGCCGCCGTCACTCACCCAAATCGAGTTTCTTCAGCAAGCCTGGCAGGCCCATCAAAAGCACGCCGATCAGGATCATGCTGGTGCGGTCAGTCACGACATAGGGAAAGACCATAAGTCCGATTCCCGCATAGTAGACAGTCTTGTGATGTTGTTTCTTGCCATAGATGAAATAGCCCAGGCCGATAGAGCTGAACACGAGGCTGAGCAACAGGTAGCTGGTTTCAAACACGGTCAACTCACAGCGGGCAGGGAAGGCTCCCATGCTAGCACCGAAGCCGCTGACCACGATAAGGAATTCAGAATGGGGTGTGAGGTAGTCTGCAATAACAGGGGGATGCTCTGGCCATGCTCACTACCCTGACGCCGATTGTGACCGCATTCTTCGCCACCCGTGTCGCCGATGCACGGCGTGTGCTGCATGGTCGCGGTCAGTTGTATCCCGGTTTGGAGACGCTCACTATCGACTGGCTGCCTCCCGTCGTGTTGATTTCGGCCTATGCCCCGTTCACCGACTCTGACGCTCTCGTTGCCCTGCTGCGGGCGAGCGATGTTCACGGGCAGATACGCAGCATCGTGCTGCAGCATCGGGATGAGCAACAGTCGCCGGCGGATTTACTCTGGGGAGAGCACCTGGAGGAGGTTGTCGTCAGCGAAGGTGCTCTGCGGTTTCTGGTGCGACCGGGTCGACGTCAGAATGCCGGCCTGTTTCTCGACACACGCTTGTTACGCGATTGGTTGCTTGGTAATTGTCACCAGCGCAAGGTGGTGAATCTGTTTGCCTATACCTGTTCCCTGTCGGTGGCGGCCCTCGCAGGCGGCGCCCACTCGGTCTGCAATGTCGACATGAGCCGGCCCAGCATTCAGTGGGGAGAGGCGAATCATGTGCTGAATAACCAGGCGCTGACGCAGGTGAAATCAATTCCCCATAATCTGTTCACCTCGTGGGGGCGCATTCAACAGTTCGGGCGTTACGATCTGGTGCTTGTCGATCCGCCAACACGGCAGCGAGGCAGTTTCAACGTTGAGCGGGACTACGCCGCCGTTCTCAAGAAGTTGCCGAAATTGTGTGCACCCGGAGCAGACATAATCGCGACGCTCAACAGCCCGTTTCTCCCGGTGAGTTTTCTGCACGAGACGTTTGCGCGGATTCTGCCTCACAGCGAGTTTGTCGGGCGCCTGCCGACGCCACCGGAGTTCGCCGACCGCGATCCCGAACAGGCGCTGAAGATCTGCCACTATCGCCTGCCGCTGAAAGCTACTGCTTAACCCCCGGCGATAGCGCCGACAATCATGAAGGGTTCCGCGCCGGAAATGACGGCGGCGGGGAGCGGGATATCCATGCCGTCGTGGGAGATGTCCTGCTGACACGCGAAGAAGCGAATCAACGGACGTCGTTTACCGGAGACATGCTCGACGATGGCGCCGCGCAAGGTGGGGAATCTGGCCTCCAGTGCGGTAATCACGGCCCGTGGGGTTGCCGGTGCGGGCACGGTGATCTGAACCTCGGGGCCGCAGGCGGCCAAGGTCTGCAGGTGGAAGGGCAACAGGACCCGAATCATGGTCTGCGCCTAGTCCAGTGTCTGCACTTCCACCGACAGGAC
>JALRBQ010000043.1 GCA_023257655.1 Pseudomonadales bacterium
GAATCGGTTTCATGAGGACGGCTCAGAGGATAAATGAAGACCTGTTATTCTGAAACCTTGCTGGACTTAGATTTTAGGTACAGAGGGTGAAACTTGATAATCTTGTCCTCTCACAAGTCGCAGTAGGTCTAGTGGAGGAAATAGTTATTAAGGTACTGAGCTGTTTAAATGTAAGCGAAGCCAATAGAAACAAGTCGGGGAAATGCAAACTAGTTGATAAATCTATGCGTCTTAGTTATTTATTTCGGAAATTAAGAGACCGCATTTAGTGATAGATAGAGCCATGAAATGTAAAAAAACATACCAAATGACAATTACATTAGTTTTTGTAATTTGTGGTATTCGAGGCGCAAACGCTCAAGATTTCACTCTATTCGAGCCCGTAGATGCTTCCGCCACCGCAAATCAGCCACGTCCCGGTGCTGAAGCTCGTGCCGCAGCAGCCAAACCGGAATTCACATTGCTGGGAAGCTCCCGATTTGGCGACGATGTGTCCATTATACTCGCCCACCGTGATGGCCGACGCATCGTCGTCAAGACCGCAGTTGGCAATACGAAAGCAGTTCCGGAATATCTGGATTATCAGGTCACAATGGATCCCGCAGGGAAGGTCTCGTTGACGATGCCGGCGGGGTCATCCTGTATCGATTTTCCTGAATCGGGAGTGCACTGTGAAGGCAGTGGTGAGGTTGCGGTACTGGGCCTGGCCAATCGGCCAGCAGTGGCCAGTACGCAGCAAACCGCTGTGGTCGGGGAAACCGAGACAGCGGGCTCCACGTCGGTGGAAGTTAGTGAAGATCCCGCTAATCCATTCGCGGCTATGCGAGCTCGAGCCCCGAATCGTGATAACGGGGACCAGGCCAACGGTGCAGATCGAGAGCGGGGTGGTCGATTCTCGCCACGACGCATCGATCCTTCCGAGGTTCCACCGGGAATGCGTGTTGTTTCCACTCCCTTTGGAGACCGGTTAGTTCCGCAATAAGGATTGCCGACAACCCGTGCAAGACAAACCCACCACATCACTTTCCGTTGCTATCGTCTGCTATCACACTCCGATACACCAACTTCAAGCCTTGCTGAATTCCTTGCTGGTGGCAGTCCAAAAACTGCACGAATCAGCGGAGTTACAGGGCGTCCTGGTGTATCTCATCGACAATAGCGCGTATCCAGAGCTGCGTCTGGAACAATTCAGCGATCTCTTGCCTGCATGCAGGGCCTCGCGCGTGGAACTGCGGCTGCTTACAGGTCAAGGCAATGTTGGCTATGGCAGCGCGCACAATCTTGTCCTGCCCGACTTGTTAAGTGAGTTCCATCTGATGCTTAACCCCGATGTGGTTCTCGCACCAGACAGCCTGCGCCACGGTATCCATTATTTGCTCGAGAATATGCAGGTTGTACTCGCAAGCCCGCGCGCCACTGACAGTCAAGGCAACAAGCAATATCTGTGCAAGACGTATCCGGCACTGCTGACCTTTCTAGTGCGTGGATTTTTGCCACGCTGGTTGCGGCCGCTATTTGCTGACCGGCTTGCCCGATTCGAAATGCACGCGCTCCCGGAATCCCAACCAAGCACAAACATACCAATTGTTAGCGGGTGTTGCATGCTGTGCAGAACGAAGAGCCTGCGCGAGGTGCACGGATTTGATGAAGATTATTTTCTATATTTTGAAGACTTTGATCTGTCATTGCGGATGCATGCCGAAGGCCAGATTGCCTATCTCCCTGATATGGCGATAAGCCATGGTGGTGGCAATGCAGCCCGCAAAGGTTTCTGGCATTTGCAGATGTTTGCGGCTTCCGCCAGACTGTTCTACCAGAAAAACGGCTGGCGGTGGTTACGTCAGGAATGAGCCACATACGGGTAACCCGGAAGCAATCTGATCGTGAATGAACCGACCAACAAACAACTATTAATTACCGGAGCCAGTGGTTTCATCGGCAGTGCCTTCTGCAACTATCCAGGAATTTCCGGTTATGCGCTGCGTGTCCTGCTGCGGGCTCCACTGGACAGTTTCGAGTTAAACCTCGATACATACCAGGATTTAACCCAGGAATTAGCCCAGAAATTAAAAAACGCGCAGACCGTGGAGCCCGTGGCGGGAAGCCTGCTGGAAATACAGAGTCTGAGAGACGCCTGTCGCAACGTCGATACTGTGGTTCACCTCGCGAGTGTAGCCCACGTCAGTCCGGCTCGCAGTGATTCAACTGAACAGGTCTTTGTTGAAGGCACCCGGAACCTCCTGACCGCTGCAATCGAAAACAAGGTGCGTCGTTTCGTCTATGTCAGTAGCAGTCTGGCCCAGGTCGTGGCCGACAACGGCGTTGATATCACAGCCTATGGTCGGTACAAGTACAGTGCCGAGGTGCTGTTACTGGAGGCACAGAAGCGAGGCGAAATCGAAGTCGTCATCGTCCGCCCGGTGAATGTTTATGGCCCCGGCATGAAGGGCAATATTGCCTCCATGATCTCGCTGGTGATGCGTCAACGTCTGCCACCACTGCCGGTGCTCGATGCGCGTCTGTCACTGGTGGGAGTGGAGGATGTCTGTCAGGCCTTGCAACTAGCCATTGAATGTCGGCAAGCCGCGGGCAGAACCTATACCGTCACCGACGGTCAGGCCTATCGTATCAGTGATATTGAAGCGGCAATTTACCGCAGTCTGGGCAAGAGATTTCCACGTTGGCGTACACCCCGTGTGGTATTATTTGCCGCGTCCCTCATCGCCGGCATGGTCGCGCTTGTAAGGGGCAGGGGCACCGGGATTGGATTGCGCACCTATCGCAATGTCACAACCGACAATCTGTTCGATAACACGGCTATCTGCCAGGAATTGGGCTTCACACCCCGCACCACTTTCTATCAGGAATTACCCTCAATAATTGCGAAAATTTCGCAACAGAATAATTAACGACGATCACCCAGAGAGTAACAATGACAAAAGGAATTATCCTCGCAGGCGGCAGCGGCAGCCGGCTCCACCCCATGACTCTGGCCGTCAGCAAACAGCTGATGCCGGTCTACGACAAGCCGATGATCTACTATCCGCTGGCGACTCTTATGCAAGCAGGCATCCGGGAAATTCTGGTTATCACCACACCGGTAGACGCACCGGTCTATCAGGCGCTCCTGGGTGACGGTCGCAAGTGGGGGCTGGAAATAAGCTACGCACAGCAGCCCAAACCGGAAGGACTCGCCCAGGCCTTTATCATCGGTGAGCCGTTTATTGGCAGCAGCCGGGTGTGCCTGATTCTCGGTGACAATATCTTCTACGGGAATCGCATCGAGGAGACACTGAAGAACGCCGTCGATCAGCCCAAGGGAGCCTCTATCTTCGCTTACTACGTCAATGATCCGGAACGGTATGGCGTCGTGGTACTCGATGAGCACAACAATGCCGTGGACCTGGAAGAGAAGCCTAAAAAACCGAAATCCCACTACGCCGTCACCGGTCTGTACATGTACGACAACGACGTAGTTGAGATTGCAAAATCCATCAAGCCTTCTGATCGCGGTGAACTCGAGATCACTGATGTCAACAAGGTCTATCTCTCGCGTCAGTCGCTCAAGGTGGAATTATTCGATCGCGGCACAGCGTGGCTCGATACCGGCACCATCCAATCCTTGTTGGATGCAGCCAATTTTATTCGAGTATTGGAAGAACGGCAGGGGCTTAAGATCGGTTGCCCGGAAGAAATCGCCTATCGTCAGGGTTTCATCGACGCGGCCCGGCTACGTGAACTCGCCAAGCAGTTGATCAAGAGCGGTTATGGTCAGTACCTGTTGCAGCTTCTTAATGACAGCCGACCATGAAGATTACACGAACAGCCATTGCCGATGTCCTGATTCTGGAGCCGACACTGCACGGCGATGATCGAGGCTATTTCATGGAAACCTGGCGCCAGTCCCATTTTCGGGAGCAGGGCATCGCGCTCGAATTCGTACAGGACAATCAGAGCAAATCCCGACGCGGTACGCTGCGAGGTTTGCACTATCAACTGAAATATCCCCAAGGCAAGCTTGCCCGCATCATCTCGGGAGAGGTGTTTGATGTCGCAGTCGATATGCGACGCACTTCTCCCACCTTTGGACGCTGGGTCGGAGTGGTGTTGTCCGGTGAGAATCACAAACAGTTATGGATGCCCCCGGGCTTTGCCCATGGCTTCTATGTCATGAGTGATTACGCCGAGCTGCTGTATAAGTGTACGGACTATTATCATCCCGAGGACGAATTCAGCCTGCTCTGGAATGACCCGGCGATCGGCATAAGTTGGCCCCTGTTGGATGATTCACCCCTGTTGTCGGAGAAGGATCGCTGCGCAAGATTGTTGAGCGAAGCACCTGCCTATCCCTGATGCCGAGAAAAATCGTAGTTACCGGCGGCAATGGCCAATTGGGCAAAACGCTGTCCGCACTTTGCGAAGCCGGCGCCAAGCCTGCGGTACTGGACGTGGCAGTCCTTGACCGGCAGCAGCTGGACATCACCGATTCCATTGCCATTGCGTCAGTGCTCGGCAGCCTGAAGCCCGAATGCATCATCAATGCAGTAGCCTACACCCAGGTGGACAAAGCAGAATCCGACAGCGAACGCGCTTTTGCGATCAATGAAACCGGTGTCGCAAACCTGGCATCCTGGGTCGCCGCAAATGGCGGCACCCTGCTACATGTGTCAACAGACTTTGTGTTCGATGGAAAAGCGACACGCCCCTATACAGCTGACGCTGCTGCCATGCCCATGGGCATCTATGGACGCAGCAAGCTTGCTGGCGAACAGCAACTGCGGCGTCTGCTGCCAATCAATAGCGCCATCGTCCGCACCTCCTGGTTATATTCCGAATACGGCAACAACTTTGTGAAGACAATGCTGCGTCTCATGAGCGAGAGAGACGAGATTGGTGTGGTAAACGACCAGGTGGGTTCGCCTACATCCACACATTCACTCGCTGCGCTGCTGTTGACCATGGCACATCGGCAATTCCAGAGCGGTATTTTTCACTGGACCGATGGCGGCGCGGTAAGCTGGTATGAATTTGCCCTGCAGATCCAGAGGGAAGGCTTGCAACAAGGCCTGTTGACGCGAAAAATACCGGTACGCCCATTGACCACGGCCGAATACCCGACTCCGGCACGCCGTCCGGCCTACAGCGTGATGGACCGGCGCCGGACCCTGTCGCGATTCTCCTGTCCCCGAACCAGCTGGGAGCAGGAACTGGCCAGGGTGATAACCGGGCTGAAGCAACAGAACTGACAAGCGCAATGGACACACAATGAAACGATTATTGGTTACCGGCGGCGCCGGCTTCATCGGCTCGAACTTCGTACATCACTGGCACCGGGAACATCCGGAAGACAGTATCGTTGTGCTTGATGCACTGACCTATGCCGGAAACATGAGTAATCTGGCCAACATTATCGGCGAAGACTGGTTCACCTTTGCAAAGGGCACAATTTGCGCTCAGCAACTTGTGGAATCACTGCTCGAAAAACATAACATAAATACTCTGGTTCATTTCGCTGCGGAAAGTCACGTCGACCGATCCATCACAGGACCGGATGCGTTTATCGAAACCAATGTGACAGGCACGCATACATTGTTAAAGGCAGCGAAGAAGTTCTGGTTGGAACTCAATCCCGGCATGGATCATCTGTTTCACCATGTGTCTACCGATGAGGTTTACGGCTCACTCTCGGCGACCGATCCGGCCTTTAGCGAGTCAACGCAATATGCGCCGAATTCGCCGTACTCGGCGAGCAAGGCCGCGTCGGACCATCTGGTTCGTGCGTATCACCACACCTATGGTCTGCGAGTCACAACCAGCAACTGCTCGAATAACTATGGTCCCTTCCACTTTCCAGAGAAGCTGATTCCACTGTGTCTGTTAAACATATTGCACGGCAAGCCACTGCCAATCTATGGCGATGGCAAGCAAATTCGGGACTGGCTGTTTGTCGATGACCATGCTCGAGGCATCGAGCTTATCATCAAGCAGGGTCGGATCGGGGAAACGTATAACATAGGTGGCAATAATGAGTGGACCAATATTGATGTTGTGACCCTGCTTTGCCAGATTACCGATAAGCGTTTCGCAGCCAAACCGGAGCTCTGTCAGCGTTTTCCGGATTCGCCCTGTGCACGCGGCGAGGCGGCCAACACCTTGATAAAATTTGTCACCGACCGACCAGGGCATGATACGCGTTACGCAATCGATGCCACCAAGATTCGCGAGGAATTGGGATATCAACCCCTGGAAAGTTTTGAGACAGGGCTAAACAGGACGGTGGACTGGTACCTGGACAATGAGCGCTGGTGGCAGTCGATTCTGGACGGTTCCTATCGGGCATAGCGCGCACGAAGAGCCAGTGGCTTCCGGGGAGATGCCGCCGCGACAGGCAACGCGGCAGCAGCAGACAAAGCGCCAGCGACAGGTATAGCAACAGCGACTGACATAGCATCAGCGACTGACATAGCAGCTGGCACTAGAATCAAGGCGGCCTCCGTTGAATTGTCAACGCAAGCAGCCGTTGCGCGTTCTAATTCCGAGGGCATCGACCCTCGTCAGAGCCCGCCACGGAATGACACGCAATGAGTAATGACATGCAATGAGCAATGACATGAAATGAGCAAAGAAATGAAAAGACTCTTGCCACTGCTGTTGTTGATCGCGCATCCCATGCTCGCTACAAGTCTGCACGCATTCGAAATTACCGGTCGTAAATGGCCGGGTGGAAAAACCGATTTCTCCATCAATCTCAGCGGAACAGCGCCAAGCGGCATCGGCTGGAACTCGGCGTTTACCAGTGCAATCGCCGAATGGAACAGCAGAACTCCGTTTCAATTCACCGTCATTCCTGAAAGCCAGAATCCCTGTACTAACGATCGCATCAACGCGGTCGATTTCGCCGCCGATCTCTGTGGCGGAGAATTTGGAAAGAATGTCCTCGCTGTCACTCTGAACTCGTATTCGACAGAAATTCTTGGTGCTCCGAGCATCTATGAATCCGATATCGTTGTTAACTCCGGCGAAAACTTCAATATCTTCGATGGCAATCTGGGTCGACCCGGATTGCCAGGGCTCGATCTGCAACGCATCGCGTTACATGAGCTGGGCCATGCAATTGGGCTGGATCACTCCGCCAGCGTCAATGCCATCATGCGACCGACTATCAGCAATCTGTTTCATCTACAGGCCGATGACATACTCGCGGTGGAAACCCTGTACGGTGGTTTGGCCCGCTGCGCGGTCCGGGAATTCCGGTTTGGTCTGATCAATGACGCCCTCGATGAGAGCGACTGTACCGTTGAACAATTGACAGCATCCGTTGGCGATGACAGCTATATCGATCTCTACCGACTCGACGTTGCGACCCGTTCAACGTTTAACTTTGCGATGAATTCATCCGGACTCGACTCGGTACTGCTTGTCGCCAATGCGAATCTGCAGGTTATTGGTTACGACGACAAGCCACGCTCGGCACCTGATCGATCCTGTAATTCCTCGCTGACGATAACTCTGTCACCCGGCAGCTACTACCTGCTGGCGAATACCTTCGATGAGCCGCTCGATGCGACTTGTACGACCGCCGGCAGCTATCAACTCTCGACCACCTTCAGCAGTGCCAGTTTCCTCACCTTTGCTGCCACCGAGAGCTTCAGTGGCGGACCGGGTTTCGGCCAATTCAGTGCCGGCATCACGGCGAATAACGGGCTTTCGTACAGTAACCGCTTCCGTTCGACTGACAGTCTGGACATCAATGCAACCGTGGCCATCGATGCGGCACACCAGGGTCAACCCGGTTTTCTGGTGGTGGCGGCACTGATTGGCAACGAGATTCTGATGCTGAATGCGGAGGGAGAGTTCGTAGCCTACGCCAATAACGGAGTCTTCGAGCGCGCCATCAGCAAGACGCTGGGCAGCCTGGAGCAGGTCTTGATCGCCTCCGACCTGGTCCCCGCCAGTTTGGGCATTACCTCCATTGTCGTCGATTTTGTGGTCGGATACGGACTGGACAGCAACCCCGGTGAGCTGTATTTCCATTCCACGCCCCTGAATCTGACAGTCACCCCTTAGCCTCGCCTGCCATTCCCGGTACCCGGGGCTTTTCGCTGGTTCCAGCTAGGCACTTTTACCGGTATAATTCTCCTGTTTTTTCGGCTGTAAATCCAGCACCCAGCCGGTCAGTGAAAATTGACGCAATCTGGAAGGTCTTTTCAAGGTTTTGAGCAGGTTTAAGCAGGTTTTGATTGGTAGAGAAGGAGCCCACGGCTGTGCAACGAGCAAGTGCTAAGTTACAACGAATTCTGGCGATTCTGGTCCCCGTGTCGATGCTGTTGGCAGGCGGCGCCAGCTTCGCGCAATCAGCGGATGAGAACATTAAACCCGTCAGCAGCGTTTGTCTTTCCGGGCAGGCCTGTGTAGGCACCACCGCCGGTGGCGCTGGTCGCATGTCGACGGCCCCTGCTCCGGCTGCCGCACCTGTAGCAGCGAGTCCGGCTCCCGCCGTCATCGCCAGCGCGGAACCCGCTGCACCGGCCGCTACCGGGTTTGACGCAGCCGCCGCCTATCAGATGAGCTGCTTCGCCTGCCACGCCACTGGTGCCGCAGGTGCTCCCAAGGTTGGTGACAAGGCAGCGTGGACTGCCCGTTTAGAAAAAGGCATGGATGCGGTCATGGTTAATGCAACCAACGGCCTGAATGCGATGCCACCCAAAGGCATGTGCATGACCTGCAGCGCCGATGATCTCAGAGCAATTGTTGACTATATGGTCAGTCAATAGATTTGAATTTTGACTATTTTTATTTTTTCTTCTCAAGGAGTTAATTGTGTTAAGTATTAAACAGGTGTTGTCTGCTTCAATCGTTAGAACTGCTGGCCTGATCGCCACAGTCGTTTTCACCACTTCCAATTTCGCCGACGACAGCCAGCAGCCTCTGCAGCTCGCCGCTTTGAGCGACGGCTTCAATGCAGAAACCACCTACATGGCCTCCTGCTTTGCCTGTCACAGCAGCGGTGCCGCAGGTGCGCCCAAAGTCGGTCCTGGCAATGCAGCAGCCTGGGCGCCGCGCATGGAAAAAGGTATCGATGCAGTTCTGGCGAATGCCATCAAGGGTGTTAACGCAATGCCTCCGAAAGGCCTGTGCTTCAACTGCACCGATGACGACCTGCGCGCCGTGATCGAGTACATGGTAGCCAGCAGCCAGTAAGCTGGACACTGAACCACATGAAATGGGCTGCTTGCAGCCCATTTTTTTTGTGCCGCATTTTATTTTCCAGAGGCAGTAAACAACCGCTGAACAGGCAGACTGATCAGGCCGACCGATTTGGCATTCGCGGAGGTCTGGACTATACCTGATGTTAGTTCGATGAATCTGCATCAGGTTATTAATGTCACTGGCGACGACTTTTTCCCGTGCTCTGCTCGGCATCGAGGCGATTGAAGTCCGCGTCGAAACG
The DNA here is from genome assembly GCA_023257655.1 of Pseudomonadales bacterium. Lineage (GTDB taxonomy): Bacteria > Pseudomonadota > Gammaproteobacteria > Pseudomonadales > Pseudohongiellaceae > UBA9145. The sequence continues at coordinate 9,452 of JALRBQ010000043.1, forward strand.
CACCTGTCCAATGGGTTGCCGGGATTTGCTATTGTCGGTTTGCCGGAGACGGCAGTGAAGGAGAGTAAGGAGCGAGTTCGCAGCGCCATACTCAATTCGGGGCTCGAGTTTCCGGCGCGGCGCATCACGGTCAATCTGGCACCTGCAGATATCCCGAAGGCTGGAGGACGCTACGACTTGGCGATTGCGCTCAGCATCCTGCAGGCATCGGGTCAGGTGATCGAAGCCAGTCTTGCGCAACGGGAGCTGCTGGGAGAGCTGGCCCTCGACGGATCGGTGCGCAGGGTCACCGGCGCCTTGCCGGCGATGCTGGCCGCACAGGCAAGGCAGCGTCGGCTGGTGTTGCCGATAGCGAATGCCAGCGAGCTGTCAATGCTGGAGACCGCGCAGGCTGACTGCATCGGCAGTTTGCTGGAGTTGGTTGAGCACTTCGTGCAGGGAAGACAACTCTCAGCGCTCTCAGCACTCTCATCGATCCCACCTTCACCAGAGGCAACACCCGTACTGCCGGAACTCTCGCAGATACGAGGTCAGGCCATGGCGAAGCGTGCACTGCAAATCGCTGCGGCTGGTGGGCACAACTTGCTGTTTATCGGCCCGCCCGGCAGTGGCAAGACCTTGCTGGCGCGCTCCCTGATTGGCTTGTTGCCGGACCTGACAGAAGCCGAAGCCGTAGAGTTGGCCGTCATCAATTCCGTGGCTGCCCATCCTTTCAGCCCTCCCTCTTGGCGCCAGCGGCCACTGCGTTCTCCACATCATTCGGCATCGGCGGTAGCCCTCGTCGGCGGGGGCCACCGTGTCAGTCCCGGCGAGATCAGCCTGGCTCACCGCGGTGTGTTGTTTCTCGATGAATTGCCTGAATTCAAGCCCGGTGTACTGGATGCGCTGCGAGAACCGCTGGAATCCCGGGAGATTACCGTGAGCAGGGCGAGCTATCGGGTGTGTTTCCCGGCAAACTTTCAGCTACTGGCCGCGATGAATCCTTGTCCCTGCGGGTATGCCCACGATCTGCAGCGCACCTGCCGTTGTTCCGCGGAGCGTATTCGGGCCTATATGGGAAAGCTCTCGGGCCCGTTGCTGGACCGTCTGGATCTGATGATTGAAGTACCGGCCTTAGCACCTGCCGAACTGCTGGAGCCGCGCCAGGATACGACGGATTGGTCCGCTGTACGCACCCGTGTGGCGGCCTGCAGAGAGCGTCAGCTTAGCCGCGGGGGACAATTGAATTGCTAACTGGGACTGCAGGAACTGGGGCGTTGCTGTCCGCTGACGAGCGGCCAACGCCGTCTGCTGGCGCAGACTATGGAGAGACTGCGCCTGAGCGCCCGCAGCGCGCATCGGGTAATCAAGGTCGCCCGCATCATCGCGGACTACGAAGGCCGTCCCGACTTGACGAGCGCCGACTTGCTGGAGGCGATCAGCTATCGCTCTAGTGGACCGCTGAATTATCGGGTTGGATAGAGCCGCTGCAGGGAGTGCGCCCTTTCTGCGTCAGTATCATAGCGAACGCCTCTGGTGCCAAGGCAAAACATTAATCTAAATAAGAATGATTTGCATTTACAATTTTGTCTCTCTATACTTCCGGGAAGTCAGTTCTGACTCGTAAAATTCCGGAGGGTAGAAATGAAGGGCTTAGGCAGACTCACAACCTTGAGTGTGAGCATTGCATTATCGACAGGGATCTCTGCGCAGGACGCGAATGATTCACTTCCTGACCTCGAAGAACTATGGCGCGTAGTGCAGGTCCAACAGGCAGAAATCAAGCGCTTGCAAGAGGCATTGGAATCCAGCCAAACCCGTACCCGTAATGTTGAAATACAGATGCTGGAGACCACAGAGAATCTGGAAGCTATAGGTGAGGTGATCGATCAGCCCGCCGCTCGCGGAAGCGCCAGCTGGGCTGACAGAACCCAGATCGGTGGTTATGGAGAAATGCTCTATAACAACGAAACCGGTAGCTCCAGTTCAAAGGAGATCGACGTACAGCGTTTTGTGATTTTTCTCTCGCATGAATTCAATGAAAACCTGCGATTCTTCTCCGAACTCGAAATCGAGCATGGGTTAATAGAAGGCGATGCACCGGGCGCCGTAGAATTGGAGCAGGCCTACCTGGAATGGGATTACGCCGACAAGCATCGCGTACTTGCGGGTATGTATCTCGCACCACTGGGTATTCTTAACGAGACTCATGAACCTAACACGTTTTATGGTGTTGAACGCAACCTCGTTGAATCGCGTCTGATTCCTTCAACCTACCGGGTGAATGGCGTCAAGTTTGCAGGCCAGCTCGGCGGCGGCTTCAGCTACGATCTCGGAATTCATGAAGGGCTGTTCTTCGCGAGTGGTGACGGCGGTGATCTTACCATACGCAGTTCGCGTCAGGACGGAGCGAGAGCGGAACTCGACAGTCCCGCATATACTGGTCGCATTCGCTATACCGGCGTGCCGGGGCTCGAATTGGGATTGGCGCTGCAGTATCAGTCAGACATGACGCAAGATGGCAGCACGCGCAGCAACATTGGACGCTCAGGCCTGATCGACAGTTTCGGAAACCAGGTAACAGATATCTCAGGATTGCTGACGGAAGCACATCTGGTCTTTAACTCAGGTCCCTGGGGATTACGCGCACTGTACGCGCAATGGAATATCGACAACCGGATCGAGGACGTGGTGAACGGCAGTTTCATCAACAATGGTCTGGGCAGGGATTTGCAAACCGGCTACTACATTGAACCTTCTTATCAGTTCAACCGTAATCTGGGAGCCTTCGCCCGCTTCGAACACACCGACGAACGAGCTGGCAGCAACCGCGGCGCTGCGGCTGACTCCGAAATGCGTCGCAGTCTGGTGGGCCTGAATTATTGGCTGACTGAAGATACGGTCCTGAAATTTGACTACCAGTTCGAAAACGACGCCATCGACAGGGACCTCGACGGCTTCAATCTCGGGATCGGCTGGCAATTTTAGCGGTGAGTCAGGATTTACAATGCGTATAGGATTCAGATTCCTGATCAAGACCATTGCGTTGCCACTCGCTGTAATACTTTGTTTTGCTGCGAGTGCCGCGGGTCCTGTTATTGCGCCCGGTGAGTACCTTGATCGTATCTTCGCCGGTGCCGTGCCCGAATCAGAAACAGTCTGGATGAGCGGTGAGACGAAAGCGATCGCGACGAAAATTCTGGGACACAAACCAGACTTTCTGCGACTGCGCTATTGGCGCAAAGATGCGATGACCGTGTGGGTGATTGATGAAATCGGCAAGACCGAACCCATCACGTTTGGTCTGGTGATCGAGGACGACGTCATCAAATCTGCAGAGGTGTTGGCTTTCCGTGAATCGAGGGGATGGGAAATACAGCACGAGTTTTTCCTGAATCAGTTCCAGGGTATTGCGCTCGATTCCGATCGGAATTTGGACCGACCTATCGACGGTATCAGTGGCGCAACCTTATCCGTCCGGGCAATAACGAGAGTGTCGCGCCTTGTTCTCTACCTGTCGCAAACGCTCAGCTCCTGACCAGTAACCAATAAGTCGTGCTGCCGTACTCATTACAAGTGTAGCGAGGCTCTCACATGAACGCTGCCGCCAGGACCCGGCTTTTGCATGCGATCCATCGTCGGATGGGAGTGTGCAGCGCCCTTTTCGTCATACTGCTCGCCGTGACTGGCGCCTTGTTGCAGCACAGTTCAACGCTGGGAGTTGATAACGATTTCGTGTCACCGGGATTCGCAAAGGTCTGGTATGGCATTGTGGCACCGGAAGCCGGACCCAATTACGCCATCAACGGCAATCTCATTACCTCGATCGGTGATGCCCTTTACTGCAATGGAGAGCGCCTGCCTGGGCGCTTCACGGAGCCACGGGGTGGAGTCGCCTTTGCACACGGTCTGGCAATCGCCACGGCTTCGACAATTCTTTTACTGACTCCGGAAGGCGAGATAATCGAGACCCTGACAGTTGCATCCGGATTACCCGAAAACATCGAACGCATCGGCACAACCCCGGATGGGTCGATCTATCTGCAAGCGTCGAATGCCATCGTGGAAGTGGATCTGGATGCGGCGAGTTTCGTTACGGCGGAACAGCCCGAGGCGCCGATCAGCTGGTCCAGTGCAAGCCCGATTGACGGCGTGCTGGAGTCGATAATCAAGGAAGACTATGCCGGGACACTGATTAGCTGGGAACGGCTGATTCTCGACATTCACACAGGACGCCTGCTTGGCACCTTCGGGGTCGTGTTGGTAGACCTCATGGCGGCCTTGTTTCTGCTGTTGGCATTGACTGGGGTGTGGAGCTGGAGCAGACGCCGCGGGCGCTAGCTCACCCAACTCTGCGCGTTATTCTTCGGGCTTATCCAATTGGGTGTCGGGTCAGGATGACCCGGGTGAGTGACTGGCGCTCACGGGTCTTACTCGCCGTCAGGATGCTTGGCTTCTATCGCAGCGAGCCGTGCATCCAGATTGACCAGCAAGGCCTCCAGCTCTGCCACGCGTTGCTCGGCGCGCTCCAACGCGGCGGTCTGGGAGTCGAAGTCCGAGCGGGTCAGCAGGTCCAGTTTGGCAAAGCTGGTTTGCAGCTGTTGCTCTATTTTGGTGCGTATTTCTTCGCGCAGCTCGGCTGCCATCGGCAGCATCGCGGTCAGGCGCTGACTGAGCGACTTCAGAAAATCATTATCCAGCATGGCTTGGTTGTGTCTGTCAGAGTGAGTGCGGAATTCTAGCACCAGGGCCGCCTGAATCTGCAGTATTTCCCCAATTTTCCCGCGGCGCACCGAAACTACGCCCTATTATGGTGCACGCGCCTAAATGGCGCACTTCTTCTGCCCAGTTTTCACTCCACGACAACTGTGACGCTTGTCACAAAAGCCCTCAACGCCACTATTCATTGGTCTTCCGGGGAAAAATATATAACTGGCACGGGCCATGCATAAAGGACGTCAGTTGTATGAATTCGAACGGTCGAACCGCTTAAAACAACTAAGGAGCGAAATAATGAAGTTAGTCACGGCTATCATAAAGCCATTCAAATTGGACGATGTTCGCGAAGCATTGTCAGAAATCGGGGTACAAGGCATCACCGTTACTGAAGTCAAAGGCTTCGGTCGACAGAAGGGTCATACCGAACTGTATCGAGGTGCTGAATACGTCGTTGATTTTCTGCCCAAGGTCAAACTGGAAATCGCAATTGCTGCCAGCTTGCTTGATCAGACCCTGGAGGCAATCACCAAGGCCGCGAATACCGGCAAGATTGGTGACGGCAAAATCTTTGTCACAGATCTCTCTCAGATTATCCGTATCCGCACGGGTGAGACTGGCGAAGAGGCCATCTAGGTCTAAAAAATCACTCATTGTTCAAAGGTCTTTCTCTAGGGCTTGAGGCCCAGACCACTACGGAGGCACAAGGTGGAAAACCAAATTTTTGAATTGCAGTATGCAATGGATACGTTTTACTTTTTAGTCATGGGCGCATTCGTGATGTGGATGGCAGCTGGTTTTGCCATGCTCGAAGCGGGTCTGGTCCGTTCCAAGAATACAACGGAAATTCTCACCAAGAACGTGGCACTGTACGCGATCGCGTGCACCATGTATCTCATCGTGGGATATGAGTTGATGTATGGCGGCGGCATCATGCTGTCCGGCATCACTACTGTTGCCGAAATGGATGACGCGGCAATCGCACAGGTACTCGTCGATTCTGCCGAAGAAGGCTTCGATGGCGGCGCGGTTTATTCAGGTGCGTCTGACTTCTTCTTCCAGGTCGTGTTCGTTGCAACCGCGATGTCAATCGTGTCCGGCGCCGTCGCCGAGCGCATGAAGCTGTGGGCGTTCCTGGCCTTCGCCGTGGTGATGACTGCAGTGATCTATCCGATCGAAGGCGGCTGGACCTGGGGTGGCAACTCCGTATTCGGTCTGTTTGAGCTGAGCTACAGCGACTACGCCGGTTCCGGTATTGTGCATCTGGCCGGCGCTTCAGCCGCTCTCGCAGGGGTGCTGTTGCTCGGACCCCGTAAAGGCAAATACAGTGCAACAGGTGCCGCTCAGGCGATTCCTGGTGCCAACCTGCCACTCGCGACTCTCGGTACCTTCATCCTGTGGATGGGTTGGTTCGGATTCAACGGCGGTTCCACACTGAAGCTGGGTGGTATCGGTGTAGCCAACGAAGTCGCGAACGTGTTCCTGAACACTAACGCTGCTGCAGCTGGCGGTTTGATCGCCGCGCTCATCGTCGCACAACTCAAGTTCGGTAAGGCCGACCTGACAATGGCACTCAACGGCGCGCTGGCAGGTCTGGTGGCAATCACAGCCGAACCGGCTGATCCGAGCCCGCTGCTGGCGACTATCATCGGTGCCATCGGTGGTGTGATCGTAGTATTCAGCATCCTGACTATCGACAAGCTGAAAATCGACGATCCGGTTGGTGCGATCTCTGTACACGGTGTTGTCGGTATCTTCGGTATCTTCGCCGTCCTGCTGTCTGACCCTGACGCGACCTTCATGGGTCAGCTGATCGGTATGCTGACAATCTTCATCTGGGTGTTCGTCACCAGCCTCATTGTCTGGTTCATCCTGAAGACTGTCATTGGAATCCGGGTTTCCGAGGAAGAAGAGATCGAAGGTGTCGACCTCTCCGAATGCGGTATGGAAGCCTATCCCGAGTTCGTCTCTCAGTAATGCAGTAACGATTTACTCTCCCTTAGCGTAATATTTACGTGAAAGCGCTCTGGCAAAAGGGCGCTTTTTTTGTCTTCGAATCAGCAATCAAGGGGTAAGACCCCTGTTCTTCCTGCGCAGTTTCATCCGAAACAGCGCAGACACTGGCTGTAGGCAGAATGTGAACGTGGGTCACAGTTTTGCAATCGCATCGCGAGGCAATGTCCGAGTGTGAATCTGTTCACACGCTGGTCCCGCAATCGCTAGTAAGCTCACCCCCATGGCACTACCTCAGACTCCATTTACATCGAAGCATCTGCTGAAACTCAAAACCAGTGATCTGTTGCTGGGCATGTATGTTGCCGAGTTGGATTGCAGCTGGTCGAAAACACCGTTCCCGATCGGTGGCTTCCACATTCGCACGACCGACGATATCCAGGTTTTGCAAAAATTTTGCAAAATAGTGTTCATCGACACGACACAAGGTGCAGTCCCACGCGCGCACCAGCAGAGCCAACTCACCATTCTCAGCACGGCTCGACGTAACGTGCCGACTCCAGCAACCCTCAAGATTGATCGCGATGCCTATCCGGATACCCGGACCATCAAGCAATCCATCGACAGGTCGTTCAAGCTGTATACCGAGCTGCAAGACACTTATTTGCAGATCTCAACCGCAGTTCGTAATGGCGGCACCCTGAATCTGAAGGCAATCGACAAACCGATCGAGGCGATGATTGATTGCATCGTCGCCAATCCCCAGACCTTGATTTGGTTATTGAACACCGATCCCACGGAGAACAAGGCAACGAATTACTGTGTCCGTGCCGCAATCTGGGCAACGATTCTGGGCCGGCAAATCGGTATGAACCGCAATCAGATGAGTGTCCTGTTCAAGGGCACGTTGCTGGCCGACATCGGTATGAATCTGTTGCCGGAGAAACTCGTCAATAAACGCGGCTCATTCCGCAAAAAGGAATTCCTGGCGTATCGCAGGCATGTCGAATTCGGCATGGAATTGCTGACCCCGCTGAAAGAACTGGATGACCGGATACTCACCATCGTGCATTGTCACCATGAACGTCATGATGGGCTGGGTTTCCCGCGTAAATTGCGTGGCGAGCAAATCCCGGCTCTGGCACATTCGCCAGTCTCGCGTACTGCTTCGAGCGGTTGCTGGGCAATAATACGCCGAACGGTCGTTGCTCCCCGGCGAAGGCGATGGCGAAGTTGTTTAAGCAACGTGTGCTGAAGTTTCCGGAACAACTCGCCTCCGAATTCATTCACGTCATGGGCATGTAACCTGTTGGCTCGGTCCTGAAGCTCGCGACTAATGAACTGGCGATCGTGATCGAACAGGACGCCGCAGAGAAATTGTATCCAAAGGTTGCCATCGTGACAGATTCCGAACGTAACGTGCTGGCGGAACCGAAAATTGTCGAGCTTGTAAAAGAAAAACAGGCGAAAATCTCGCGGGATATCATCGGCGTCCCCGACGTCAAGCAACTGGAAGTCAATCCCCGCGACTACACGTTCAGGGTGCACGGTACAAAACTGGCACTCGGCCCCCTCAGTATTCGCTTCTAGATCGAACCCGGTTTACATATCCCCATACAGATGCTGCAGGATGGCGAGTGCAGCGATGGGCGCCGTCTCCGTGCGCAGAATCCGCGATCCCAATGCGACGATCGCAAAACCATTAGCAGAACCCCAACTGATTTCCTCGTCAGAGAAGCCACCCTCGGGACCGATCATCACAGCGAGTCCTGCGCGAGTGTTCAGCCCTGTGAGGGATGTGGATCCGGACGGATCCAGCAGCAGCCTCGGCATTTCTTCCAGACCGTCGTGCCAGTCGACAAGTGACTGCGGCGGGTTGATGACAGGCACATCAAGCCGGCCGCATTGCTCGGCGGCATTGATGGCAATCTTGCGCCAATGTCGCAGCTTGTTGTCGGCGCGATCGCCGGTTAATCGCACCTCGCCAAATTGAGAATACAGCGGTGTGATCTGCGCTGCGCCAAGTTCAGTGGACTTCTGGATGCCGAAATCCATGCGATCGCCTCGCGACAGGCCCAGTCCCAGATGGATTGCAAGCGCAGGAGGCTGCGGTGCGCGCTGCAGAGCATCGATGCGCACGGTCACGCATCTCTTGCTGACGTCAATCAAACTTGCTGCGAACTCGCCATCACGGGCATTGAACAGGTGTACAAGCGCATTGGGTCGCAGTCGGAGAACGGTCCCCAGATAATGGGAAGTCTCCGCGTCCAGCGGCAGCTCAAGCCCGGTGGCAAGCTGCAGGTCAGTATGGACGCGGGAGATTCGCATCGGCTCAAGCGGGCAGACGACGTTCAGCCAGGGACAAGTTGTTCCAGATCTGCGTGACGTTTCGCGACAGGTTCATCGAATAAAAATGCAGACCCGGAGCGCCGCCGTCAAGCAACTGCTCACACAGCCGACAAACAACATCGGTACCAAAATCACGGAGGCTCTCAGCATCTTCACCAAACATTTCCAATCGTCGTGACAGCCACTGGGGGATTTCCGCGCCACAATTGGCACTGAAGCGGGCGAGATTGGCGTAGTTGGTAATCGGCATGATGCCGGGCACGATCGGGATCGTTATGCCCTGAGCGGCACAATAGTCGACAAACCGGAAATAGGCCTCGGCATTGTAGAAATATTGGGTGATTGCCGAGTTGGCTCCGGCATCCACCTTGCGCTTGAAGAACTCCACGTCACTCTGATAATTCTTCGACTCCGGGTGAATTTCCGGATAGCAGGCCACGTCAATGTGAAAATAGTCGCCAGTCACCTTGCGGATAAAGGCGACCAGCTCATTGGCATATCGATGTTGCCTGCCTGAGCCCATGCCCGACGGGATGTCACCACGCAGCGCGACGAGTCGATTAATGCCCGCCGACTTGTAATCCATCAGCAAGGCTTCCAGTTCGGATTCTTCCAGGCCACCAAATGACAAGTGTGGTGCCACACAGGATCCGGCAGCTTTATACCGCAGCACGATCTGACGCGTACCTTGTTTGGTAGAGCCGCCGGCACCATAGGTGACCGAGAAGAAATCCGGATTGAGCCGAGCGAGCTCTCCGTGTACTTCATCCAGCTTCTCTTCTCCCGCCGCGGTGCGCGGCGGGAAAAATTCGACGCTGAATTGTCTGCCTGTCGAAGAACTCATAGCGGATGACTCTTAATACTTGTAACTGTCAGATTTGAAAGGACCAGTTTTTGGCACATGAATATAAGCGGCCTGCTTGTCGGTGAGCTGGGTCAGCACGCCGCCAAAACCGGCAACCATCAATGCCGCCACTTCTTCGTCGAGGTGCTTGGGCAGCACTTCAACCTTGAGATTGGCTTGCTTGTACTTGTCATCCTGATCTGCAAACTTGCGTTCAAAGAGGAATAACTGGGCCAGCACCTGGTTGGCGAAGGAACCATCCATGATGCGAGATGGATGTCCGGTGGCGTTACCGAGGTTAATCAGTCGTCCTTCCGACAGCAGAATCAAGTAGTCATCCTTCTGCTCTCTGCTCTGGCGATAGATCTTGTGTACTTGAGGTTTTACTTCCTCCCAGTCCCAGTTATCGCGCATGTAGCGAGTATCAATCTCATTGTCAAAGTGACCGATGTTGCAGATGATCGCGCCGGCTTTGACTGCGTCGAGCATGTAACGATCGCAGACATTGATGTTACCGGTGGTGGTGACAATCAGATCGAGTTTCGCCAACAACGCCGTATTGATCCCTTCGGCAGACGCAGTATTGATGCCGTTGATGTAGGGAGAAACAACCTCATAGCCGTCCATGCAAGCCTGCATGGCACAGATTGGATCGATTTCGGCAATCTTCACGATCATGCCTTCCTGGCGCAGACTCTGTGCTGAGCCCTTGCCAACATCGCCGTAGCCGATGACCAGGGCGTGTTTACCGGCGAGCAGCATGTCGGTGCCGCGCTTGATGCCATCATTGAGACTGTGGCGGCAGCCATACTTGTTGTCGTTCTTGGATTTTGTGACGGAATCATTGACGTTGATCGCAGGCACTTTCAATGTGCCAGCTTCCAACATCTCCAACAGGCGATGTACGCCTGTGGTCGTTTCCTCTGTGATGCCGTGGATACGCTCGAGTAATTGGGGATACTTCGAGTGAACCATCATGGTCAGGTCGCCACCATCGTCGAGGATCATGTTTGCATCCCAGGGCTTTCCGTCCTTCAGGATCGTCTGTTCGATGCACCATTCGCCCTCAGCCTCGGTCTGGCCTTTCCAGGCATAGACAGCGATGCCAGCTGCAGCGATACACGCCGCCGCGTGATCCTGCGTTGAGAAGATGTTGCATGAGGACCAGCGGACTTCGGCGCCGAGCGCAACCAGGGTTTCGATCAGGACAGCGGTTTGCACGGTCATGTGAATACAACCCAGAATCTTCGCCCCGGCCAGCGGTTGTTCCGCCGCATACTTGCTGCGCAATGACATCAGCGCGGGCATCTCGGCCTCGGCCAAAGTGATCTCGCGGCGACCGAAATCGGCCAGTTTGATATCCGCGACTTTGTAGTCCTGGAATTTGGTGTTCTGGTTTACTGATAAGTTGTTCATAGTCGTTTCCTATACTCCCGCAGCGCTTTTCAGGGCCTCTGCCTTGTCGATGTTTTCCCAGCTGAACTGCACGTCTTCACGACCAAAATGGCCGTAGGCAGCACTTGCCTGATAAATCGGCTTCAACAAATCCAGCATCTTGATCAGGCCACGTGGACGCAGTTCGAAATGCTCGCGTACCAGCTTGACGATGGCGGCATTGCTGATCTTGCCGGTGCCGAAGGTCTCGACGCTGATAGAGGTTGGTTCTGCCACGCCGATGGCGTAAGACAACTGGATCTCACAGCGGTCAGCGATGCCGGCTGCCACAATATTCTTGGCCACATAACGTGCGACATATGCTGCCGACCGGTCAACCTTGGAAGGATCCTTGCCGGAGAAGGCGCCGCCACCGTGTCGTGCCATGCCACCATAGGTATCTACGATGATCTTGCGCCCGGTGAGTCCACAGTCGCCGTAAGGGCCCCCGATGACGAAGCGACCGGTGGGGTTGATAAAGTACTTCGTGTTGCTGTTAACCAGATTGGCGGGCAACACCGGCTTGATAATTTCTTCCATCACCGCTTCCCTGAGATCTTTCAATGTGACCTCTTCACGGTGCTGGGTGGAGAGCACAACAGCGTCGATGGCGACGGGCTTGCCGTCTTCGTAGACGAAGGTAATCTGACTCTTGGCGTCCGGTTGTAACCAGGCCAGTTTGCCACTCTTGCGGACTTCGGACTGGCGCTTCACAAGCCGGTGAGAATAGGTAATTGGGGCCGGCATCAGCACATCGGTTTCATTGGTCGCATAGCCAAACATCAGGCCCTGGTCGCCAGCTCCCTGCTCATGATCGTCGGAATGGTCAACACCCATGGCGATGTCGGGAGACTGTTTACCGATAGCATTGAGTACTGCACAGGTGCGGCTATCAAAGCCGCTCTCAGCATTGTTGTACCCGATGTCATCAACGACCTTGCGCACAACTGAGTCCACGTCGATGTAGCCGCTTGTGGTTATCTCGCCGGCGACGATCACGACACCAGTCTTGATCATGGTTTCACAGGCAACTCGCGCGGCGGGGTCTTGAGCCAGCAACCCGTCCAGAATCGCATCTGAAATCTGGTCCGCCATCTTGTCCGGGTGGCCCTCAGATACGGATTCGGAAGTAAACAAACTTTGTTCTGCCATTGTCGTTTCCTTTACTGTCGTCTATTTAAATTCAAAAAAAAAATTAAGTTCAAAAAAACCTGCTTATCGGTGTGCCGAATTCTGGAATACGCGCATCTTGATCTGAAAGCCATTGCGAAGACCCAGATAGGAACTCTGGCCAACTGTCAGTCCGGCTTTGTGCGCCCAATGGTCAAGATCACCATCGTCGAACCCCAACCAAAGATCGCCACAGGACTCGCGTACCCAGTCCTGGTCGTGATTGCCGAGGTCGATGATCAACAGATGTCCGGCCGGCGCGAGTAGCTGTGCCGCATCCTTGAAGGCCTTCGCCGGAGAAGGAATGTGGTGCAGCACCATGTCGAAGATGATCAGATCACACTGCATGTTCTGCTTGAGCGCGACGGCGGTGTCACCCAGGATGAACTGCACCTGGCGGTAACCAGCCGCCGCAATCGCGGCGCGAGAGCGCTCCAGCATCTCGCTGGAATTATCGAGTGCGGTAAGCTGCTTGAACTTGGCGGCAAGCTCCAGCAGTAACTGACCCTCACCGGGACCAACCTCCAGCACTCGCGGTGAAGACGGCAGGCTCAGGCCATCGATGATATCAAGCAGGCTGGCCCCGTAGTGAGCGTGCTCTACGATTAACCCCTGCTTCTCGCGAAACTTGTCAGCATGGCGATGGAAGAAGCTCAGCGAAAGTTCTGATCGCTCCAGTTGGATCGCTCGGATTTGCTTAAGCTGATGACGGTCGATCGGCAAGGCATCGATCTGTTCGAAGACGCTCTTCTTGATGTCGGCGAAGTCATCGTCATCGGTGAGAAAAGCGCGGCGGTAGAAGATCGAATTGCCTTCGCGACGGGTCGACACGAGTTCTGCCGTTGCCAGTATCTTCAGGTGGTGACTCAGAGCCGACTGTTTGATGGCGATGATCCGGCACAGTTCCAGCACGCCAAAGGACTCGTTCTTCAACAGGCGCAGGATCTGCAGGCGCAGGCCATCAGCGAGGGCCTTGTGCAGTTCGCTCAGGCGTTCCAGCGGATCGAGGGCAACGGTGTCGTTGGTGCGCAGTGCTGTGGAGGACATGAGTGGTCGGATAAGGTCAGAAAGGGCGCTAAGGTAACAACAATGGCGATAAAATACAAATCTATATCAAAATATTTTGATATAGAATTTTGAGCAGTATTGCCGGATTATCCGTCAGGACGGTGGCCGAAAATTAGTGTCATGGTCGGTGGTATATTGCCCACAGGTGCGGGAAAATAGCCGCCGTCGTGAGGGTGCCAAAATGGCATTCTCGCCGCAGTTTCATGCCGCGCCGTTTGAGTCGCAGTGCAATCAGTCGCAGTGCAATCAGAAGTGCAATCAACAGACGTAAAAGGTAACAGGAGCTTCATCGATGGCGGATAACGCTGTGTCACGCAAACAATGCGCCAATGCCATACGGGCGCTCAGTATGGATGCTGTCCAGAAGGCGAACAGCGGTCACCCGGGCGCACCGATGGGCATGGCAGACATCGCTGAAGTGCTGTGGCGGGATTATCTGCAACACAATCCGGGCAACCCGGCGTGGTTCAACCGCGATCGCTTCGTCCTCTCCAACGGACATGGCTCCATGTTGATGTACTCCCTGTTGCACCTGTCCGGCTACGACCTGCCGATGAGCGAATTGGAACAATTCCGGCAGATGGGCTCCAGAACACCTGGCCACCCCGAATACGGATACACTCCCGGGGTCGAAACGACCACCGGCCCACTGGGACAGGGGTTGGCCAACGCGGTGGGCATGGCGATTGCGGAAAAAACCCTCGGGGCCCAACACAATCGACCAGATCACCGCATTATCGATCACTTTACCTACGTTTTCGCCGGAGATGGCTGCCTGATGGAGGGGATTTCCCACGAAGTCTGCTCGCTGGCCGGTACCTTGCAACTCGGCAAGTTGATCGTGTTCTATGACGACAATGGCATCTCGATCGACGGCGAAGTGGACCAATGGTTCACGGATGACACCGCCAAGCGCTTCGAGTCCTACCACTGGCAGGTGCTGGCCATCGATGGTCACGACCCGGAAGCTATTGCCCAGGCCATCGAGCAGGCCCAGGCAGAAACGGGCAAACCGACTTTGATTCGCTGCAAGACCGTGATCGGGTTTGGCTCTCCCAATAAACAGGGCACTGCGGCCACTCACGGCTCACCGCTCGGTGCCGATGAAGTCGCGGCGACGCGAGCGAGTCTGGGCTGGGACTACCCACCCTTCGAAATACCGGCCGCGATCAAGCAGGCCTGGGATGCAACGGAGAAGGGTTTTCAGGCCGAAACCGCCTGGAAAGAAAAGCTCGTCA
>JALRBQ010000052.1 GCA_023257655.1 Pseudomonadales bacterium
CCGCGCATCTGGCCGGGCTCGGCCACAAGCGCTATCCGGGCTCGACGGTATCGACCAAGCTCAAGGTCACCGGCATCGACCTGTTCTCGGCCGGCGATTTCATCGGCAATGCCGAGACCGAGGATCTGGTGCTGCGCGATCCGCGCCGCGGCGTCTACAAGCGCATCGTCGTCAAGGGCAACACCATCGTCGGCGCCGTGCTGTACGGCGACGTCAAGGATGGCCCCTGGTATCTCGACCTCATGAAGAACGCGGTCGACATCGCCCCGATGCGCCGCAAGCTGCTGTTCGGGCAACGCTACTGCGAGGCGGCCGCGGCGCCGCTGGCGGCGTGACCATGGCGGAAGGCAATTTGCCCATGCCGGCGTCCAGCATCGTCTTCATGAGCGGCTGAATGCCACCAATCTTGATGAGCTCGGACATGAGGTATTTGCCGCTCGGTTTGAGATCGGCGAGCATCGGGATCTGCTTGCCGATCGTCGTGAAGTCATCGAGTTCGAGTGGCACGCCAATCGTGTGGGCCATCGCAATCAGGTGCAACACCGCGTTCGTCGAACCACCGAGGGCGATCGCGACCTTGATTGCGTTCTCGAATGCAGCCCGGGTCATGATATCCGACGGTTTGATGTCGTTTTCGACGAGATGCATGATCGCGGCGCCCGCATTGCGGCAGTCCGCTTCCTTGTCGGCGGAGATGGCATCCTGTGCGGAGCTGTTCGGCAGGCTCATGCCGAGCGCCTCGATTGCTGACGCCATGGTGTTCGCCGTGTACATGCCGCCGCAGGAGCCGGGCCCGGGAATCGCGGTTTCCTCGATCTGTTTCAGTTCAATATCCGAAACCTTGCCGGCCGCGTGTTCGCCAACGGCCTCAAACACCGAAACGACGTTCGTGTGATTCGGGCCGGGCTGGATCGTACCCCCGTAGATGAAGATGGAGGGGCGGTTCAGGCGCGCGAGCCCCATCAGCAGGCCTGGCATATTCTTGTCGCAGCCACCGATCGCGATGATCGCGTCATGGCCCATGCAACCGGACACCGTCTCGACACTGTCGGCGATAACCTCACGGGAGACGAGGGAATACTTCATGCCCTCAGTGCCCATGGAAATGCCATCGGATATGGTGATGACGTTGTAGATGATGCCCTTGCCGCCGGCCGCGTCGGCGGCCTCGTTCACGTCGTCAGCGAGCTTGTTGATGTGCATGTTGCACGGCGTCACCATGCTCCACGTGGACGCGATGCCGATCTGTGGCTTCTTGAAGTCAGCGTCCTTGAAGCCGACGGCGCGCAGCATGGCGCGGCTGGGGGCTTGTTCCACGCCATCAACCATTAGCTTCGAATATTTTCGTAAGTCTTTGTTTGTCATCTATTTCTCTTCGTGTTCTTAAAGGGTTGCCTGAGGTTGATTGGAGGCCCGCAGCGGGGAGTCTCCTGCGCGCAAAGGCCGCTAATATACACCAGCCAGCAGCCCATCGCATTCCCGAATGCGGGGCGCTGCTATTTTTTTGATGAGGTCCGAAAACGGCCAGTCACGGTCCGGCATTGGAGTATGATGGCAGCACTCCAGCACATGACCGGGAGCATCCTAACGTGATACTGAATGCTGATGACTTTGAAAACGCGCGCCAGAGCCGGGACCCCCGCTTCGACGGCCGCTTCTTCGTCGGCGTACTGACGACCGGTATCTATTGCCGGCCCGTGTGTCCGGTGCGTGTGCCGAAGAAGGAGAACGTGCAGCTTTACAATTCCGCCGCCGCGGCCGCTGCCGCGGGCTTCCGCCCTTGCTTGCGCTGCCGTCCCGAGTCATCCCCCGGCACACCCGCCTGGAGCGGCTCATCATGGAAGGTCTCGAAGGCGCTGCAGCTGATCGAGCAGGGCTGTCTCGACGACGGCTCTGTCGATTCCCTCGCGGCGCAACTCGACGTCGGCCCGCGCCAACTACACCGGCTCTTTCAAGAGCATCTTGGAG
Source organism: Pseudomonadales bacterium (assembly GCA_023257655.1). Lineage (GTDB taxonomy): Bacteria > Pseudomonadota > Gammaproteobacteria > Pseudomonadales > Pseudohongiellaceae > UBA9145. Next base: position 1,969 of record JALRBQ010000052.1, read on the forward strand.
CGTCGCCGGTCGATGTGGCCCAGACGCGGCGTCTGCACTTCGCAAAGAAGCTGATTGATGAGACCACAATGCCGCTCGCTGAAGTCTGCTTTGCAGCCGGTTTTGGCAGTGTGCGGCGCTTCAACGCCGTGTTCAACGCAACGTACGGCCGCTCGCCGAAGCAGCTTCGCGAGAAGGCCCGCATTGAGGACACGCCGCACACAGGCATCACGATTCGGTTGAGCTATCGACCACCGTTTGACTGGCGCGCGTTACTCGCATTTCTCGCGTATCGCGCGATCCCTGGTGTCGAAGCTGTGACGGCGACGAGCTATGCGCGCACGATTCGCATCGGTGATGCAGTCGGTGATGTGCTCGTGGAATTCGCCGCGGAGCGGCACGAACTGCTCGCCCATATCAATTTTCCCGACTCGCGGCACCTGTACCACATCATCGATCGCTTGCGGGCATTGTTTGACCTGCGTGCCGACAGCGTCCAGATCGATCAGTTCCTCGGTTGTGATGTCGCGCTTAGAAAAACCGTACGCGACAACCCCGGGCTGCGCGTGCCGGGCTGCTGGGACGGCTTCGAGGTTGCCGTGCGAGCGATACTCGGGCAGCAGGTGACAGTGAAAGCGGCGTCCACGCTCGTAGCGCGCATCGCGACCCGGTACGGCACCCCCTACGAGTGCCAGCATCCCGGACTTACTCATGTGTTCCCTGACGCGGCGACACTGGCTGCCGCGACCTTGGACAACCTGGGTATCGTGACGCAGCGCATTGCAGCAATTCGTGCAGTCGCCGACCGGGTTGCTCGCGGAGAATTGACAATTGACTGCTCGACCGCGACGCCGGAATTCGTGCGGCGTATCTGCGAAATCAAGGGTATTGGTGAATGGACGGCGCATTACATCGCGATGCGCGCGTTGAATGACCCGAATGCGTTTCCACACTCTGACCTGATCCTGCGTCGCGCGGCGGCAGCTCCCGGTGAAACGCTGACGGCGAAGCAACTGCTGCAACGGGCCGAGAGTTGGCAGCCCTGGCGTGCCTACGCCGTGATATTGTTGTGGCGACGCTACCAGTCGCTGCGTGATGAGATTTCCTGAGGAGATTCGTTATGAAAACCTACTACAGCTATTACAAGGCCCCGATTGGTCAGCTCCTGCTGGCTGGGGATGGGGAGGCGCTGAGTCTGCTCGGATTTCCCCGCGGCAAGATGCGCCGAGAGCACGAATCAGAGTGGATCAGGGACCTCGGGCCATTTGCCCAGGTCAATGCAGAGCTCGACCGCTATTTTGCCGGCGAGCTGACACAATTCACTGTGCCACTGGCGCCTTCCGGGACAGCGTTCCAGGAGCGCGTCTGGTCAGCATTGCAGGAGATCCCTTATGGTGTCACGTGGAGCTATGGTGATCTCGCGCGCCACATCGGCAAACCCAGTGCATCACGAGCCGTTGGTGCCGCAAACGGGCTCAATCCGATTCCGGTCATCATTCCGTGCCATCGTGTCATTGGCAGCAACGGCAAACTTACAGGCTTCGGCGGCGGTCTTGATGTCAAGGAGTATCTGCTTGGGCTGGAGTCACAGCGTATGACACCGGGCCTGAATTTTGGCTAGTTCCCAGCTCGCAGGCCGTTTGTGATTTGGCGCCGATGTTTTTGCGATCATCTCGAGTGAGCCCAATCACATCGGTTACGAAAATAGTGTGGATAGTGCCGAAATTCTACTTGTATAATGCGCGCCTACCAGAATAACAGGAGAAAATGCCAATGACCCTTCTAGCCTGCAATGGAGCACTGGCCTGATTCTTGGGTGCGTCTGCATTCAATGATCGCAATTGAATCCTTCCTCTCTTTCTGACTCTGCTACGCTGCCTTTGGCGCGAGTGTGAGTCACATCGAATCGATTGCGCAGCTGTTTTAAGCGAACTCTCGTTCCAACTCTCAGGTCAGTCTTGTTCCAGTCACGCTGTTCGGTGCATCCCGTGCCGGGCGACCACTTATCTCATCCTCTGGACATAGACATGACAATCGCACGACTGAAAACTCTCTGGCAGCTCTTCAAACAGGCGCTGTCTGACAATTCTGAAATTGATTACACGACAGGCTCCATCGCGCGCATGACGTTTCTGCTCGCGATTCCGATGATCCTGGAAATGGCAATGGAATCCGTGTTCGCCGTCGTCGACATCTTCTTCGTAGCCGGAATCGGCACCGAGGCTGTCGCGACAGTTGGACTGACTGAAGCCATGATCACGCTGCTGTACGCCATAGCAATCGGGCTTTCCATGGGTACCACGGCATTGATAGCGCGCCGCATCGGCGAGAAGCATCAGGAGGCGGCCTCGATTGCCGCGGGCCAGGCGATCTGGCTGGGCCTGATCGTCTCGGTTGTGGTTGGTCTTATCGGCCTGTTTTTTACGCGTGAACTACTCGTGCTGATGGGCGCGGATGACGTTGTGCTTGCAACCGGGGAAAACTACACGCGACTCATGTTTGGCGCGTCCTTTACGATTGTGTTTCTGTTTCTGATCAATGCCATCTTTCGCGGTGCGGGTGACGCAACTATCGCCATGCGGGCACTGTGGATCGCGAACGGCATCAATATCGTGCTGGATCCCTGTTTCATCTACGGGATTGGTCCATTTCCGGAACTCGGGGTAACCGGTGCCGCTGTGGCGACGAATCTGGGGCGTGGGATGGGTGTGCTATATGGCGTGTATTACCTGAGTGGCGCCCGGGGCCGGATACATCTGCATCTGGCAAACATGGGTATGCGTCTGGCGATTATCGGCTCGTTGATTCGAATTTCCATTGGCGGCATTGCACAGTTTCTCGTCGCGACTGCGAGTTGGGTCTTTTTGATGCAAATCGTCTCCGGCTTCGGGAGCGCAGCCGTGGCAGGTTACACGATCGCGGTACGCGTGGTCATGTTCAGCATGTTGCCTGCCTGGGGTCTCAGCAACGCGGCGGCAACCCTGGTTGGACAAAATCTTGGTGCCGGATTGCCGGACCGTGCCGAGACAACGGTATGGCGCATCGCGAAATACAATGCGATCTATATGGGCTTAACAGCGCTGTTGTTGCTGTCGCTGACAAGACCCATCGTGCTGCTGTTCACCACGGACCCCGACGTTATCGAGTACGGCGTGCAGTGCCTGCATATTTTCGCCTTCGGCTATGTGTTCTGGGGATTCGGCATGGCGATTATTCATGCGTTTAACGGCGCCGGAGACACCATGACTCCGACCTGGATCAACGTCTTCTGTTTCTGGCTTGTGCAGGTGCCACTGGCCTATGTGCTGGCGCTGAATGTCGGCATGGGGCCTGTCGGAGTCTTCTGGGCAGTGTTTGTTTCGGAGGTGCTCGCTGGTATAGTAGGCGTCGCCGTTTTTTCACGCGGCCACTGGAAATCACGCACGGTTTAAGTCCGGTTCCAACGAGGTAGCATCCACCTGTTATGCAGAGCAGTCAGCAACAGATCATCTCTCACGTCGCCCTCTGGTTGCAGGCAGGACACCCTGTTTGGCTCTGCACGATCTTGAAAACCTGGGGTTCATCACCGCGGCCGATTGGGGCGATGATGGCCTGCACGCTCGATGGTGAGCTGGTCGGCTCGATCTCGGGAGGGTGTATTGAGGAAGATTTTCTCGAGCAACTGCGCGACGGCAGTCTCAAGTCTGAGTATGACCGGCATGGCAAACCGTTCATTGTTAAGTATGGTATGACTGCAGAGGAACAAGCCCGCCTGAAGTTACCCTGCGGCGGACAGTTGCACGTCCTGCTGGAGTACATCGAGCCAATTCCTGCCAATCAGGACGTATTCGCACGCCTGTCGCGGGATCTGGGTAATCACATTCGAGTCAGTCGTATCGTCAATTTGAACAACGGGGCGATTTCAGCGCAAGATGAGAGTCACGAACAAGCGGTAATAATGGACGATCAGCGCATGATACACAGCCTAAGTCCCATGTATCGCTTGCTGCTGCTGGGCGCAGGAGATGTTGCGAAATTTGTCGCCGAAATGGCTCTCGCGCTCGAATACGACGTGACGCTCTGTGATCCACGTCCGAACTATCTTGATAACTGGCATGTCGACGGTGTAGAAATTACCTCGCGCCTTCCCGATGATGTTGTGCGCGAGCGTTTCAGCAATCCTTATAGTGGAATTATTGCTCTCGCTCATGACCCGAGAGTGGATGATATGGCCTTGATGGAGGCTTTGAAGACACAGGCGTTCTATGTCGGTGCGATGGGATCCGAACGAACTTCGGCTGCACGTCGGGAACGACTGCCCGAATTAGGGTTGAATGACGCAGAAATTGGCCGATTGTACGCGCCCATCGGATTCCAGATTGACAGCAAGACCCCGGCCGAGATTGCTATCTCGATCATGGCGCAAGTGACGGCAGTGCGTCACGGTAACGCCGGACACTGAGTTCGATCGCGGTGACCCGTCGGTCCCGGCGATCGTCCCAAGCCTAACCTACTGATCGATTTCGATAACGCCGTAGTCCTCGCCCAAAGACTCCAGGCGGCGGGCACCGGCGAGAATCCCAATGATGCCGTAGTTGCCTTCATGACAGGCATACTCATAAACCGGCTCATCCATAGCAGTCAGCGGGTATTCACCGCTCCATTGCGCTGTATAGACACTTGGGTCGTCAACGGTAAAGCCATAGATAATCTTGTTCGGACCTTCGCGGCGGAAGGTCTCTATCACGGTGAGATTCTCCGTCGGAGCGCCGCGATAAGTAATCCAGTGGTTATAGTTCTTGGTTTCGACAACAAGTGTATCGCCTTCCCACCGACCGATTGAATCGCCCATCCATTTCTGCATCACATCTGAACTCGGGTTGCGCTCATCTGTGATCTTGATAATGCGTGCGTCGTGTACCATTTCGACGACGATTGTCACATAGCCGGGAGATTGCACAATTTGCATGTGACTGTTGTACATCACCGGGGACATGACCGGTCCGGAGCTGTTGCCAAAAGATTGCAGACACCGTTCACCGAGGCCCCGCCCCTCAGGTCCATCATTGGGACCGGGCTGGCCGGCACGCAGATCGCGCATGCGCTCCGCAAAACCGGCGACACGCTCAGGAATGCGACCATTGGGCGGGTCGATAACGGCTGAAGTGCGGAATTCACCATTAATGGTTGGCAGGAACATGCCACGATCGGTCCAGAACAAGTCGTAATTGCCAACCGGGGGCAGGGGTTCCGCCTTCGGTGCCGGGCGATTGGGATCCAGCGGCTCATTGTTTTTCTCGACCGCGCTTTGGGCTGCGCGCTCCAGCTCGTAGGCTTCCTGTTCGGTGTAGGCCTGTTTCGTCCCCAACTCTGCGGGGCGTTCGAAAGGCATGACCGTGTTGTTTCGCCACACGCCCTGGAAATCCGGCACCCCCCATTCGGTGCGGGGAACGACATACCCATCCTGGGCCACGCTGGCGCCGGAGAGTGTGATTGCCAGCGCGCTGGCCAGTGTCGAGACGCGAATTTTCATGGGGATTCTCCGTTAGAGTCGAACTAATCGTGTTAAGGTCCTGAATTTCCAGCACTTCAATGACTGGCCATTTTACTGCGACTGTGTGGCAAAGTAAGCAACCAGTCCTGTCACGAATTGTGACAGAGAACCTGTCGGGCAATCAGGCCATAGCGTTGTGGCGCGGCCAGGGCTGGGCTACTTCCAGTTGCGCGGCGAGTTGCAGCAACAGGGCATCATTGCCCCAAGCCGCAGTAAACATTGAACCGAGCGGCAGACCGTTTGCCGCGCGCTGAACCGGCACGGACATGCTTGGCTGTCCGGTGCCATTAAACAGGGCAGTGAAGCCGCTGTATTGCTTGAATCGTTCGGCGTACTGGCCAGCGTCTTCGCTGTTCATGTCAAGCCATCCCAGCGGCGCTGGTGGCTGAGCCAACACTGGCGACAGAATGACATCGAAGTCGCCGTGAAAACGTGCCATCGCCAGTTCGGCGCGACGCAGCGTATTACGTGCCTCGACATATTGGTCCGCGGTTACTTTGCTGCCCAGTTCGGCCATGAGACGGGTAGAGCGCTCAACCGCGCAGTCCGTGAGTGATTGTTGCAAGACTGTGAGACGTGCGCTGACCGATTGCCAGATGTGTGTGCTGATGATGCGTGACATGGCTCGTACAACGGGTTGATAGTCCAGTGGTCGTTCGATGGATTCAACTCGGTGTCCCAATGACTCGCACAGCTTTGCGGTGCGTTCGATTGCAGTCACACACTCGGCATGCACTGGCAATCCGAAGGGATGGTTCGCCTGGAGTGCGATCCGCAGGGGGCGCAGGGGCTCGGACAGGGAAGACAGAAATGATGCTGGCGCCGCCGGCAGCGGGAACAAGGCAGGCCTTTCGAGTCGGACAAGTTCGAGGAACAAGGCGCTGTCCCGTACCGTGCCGCTTATCACATGGCCTGCGCTCATGCCGCTCCAGCTCTCCGCCAGTCCGTCTTCTATGACAGTCAAACCACGACTCGGCTTCAGGCCAAACAGTCCGCAGCAGGCGGCGGGAATACGAATCGATCCGCCGCCATCAGTGGCATGAGCCACTGGCAGGATGCCTGCGGCGACGGCGGCCGCCGCACCGCCACTGGAGCCACCTGTAGAAAAATCAGGGTTCCACGGATTGGTTGTTATGCCGTTGGCCAGGGGTTCCGTCGTCAGGGTCAGGCCAAATTCAGGCGTATTGGACTTGCCGATGACAAGCAATCCGGCATCCAGATACCTCTGTACAATTTTTGCGTTATCGGTGGGCGTGAATCCCGCGTAGAGTTTGCTGCCATGACTCAGTGGCAGACCGCTGACCGCAGCGAGATCCTTGATGAGAAACGGCAATCCCGCCACAGGACTCAGCGACAACAACTCTGGATTGGCGTCGAATCGCTGAGCTTGCATGCGCGCGGCAGCATAGTTCTCGTTGATGATGGCATTCAGGGAAGGGTTTGTAGCACGTGCCTGCTTTAGGGCACAGTCCATGACGTCGGTGCTGCTGAATTGGCCGGCACGCACACCAGTAGCAAGTGCGCAGGCATCCAGTCGCAAATATTCTTCCAGGTTAAGCATCGACACTAATCAGCCAACCTAGTCGTCATCCTTGTCCACGAGGGAGAAGCCATTCGAATCATCATCCTCAATAAGTCATTAAATCCCATAGCGTTAACCTTTTCCTAAATGGAGTGGCAGGTGCATGCCTGAGGCTTGCCTCAGGAGAATCGGCCCTCGGTAAACCACCCAACCGGCTTGGCCGTGTCTGCGATGGTGTCGGTGACATCAAGCACGAGTGCGAACAGGGCCATACGTACGAGCACGCCGTTATCGGTCTGGCGAAATATTGCAAGATTTGGATGCTGATTCAGATCGCTGTCGAGCTCATTGGCTTCGGCGCGGGAATCTCGGGGCAGGGGATGCATGATTACGGTATTGGGCTGGCAATAGCGCGTATAGATCGCCTGGTTCAGCCGAAATCGCCCGCGGTAGACATCGGCTTCAAGTTTGGAAGTAAACCTTTCTTCCTGAATACGAGTGAGATAGACGGTATCGTTGTCGATCAGACCCTTCTCCATGTCTTCCGTCTCGACGACCTTGTGTCCGGCTTTGCGAAGATCCGCCACAATCTCCTCCGGCATCCGCAGCTCGGTAGGGGAGATCAGTGTGAATGTCAGGCCAGTAAAAAGTTGCAAGAGCTGAGACAGGGAGTGCACTGTTCGACCATGTTTGAGGTCGCCCACCATGGCGATATGCATGCCGTCAATCGAGCGTCCCTTGGATTTGATTTCCTTCTTGATCGTATACAGATCGAGCAGCGCCTGGGAGGGATGTTCATTGGGGCCATCGCCACCGTTTATGACCGGTACGCGACTGGCTTT
>JALRBQ010000057.1 GCA_023257655.1 Pseudomonadales bacterium
GGAAGCGACGGCCACGAAAATGGTTTCCGATGCAATCGCGACCGGCGACATGGCGGCAATCAATTACTTCGTCGCGGAAAAGTATGTACGGGCGATAGATACGCTGGCCAAATCGCCGAACCAGAAAACGTTTATCATGCCGATGGAAATGGCGGGGCTGGCCGGCACGCTTGGCGGAATCGCCGAGGTCGCCCGTTCGGCACTTGGCGGAGAGACGGCACAGCGCCGTGCATCGACGAGCGGCTCCGGTATTCCGTCGACAGGACGGGACAGCCAGTAGCAGACAGTGCATCGCGGAAGCAGTGCGCTGCTTCCGCAGCTGGATATGTTTGAGGAGAAACACGCATGCAAATCTGGCAGAGTTTGAGCGGGCAGGCGCATTGGGTCTGGATCGGTTTCGGCATCCTGCTGTGCGCCATGGAGCCGCTTGCGGCAGGCGTATTTTTGCTGTGGTTCGGGCTTGCTGCGATTGCCACCGGTTTGCTGCTGACAATATTTCCGATGAGTGCGACCTGGTCGCTGGTGGTGTTCGCCGTGCTATCCGTCGGCTCCGTGCTGATCGGATGGAAGATCTACGGTTCGCGCTCTGACGACGAGGACGAGAGTTTTCTCAATCGCCGTGCTCATTCGATGGTCGGAAAGAATTACATTCTGGCGCAACCGATAAAGGGCGGCGAAGGCTTCATTACGGTCAACGATACGCGGTGGCGGATCAACGGACCGGACATGCCTGCCGGCACGCGCGTCAAGGTCGTTGGCCTTGTCGACGCCATGGTGCTGCAGGTCGAGCAGGACTAAACTGCGGAAAATTGTGCGACAGAAGGCGTCAGGCTACGCCGAGCCGCAACAGGTCGTGCAAGTGAACGATACCTTGCGGCCTGTTGTCTGCGTCCACGATGAACAGGGTCGTGCGCTTCTTGCTATTGAGCAGATCAAGCGCTTCGGCTGCCAGCATGTTTCCTGAAATGGTCATCGGCTTGGGCGTCATCACGGCATCGACTGGCAGGGTCATCAGGTCGGCTGTCATGTGGCGGCGCAAATCGCCGTCGGTGATAATGCCGGCCAGCGTGCCGTCCGGGGCAGCGACGCCTACGCAGCCGAAACTCTTTGCCGACATTTCAAGTATCGCATCTGCCATTGCGCGTCCGGCCTCGATGAGTGGCATTGCCGTTCCGCTGTGCATGATGTCGCGTACGAATGTGAGGCTGGCGCCGAGTTTGCCGCCGGGGTGAAAGTTGCGGAAATCGGTGGCGGTGAATCCGCGCGCGTCCAGCAGCGCAACCGCCAGCGCATCACCCATTGCCAGCTGCATGGTGGTCGAGGTCGTTGGCGCCAGTCCGTTCGGGCAAGCTTCCTCTGATTTAGGCAGAATCAGTGTAATGTCGCTCTTGACGGCAAGGGTCGATCCGGGTCCGGAAGTCAGGCCGATCAGTCCGACCCGATAGCGCCGCGAGTAGGTGATGATGTCGGCGAGTTCGTTCGTTTCGCCGGACCATGACAGCAAGAGCAATGCATCGCTGGACTTGATCATGCCCAGGTCGCCATGGCTGGCCTCTCCCGGGTGCACGAAATAGGCAGGCGTACCGGTCGAGGCAAGGGTCGCGGCAATCTTGCGGGCAACGTGGCCGGATTTCCCCATTCCCGACACGATGACCCGGCCGGGCCGGCTCAGGATCAGGTCCACCGCGCGACCGAACTGGGCGGCGAGCCCCTCCTCGTCGTTACGTTTCAGCTCGGCTTCCAAGGCGGCGATGCCATGACGCTCCAGCTCCAGCGTGCGCAGGGCTGTCTGTCGAGTTGAGCTGGCGTGGCCGGCCTGATCGGGTGTGGTGGCAAGTGTCATAAGCGTTCTTAGCACCCTTCAGTCTGACTTGTCATGAATTTGCTACTGCCTGACGTCGACTGCAACCCCAGTTCGATAAGATTTCGTTAACCATAAAACTTGAACTCTTGATCACCATCAAAATCTGCATTGAAAGCGGTACAGACTAATGGGTGAAGTTGTATTGCTTTACCTTCAATCAGAACAGGTTCGAAGGCTTGGATACCTAACCTGTGAAGAGTGGGTGCTCTGTTAAGAAGAACTGGGTGTTCACGAATTACTTCATCTAAAATATCCCAAACTTCAGGTCTTTCAGTTTCAACCATTTTTCTTGCTGATTTAAGCGTTGAGGCAAAACCATAAGATTCTAATTTGTTGTATATAAAAGGTTTAAATAGCTCTAATGCCATTTTTTTAGGGAGACCGCATTGATGTAACATCAGCTCTGGGCCAACAACAATTACTGACCTTCCAGAATAGTCAACTCTTTTACCTAATAAGTTTTGCCTAAATCTTCCCTGCTTACCTTTTAACATCTCAGATAAAGATTTAAGTGGTCTTTTATTGGTGCTAGTAATAACTCTGCCTCTTCTACCGTTATCAAATAAAGCATCAACCGACTCTTGAAGCATTCTTTTTTCATTTCTTACGATAATGTCAGGAGCTCTAAGATCTAATAATCTTTTTAATCTATTATTTCGATTGATTACTCTTCTATATAAATCGTTTAAATCAGAGGTAGCAAATCTGCCGCCCTCTAGAGGCACCAAAGGTCTCAATT
>JALRBQ010000060.1 GCA_023257655.1 Pseudomonadales bacterium
GCCCGTATACCTGGGCCTGGTGCAGGCGCCGCGTCAGATCGATACCGCCGGTGATATTGCCCCACTGGTCGCTGCCACCGATCTGAACGGTACAACCGAACCGTTTGTGCAACTGGGCGAAATCGTAGGACTGCAGGATCATGTAGCTGAATTCGGTGTAGGATATACCTTCGCCTTCCCGGTCAATCCGCTGCTTGACGGACTCCTTCTGGATCATGGCGTTGATCGAGAAGTGCTTGCCGATATCCCGCAGGAAACTCAGCATATCCACGCCCTGGGTCCAATCCAGGTTATTCACGAGCAGGGCAGAATTTTTACCTTTATCGAAGTCCAGAAACTGGCTCAGCTGAGGTTTCAGACGCTCGACCCAACCAGCCACGATATCGGCCGAATTAAGTTGCCGTTCGGCGGACTTGAAGCTCGGGTCCCCAATAAGTCCGGTAGCCCCTCCAACCAGGGCAATAGGCTGATGCCCCGCCATCTGGAAGCGTTTCAACGCCAACAAAGGCACCAGACTGCCTATATGCAGACTCTCGGCAGTCGGGTCAAAACCCGCATAAACCGTGCGTCCAGCCGCCTTCAGGTGGGCGCCAAGCTCGTCTCCGCCAGCGAGTTGAGCAATGAGCTCTCGATGGGTTAATTCGGCGATGATGTCGGTGGGGCTGTCTGGCATGGGACTACTGACTCTGGTTCACAAAACTAAGAAAAAGGTCGGAATAGGCGACCCAGTTGGAAGACCTGGCGCTTTTGAACATGGTAAAAAGCGCAGATTCTACACTAACAGGAACGGGCATACACCCAATCCTGAGCGGCTCCGGGCCCGCTGTGAGGGCTGCTTGCAGCCAATTTGGCACGGATTTGGAGCCGAACTGGAGAGCCCCAAGACGATTCTAACGGAAATACGTCTGGGAAAACTTGTGCCTGTTGTTTTAAACTCGCGCCTCTGCTGCATAAATAGGCAACAGAACAACGCAACATAACGACGACACTGTGGTCATAGCAGTTATGAAATTGGCTGAGTACATAAACCTGATCATTCGCAGGCACTACCCCCGAGAGCATCTCTATCTCGCGGGTGGCCTCGTCCTGCTGACTTCGGTTCTGGTACTCTGGCCAGACCCTGTCGAGGAACCGGTCATAGAACCGACTGTTGAAGTTGTCGCCCAGCCTGTGGACCTTGCTCCGGTCGCCTCAGTCAATCTGGCCGATTATGTCGTAGATGCCGATTCCGGCATCGATCTTACCCAGGAGTCCAGCTGGCAAAATGTCGAGGTGAAGACCGGCGATAATCTATCCGCCATCTTCACAAAAGTGGGCCTGTCAAATCAGGACCTGTTTCGCGTACTGAACTCGAGTGATGAAGCCAAGATTCTCAATCGCCTCTATCCCGGGTACAAACTGGATTTCATGATTCCCGATGGCGGCGGGCTGGAACAACTCCGCGTTCTCAAGTCTCCGCTGGAGGGCTATGTCTTTACCCTGCATGAAGACAAGTACGAAGTGCAGCCAATTCTCAAACTGCCGGAAGTACGCGAAACCTTCAAAGTTGGCACCATCGCAGACAGCCTGTTTATGGCCGGCCAGCGGGAACAGATTCCTGCGGTGACAATCATGGAGATGGCAAACATCTTCGGCGGCGTCATCGATTTCGTACAAGACCCGCGACAGGGAGATGAGTTCAGCATCCTTTATGAAGAAAAATATCTGGACGGCGAATACATCGGTACCGGAGAAATTCTTGCCTCCGAATTTGTGAATCAGGGCAGAAAATACATCGCGGTGCGTTACACGAATGAGGAAGGTGACGTCGGCTATTTCAGCCCCGATGGCGAGAGCATGCGCAAGGCCTTCCTGCGCAATCCAATCGATGTGTTCCGCATCAGTTCCAATTTCAATCCGCGGCGTATGCATCCCATTCTGAACACGATTCGCGCCCATAAAGGGACGGATTACGCCGCGCCGACGGGAACTCCCATTCATGCCACTGCAGATGGTCGCGTCACTCGCGCCTCGCGCAACGGCTCCTTCGGTAATCTGGTTGTTATCCAGCACAGCGGTGGATTCGAGACGAAGTATGCGCATCTGTCACGCTACGGACAGGGCATCAAGCGCGGGGTCAAGGTACGTCAGGGTGACATCATCGGCTACGTCGGAGCCACAGGCAGCGCCACTGCCTCCCACCTGCACTACGAGTTCCTGATGAATGGTGTCCACCAGAATCCACGCACCATTCACGACAAGCTGCCGCAGGCAGTGTCTATCGAGCCGGCCGAAATGGATCGTTTCCGCACCCAGACTGCGGACCTGTTACAGCATTTCTCTTCTCTCAACGATTCGCGATTCATTATTGTTAGCCAGCCCAGCGCGGATTGAGCAAGATGTCGGATTCCAACTACTACATCGGGCTGATATCAGGTACCAGCGTGGATGGCGTTGATTGTGCTCTCGTGCAGTTCACGCAGGATGTTCCCAAGGTAGTCTCGACAATTTTCCAGGCAATGACACCTGAGCTGCGCGCGAAGATCCTGCGGCTTTGTCAGGGCACTTGCATCGATATGCATTTGTACGGACAGGTGGATATTGAAATTGGCCGCGTGTTTGCCAACAGCGTCACGACGCTGTTACATCAGACGGGCCTAAAGGCCTCAGACATCACCGCAATCGGCAGTCACGGTCAAACTGTGTTTCATGACCCCTCTGCCGAATTTCCTTTTACGCTTCAACTTGGCGATCCAAACACGATCGCGCAATTAACCGGCATCACTACGGTCGCCGATTTTCGTCGTCGCGACATGGCAGTCGGCGGAGAAGGCGCACCCTTGGCGCCCCTGCTGCATCGCAACTGCTTTCGCTCGCCGACATGCACTCGAGTAATACTCAACATCGGCGGCATCTCAAACATCACCGTGCTCGATACCGCTGACGGGTGTCTCGCCTTCGATACTGGTCCCGGCAATGTGTTGATGGATTTCTGGGTCGAACAGCATTTGCACAAGACTTTCGACAAGGATGGCAACTGGGCCGCCTCGGGCTCAGTCGATGCAGAATTGGTGGAGTTGTTTTTGGATGAGCCGTATTTTGCGCTCCTCCCTCCCAAGAGCACCGGAAGGGAGTTATTTAACGCAGCCTGGCTGGAAACGAAGCTGAAACAACTGAAGGCGCCGCCGCGTGCAGCTGATGTGCAGGCGAGCCTGCTGGAACTGACGGCGCAGAGCATTGCTCGGGCGATTCGATCGGCCGCCCATGCTGACGAAGTTTACGTTTGCGGTGGCGGCGCAGCGAATGGCGCACTCATGCAGCGTCTGCAAACCCTGTTGGGAGAGGTAGCAGTAGCGAGTACGGCGGCGTTGGGAGTGGATCCGGATTGGGTGGAAGCGGCGGCTTTCGCGTGGATGGCAAAACAGACTTTCGAAGGCAAGCCGATTGATACATCTGCACTGACAGGCGCCAGTGAGCCAATCATTCTTGGCGGTATCTACCGCGTCTGAAGCGAATCCGGGCTAGATCGAGAAGGATGAACCACAGCCGCAGGTTGCGGTAGCCATCGGGTTGTCGACGACGAAACGCGAACCTTCGAGCCCTTCCACATAATCAATCTTAGCTCCCACGAGATATTGATAGCTCAGCGGATCCACCAGCAAACTGGCTCCCTTGTTCTGGATTACCGTGTCATCCTCGCTGACTTCTTCGTCGAAGGAAAACCCGTACTGAAATCCCGAACAACCACCACCTGTGACAAACACACGCAGTTTCAGATTATCGTTGCCCTCTTCCGCGATCAGGTTCTGCACCTTATGCGCCGCGTTGTCGGTTAACGACATGATTACGGGTTCCTGGGTTTGGACTGCAGACATGAGATTCTCGGTCGCTGCTCGGTTAAGTGAATGGAAGAATTTTCGGTTAAACCCGTGTAAATCGCAATACCCGAGTAAAACGCTCAATTATTATGGGGGCTGAGTCAGGAATTTTCAATCAGTTGTTTGTCGAAGGGCAGCTTCTTTTTGTCAGCCAATAACCGCTTCGCTTCCGACTGACTGGTACTGATATGTAATAGATTGCCGTTCACCTCAGAGCCCATCACCATCTCGATCAGATTGTAGTAGACATTGCCAACTACCACCGCCTTGGCGGCCAATTCGAGATGCTTGGACGAGCGCACATCACCTTGTACTAGCCCATTGATGACCGCTGTGGGAACACAAATCTCGCCCTCGACAGCACCTTTCTCGGCAACCCGAATCAGCGCCTTTGATTCATCATCGGCATAGATGTTGCCCTTGACGCGCCCCTCGATGATCAATTCCCCATTGAAATGAATATCGCCAACGATTTCGGTTGTGCGCGAGATCAGGGTATGAGCGGAACCATCCGCCAGTTTGTCATCACCCGATTTCCTGAACATAGTCCTATTCTCCTTCAACCACCCAACTAAAATTCTGATCGATGCTCTTCGCCACCGGCTCGGCTGCTACCGCAGCGATCTGTATGCGCTCGGGCACGAAGCCTTCCGGAAGCTCAAGCTCTCCTTCTATACTCTGGAAGAACTTGAATCGCAACCGGATGTCGAGATCACGGATATTTTCAGACACATCACGCAGGGGCAAGATCACCTGAGAATCACCCTGTTTGCCCACCAGATTGACGTTTACGTGCCCCATCAAATAAGTATCGCCGTCGGCATCCTTCTGACGCAATACGAGCTTGTAGCGAAACGTACGCGGCTCGTTCGTGGCGCTGATGTCAAATTGGCCGATCGTCAAGCCGGTAGACTCGGTCTCATCCGATACCACTTGCCGATAGAACACAATGTCCTGTTCAAGCAAGGCCACCCGGTCGCGCAATCCCCGAATTGTAGACTGCACTTCTTCTGTTGCGCGCTTGTCCATCACACTCGTGGTATCAAGTATCGCCACCTGTCGGCGTAAATCGGCATTTTCCTGTTGCACGTTGGCAAGCTCATCCGTCAATCGCTGTCGCTCGGCCTGCGCGATTTGTTCTGTACGAAACGTTTCAAAATACCCGTAGAAGAGTCCGGCAGCAGCACTCGCACCCATCCCTGCCAGCCAGGCTACAGTGATCAACAGGCGACGTCGTGGCCGATAGGGCACCACCACCATCTTCTCCTGTTTGCTGCCCTTGACGACATTAGGCATAGACTCGACCTCGGTACAGAGGGTTTATTTTCATGGCAACAGGGCGACCGTTTGCAGACCCGCCGTCTCGGCAAGCCCGAACATCAGGTTCATGTTTTGTATGGCCTGACCGGAAGCGCCTTTCACCAGATTATCTTCAGCAGCCAAAACCACGATCATATTGGTTTCGACGTTGTAACTTACCGCGATCTCGCAACGATTGGAGCCCTTCACATTGCGCGTCGCCGGCCATAATCCAGGCGGCAGAACATCAACGAAAGGCTCCTCAGCATAACGTGCCTCGAACACACTCTGAAGCTGCGGCTGGGAAACACTGACCCCTTTTTTCACCGGTGCATACAGCGTTGCGAGAATGCCTCGCACCATCGGCGTCAAATGCGGTATGAATGTCAGTTTCACTGGATCAAGGGTGGCCTGCTGCAAGCCCTGACAGATTTCCGGGTGATGTCGATGACCCGTTATGCCGTAGGCCTTGATGGATTCGGTAGCCTCGCACAACAAGAAATCTTCAACAGCCTTGCGCCCGGCGCCGCTGACTCCAGACTTGGCGTCAGCGATGAGATGTTGTGTATCGACCAGCCCTTCCTCCAGCAATGGCAGGAACCCGAGCTGAATCGCCGTAGGATAACAACCTGGCACAGCGATGAGGCGCGCCGTCTTGATTGCGTCGCGATTCACTTCCGGCAAGCCATACACAGCTTCTGCGACCAGGTCAGCCGCAGTATGGGGAGTCTTGTACCACTGCTCCCACAAGGGAATGTCCTTGATGCGAAAATCCGCCGACAAGTCGATGACGCGAACCCCTTGGTCCAGCAAGGGCTTTACACTCTGCATGGCAACGGCGTGAGGCGTCGCAAAAAAGACCACATCACAGGTCCCGAGTTCGGCCGCATCCGGGGCTGAGAAAGCGATATCCAGATGGCCCCGGAGATTCGGGAAATGACGGTGTACAGGCACGCCTTGCAATTCACGGGAGGTGACCACAGCAATTTCGACGTCCGCACGCGGTGCCAGCAATCGCAATAATTCGACGCCGGTATACCCTGTAGCTCCAACGATTCCGATCCTGATCACACCTGTTCCTTCCTGTAGTTCTTGCGATGATTTGTGACGACAGCCGGACGGCGACTGCCAGCCGGCCCCCGAGCCGGACCGGGTATCTTACACTTCGGCGTGTGGATTGCAATCAATGACGAAATTCGTCACGTAAAATCAAAGGCTTAGCTCAAAATATGTCGCCCTCAAGACATCCATGGGGAGCTGTGATAATTTCTCGTTTCCAAATACAAAAGCGCACAGGAACGCAGCATGCTTTGGGTCAAAGCCTTTCATATCAGTGCAGTGATTTGCTGGTTCGCCGGCTTGTTCTACCTGCCACGCCTGTTCGTCTATCACGCGATGAGTGACGATCAACTC
>JALRBQ010000019.1 GCA_023257655.1 Pseudomonadales bacterium
CGACAAGAACATGCCTGGCCTGATGATGGGCATGGCGCGGCTGAATCGCCCTTCTATCTTCATCTATGGGGGCACGATCCAGCCCGGCCCCAACCACACGAACGTGGTATCCGTGTTCGAGGCCGTGGGCGGCCACGCGGCGGGCAAGGTCTCCGATATCGAGCTGAAGCAGATCGAGGACACGGCGATTCCCGGCCCCGGTTCCTGCGGCGGCATGTACACCGCGAACACCATGGCGTCTGCGATCGAGGCCATGGGCATGAGCCTGCCCAACAGCTCGGCCCAGGATGCCATCAGCGCCGAGAAGGAAAACGACTGCATCAGCGCCGGCGAGGCCATCATGCACCTGCTGGAGCATGACATTAAGCCCAGCGACATCATGACCCGGGCCGCCTTCGAGAACGCCCTCAAGGTAACGATCGCCCTCGGCGGCTCCACCAATGCCGTGCTGCACCTGCTGGCCATGGCCCATACGATCGGCGTGGAACTGGAGCTGGACGATTTCAACAGGATCGGCGCCACCGTGCCCATGCTGGCGGACCTCAAGCCCAGCGGCAAGTACCTGATGTCAGAGCTGATCAAGATCGGTGGCATCCAGCCCCTGATGAAGACGATGCTGGACGCCGGCATGCTCGATGGCTCCTGTCTCACCGTTACCGGCAAGACGCTGGCGGAAAACCTCGCGAACGTCGCTCCCTACCCGGCTGGACAAGACATCATTCGACCATTGAACAATCCTATTAAGAAAGATAGCCATCTTGTTATTTTAAAAGGAAATCTTGCCCCTGGCGGAGCCGTCGCCAAGATCACCGGAAAGGAGGGCCTGACGTTCAAGGGCACAGCGCGCGTGTTCGAATCTGAGGAGGACTGCCTGAAGGGCGTGCTCGAGGGGTCGGTTGGTAAAGGTGATGTGCTCGTGATTCGCTACGAGGGTCCGCGTGGCGCGCCTGGCATGCGCGAGATGCTGAGCCCAACCTCGGCTATCATGGGACGTGGGCTCGGCAAGGACGTCGCGCTGATCACAGACGGGCGCTTCTCCGGGGGTTCCCATGGCTTCGTAGTTGGTCACGTCACCCCGGAGGCGAGCGAAGGCGGCCCGATCGCGATCGTCCGCGATGGTGACCCGATTTCGATCGACGCGGAGAACAACCTCGTCACACTCGAGTTGAGCGACGCCGAAATTGCCGAACGCCTCAGCGCGTGGCAGAAACCTGCGCCGCGTTATCGACGCGGCGTGCTCGCAAAATACGCCTCGGTGGTAACTTCGGCCTCGGAAGGCGCAGTAACGGATAAGCATTTGTAGCCGAAAACCTGTACAGACCCGGAAAGATCAACAATAACAAGAGGGAGACCCGGTGCCGGCATTCCTGACAAATCTCGGCGGGCTGATAGATGGCAGCTCGCTACAAACGTTCGCGCTGTGGGCGCTGCGGGAAATTCCCGGGTTTCCACCCATAATCCAGACCGTGCACCTGCTCGGCATCGCCGTCGTCATGGGAACGGTGGTGATGCTGGACCTGCGCATACTCGGTCTCGCCGTGCGCTCCCAGAAAATCAGTGAAATGATCGAACGGCTGCTGCCCTGGACCTGGATTGCCCTCGTAACAAATTTCATCTCTGGCGGCTTTTTTCTGTTTGCCCGCCCGAATCGCTACTTCAATAATCCGATTTTCGGCTGGAAGCTGAGCTTCCTGATTCCGGCGATTCTGCTTACGCTGTTCTTCCATTTGCTGAGCAAGACCCAACAGGATTACTGGGAGCTGAATTCACAGCGGCTGTGGGCCGCACGTGGCATCGCCCTGCTTTCGCTTGGCTTGTGGATTATGGTCGCGATGGCGGGCCGCTGGATCGCCTATTCCGAGTACATCTATTTTCCGGCTGAAGCTCTCCTCAATTCATTGTCACTGCCCTGGACTGCATGATGGAATTTCTGCACTCACCAATCTGGATTGATATTGAGAACTGGCCACTGTCCTGGGAAATCGGTGGCACCTCCTGGTTTCCCTTTCTGGAATCGATTCATGTCATCGCTGCGGCGATGGTCGTAGGCTCGATTCTAACAGTCGATCTGCGACTCCTTGGACTCGCGGCACGACGTTATTCGATCTCGACCCTGTCCCGTGAACTGGTGCCCTGGTCGTGGGGAGCTTTTGTACTGGCGACGATTACCGGACTCGGCATGTTCATCACTCGAGCCGCCTCTCACGTCGTGAACCCTGCGTTTCAGTGGAAGCTGGTATTACTCATGCTGGCGGGACTGAACATGGCGTACTTCCATTTCCGCGTGTACAAGCACATTGCAGAATGGGACACCGCCCGAGCCACACCAACCCAACTGAAGGTGATCGGGGGTCTGTCCCTGTTCCTGTGGTCCGGTGTGATGCTTGCCGGGCGTTGGGTTGGACACATCGTATAAGACTCAGCTGATCCCGGACGCAATAAGGCGAATCGAATGCGAGAACGTGAACCCGACATCATCACCGCCGATGGGCCGATGAATACTTTTATAACCCATCCCGAAGCAGGCGGCCCCCATCCCGTCATTCTGTTTCTGATGGACGCCCCCGGCAAGCGCGAAGAACTACATGATATGGCGCGCCGCCTCAGCACCGCCGGCTATTATGTGATGCTACCGAATCTCTATTACCGGCGAGTGCGAGAGTACCGCATCGAAAACTCGAACCGTGAAGAAATGTTCTCGCATATGGATTCACTGACCAATGCCATGGTCTGTGAGGATATCGCCGCCCTGTTGCAGTTTGCCGCCACTGACGACGCAGCACGTAAGGGCAAGGTTGGTTGCGTCGGATATTGCATGAGCGGTCCGTTTGCCTTCGCCGCTGCTGCAGCCTTTCCAGATCGCATCGCAGCGAGTGCTTCGCTGCACGGCGTGCGCCTGCTGACAGAAGCGCCGGATTCCCCGCACCTCACGGCAGACAAGATCACCGGTGAAATGTATTTCGGGTGTGCCGAAACCGATGTCTATGCACCGAAAACCATGGTCGATCAGTTGCAGGCCTACCTTGGCACCCTGAACATCAGAGCCCGTGTCGAGTGGTATCCGGGCACTGAACATGGATTCGTGTTCCCGCAACGACAAGGTAAATACGACAAGCCTGCCGCCGAGCGCCACTGGGAACGGCTGTTCGACCTGTATCGCCGCAATCTCTGACATCCAGACCCGCATTCCGGCCCACAGTTAAGGCCTGTCAGCGCTAGGGTTTCGTAGGCTGCAGCCGACAATTTGTAACAACTGTAAATCCATGATTCCTATAGAATTGCGAAAAAATCAGCCCTAGCCCACGACACAGGATACATCATGACATCTTCGACCCGACTGCTTCGGAATCTCGGTAGCTGCGTAATTGCGGCGAGCTTTGCCATCCCGGCTCTGGCACAGGATAGTGCAGAAGGCGATTCAACCGTTATCTACCCGGCCTCCTATTTTGCCGAATATGCCCCGGTAACCGCCCAGGATATGGTCGACCGCATACCAGGTATCGGCAACGTCACTGGCAATGGGGGTGGCCCGGGCGGCGGTGGTGGCGGTGGCAATCCTGGCCGCGGAGGTCGCGGTCTCGGCAGTGGCGGTGGCGACCAGATCCTCGTTAATGGCAAGCGCACTGCAGGCAAGAACAACGAAACCCGCAGCATGCTGGATCGCATCACCGCCGACCAGGTTGACCACATCGAGTTGATTCGCGGGACCTCTGGCACCCTGGATGTCCGCGGTAGCAGCCAGATCGTGAATGTCGTGCTGTTCGAGGAACTCTCCAACAGCAGCCTGTCCTATGAAGTCAATATGGATCGCTATGCCGACTCCAAGACTCAGCCGGGCGGCTCACTGGCCTTCAGCGGGCAGGCTGGCAGCTTGAACTACTTGTTCAGCGCGATTGCAGAACCTCGCTACGATCACTACGTCAGCCGCGAGGAGAGTATTCTCGGCGACTTCTCACCGAATGACCTGATTCGTGAAGAGCGCATTCGGGAGCAGACAACCTATCAGTTCTCCACGAACCTGACCTATGAAATCAATGACCACAGCAGCGCGCGCATCAATGGACTCTATGCCGAGAATGACAACCCCACTGAAGTCACGCGCAGTACCACGAATTTGCGTAACAATGCCCTCACGGTAACCCGTGAACGGGAAGACGTTCCGGGCGAACGCGACAATTGGGAAATAGGTGGCGACTACGAATACAAGTGGGCCAACGGCAACCGCTTCAAGATTCTCGGTATTAGCAACGAGAACAACGAAGCCAGCACCCGCGAGCGCTATCGCCTGAATAGTGATAACACTGAGACAAAGAACCTGTTCCTCGATGCGGCCAGTGTCTCCAAGGAACGCATCGTTCGCGGCTCCTATACCCTCGGTGTTTTTGAAGGCCAGGATCTCGAACTCGGTATCGAACGCGCGCAGACCATACTCGATTCCAAATTGCGACTGGGCACCTCCACGGCCAGCGGTATTCCATCAGCGGATTACGGTGGACTGGTTCCTGTCTCGGTGTCCAACGCCAATTCCAAGGTGGAAGAGATCCGCTACGAACCTTTTGCCGTGCACAACTGGCAATTGAATCCACGCATGTCACTGGAGAGCACGCTGGTATGGGAGACTTCTGAGATCACTCAAACAGGTGACCTCTATAATCAACGTGACTTCCAGTTCCTGAAACCGAAAATTGATTACCGTTTCAATGTCACCAATGCCTTTCAGTTACGATCTGTAATTGAGAAGAGTGTGCGCCAGTTAAGTTTTGAAGACTTTGTTGCGGCTACGGACAACAATGATAATGACTCGAATACGCAGGCCGGTAATGCCAACCTCGAACCGGAGACCTTCCTGCGGGTGGATCTCAATGCCGAGTATCGTTTGCCCAATGATGTAGGCGTCATCGACGGCGGCATCATGTACATGGAACACTACGACAAGATTGAGCGCATTGATGTGTCGACTTCCGAGACCGATATAGCCTCGGCGAATGGCAATATCGGCGATGGCGACATGTGGATCCTGCGACTCAATTCTGCTATTCGCATGAAGATGTTTGATATGCCGAACCTGCTTGTCACCTCAAGATTGCAGGTACGCGATTCCGCAATCAAGGACCCGTTCCTCGGTATCACGCGCCGTTTTATGAATTATGAGCGCGGCCGACTGGAACTCGGTTTCAGGCACGACGTTCCGCGGTTCAACATGAACTATGGTGCGAGCTGGAATAATCGATTCGATGGCAATATCAAACGTTATGACATCGACGACATTGAAGCAACTTCCGGCGATCCAATGGTCAATGCATTCGTCGAATTCGTCGCCTTAGGCGGCACGACTTTCCGTTTCGATGCACGCAATGCGACCGACAATCAACAGTGTCGTGATCGTCAGCGCTACGTCGGACGCATTAGCGCCAACATCCTTGAAGAGATCGAATATCAGTGCGGCGGATCAGGTCGAGTCGTCTCATTGAAGATCAACGGCACGTTCTGATTTTCGCTGCACAGCAGCAAATTTTCCGCACCAAATTATTGCCAAGACACACCGGATTCCCGACAAGGGGGTCCGGTGTGACTCTTTTGGGAGATGCGAAATAAAGCGGTCGTGACTGCGCTTGTTTCCCGTTCCGACTTCCGCTAGGCTTCTCTGCGGCTTCTCGAGCCGATGAGTTTCGCGCCTTCTGGACACATGCTGCGGGCTATACCTGTTTCGATTTCGCAAATCCGGGTCAGTAGGCCGCCGAATCACTTGCATCCGGACCGATGCCACCGGATACTGCGCGACGCGTTTACACCGGCCACCGCAAGACATGAAGTCGCTGTCGTGGTCGGCTGAAACCCGGCCAATCATTGCAACGAGAGAGCGGAAACTATGAAACTATTTGGCTGTGCAGAGAAAGAAGATGCAGGCATGGAATTGCTGGGTGCGCTCACCCTCGTTGGTGAGCCCCAGAGCCTGCGGGAATTGGCGTCTTTTCTTTATCGTTGTGCGGATGCGCTTGAGGATGAAGGGTCATTGTGGGAACAGGATGCCTTCGATTCGAGTGAACACGTGTGCCCGCAAATCGTTGTCTTTAACCCTGCGCTATTAGACGACTGATCGACTTCACCTAATCGAGCAGGGTCTCCAACGGCACTTCGACCTCGCCCCGTTCCATTGCCACGAAGAGGGAATCGCCACTAATTGTGACCGACATGTCCATCGTCCGCTGCACCTGGTTGGCCAGCGCCTGCACCCGGTCCCAGCGCAGCCGGTAGATGCCCGCCCCCAACATCGCAAGTCGCTCCTGGTTTTGATCCCACCAGGTCCCTGCCTTCGTGTTGAAGCAGTACACCCGAACCTGGTTCGCCAGCGTACACGCCTTCTTGATGCGCTCCATTGACGGCTCGCCGACCTCGATCCAGAGTGCGATTCTGCCGTCCAGTGTATGCTCCCAGAGATCCGGCTCATCGTTATCGCTGAGCCCCTTGCAAAATTCCAGACGCGGCCCGGCATTGCAACAATAAGCCAGGGCACGCACCATCATGCGCTCAAGTGTCTCTGACGGGTGTTGGGCAATCGTCAGGTTCAGATTGTCGTAATACTCCCGGTCGAGGTCACTGAGCGCGATCTTCAGCTTGTAGATGGTCGGCTTGAGCGCCATGCGGAACCCGGCTACGGCGCGCCGAGAAAATCCATCTTGCCAATGTCGAGTCCGTTGTGGCGCAGGATGTTGTAGGTAGTCGTGACGTGGAAATACAGATTTGGCAAGGCCCACAGTTTGAGATAATCACTGCCTTTGAACTTGAATTCATTGGGGCCGGCCTGCAGAACAATCTCCTTGTCTTCCGTGCCGTTGATCTTGTCTGCCGGGACCGACTGAAGAAAGGCTATCGTGTTCGTAATGCGGGTTTGCAATTCATCAAACGTAGCTTCATTGTCTTCGTATTTCGGCGCTTCCATGCCACTCAGACGGGCACCCGCACCCTTGACGACATCGCAGGCAATCTGGATCTGCCGTGCCAGAGGGAACATATTGGGGTACAAGCGGTCGGTGATGAGCACACTCTCCTGAATCTGTTTGTCAGCGGCATAGGCTGCCGCTTTGGTGAGAATGGCTGACAGATTGTTCAGGTAGCGAACAAAGACTGGAATTGAAAATTCGTACATGGAAATAGACATTGTAATCCTCTGGAACAGGCTGAATTGAGTGTGGCAATGGTGCCGACCGACCGCGCAGTAGCCGCAGGACAGCAACGACAGACTATTGGGCCAATAGAAGCAGACTGCGCGGCGCGTTACGCAACGAAATTCTAGCGCGAAGCCTGACGGTGCGATAGCACGGATTAAGCAGTGGCCGCATTCCGGCTGTCATTGAAATCGCGGTCAGAGCGGTTAAAATTGCGGATCGCTGAAGCAAACTCAGCCCCGAATAAGGAGTTTTTCCATGTTTATCCTTAATTTTAGAGCGCTGTCCTTACGAGCTCCGCGCCACCTACTGCAAGGTTTGCTGACCGGTGTGAGCCTGATGCTGCTGGTAGCATGCAGCGATCCGGAACCGGTTGCCGGCACTCCGGAATCAACCGCCGATACGACAAGCGCTGCTGGCGAGCACGCTATCACGTCTGAAGCCGGTACCACGGATAACTTTGTGTATGAGGCAGATCGGTTCGCCGATCGCCGAATCCTGCGCTATCAGGTGCCTGGCTTTGACGCGCTCACGAGCCAACAGAAGGAGCTCTTGTATTATTTGTCCCAGGCGGGATTGTCAGGTCGGGACATCATGTACGATCAAAACTACAAACATAACCTGCGCATCCGACGGACGCTTGAGGAAATCATCAAACATTATCCCGGGGCGCGGGACACCGAACAATTTGGCGAGTTTGTCACCTATGTCAAACAAGTCTGGTTTTCCAATGGCATTCATCACAACTACTCCAACCTGAAACTAGTCCCCGGATTCTCGGCTGAATATTTCGCAGAACTCGTCAATACCTCCATCCCTTTAGCGTCGTTCCCTGTGCGCGATGGCCAAACGGTAAGGCAATTGCTTACCGAATTGACGCCGATCCTGTTCGATCCGACGATCGCGCCCAAAAAAGTCGATACCGCCGATGGCATCGACAAGGTGGTAAATTCAGCCGTCAATTTCTATGAGGGCGTTACCGAACAGGAAGTTCTCGATTTCTATGCTGCCAAGATTGACCGCAATGACCCTACGCCAGTGTCCTACGGGCTGAATTCCAAACTTGTCAAAGTCAATGGCGAGATCTCCGAGCGGGTATGGCGCATCGATGGCATGTACGGTGAGGCTCTCGAACAGGTTGTCTACTGGCTGGAGCGCGCGATTGGTGTTGCAGAAAATGACAAACAGAAACAGGCAATGGAACTGCTCGTACACTACTACCGCACCGGTGATCTCGCCGATTTCGATGCCTATAACATTGCCTGGTTAGCTGACACTACATCCGAAGTCGACGCTATCATTGGTTTTATCGAGACCTATAATGACCCACTCGGCATGCGTGGTTCATTCGAATCAGTGATCGCCTTCCGCGATAATGAAACCACCAAGCGAATCAGCGCCATCGGTGAACGGGCACAATGGTTTGAAGACAA
This sequence comes from Pseudomonadales bacterium, assembly GCA_023257655.1. Classification (GTDB taxonomy): domain Bacteria; phylum Pseudomonadota; class Gammaproteobacteria; order Pseudomonadales; family Pseudohongiellaceae; genus UBA9145. The sequence goes on from JALRBQ010000019.1 coordinate 8,600, forward strand.
TTCACCGACATCCGCGAATCACAAGAAAACCAATGTGGTCGGCATTGACGGCAAGGCAATTACTGTGGTCATGGAGTCGGGCGATTCATCCCCATCCACACCGATCGGCATTAATTTGCCGAATGCGAACTGGATCAGAGCGGAACACGGATCCAAATCGGTGAATCTTTCCAACATCGTCGCCGCCTACAATTCCTCACCCAGCAAAATGCTGGACGAGTTTGCCTATTCCGAAGCCGAGGTTGCCCGCACACTCGCTTATGCAGAGCAGGCCGACAATCTCCACACTGACATGCATGAAGTCATCGGTCATGCTTCAGGCAAGATCAACCCCGGCGTTGGCGCTCCTTCAGAAACCCTGCGCCAATACGCCAGCACGCTCGAAGAAGCCCGCGCCGACCTCGTCGCCCTGTATTATTCAATGAGCCCAATGCTGGTCGAGATTGGCGTCATGGATAATCTCGATGTGGGCCGCTCGCAGTATGATGGTTTCATCCGTAACGGCTTGATGACACAACTCCGCCGCCTGCAGCCGGGCGAGCTGGTGGAAGAGGCGCACATGCGCGATCGGCAGATGATAGCGCAATGGGTGTATGAACACGGCCTCGCAGATAATGTCATCGAGCGTGTGGTTCGCGATGGTAAAACCTATTTCGTCATCAATGATTACGACAGACTGCAGACCCTGTTTGGGGATCTGTTGCGAGAGATTCAGCGCATCACATCGGAAGGCGATTTTGCGGCAGGCCGCGACCTCGTCGAAAATTACGGGACGCAGGTCGATACCGAGTTGCATGCAGAAGTGCTGGAGCGATTCTCAGCGCTCGATGTCGCTCCCTATTCCGGCTTCATCAATCCGCGCATCGTAGCCGACGATGCCAATGGCGTCGTGAGCAATGTGCGCGTCGAATATCCTGACGACTTCATGGCACAGATGCTCGAGTATGCGGAACGCTATTCGTTCCTGCCCAATGAGAACTAGTCGATGACTCGCTGGAAGTTGCCGTGACCATCCGCCTGTTCACGTACGGCAGTCTGATGCCCGGGCGCGAGTACGCCCATCTGCTGGAGCCGGCAGCAGGCACGTGGCAGCCCGCTTCCGTGCGCGGCTTCATCGACGCGAATGGATGGGGTCATAGTGTGGGATTTCCGGCGGTGATATTGGATGACACCGGCACGGAAATTCCCGGGATGCTGCTGACCTCGGGCGTGTTGCCATCACTCTGGGCGTCACTCGACGAGTACGAAGGTGCCGCCTACCAGCGCAGTATCACCCAGGCGACTCTCCCGGACGGCATCAAAGTTGAGACGTTTATCTACACACTGCACCCAGATCGGCAACGCGACACCTAGCATCGAAAGACCTTGTGCGACAGCAGAACCCGATTGTGCTAGTCTGCGTGACCATGAAATTGCTAATTCGAAATCTTGCCCGCACGACGACCGAAGCCAGTCTGCGCCGTCTGTTCGAACCCTTCGGCACCTTGCAATCCTGCCACCTGGTTATGGATCCGGTGACAGGGCTTTCGAAAGGTTTTGGCTTCGTGGAAATTCCCAAGGCCGGTGCAGCCAAGGCCGCTATGAAATCCCTGAACCAGACTGAATTGGACGGCAATCGAATACGGGTCAAGCGCGCTGAACGTCTTGCGCCATCCGATTCGACGGATTCCAGCCAGTAGCGCTCACGCCAGACCCATCAGGCTCCGGATTTCTTTGGCAGCGGCGACCCTGCCAATCCAACTGAATGTGCCCTGCTCCAGCATTTCCCGGCTGGCACTCAACAGCGGATTGAGGCAGGCCCAGGTCAGGGCTCCGCCCACACTTACCCGTTGTGCACCAGCGGCTGCCAACTCTTTCAGGCTGGCCTCATGAATGAATGAGGCCAGCACATTGAATGGCTTGTCGAGTCGACTGGTAATCGCCTCCAACTGCTCCAGTGAATTGACCGCCGGAGCGAATAGCACGTCGGCCCCGGCTGAGCTGTAAGCTAACATACGCTCCGTCACCTCTTCCCGGTCGCTGCCCGCTCGCAGCAAGCCCTCGGCACGCGCCGTCAGCACCAGCGGAATTCCGCTTTCGGCAATCGTCGCCACGGCGACGCGAATGCGCGCTGTGGCTTCTGCTACAGAGTACAGTTCCCTGCGCTCGCGATTGAAGTCCTCGATCGAGAATCCGGCGACGCCGGTCGCAATGAGGCGGCGCATGTTCGCGGCCATGGTGTCGAGATCTTCGGCATAACCGTCTTCAAAATCGACACTGATCGGCACCTCTGTGGCCGCGCTGAGCGCGGCGCAATGCTGCAGCGTCGCCTCCAGTCCGACATCGCCGTCCAGTTTTCCCTGGGTGAAAGCGAAGCCGCCGCTTGTGGTGGCGAGCGCCTTGAAGCCGAGACCCGCCAATAATTTGGCCGAACCCGCATCCCAGGGATTGGGGATAACCCAGGCCTCGGACTGCGTATGCAACGCCTTGAATTGATGACATTTTTCCAACTGCGTTGTCATGAATTCTGTTCTCCTTGACGTGCTGTAGTTAGGAAGAGCGGGCGAGAGCGCCACAACATGCTGGCAAGCAGCAAGAAAGGTAGCGCCGTGAGCGCTCCCGCAATTAATCCTGGCCCCTGTTCTTCAAACACGCTCCACACGAACATGCCAGCGGCCACCTGCAAGGTATAGAGCGCAGCCCAGGGGTGCATCCATTGGCGCAGATGCCAGAAACCCCAGGCGCCGGCGGCATAGATGATCCAATGCAGGGGTTCTGTGGCTTTGGCCCACCAACCGGTAAGCATTATGCCGAACCAGACCTCCTGATCCTGGGACACCGGCTTCAGGAAGAAGTCCCATGGCACATAGACGACGGCCATGAACGCGCAGAACACCATTAGGGTATTCATCCACCAGGGTCGCTTGCGCAGCTCAGACATGAGTATCATCATGCTCGACTGTGAAACCATTCACACAGAAAAAAAGCAAGACTACTCCTGCTTCTCTGAAAAAGGAATTTTGAAGAGCGCCTGCGCGCTAACGAGGAAGAACCCGATGGCAACGATACAGACTGTGCGCACAGGTGCGAGTGTTGAAGACTTCATCGCGACTGTGGCAAATGCGACTCGACAGCAGGATGCACGCACGCTGGTGGCTATGATGGAAACCGTTACCGGTGAGCCCGCCGCGATGTGGGGCCCAGCCATCATCGGTTTCGGGGAAGTCACCACGCAGTACGCCAATGGCAGCGAAGGTCGTATGTTGCGCATGGGATTCAGTCCGCGCAAGGCGAATCTTGCGCTCTATATAGGACATGACAAGTCACTGTTGGCCAGACTCGGCAAGCACAAGACCAGTGTCGCCTGCCTTTATATCAATAAACTCGCGGACATTGATCTTGAGGTCTTAAGAAAATTGATTGCAAGAAGCTGGAACCGCCGCTGATTGACGGCATCGAATCGGCAGTTCCAGAACCAGGATTACCGGGCAGGCAAAACAAGAATCACAGTCGGGTGCTGATATGAAGAATCCAATGCGAAACATTGCTGCGCTGGTTAGCGGAATCGTGATCGGATCCATCGTCAACTACACATTCATCATTGCCGGTGGCTTCATGATCGAGCCACCCGCAAGCGTTGATATGTCAGATGCTCAGAGCATTGCGGCCGGCATGGAATACTTTACGCCAGTACATTTTCTGTTTCCTTTTCTGGGTCACGCGTTGGGCACACTGGTAGGCGCACTGGTGACCTGTTCGATGGCGTCAGATCACAAGGTCCTGTTCACCCTGTTCATCGGCGTCATATTCCTGGCGGGAGGCATCGCAGCGACAATCATGATCCCGGCACCGATTTGGTTTGTGCTCTGTGACCTCCTGATCGCCTATCTGCCGATGGCCTGGCTGGCTTTCCGACTACGCAGGCCAAACTTGGTCTCCTGACTGGAGCTCGACATTTCGTCACCCACGAAAGTCCTCGCAAGCACGCGTCAATCCTGCCCCTAAGGCAGCTTCTTCCTTCTCAATCTGAAACTCGCGACAACGGTACCAGTTCACACTTTGTGCAGGCCGAAGGACTGCGACTGTGAAACAGATCACAAGCAACCGCTTTCCCCGATGCAGCCATAATTACCTTCTGTATAGTGATTTTCAGCACCACGCATTAATGGAGGTTCTATTCGATGAAACGAATCAATACGACAGCACTCGCTCTTGCCATCAGTTTTCTGTTACTGGTTTTGACACAGGGCGTACTCGCTCAGGGACAGAGTGATGGCAAAGGCAATAGCGATAATGCCGCACATAACAGTGACCATGGCCATGGCAAGAACAAGAATGTCGGGGTAGGCAATGCCTCTGACGGCATCTTCGGCAGCATCATCACAGCCAAGGATATTTTCTATACCGGCAACCCACTCGATATCAGTTTGCGATTTGCCCGTGGCGCGGAACTCATCACTGACGGACAAGTCGACGCCTATGTCGTCGTTTTCTCACCGCCGACTACAACTGACGATGACACTGCAACCGATGAACCGGCCAGCGATTCAGAGGATCCAGATGCAAGCGATGAACCGGATCCCGTTGCCAAAACCAATGCGCTTTCGGATGCAGTTGTCTTGCCCGTCAGCAGTATCGCCAGCGCCGACAGCAAGAAGTTGTTCGAACTTGACGCAGTGGATGTGAGCGCCCTCCCTGCCGGCACTTATCAGCTCGGTCTGATTCTGACCAATCCAGGTGGCGATCCTCTCGTCATCAACGATTGGTATCGCGGATTGCTCGGTCTGATCGATGTTGTCGGGCTCACTGTCAGCGATGAAGCGGTGGATTTCGACAAGGACGGCGACGGCGAAGTCGATGATGACGACGACGGCGACGGCTTCTCTGACGATCCTGATCCAGACTCCGATTCTGATTCTTCTTCAGACCCGGATCCTGCCACCTGAAGCAGAATCCCTAACCTATCCTCGGCAGTATTGCCCCCGGAGACGTCCTGCGTTCTCCGGGGTTTTTTTGCCCTCTCATCCCTGCATCCCCCCCCTACATTCCCCCTGTATCACCCCCTACTCCACCTCGACACCACCACCAACACCGCCACCAGCAGCCCCGGGAGTTTGCATTGCACACCGACGAACTGGTGTTACACTAGCTCCTCGCGCCGAACAACAACAATAAAGGAGTGAGCATGGGCTTGAACGCAAAGTCGTGGTGGCGAGGTGTCTTCGCACTGGGAGCACTCAGTCTTACCACATTCAACTTGCCTGCCAACGCCGAAGACGGCGGCAACCTCTATAACACCGATTATGACGTTGCGCAGGGGCGCAGTTACTTCGAGCGGCAGTGTTCGCGCTGTCATGGCTTCGATGCCAAGGGCAATGACGAAACCGGTGCTCCAGATCTCACCGGACGTCTCAATCGCGCCAGTTCCGACGTCGGAATTTTCAATATACTGCGCAACGGCATTGCCGGAACGGCGATGCTCCCTGTTCCTGAAACTCTGCCCGATACACTCGTTTGGCAACTCGTTGCCTTCGTCAATTCACTCAGTGCAGACCCGGCTAACATCGTGTTACCAGGTTCCATCGCTGCAGGCGCCGACCTGTTTACTGGCAAGGGGGCGTGTAACGCTTGTCATATGATCAGCGGCAAAGGCGGCAGACTCGGACCGGATCTGACCTTTGTCGGCGATCGTCGCAGCCCGGAAGAACTCGTCGCCGACCTGATTATGCCGAATCAGGATGTCGAACCGCGCTGGTGGCGACTGCGCATTACCGGTCGCGACGGAATCACCCGGGAGGGCTTTCGCATGAACGAGAGCAGCTTCTCCCTGCGCATCATGGACGAAGACGATAATCTCTGGTCCTACGCCAATAATCAGATTGCCAACTATGAACGCATCGAGGACTCCACGATGCCGAGTTACGCCCAGACACTGACTGACAGCGAAGTGGATGACCTCGTCGCCTTCCTGTTTTCGCTGCGCAAGGAGAATTAAGCATGCAACGTCTCATCGGATTTTTGTTCCTCGCCGTAACCAGCTTTGGCGTCATCGCCCAGGAAGAACCGTTCCAGACTGTAATTACCCCTGCCTTCTCGCCCATCACCTGGGACCGGCTCGTCAATGCCGACGCCGAACCGGAGAACTGGCTGATGTATTCAGGCACACTGAGCAGCCAGCGCTACAGCCGCCTGAACCAGATCACGACAGCCAACGTGGATGAACTGGAACTCAAGTGGGCCTACCAGATTCCCGTCATCGACCGCGCGGAGACGGTACCGCTCGTCGTCGATGGCATCATGTTTATCACTGAGGCGCCCAGCAATCTGGTTGCCGTCGATGCCCGCACCGGCGGTATCTATTGGCGCTATGACCATGAGATGCCGGACGACATCCTGATCTGTTGTGGACGTAATAACCGCGGTGTCGCCATCCTCGGCGAGACGCTTTTCATGAGCACGCTCGATGCCCGACTCGTCGCACTTGACGCCCGTACGGGTAATGTCCTGTGGAACGTCGCCGTCGCCGACTACAAGGCCGGCTACAGCAAGACTGCGGCGCCACTGATTGTGAAGGACAAGGTTGTCACCGGCATAGCGGGAGGTGAATTCGGAATTCGCGGCTTCATCGATGCCTATGATGCCGCCACTGGCGAGCGTGTCTGGCGCACCTATACCATTCCCGGAGAAGGTGAGCCCGGTAATGAATCCTGGGCTGGTGATTCCTGGAAGACAGGTGGCGCCGCCACCTGGATTACCGGATCCTATGACCCGGATCTGAATCTGGTTTACTGGGGCACCGGCAATCCGGGTCCCGACTGGAACGGAGATGTGCGTGAAGGGGACAATCTCTATTCCGATTCGGCGATGGCGTTGAATGGGGACACAGGTGAACTGGTCTGGCATTTCCAGTTCACGCCGCACGACGTCCACGATTACGATTCGATCCAGGTACCAATACTGGCTGACATCAATTACCAGGGCAGCCAGCGCAAGGTGATGATGTGGGCCAATCGCAACGCCTTCTACTACACGATCGATCGCGAGACCGGTCGTTTTCTGGTTGGCAAACCCTATGCGGCACAGACCTGGGCTCAGGGGCTTGATGTCAATGGACGCCCGATTCGGGTACCAGGCATGGAACCGACCTATGAAGGTGTGCTGGTGTCCCCGCCCATCGTTGGTGGCACCAACTGGTATTCACCCGGATTCAGTCAGGACACTGGCTATTTCTACGTGACTGCCTTCGATGGCGAACAGGAATTCTTCAAGCGTGACGAAGACTACGAAGAAGGTCAGCGCTATACCGGAGGCGGCGGTCGCTATACACAGCCGATGGATGCCTTCCACAGTTCAATTCGCGCCATTGATCCGGCAACAGCAGAAATCGTCTGGGAATTTCCGATTCAACCACGTTCATCGGCGGGCATCACGACCACTGCGGGCGGACTTGTCTTTACCGGAAGCGCCGATGGTTTCTTCTTCGCACTGAATGCGCGAACCGGCGAAGAACTGTGGCACATGTCACTTGGCGCTCGCGTGCATGCGGCACCCATGACTTTCGCTGTCGATGGCAAACAATATGTGACGATCGCCTCCGGCAACGTCGTTTATACATTCGGCCTGCGGGATTGATGCGGGCGGGCGGTGTCGCAGCGCACTGCTGTCACCGCCCATTCGCACCTGCTTTTCGGCTTCATCGGTAAGGCTCGATAAGAGCCTCACTGACGTCCCACAGCTGCTGTGCCGCCGCATCGGTGGCGAACCTGGCCACCCGTTCCGGCTGACGGCGAAAATAATATCGCCCCGCTGCCTGTAGACTCTCCGGGTCACTGGCCAGCCAGACCAGCGTATCGGCGCCTTTCTCACTGCTAATCATGAAAGGCGCCAACCCCAATCCCAGCAGCGACGCCAACCAGCCTCCCTTGCCCCAGATGGCCGTGCGCACCGTGCCAGGATGGAATGCGCTTGCCACCAGATTTTGATCGCTATAACGGCGGTGTAACTCGCGCGCCAACAACAGATTCATGAGCTTGGTGCGTCCATAAGCTTTCAGCGTTGTATAACCCTGCGCGAGACCAAGATCGTCAAAGTCGATGGGGCTGTTGGTATGGCCCAGCGAACTGCTGAACACGATGCGCACCGGTGATGCCCTGCCCGTCTCGAGCATGCGCGGTATCAGGTTCTGCGTTAGCAGAAATCCACTCAGGTGATTTGTGACCAGAGTACGCTCGAAGCCTTCGTCCGTAAGGCTGCGCTTGCCAAAGGCCGCTCCGGCGTTATTGCACAGCACGTCGATACGATCAAAATCGCTTAGCAAGCGCTGCGAGAGTTCGGCCACACTTCGCAATGAACTGAAATCGGCGAGATACAGCAGCGGTTCTACTGCAGGAACCTCAGCCTGAATCGCCTGCAAGGCTTTCGCACCGCGTCCTGCGTCCCGACAGACGAGCGCTACGGTAGCCCCGCGTCGGGCGAAATTGCGTGCGGCCTCGTACCCGATGCCGCTGTTGGCGCCGGTAACAATGTAGACTTTGTCTTTCAGATCCTCGTTTTGCACCTGCTTGCCTCCTGCTGTATTTGACTCACTTTCCGGATTTTTTCCCGGGTTCTGCCGGATAAAAACTGGACATGTGGAGCCTTGAAAAAATCTGACTACGACCTATCTTGATTCCCAGACATGAACCAATTCGCTCGCCCGGCATCGCGGGCTGACGCGTTGTCAGGTGGCGTACTTCCAATCTCGCTTATTGACGGGTGAATTTCATGAACACTGAAACCAAACTGCGATTAGTGACAAGCTTTTCTGTCGTCTGCCTACTCGCTCTCATTGCCGAGGGCATCACCCTCTGGCACATGCAGGACAAATTGACACAACTGGGGCTGACAAGTGACTCCGATAGCGCCGCCGTCGAAGCACGCATTCTCGCCAAATTAAACGACCCGCAACAACCCCCGACAAACTTCGTTCCGGCGCCCTTCCCTGCCGATCTATTTTCGAGCATACAGCAGATGCAACAACGCTTCGATTCGATGTTCGGATCAATGGGATTCGGTAGTTGGAACGGGCAGCCGGGAGCAATTTCCGGATTCGGCACTGGCACGCCAACGATCAAGCTGCAGGAAACACCTGATGAATATCAGGTCGTCATCGATGTTCCTGAGGACCAGGCCATCGACCTCAACACCAGTATTGAGGACAATGCTCTTTCGATCGAAGGCCGCATCAAGGCCACTGCTAACAATAACCGGAACAATTTCGCCGCTTCCGTATTCAGCCAGAGTCAATTTTCCCGTACCATCAGGCTACCCGAACCGGTTGACCCGTTCGGCCTGACCAGTCGAGCCACGAAAGACGGTATTGTGGTTTCAATCCCGAAAAAACCAGCCTGAGCTGCTGCCCGGGCGCCTTGAGAGGAGAGCCGATGTCCCCGTTGAAGCGCCTGGGTCTGGGAATAAGCTGGCTCTGGATAACTGCAGGATTCGCTGCTGACTTCACTATCGGTGATGTCAACCATATCGGACTCACAGTCACGGATCTGGAAGCCTCGCAACGCTTCTTCGTCGACGTGCTCGGTTTCGAACCCGCCGGCGGAGATCCGGAATATCCGGCACTGTTTGTCGCCAACAACGACATCATGGTAACGCTCTGGCGTGCTACCGATCCGCAGTCCGCCATTGCGTTCGATCGCAAGCAGAATGTCGGCTTGCATCACCTGGCCTTCAACCTCGAGAGCTTTGCCGCGCTGGATGCCCTCTACGCGGTGCTACGCATGGAACCGGATGTAGTCATCGAATTCTCTCCCGAGTTACTCTCGGGCGGCCCGGCGCGACACATGATGATCCGGGAGCCCAGTGGCAACCGTCTCGAATTCATCCATATACCGCCACGGGACAGGGCCCAGTGATGACCCGGTCCGCATCGCAGATAAGTCGCTTTCCCGTTCCCGAGCTTGACTCCCTACCCGCGGATATTCGTGAGCGCATCCTGGCCGTGCAGGACAAGGCCGGATTCATCCCCAATATTTTTCTCGCACTCGCTCACCGGCCGGAGGAATTTCGGGCCTTTTTCGCGTATCACGACGCGCTCATGGAAAAACCGGGCGGTCTGAGCAAGGGCGAACGCGAAATGATCGTGGTAGCGACCTCGGGGCTCAATAACTGCCTGTATTGCATCGTTGCACATGGGGCCATACTGCGAATTCGAGAGAAGTCCCCCACGCTCGCGGAGCAAGTCGCCATCAATTACCGTAACGCCGAAATCAGTCCACGACAGCGCGCCATGCTCGATTTCGCCACGAAATTGGCGGCAAACTCCCGTGAAGTTGCACTGACAGATCTTGATTTGCTTAAAAATCATGGATTTAGCGAAGAGGATATTTGGGATATTGGCGCCATTACGGCCTTGTTTGCGCTTTCGAACCGACTCGCCAATCTCGCGGATATCCGCCCGAATACCGAGTTTTATACGCTTGGCCGCGAGCCGCACGGCTAGCACCCGTTATGGGGCTGTAGCGCCTTGCAGCGGCAATAATTGTAAAAATGTGGCCGTAGGGCGGCACCAGCCGGGATGGGGGCCCGATCCTGGACACCGTAAAATGTAAAATTGACCCGAAGTTGCCCACGGTTTTATTTCCCCTTCTTTGCGACCCCTTGTAGTCTTCATTTCCAAGAGGCCGCCGGAAGGCCTAAGACCAAGAACAAGCAGAGCGATATGGCCAGCCACAGCCCTCAATTTCCTGCTAGTGCATACCTGGGCAACACCTCACTCATCCAACCCTCCTTGGGCAGCCGTCTATATGAGGACAATAATGGCTGCATCCTGTTTGGCCAGCCCCCGGAAGTATTGAAAGGCCTGTTGCTGCATGGCATCAATAATTTCGACACAATGGTGCTGCCGGATGTAAAGGAAAAAGGCGGCTCCCTGACCAACAGCCTCGAGTTTCCGCTGTATTTCTTTCTGTTCGTGAGCAAAGGCCTGGAAAAAGGTCGGCGCATGAATCTTGTGGGAGAGGAAGCCGATATCTCCCACGCGCTCAGACTCTTGCGTATTACTCTGCTGGGGCCGACACCGGCAGAACTGGACAAATGGGGTACTGAAGCGGCTCTGCGCAGTGAATGGCTGGCGGCCAGCGAAGAACTCGCTCTCAAGGACAAAGCCGGCAACAAGATTCCGATCGAAGGTTTCTTCAATCTGATCCCCTTCAAGAAAGGTACGGTCAAGGTCGGCAGCCAAACCATCAACCATATTGCCAGCGATGTATTCGAGGTCGTGAGTGGCAAATCAGTTACCCGAATTGATCTGAATGAAGACATGAGTGTCGATCCGCCTTATCAGGTAACGCCAGACTATATTCCTGGCGGACTGGTGAAGATGGGGATCGAGGTATTGGGCGGGGCTTCTGGATTCACTCCGAACGAGCCCTGTACCGGACTGGCCCTGTGCTATAACGGCGAATACATGCTGATCGATACGATTCCGTTTCTGGATCAGCATCTGTTTGCGCGCGGCATCTCGAAGAACCAGGTGGCTGCCGTTTTCCTCACTCACTTGCACGATGACCACTCCGCGCTCTTCCCGCTGATGCTAATGCCTCATCGTGTCGACCTGATTACGACACGTGAAATTTTTGAAATGGTGATCGAGAAGATTGCCTGTGGCATCGGCTGGTCTCTTGACATCATCGCAGAACATTTCAAGTTGATTGAAGTGCGCCCCGGTGAAACACTGAACTACTACGGGCTCAGTATCGAGACGCACGTTACTATCCACAGCATTCCAACGATCGGCGCCACATTCGCCACAATCAATAAAGGTATCCGTCGCGACATCTGCGTTATCGGTGATAATCACTCGATGGATGCGGCACGCGAGATGACCAAGCGGGGTCTCGTGAGGGAAAGCACTGTCAACAACCTGGAGCGACTCTATTCCGAACGCTTCTCGTTGCTGGTTGCCGATGGCGGTGCCGGCGCGATTCATGGTGATCCGGCAGACGCCATCAAGTCCGCATCCGATCGCGTCGTGTTTGTGCATGTCGATGAATTGGCCAACGAATTCAATACCACATTCTCTCTCGCTACTTCCGGCAAACGCTATACGATTCTTGAAGGCGATCCGGCGATCTATACATCACAAATCAATCACTACCTGACCGAATGGCTGGGTCGCCCCTTCCCCAATCGCTGGATGCGCAGTCTCTTATCCGAGGAAGAAATACGTCGTTATAACGCCGATGACGTGATTCTGGTGCAGGATGCAAGCACACGCGGCTATGTGTATCTCGTGCTGACGGGTTACTGCGATGTCGTGCGCCACGACGGCATGCGACTACACACCCTGGCTCAGCTACAGGCTGGTGATATCCTTGGCGAGATGGCAGTTATCACGGGAAGCGGAACACGCAATGCGAGCGTGATCGCGCGCACACCCGTCACCTTGTGTGTGTTTGCCGAGGAAACATTCAAGTCCTTCATCTTCACCGAAGGATTCCAGGAAAAGCTCTTGAAACAGTGGTCCCTGCGACCGGCTATTGCGCGACAGCCTCAGTTTGCCGCCTTCACCTCCACCGTATTCGAGAAGATGAGTCGCATCGCAAATTCCCGCCTGTTGGCACCAGGCGAGCACATGACGCTGGAGGCCGATGACTGGTGTCTGCTCTCTGGCGGACAAGCCAACTTCAATAACGAGCTCATGACAAGAGACGCCGATTATGGAGCCCGTCCCTTCGCAGAACCTGCGCCGGGAGTCGTGTCGAGCAATGAGGGCTGTTCCCTGTTGCTTTTTAAACTGGATGACGTGCTCCAACTCTGCCTGGCCACTCCGCAACTCAATTATTACCTCCGCAAACTGCGCATGCAGGAACAGGATGGCAAGACCGCCTGGGCACTTGGCGTAGTACCGATCAATTAGTCGCCGGGGCGGACGGCGACGACACACAGCCGCAGAAATTCCGGCGCGAGCGGGTAGCCCTTGAGCGAGAGATTGAACATAGACTCAAGGCTGACACGTCTGACGCAAGCGAGACACGCGGCGCAAGATCCGTCTGCCTCTGCGTCGAGGCAATAAACGTCGAGACAATCAACAAGGACCGGAGCCAAGCCATGGTCGTCCCTGCCCCGCTGCAGATCACCGCAGTCAATACCGCAGAATCTTCAGAAAATAAAATTCACAGTGACGCCATCGCTGCACGCTACGGCTTCGCTGGCGCACTCGTCAGCGGTGTGTCCGTTTATGGATATATGACGCAGCCCCTGGTCAGGGCATATGGATCCGAATGGCTCGAACGCGGCATCATCGAAGTCAAATTTTTCAAGCCCGCCTACCATGGCGATACGCTGACAGTGCGCTCGAACTCTGAGGAGCCGGCTGCCGGAGAGCGGCATTGCGTCACCTCTGCGACCAATGCCAACGGCGACTTGCTGGCGCGCCTGGAATCCTGGAATCCGGAATCCTTGCCCCCGGTCGCCGCCTCGAGCCTGCAGGCAGGCGGCCCCGCCCTAACCCTGCGGCCTGAAGTCCATTGGGACCTGATCAAACTGCAGCAACCGGCACCGGAATTCTTATGGCAACCCGGAGTATCGGACAATCAGACTCGCGTCGCGGAGCAGCGGGATTCCGCAGCTTGCTATCAGGGTTCCAACGCCTATCTCCATCCCTATTACCTGCTCGATGCCTGCAACAAAGCCTTGATGCGCCTGTTTGTATTGCCGGCATGGATTCACACCAACAGCCGCCTGGTAGTGCGCGAAGGCTTGCGTGCTGGCCAATCCATCACTGTACGAACCATGCCGCAACAGAAATTTGAGCGGCGGGGGCATCAATTTATCACGCTCGATATCGCCATGCTCGTAGAAGGCCGCGTCGCTCTGGAAGTCGCTCATACGGCAATTTTTCGCATTGCACAACCTGATGCGTGAATAAAGATCCGTAATTTCCACCGGATTTTTGAACGAACGCACATTTCGGTACGCGTTCACGTATTCTGGCTTACCGCCAATTCACGTATATTTGACAGATAAGGCGACAAGTCACAAACAGGACGTACTGATGCCCCTCAACATCACGTTCACGATCAGTGACCGGGATCTGCAACGATTTCAGACTATCGTTACGGCAGCACGTGCATCGGACCTTCACCAGCAGAGCTGCGAGGATATCGAACGCGCTATCCAGCGAATCGTCGATATAGCCATGACCTCATCGGTGCCGGACTTCATTGCAGAACGATTGTTACACCTGAAATTGCTACTGGAAATGGTCAACGATGAAGAATGGAATCTGGAATAATCCGGTCGAACTCGCATCCTCACGGCACTCTCTTATTTCTCGGATCCCGTAGACCTGATTCCCGACCATATACCCGGCGTGGGATTTCTTGACGACGCGATCTTTGCCGAAATCGTGTTTCTCCAACTCGAGGCGGAATTGAATGCTTATCGGGAATTTTGTGAGTTTCGAGCTACGGAAGACAAATGCCTGCGTTCAGCCGGACTCGAGGACGACCCCCAGCGCGCGCAGAGAATCAGAGCCAGAAGAGACGAATTGCTCGATCGCATCGCTTCTGCCAGACAGCACGCTGACGACGAATTTACTTTTCAGCTCCTCTAACAAATCCGCCGAAATCAACCGGTCAGTTTTGCGCAGACGCTGTGAACTCTGCCTGTAGCGCGTCGCGATCCACCCGTTTTCCCGCCAGATAGACTTCAGCAATTTCTCGCGTGTTGCGGATATCCACAGATGGATCCGCGTTCAGCACTAACAGATCTCCTCGGTAACCCGTCCGAATCAACCCCGAACCAGCCAGTCCCAATGCCCGCGCGGCAGCACTGGTTCCTGCAATGATAGCCTGCATCGGGGTCATCCCCAGACGCACGTATATTTCGAGCTCCCGATGCCCGCTGTAACCGAAAGGATGATCGGGCAAGGCTCCTGCATCCGTGCCGAGTACAACAGCCGTGTCGGCCGCAAGCAGTGTCGCGACACTGCGGCGAAGTTCCAATTCGAGAGACTGGTTGCGCTCCGGGCTGGCGACGCGGGGATCGGTCTGCAGCTTGTCCGCGACCATCGGCGGCAAGGTTGCCGACAGGAAAGGGTCAGCTCCGATCGCTTCCCGACGCAACTCGGCGAGACCCAGATTGGGCACGATAAAGACATTGTGCAAGCGTGCGGCCAAGGCGATATCAGGTGTGAATCCGGCTTCGAGTCGTCCATGCAAAAAGCCGCTGACTCCGGCATCGATAAGATCCAGCATGTCGCCTGCAGCCTGTTGATGTACGAACACCGGCATGCCGAGAGTAGTTGCCTCACTGGCGACAGCGCGGTACAGGTCTGGAGACAACTTTTGCTGCGACCCACCACGATCATCGACCCAGATCTTCAGGAAGTTAATCTGTTCCGCTGCCAGATGCCTGACTGTGTCGCGGGCCTGCTGCGGATTTTCCAGGCCATAGAGAATTGGCATCGAGAGCGCATTCTCGACTGCTATCGCCTGCTCCAGAAACTGATTGTTAGGGCCCTGACCGGGTGGCCCCATGCCAGCGGCGAACAGTAAACGGGCACCGCCAGTTTGCCCTGCTCGTTGTTCTTGCTGTATTTGCCGGGCAAGTGCGGCTGGATCGCTGCCGGCGGAAAATACTGCCGAGAAACCGTACCACGCATAACGCTGCAGATGATCGATCAGGTTCTCCCGGTTGTAGTTCTGTCCACCCCAGTCGGAAATTCCTTCGTAGCCAAGATGGGCATGTGCGTCGATCAGGGCTGGCATGACCGTCTTGCCCTGTAAATCATGTCGAACCAGGTTTTCCGGAAGCTGCATGGCCGAAGGATCGCCCACCGCGTTGATGACACCGTCGATGAGCAGGATTGCCGCCGAGTCCAGCGCCGTCCCGTCGCCTCGGAGCACGCGAGCATTCTCAAAGAGCTGGGCATCGGCCAGTACGTGAGTTTCGAGTCCGGAGGCTAACAACAACAGACACAGCAGCAGGCGGTACCGGACTTTCCGGACAGGAAGGACAATTGGAAAAAGGAATGGCATGGGCCGGATCTCCAGACTTGCTATACAGTGTCGCCATGGTAATCGATCTGCAGCGAACGCGGCAGGGCTATTTACGGAATTGCCATGGCGCAGCCGCCTCTCGCAAGCAGGGGGTATCGGTGGCGGTTTTGCTCTCTTTTTGGCGGTGACACTGGTAATCTAGGCTTCCTGTATTCACCGGCATACCGTGGAGTGCCCCCTTTGCAGAAGAATCAGCTCGCAGACGAGATCCTCTCGAGAGAGGACGCACTGGCGCTGGCAGACTGCGGCGACACCGCCCTGCTCGCACGACGGGCCCGCGTGTTGCGAGACGCTCATCACGGCAACCTGATTACCTATTCCCGCAAGGTGTTTATCCCGCTGACCCATCTGTGCAGAGACGTCTGTCATTACTGCACTTTCGCACGCACGCCCCGTCACATACCCCAGGCTTACCTGCCGGTAGAGCAAGTGCTGGAATTGTGTCATGCCGGTGCCAGGGCGGGCTGCCAGGAAGCGCTCTTCACACTGGGTGAAAAGCCGGAATTGCGTTACAAAGCGGCACGCGAGGGGCTCGCCGCCCTCGGCCACACGACGACTCTGGAGTATGTAGCCGAGGTTGCCGATCGCGTATGGCGCGAAACCGGTCTGTTGCCTCACATTAATGCCGGCAACATGGACGACGCGGAGATTGCCATGTTACGCAGGTCCAGCGCCTCCATGGGAATCATGCTCGAATCCGCTGCGACCCGACTGTGTGAGAAAGGACAGCCACACTATGGATCTCCCGACAAGGATCCAGCCCTTCGACTCGCCACTATCGAGCGCGCCGGGTTAGCCGCTGTCCCCTTCACTTCCGGCATTCTCATCGGTATCGGTGAGACCCGCCGTGAACGCATCGAGTCCCTGCTGGCACTGCGGGAAGCCCACGACCGCCATGGCCATCTGCAGGAAGTCATCATTCAGAATTTCCGCGCCAAGCCCAATACCCGGATGGCGCAGTCACCGGAACCGGACCTCGATGACCTGCTGTGGACCATTGCAGTTGCGCGGCTCATCTTTGGTGGCACCATGAATATTCAGGCCCCCCCAAACCTGAGTCCGGGAGTCCTGCCGCAACTGGTCGACGCCGGCATTAACGACTGGGGCGGGGTCTCACCACTCACACCGGACCATGTCAATCCGGAGGCCCCCTGGCCCCATCTGGACAACCTCGCCCGCGAAACCCTGGCTGCCGGCAAGTTCCTCGAACAGCGACTGACAATCTATCCACGCTATGTGCGCGAGGCATCACGCTGGCTGGATGCTGACATGCTGGGTGCCGTCATGCGCCACGCCGATGCCGGAGGCTTCGCCAAACGCGACAACTGGACACCGGGCGGGTCCAACCCGGTGCCGGAACTGGATCGATCCTTGCTAAACCGCACGCGGAATTCGTGGGCAGTCTCCAACGAGTTGATGCGTGTTCTCGAGCAGTGCGAGGTAAAGGCGGAACTCAGCGTGGATGACATAAGCCGCCTGTTTGCGGTCCGTGGCGAAGAGTTCAGCGTCGTTACAGCCAGGGCCAACGCGCTCAGGCAGCAGGTCAATGGAGATACTGTCAGTTACGTCGTCAATCGCAACATCAATTACACCAATGTCTGTTATTTCAAGTGTCAGTTCTGCGCCTTTTCCAAGGGCAAGCACAGTGAAAACCTGCGTGGCCTGCCGTATGACATCTCAGCCGAGGAAATTGCCCGGCGCTGCACGGAAGCCTGGCAACGCGGCGCCACTGAAGTGTGTATGCAGGGCGGCATTCATCCCGATTACACGGGCCAAACCTACCTCGATATTCTCGACACCGTACGCACTGCGGTCCCCGAACTCCACATTCATGCGTTCTCTCCGCTGGAAGTCTGGCAAGGCGCACAAACACTGGGAATCGATCTGGAGAATTATCTGTTAAAATTGCGTGACGCCGGGCTGCATACACTCCCTGGAACAGCGGCCGAGATTCTTCATGACGACATACGACGACTGATATGTCCGGACAAACTCGTCAGCAGCCAATGGCTGGAAGTCATGGAGACTGCGCATCGCGTCGGTTTCAAGACCACGGCGACAATCATGTATGGTCACGTGGAGACTTACGAGCATTGGGCGACCCATTTGCTCGCCTTACGCGACTTACAGCAGCGCACACACGGCTTCACTGAATTCGTACCGCTGCCCTACGTGGCGATGGAGGCACCCATGTATCTGAAGGGCCGCTCACGCAAGGGACCCAGTTTTCGCGAGGCAGTCCTCATGCACGCCGTGGCCCGCCTGGTGTTTCATGGTCTGATAGACAATATCCAGACTTCCTGGGTGAAGATGGGACAGGCCGGCGTGCGCGCCTGTCTTGATGCCGGGGCCAACGATCTGGGCGGTACGCTGATGAACGAGAGTATCACGCGCGCCGCCGGTGCCGAACACGGACAGGAATGGCATCCCAGAGAGATAGAAACCGCGATCATCGACATGCATCGTCTGCCGAGAATGCGCACAACCCTTTATGCTGACGCCACCGCCGAGCGCTACCAGTCGGCCCAAACGGCGATACCACTGCAGGCGATAGACAACTCAAGTGCGGGCAAACAACAACGCAGCAAGCGTTTACATGACACACCGAAGACTGCCAGAATCAGCATTCATCCACTCTGAAACCGCGCAGGCCGCTGACGCCGTTCACAACGCTCAAGGATAGACTCTACCCATGAAAATTGCAGTAACCGGAGCCAATAGCAGTGTTGGCCGTAATTTCCTCCTGCACCTCATCAACCAGACCGATTTCACCGTGATTGCCGGCATCCGCTCGAAATCAGCCGCCGCCAGCCTGCCGTCCTCACCGCGCATTGAAACCCGGCTCATCGACTACGATTCCGCCGCAGGCCTGGCCGAGGCTCTGGCCGGGGCAGACTGCATCGTGCACCTCGCCGGTATCCTGATCGAGAGCAGGAATTCCACCTATGCCAAGGCCAATGTCGAAGCGACCGCTGCAGTCGCCGGTGCCGCCGAACTACTGCATGTGAAGCACCTGGTTTTCATCAGCGTCGTCGGCGCCGATGCCAATAGTGCGAATGCCTATTTCCGTTCGAAGGGCGAAGCCGAGAAGCTGGTTGCTGCCGCCAAATGCGGTAGCAGTATCATCCGCACCCCAATCCTGCTGGGTCGCGGCACTGCTGGAGGCAGTTCGCTAATCGGAGCCGCGTCGCAGAGCCGGACCAAGATCCTGGGCGGCGGACGTTACCGCATGCGCCCTCTGGATATCGATGATCTGAACCTGGCCATTCTGCACTGCTGCACAAAAAAGGCGACTGTCAGCGCGACCTATGAGTTAGTTGGCCCAGAATCAATCACCTATCGGGAACTCGTGCACAAAACGGCGGCCCTGATTGGTAATACGGTGGAAATCGGGTCCATTCCAATCTGGCTCGCGAAGCTGGGCGCTGCAATCAATAGCCGCCTCAAGGGTGGCGGCATCACACCGACCGTCGTCGACGTCATTACCACTGATGAAGTCGTCGAAGACAATGCTGATGTGAATCTCGAACTTCAGTTGACCCCGCTTGAAGTAACGCTGCAAAAAATAATAGGGAGTGAATAAATGAGTGATTCAGCTGTAGAAACGGCACCGGTTCCGGCCCGCAAGAAACCCAGCCTGGTCGGCCGCATTGCCGTCCTGATCGTGACCGTCATTTGCTTCGGGTATCTTTACTTCCGACTCAATGGCGCTGCCCTGCGCGAAGACATGACCCTGGCAGCTTACATGAGCAACGCGTTCGCTGCGGTGAACTGGGTACCCTGGGTTTTCCTGATGATCAGCTACTCACTGATCTATTTTGTCATTGATACGCTCGTCATCACGCGCGCGCTTGGCTGGTTCATTGCCAAAGTCCCCTACCGCGATATTCTGCCGATTCGCGCTAGCGCCTATATTATTTCCATTTTCAATGAGCAGATCGGCAAAGGCGCGATGGCATTTTACCTGAACAAGCGGGACAAGATTCCGGGCTGGGAAGTCGGATCCGTAATGCTGTTCATCATGTTCTGCGAAATCTTCTATCTGTTGATTTGGGCCACAATCGGTTATTTGCTGGGCAGTGACGGAATGCCCGAAGTTTTTGGTCTGATTCCTTATCTGGCAGTCATAGCTGCAATTGTACTAACGCTCTGGATCCTGTACTTCCAGGGTACAATCCTGCCGAGCAACAAGTTCCGGGAGAGGCGCATCCTGCATGCATTTCGACTTGCTAAACCCTGGCATTATGCGGCGTTCTTTCTGTTGCGATCACCGGCTCTGCTCACCGCGATCGTCGTTTACACAACTGCGCTCAATCTGTTTGGCGTCGAAGCCTCAATAATCACGCTGCTGCCCTATTTACCTGTGATCTTCTTCGCTGCTGCTGTGCCGACACCGATGCGGGCGGCCGCAATCACTTTCTGGGTATTGTTGTTTCCCGAGAATGAAGCGCAGATGGCTGTTTTTGGCTTCGTGCAACACAACTTCTTCATCCTGTTTAATGCGGCAATCGGTCTGCTGTTCCTGAGGCGCGCGCAAAGAGAATTGTTCTGATACCGATGGCAGACCTGTTAACCGGCATACGGCTATTCTTGCTAGTGCCTGTCAGTTGGGGATTAGCGCGGCCAGGGGTGGTACCCGGATCGATTTTGCTCGTACTTATTGCCCTCGCCATCGCCACCGATGTACTGGATGGCAAAGTCGCTCGGTTTCGTGGCACCGCTTCGCCGCGCGGGATGCTGTTCGATCACTCCGCGGATTTCCTGTTTGTAACCAGTGGTCTCGGAGCCGCCGCCTACAGCGAGCAAGTCCCTCTGTGGTTACCGGTACTGATCGTAATTGCGTTCACCCAGTATGTCCTCGATTCGTACTGGCTGTTTCGCCAGAAACAGTTGCGGATGAGCTTCCTTGGCCGCTGGAATGGCATTCTCTATTTCGTCCCTTTGGTACTGTTGGCGCTGCTCGCTACCAAATCACTCGAGGCGCTACACGCCGCTTTGGGGCTACTCACGCAGTGGTGCGCCTACGCGTTGATCGCCAGTACGCTGGCCTCAATTGTCGATCGGGCAGTGGCTCCCCTGCGCCGGGCTTCCGCATGACCTGGCTGCCACAGGAGCACGCGTTACTCGCTCTACCCGTTCGTCTGGGGCGAGTCTGCCTGGTGCTGACCTTTCTGGTGTGCGCCTCTCCACTCGCCCTTGCGGATGAAACTGACCAGCTGTTTGCAAGCCTTGCCGCGCGGCTCGCCTATATGCCGGATGTCGCGCGGTACAAGCTGGCGCGCGGAATCGCCGTGGAAGACCTGCCACGCGAAGCCATTGTGCTCGAAAATTCCGGCGCAGCAGCAACCCTTGCCGGACTCGACCCGACGACTGTCAGTCATTTCTTCCAGGTCCAGATCGATGTCGCCAAGGCTATTCAGATGCGGCACATGAACGCATCCGACAAGACAACGGCGGCAGAATCCATACCGGACCTGGACGGCGAAATTCGCCCTGCGCTCGATCGGCTCGGCGACCAGATCATCGCACTGCTTGCTGAATGCCTGCGTTCACGCGGCAACTTCAAGACGGCGGATCGGACCGCATTCGATCGCGCTCTGGAGCGAAGCCCACTGACCGCAACAGAAAGGCAACAGCTTTTTACCAGTCTGCTTCCTGTTCGCCTGCGTGATTAACTGGCAGGTCCTCGAAAGTTTCTCCCTCCCTCACATCTATTCCATGTTGCGAGCGAAGGACAACCCTCTACTCGCGCACGCGTTCGCCCCTAAATTGTGCACACGGCCATTGCGTTCCTGCTTGAATTCTGGTCGCACTCATCCGACGACTACCGCCGAGATACGCGGAAAATGCCGGATGGATTGTTGAAGTAAGTCCCGCAGCCATGCCACACTAGCGTCGACCACAAGAGCGCGTTGTTCTGAATTCGGTGGTACATCGGCCAATACCTATAATAATTCTATCAAGGGCCTTCGGCCCGGGAGCATCAGATGCCTCTCGATATCACAATCACTCTCAGCGATGACGACCTGCAACGAATTCAGGAAACCATTGACAAAGGCAAGACCGCGCTTGCAACTGCCGGTAACGCGACGCAGATTGAAGAAGCCGCGTCGGAGCTCATCGAGAAAGCGCGTGAAATCGACTTGCCCGAGTTCATTACTGACCGCGTACTGAAGCTGCAAATTTTACTGAACATGGTGCGTGATGATGAGTGGAAGCTTACCGAAGAAGAGCGTAATAGTATTCGCAGCGCCCTGTACTATTTCGTCGATCCCGAAGATGTGATTCCTGATGATGTGCCAGGCATCGGCTTTCTCGATGATGCAATTTATGCCGAGATCGTCATTCAGGAATTGCAGTCGGAAATCAGAATGTACGAAGAATTCTGCCAGTTTCGAATTGCCGAAGAAAATCGACGCCGCAACCGGGGACTCGATCCCCATGTGGGCCGGGAAGACTGGATTGCTGACAAGCGTGCCATCCTGCATGCACGCATGCGAGAACGACGCGCACTTAGTCGTGGCGGTCGTGGCTGGCGCATGCGCTTGTTATAATCTGCGATTAATCAAGAGGCCCTCTGTAGGAAAAGAATTATGCACAAGTCTGTAATCTGCTGCTGCCTGCTGCTCTCACCCTGGTTCACCCTTGCCCAGAGTCCGCAGTCGATCGTGCCGATCAGCCCCGATGTCGAGACAGCGTTCCAGCGATTGCGCGCGGAACCCCAGATCGTTGCCATACTCGAGCAGTTGAAGGCAGATGAGGCCGAAGCCGTGCGCGAACAAATTCGGATGACGGAGATCCCCGCCCCTCCTTTCATGGAAGAGCGGCGTGCAGCCTATTTCCTCGAACAGATGCGAAGTCGCGGATTAGCTGATGCCTATATCGATAGTGAAGGTAATGTGATCGGAATACGACGAGGCAAGGGAAATGGCCCGACACTGTTGTTGGCCGCGCATCTCGACACCGTGTTCCCCCAGAATGTTGACACAACAGTCGAACTTCGCGGTGGCCGTTATTACGCACCGGGTATCGGTGATGACACTCGCGGCCTCACAGTCCTACTATCCATCATCGACGCTCTCAATCGCAGCGGCATCGAAACCGAGGCCGACATAATCTTCACTGGCAATGTGGGTGAAGAGGGGCGCGGCGACTTGCGCGGCGTCAAGGCAATCTTTCGTGATCATCCCGAAATAGACGGCTTTGTCTCTATCGACGGCGTACGATTGCAGCGCATTACAACCGGTGGCACCGGTAGTCGCCGCTTCGAGTTCCAGTTCACCGGACCCGGAGGACACTCTTTCGGCGCGTTCGGGCTCGCCAGCGCAATCCATGCCATGGGTCGAGCCATCGCCAAGATTGCGGAACTGGAAACGCCCGACTACCCCAAGACTACTTTCACGGTTGGTACCGTGGCTGGCGGCACGTCGGTGAATTCAATCGCTGCCGACGCCGCGTTCGCACTCGACATGCGGTCGAATGATCCCGAACTGCTGCTACAGCTGGAGAACCGTGCGAAAGCGGTGGCGCTGGAGGCGGTGGCGGAAGAAAACGCGCGCTGGAACAACGGCGAGATCACAGTCGAATTCAATTTGATTGGTGATCGCCCCGTGGGCCACACTCCTAGCGGCAGCTCGATTGTCCAGGTCGCGGCGCTGGCTTTCGATGCGCTGGAAATGCCGCTGGCAGACCTGGGAATTTCGAGTACGGATGCCAACGTGCCGATGGCCCTCGGAATTCCGGCAATCACCATTGCCGGCGGCGGGGATGGCGGAGGTTCTCACTCTCCCGAAGAATGGTTCGCGCCAACTGATTCCCACCTCGGGCCACAGCTCGCATTCCTCATCATGCTCGGTCTGGCAGGAATGACTGATGTCAGTCCTGCCCTGCTCGTCGAACGGGATTAGGCTCACCCGCTGCGGCGCCGACGGCGGGCCGCTATCGGGCTGGCATCATTCGCTGTCAGCACCTTTGCGCAGGTGGCCGTACATCAATTCCTCCGCAAATTCGACACATTTGAATTCCAACAGCTGCATGTTCTCATCCAGGCGTCGATACAGCGGCAGTCGGATCGTCCAGGGTTGGGTATAGACGTTGGGATCTTCCAGGGTGGCCTCATACAGCAGCGTGTTTGGACCAGTGTGGGTGTAGCGCTCGGTGACACGCAGAGCATCAGTATGATGGTTGCCAGCATGGTCGAACCAGGTGTCAGGCACCTGGTCAGTGACGTCAACAACCAGCGTATCACCTTCAAAATGTCCACGACCATGACCCATCCAACTGAAAATCGGGGCCTCGAAATCCGGTCGGTTCATGTAGACGATACGACTGGCACTGGCGAACTCGTATGCCATGACCACGTGTTCCGGTGACTGAATGATCTGGAACGGAAAAGGCATATACGTGGCACGGGGAATACCGGGCATATAGCATTTGACGACCGGATCCAGGGCCAGCCAGTCTGCCTTGTTGGCCTGCTGCTGCGCACGCGCCTCGGCGGTGTAGGGAATCTCGCCCCCGACTACGATGCCCAGACCCGCGGGAATTGCACCGATTGCACCCAACTGCACCAGCGGGCCGAAATCGGCGGCATGGGGCTCGATGTCATAATAGGCAGTTCCCAGCGCCTGCCAGATTCCGTTGAAATCCGGACTGCCATCGGCAGTACGCGGAATGGTCGAATTATCGGCTGCCAATACGGCACCCACTGGCAACAACAGCGCCCCCAGCAGCGCCAGGATGAGGTAATTACTTCTTCGAAATCCACGCATGCCCTTCTCCCCTGTTCTTGTTTTAATCGGTAATATGAGCGTCGGTGTTATGAGAGTTGCTGCGGCGAATGGCCATTGGCGACTCACCGCTGCGAGATTCTAGCATAGCAATCCGAAATGGGCCCATGGTCTTGCATGTTGACAGCCCCGCGAGAAACCCCGCACTATCCAGCGCAGCAGCGACCGCACACAAAGCCGGCTCTCGCTGATTTCACTGCCTGAAGCTGGCCACACAACGAGGCAATTGCGTGGAAACCTTCGCCCGTTTCGAAAACACGCCCCTGAGCATCTGGTTTCGGGAATCTGGCGTCGCCTTTTTCTCGACGCTGACCCTGCATTCCCTGGCCATGGGGCTGGTTGTTGGGATTAATATCGCGCTGGGTCTGCGTCTGGCAGGTTTTGCCAGGTCCATTCCGCTGCAGGGTCTGCGCCACTTCTATCCGCTGCACTGGTTCTGTGCGCTATTGATATTGCTCTCCGGCATCGGCTTGCTGATTGCCTACCCGGCCAAGGCACTGACCAACCCATTGTTCTACCTCAAGCTATGCGCGCTCTCTGTTGCTCTGCTGCTTTACCGTTATTTCCAGAACTGGATGGCATCCCAGGATGACGAAATCAATCCGACACCTCATTTGCGCCGACTCGCAATCATAATGCTTGTCTTATGGATAATAACAATTACTGCTGGTCGTTTTCTCGCCTACACACACTGGGTGTTATTGGCCTCGCACCTTAGCTGAGCACAGCATGATTAAGACATTACTCGAATTTTCACAGTCCACAGGCATCTACGGATTCATGAATTCGGCCTGGGGCTGGCCGATTGCCGAGTCCCTGCATTTTGTCGGCCTGTGCCTGATTATTGGCACCGTCGGCGTATTCGACCTGCGACTGATGGGCCTGGCAAAGGCAACCCCGCTGAAGGCATTGCATCGATTGGTCCCGCTGGGTGTTGCCGGTTACTTGCTTAACGTCACGACCGGCATCATGTTCCTGACGACAGCGCCCGATCAGTACCTGTTCAATCCGGCCGTGCAAACCAAGCTGCTGTTCATGCTGATTGCTGGCATTAACATGCTGTTTTTCTATGCCACTACGGCCACCGCGACCCGAGCAACCCCGGCTCTGGCCCAGGCACCTCTGCGCGCGCGCGTGATTGGCACGATCTCGCTGACCTGTTGGCTGGCGGTAATCGTATGCGGCCGTCTCATCACGTATTATCGCCCGCCTTATCATTGGTACTTCTGGTGCCAGTGATCCCGCGACCCTGGACGTGTCTGAACCTGAACATTTAGTCTCACACCGTCGCCAGTGGCGCGCTATAATCGCCGCCTTCATTGGTTGACAGGGAACCGCCATGCAACTGCGCACCGAATTTCGCAAGGGTGCCTTCCAGATTCGCATCAACTGGCTGTTTGCCGCCTGCGTATTGATAACCGCCGTCAGTTTCGGCCGACTGGGAATCTGGCAACTGGATCGGGCCGCTGAAAAAGTGGCTGCGCAGCGCGCACTCGAGCTTGAGTTGCGGGATTCTGCCCCCGCGCTCGAAACAATCCCGACCAGCGACTTGTCTGCACTCAACCCTGAGCTGCGTAACCGTCATGTCACTCTGCGTGGTGAGTACGACAACGAGCACAGCATCCTGCTGCTTGCCGAATTTTTTGAGGGGCAGATCGGCTACGGGGTCGTCACTCCTCTGCGTCTCGCGAACACAGGCCAACTCGTGCTCGTGAGCCGGGGCTGGACCTCTGGCATACTGCCACCGAACACGCCGCCGGACCTGCGACCCGTCACTGGCCCGGTCGAAGTCACCGCACAAATACACGTACCCGAGCCCAATGCCCGCAGCTTTGCCAGCGAGGTTGATCCCTCGCAATGGCCCTTGCGACTGCGTACCCTGCAAATCGATATCGTGTCCGAAATTCTCGATGAACCGTTGTTTCCCTTCGAAGTGAGACTCACTGCCGATCAGCCTGGCACCCTGGTGCGGCACTGGCCAGCAGTAAACGCCGATGTTAATCAGAATTTATCCTATGCAATACAATGGTTTAGCTTCGGATTAATCGTACTGTTCGCAAGCCTGCTGGCCAGCAGTAATCTGTGGTCCCTGCTGCGAGGCCCGCGCCGTTGATTCCCGTGATACTTTGGAAATCCGCCATTTTCAGGGCCGTCTCAGGAATTAGTTAGCGATTTTGTCGAAAAACGCCGGAATCCCTCAAAAATTCAACAAATCAAGGCGTTCGAGTTAACGAGCGAGCGTTCAAATGTTCGCCGAAAGATGGTAAGGTGCGCCTGTTATTCAGGTCGGTCTGGACTCCACACAGACCCTTTAATTGAGATCTTAGGAGCAGCATTATGCGCATCTTCTCCGCGAGGGAGTCGTTAGGCTATCTATGGTTGGCGAGCTTCCTTTTCGTGCCAGCCATCAGTCTGGCGCAATCCAGCGAAATCACCTTCCACAAGGACATCGAACCGATTCTCCAGCGCAGCTGTCAGAATTGTCACCGCGTAGGTGGTGCTGGCCCTATGCCACTGGTTTCCTACGAGGAAGTTGCTCCTTTCGCCGGCCTGATCGAGTACAAGACCGGATTGCGTGATCGCGCCGGTGCCATGCCACCGTGGTACATGGAGAAGGATATCGGCATCCAGGAATACAAGGATGATCCGTCACTGAGCGATGCAGAAATCGCCGCAATTTCGGCGTGGGCACGCAGCGGCACGCCCAAGGGCGATCCGGCCGATGCCCCAGCACCGATCAACTTCGATGACAGCGTCAAGTGGCGCGCAGGCGAGCCGGACCTGATCGTGAAGATGAATCCAGTCACAAAACTCGCCGGTACTCCTGACTGGTGGGGTGAGATCGACTATATTCCGACCGGCCTCACCGAAGACCGTTATGTGAAATCTGTCGAAATCGTTGAAGTCAACGACGTCAACAACCAGGCGGGAACTGGTCGCGACACCGTCGGTGGACGCTACATTTTCCACCACATGATCTGGGGCACTGCCCAGATGAACGAAAACGGCGAGCGGGCACCTGGACCCTCCATTCCCTGGCCAGTCCACGAAGTTGGCCGTAATGCCGATATCTTCGATGAAGATGCTGGCCGTCTGCTGAAGGCAGGCTCCTACATCGTCTCCGACTCAGTGCATCTGCACTCCAATGGCCGAGATACAACCGGCCACCTGGAAGTCGGATTCCGCTTCCATGACAAGGACTACAAGCCGAAGTACCAGAATGCCTTCATCGGTCTGGGTAACGGCGTCGACATTAGCATTACTGGCAATGAGAAAGACCAGGAATTGCACGCCTATACTGTGCTGACCCAGCACACCAAGGTCATCACTTTCGAACCGCACCTGCACGCTCCGGGTGAACGGATGTGTCTGGAGGCAATCTGGGGTTACACCGTTGAGACCCTGTCTTGTGTCGGCTACGACCATAACTGGGTTCGCGGCTACCCCTATGCCGACAATGCGGCTCCCTTGCTGCCCAAAGGCACAATCCTGCATATCGTTGGTTATATGAACAATACCGAGTCCAATCCCAATGTGCCTGATCCGCGCAACTGGCAGGGCTCCGGCAATCGTTCTGTAACGAATATGTTTATCGACCTCGGTATTCGCGTAACTCTGAGTGACGAGCAGTTCTTCGAAGCGATGGAAGAACGTCGTCAGGCACTGAACCTCGGTCCTAATGACCATGTGATCGGCTGCCCTCTGTGTCTGGCACCTCTCGTTGCTCCAATTTCGGAGAGTGAAGCCGATTCCGACACTAATGAAGTTGCGACGAGGAATTAGTAGAAGTCATGTCCTATTTCAGCAGCCGTTTTAGCAACAGGGCATCGTACTCTGCCCTGTTGCTGGCAGTTTTACTGACTGTTTCTCCCCTGATCGCGCGGGCTGACACCTACCGAAGTGGGCAGCACATCGAACCAGCGTATGAGGGCTGGCGTCCGAATCCAGACGGTACTTTCAGTTTCATGTTCGGTTATATGAATGAGAACTGGGAAGAAGAACCCGATGTGCCAGTCGGCGAGAACAATTTCTTCTCGCCGGGCGAACCGGATCGCGGACAACCTACCCACTTCCTGCCGCGTCGCAATCGCTTCCATTTCGAAGTGGTTGTGCCTTCGGATTGGGGTGACCGCGAATTGGTCTGGACTCTCAAAGTGAATGGCGTTGAACGCAAGGCATACGCCACACTTAAGGCCGATTACCTGGTCGACAACATGGTCATCGCGTCTGAAACCGGCTCCCTTGGTGCCGGCACCAGCAGTCCCGAGTCGCGCTCCAACACAGCACCGGAAGTCACTGTCCTCGGCGATGATATCCGCACGGCTCGTGTCGGGGAGCCGATCACACTGGTGACACAGATCACTGACGATGGTCTTCCGAAAGTTCGTCGCGAATCGTCGAATTCTGCTGCATCGCTCAAACGACGCATGTTGACCCCTCCCAGCAGAATCACAGTGGGCAAGGTCAACGGCCTGTTCCTTTCGTGGAACAAATATCGGGGACCCGGCTCAGTAACTATCGATCCCCCGCTGCCGAAGCCCTGGGAAGACACCCGAACGGATGCGAACTCACCGTGGGGAGCGTTGTGGTTGCCACCGGAAATTCCGGAGGACGGAGTCTACGAAGTCACGGCAACTTTCAGCGAGCCAGGTACCTATATATTGTGGGCACGGGCTGACGACGGCGGCCTTTACAAGGACCGCTACATCACGGTTGAAGTCAGCGAGTAATTACGCCCGATGACACAGACTCCTAACAAGGAGTCTGTGTTGTTGAGTCCAGCTTGATCGTAAATGGCGGGTCGTATTGCGGCGGATCGCGGTTGATAATAATCTCGGTACGCGGCGGCATGACCGTGCGCACCTCCGGATCTCCATAACGCAACTGCAATAACAGCTCGTCGATCTCCTTGTGAATGGAGGGCGGCTTGGCATCCACGCCGAAGGAAAAGCTGAAACTGCCCCGCACGAGTTGATCGTTTGCTCCCAATACAGCCCAGTCTGCGATGTAGTAGTCGGCGGCTGCAAGTACTGGCAGACTCCAGGCGAATGAGGAATCTGGCTGGGGGTCATAGCGAAAATCGATATCTACCCAGTCACGCTTCTCATTCCGAAGCGTCAATTTCACGAGCCGAACGCGCTGCGGAAATTGCAGACTTAGATGGACCGGTGCCTCCAGCATCACCGAGTCATCAACGGGCTCTGTCGTCGTCTTCGCGAGAAAACTCGAGCCATCGAACGCCTGCTGATAACGCATGGGCGCCGACGGCAATTGCGCCGATGCGACACCAGAACCGACACTCAGGACCAAGCTGGCAACGAGCAGTAGACGAGGGTGAATCATTTTACGATGGGTGCTCTCTGAACTGGCGAGTTAACCTGGGTGGCGACGCGCTCTCCCTGCGCAAGGCACCAGGCCAGTGCCCGGAAATATTACACACTAAGTCCAGCTTCGGCAACGCAGCGAATCTGGCACTGAATTGGAAGCAAAGATGTCACAACAGCAATCGAACATCCTGGAAATTCTGTCGGGTCTCCATGCCAGCGCCGACAATATCGCCCACTTCGATGAGGACTGGACGCAGGGGCGTTCCGCCTTTGGCGGCATCGCGTCGTCGTTTGCAGTCACCGCTATGCGCAAACTGCTCGACACGGCGAAGCCGATGCGTTCGTTGATGGTTTCATTCATCGCGCCAATTCCACCTGGAGAAATTGCCGTGACCGCGCAGATTCTGCGCCAGGGCAAGAACGTCACCCAGATGAGTGCCGATGTCGTCAGTGGCGGCCAGGTCGCCCTGCAAGCCATGGGTGTGTTCGGTAATCCGCGACAGGGTCTGATCGTTCCGGCTCAGCACGACGTCATTTTCAAACCGAGGGAACAGGGTATTCCGTTTGCCGATCATTCCCGGCGACTCCCGAGTTTCCTTGGCTATTTTGATGGCTGCTGGGTGGATGGCGGTCTGCCCTTCTCCGGCACCAGCAAACGCCATCTCGCCATGTGGGTACGACATCGGGCCGATCTTCAGGATTTTCGCACAGAGAAACTCGTAGCCATCTGCGATATTCCGCCACCGGTTGTGCTGTCTTATTTTGACACCCCACCCGTTCCCGCGAGCTCTCTCACATGGTCACTGGAGTTTCTGGTCCCGCCAGAGCGCGTCGAAGGAGACTGGTTTTATTTGGACTACCAGGTAGAGTCAGCTGCAGAAGGTTATACCCAGCAATCCGGCAGGATCTTCGACGAATCCGGGCAGTTGTGCGCACTGTCCAGGCAATGCATGGTGTATTTTGGCTAGCGGGCAGCAGACGATACTCCGGGAAATTGCTACACTGCACGCTCACTTTTCGAGCAAGCTCTGATGCCATTGAGACAAGGCCACAAGCTCGCCGGATTTGTGCTGCTTACCCTGCTGCTCGTGCAGTCCGGTCAGGCTCAGCACAGTCACGGCATACTCACACCGGGAGTCACCTTTCCGAAAGATGACTCTGTGCTGCTGGAGGCGCCGAAAATGATCACGATGAGTTTTCGGGTGGATGTGGTGCTGCTGAAGCTGGCGCTGTATACCGCAGATGACACGTGGATCAATATCGGATTTCAATTCGACCCCAACCGCATGAGTCACAGCTTCGTGTTGCCCATTCCTGGTGAATTACCCCCGGCACCCTACTACGTCGCTCGCTGGAGTGTGACCGACGACAATCGTCGACTGGTCAACGGCGAATTCCGGTTCGCCTTCGGGCCGGACGCACTGCCGCCGTCCGAAGTGATTGCGAATCAGGTAAGTGAGTTACTGGAAGTCCTGCCAAGCACAGGCTCCTATCGCTCCGCTACCGGTGTGCCGGCAAACTGACCAGCCCCTCAATCTACTTGAAGGCAAATCCCTGCTCGGCAAGAAAGCTTTTCATATGGGGGCGGGATTTCTCAGACAGCAGCGTTGCCACCTGTCGAGTCCAGGTGATGCCATGTCCACCCCCCGTACGCGTCCGATAGTACTCTTTGATCTTCTCGTCATACTCCGCGATGACCTCGGCATCACCGTCCTCGTTATACACTTCCTGCTTGACGATCACCGATAAGGGTAATCGCGGTTTGACTTCCGGATTCTGATCCGGATAGCCGAGGCACAGACCGAATACAGGATAGACCCCTCGCGGTAATCCTAACAGTTTTGATACGGGGCCCGGATTGTTGCGAATGCCGCCTATGTAACAGATTCCGAGTCCAACAGATTCCGCCGCCGCAACCAGACTCTGTGCCATCAGTGCTACATCGACTGTGGCAATAATGAAGTGCTCGGTGTAATCCCCTTCGAAAGGCATATCGTACGCGGCACAGTAATTTCCCGGACGCTTGAGATCGGCACAGAAGACCATGAACTCTGCCGCCGATTCCACATAGGCTTGTTTACCGGCGAGGTCCGCAATCTGCGCCCTTACTTCCGGCTTTGTAACTCGAATAATGGTCGCTCCTTGCAGGAAGCTCGAGGTCGCCGCGCCTTGACCTGCAGCAAACAATTCTGCCAGCAACTCCGGTTCTATCTTGCGCTCGGTAAATTTGCGGATGCTACGATGGGATTTGAGCAAATCGATTACGGCATTCATTAAAGTTTCCTGTCTGTCAGATTATCGAGAAATGCCGGGACGACATCGTTGGCCAGCTTTGTTTCTGCATTCATGAGCAATACCATGCCGACATTCTTTGTCGGCACAAAGACCATTTCTGATCGGTAACCACGCACACCGCCGCCGTGATGAATCACCCGCATGCCTTTGTAGTCGAAGACCCGCCAGCCCGTCGCATAATAGGCTTTTTCGAGTCCTGACCAGTTATTGAAATATCCGCCATACGGCGTAGCAATCACCGGCTCCTGCAGATGCGCGAGTGCCTCGGGAGACAAAATCTCCGGAAATGCACCGAGGTTAGCCCGGACCCACAAGGCCATATCGTCGATGCTCGCATTCACCCCTGACGCAGGTGCTACCGAATAGTAGGCCGGATTCGTGGTGGTTGTGTGCCAGCCTCCGGTCGTCTTCAAATGCGGAGCGGTCGCATTGTCGTTGTTGAGATAGGAGTCCAGCCCGATGCTGGCCGATGCCATGCCCAACGGCTTGAAGAGGCGCTCTTCAATGAAATGCGCATAGCTGTCTCCCGTAGTCTTCTCGACAACATCCCCCACCAGGGAAAACACCACATTTTGGTATCCGTAGCATTTGCCGGGAGCACACACGGTGGGAATCTGATTGAACTTGCCCTTGATGCGATCGTAGGCGACGCCATCATCGAGCAGATTGGAATACGCGTGAGGCATGAGCCCGGTGGAATGACTGACGATCTGTTGCAAGGTGATGGAGCCTTCGGTATTGCCCGTCCCCAGTTGCATCCCCGGAAACAGATCTGTCAGTGGCGAGTCCCAGCTTTGCAGGTGCTGATCGACAAGCAGTTCTGCCGCAGTGCCGGCAAAGGTTTTGGACATGGAGGCGAGCCGAAACACTGACTCGGCATTGACCGGTTCGCGGGTATCCAAACTGCGGACACCCCAGGTGCGGAGTTGGGAAACCCCTTCCCGACTCACGATGGCGAGAGCACCACCGGGGACGGCCTCGATGCCGGCGGCTTCATCGAGCCACGTGGTGAAGGCATTCAAGTCGGTGCTGGCAAAAGCCAACTGCACATTGTCATCCGCCCGAGCGGCTTGCACGGACAGCATCAGGACGCACGCAAATGGCAAACATTGACGCAGTAACCTGCGTGGTGCGGGAGACAATCCGGGAATGGAGTTCACTGCTCTGGACAAAATAATCGCTGGTTCAACCGGTTATCGATTGTGATTGATTGCCTCGGGGGCTCTGGCATCAATTCGAGCGTTCAAGTCTGATCGTTACCCGAATTCTCCATTGGCCTTTCCGGCGGCGCGCGACATCATACCACGTCACACCGCTCGGCCGCGCCTGCCTGATGTCACGGTTCCTGACCGGCAAAAAAACCGACTCAATTCCCATTGAGTCGGCCAAGCGGGGGTCTTGTTTAGAACGGTGGATCACCCCATTCGTGCGGAAATCGATCTCGCGTGCTGGCTCATGAGACAAACAGCAAGAGGCGCTGGCTGCCCCGCACCACGGTCAGCGCGGTGAATCGGCCCGCCGCCTGCAGCGCGTCTTCGAAGTCATCCGGACTGGCTACCGACTGACGGTTTACTTCGACAACGATGTCGCCCTCGCGCAGGCCAGCGGCCCAGGCCGGGCTCTGCTGATTAATGGCGATGACTTCGAGGCCAGCATCCACAGCGGCATTGCTGCCGGCATTCAGCGCTCCCAACTGGGCGCCACGAAAATCCGTACTGCCACCTGTATCCTGCGATGCAAGCGTAGCCTGCCCTTCCGGTCCGCCGATGCGAGCATCGAGCTGCAGACGCTTGCCACCCCGATACAGCGTGAGTTTGACCTCTTGTCCGCGGGTCAGCAGGCCCACGGTATTGCGCAACTCGCGGCTACCGGCGATCTTGTGGTCGTCGACGGCGACGATGACATCGGAAATTTCGAGGCCGGCACGCTCGGCGGCACTGTCTGGCAAAATACTGGTGACGATGGCACCGGAATCCACTCCCACATCGAGTGCTGATGTCACCTCCGGGGTGACATCGGCAATTGTCACGCCAAGCATGCCCCGTCGTACTTCACCATCGCGTTCCAGATGCTCCAGCACCGCTGACAGCATGTCGCCGGGAACGGCAAAACCGATCCCGTTGCTGCCGCCACTGCCGCTGATGATTGCCGTATTCATGCCAATCAGCCGGCCTTCCATGTCGACCAGGGCGCCGCCGGAGTTGCCGAGGTTGATTGCTGCATCGGTCTGGATGAAGTCTTCATAGTTGTCGTTGTTGAGCCCGGCACGCCCCAGAGCGCTGACGATGCCAGAGGTGACAGTCTGGCCGATGCCAAACGGATTACCGATCGCTACAACATAGTCTCCTACCTGCACTGTGGAGATGTCGGCAAGCGGGATATCCACGAGTTTGTCGGCATCGATCTCGATCAGGGCGACATCGGTGCTGGCATCACTGCCGAGCAGGCGAGCATCGAAGGTGCGGTTATCGCTGGTTTGTACAACGATGCTGTCAGCCCCATCGACGACGTGATGGTTGGTGACGATGTAGCCCCGTGACGCATCGATGATGATCCCGGAACCGGCTCCGGTCGCGTAGGGCCGACGCGGCTGGTCGGAGTTAAAGTCGGGACCGTTTTCGGGCTGGACATCGAAGAAGCGCCGCAGCTCTTCTGGCAGACGCTGGTTATTGAAATAATAGTTCTGGCTCTCTGGCATGGACTTGGTGACGCGGATACTCACCACAGCCGGCGTCACCTGCTCCAGCATGGGTGCGAGTGAAGGGATGCCCTGTTTCAAAGCTTCAGTGCTGATGGCCTGAACCTGGACGGTCAGCGTGGACAGCACAACAGCCAGCAGGCAAAAAGCGAGTTTGTTACGCATCGTCAAAATCTCCTGTTAAGTCGTGAATCCTGCAAATTCGCTGGCTGGCGTCTCTGCGGTCAGCCCTGGCGAAATTGCATTGGAGACGAAGATAGATACTTCGACGCTGGATAACCTGAAGTCGCGATGAAAAATATGTCCAGAAAACCTGTGGGCGCAGAATTTATTCCCGGCTAAGGCTGGATTGCTTTAAGATGGCCTTGAAAAAATGGTGTGCGGGAACCAAATCTGTGTTTACACCGTCTAAACCCGTAGAAACAAGCCTAGGGGAAGCCAGAAGTATGGGACATTCAATTACTCAGGAATTGACCTCCGAAACCTCCAGTTTGTATACAAACGGCCCACGGCCGGCACTCAGGCGCGAATTTGCCCTGGGAGACTGGGTTGTGCATCCCGACCTGAATCGACTCCACAGCCGGCAGGGCGGCATTGAGCGCCAGCTCGAGCCGCGCTTGATCCACCTGCTCTGTTATCTGGCCGCCAATCCGGATCGGGTATTGACCCGCGATGAGTTGGTCAATGAACTCTGGCCGCGCGTCATCGTCAACGAGAATTCCCTCACACGCGCCATTTCTGAATTACGCAAGCGATTGGCGATTCCAGGCAAGCCCGGTCACCATTACATCGAAACCATTCCAAAGAAGGGCTACCGCCTGATTCCGGCCATCGAGGCGAGCAGCAGACCTGCGGTGGTGAAGCCGCTGGTGACCGTTACAGCAGCTCCTGCCTATGTGCTGCCGGCGTTTCAGCCCCGCTTGCGCGTGGCAGCGGCAGTGTTGAGCCTTTGCCTCGCCCTGGGGTTGTGGCTCGGATTGCAGGGTACGCTGACCGCCCCGATGACGATGCCCGGGCAGGTCCTGCTCGCCGACGAGGTGGTTGACGCCGGCTCTGATTTCATGGGAGGCGAAGTCACCCTGAGTACCGCACCAGACCTGTCGCAGGGAACACGCACGATCGAGGCTCGGGTGCTTTCAAGTGACGAATCCCAATACGCCTATATTCAGCATGACCACACTGGATCCACGATCTTTCTCGGCAAGCTGGACGCCCTGGCGGCACCCGTCATCGCCATCTACAACTGTCCCGAAAAGATCTACAACCTGGCCTGGTCACCATTGGGTCGCGGTCTGATCTTCGCGCGCAGTTCCCAGATGACAACCGCGGCACTGTTCTCCAATGACCGCAGTAATGGAGAACTCATGATGCTGGATCTCACCACGCTGGAAGTGCATCGTCTGCTGTTGGATAACAACGCCAGCGAAGCCGACAAGAACAAACCACAGAGCCTCACCTGATCAAAAGTGCCTTCCGATCTGCGCCAGGTCGGAAGGCTACTGCATCCCGCCACGTGAGATTGTGTTAGCCCTGGTGCTCCAGCGGCCCCACCTGAGTGGAAAAATAGGCAGTGGTCGCGAGTACCAGCAGCGCCGCCAGCATCTCCCACTGAATTGAACGCCCCAGCCTGCCGGCACCCGCCGCCTGCTCGAGCGCTGGAACATGGACGAATTTGTTGAGTCCGGCGATTCCGAGCAATACCGTGACTCCCGCCAGTTTCAGCAATAACGCACGCCCATAGGCCGTGGTTACCAATTCACTGACAGCGCCCAGTAGTTGCAGCGACATCACGAAACCCGCGCCGATGAGGAGAACCAGCACCCAGGCAGCGAGATTGCCAAATCGGCGCATCCCGACTTGCAGACTGGCCTGATCCGAAGAGCGCGACAGCAAGAGCAACGGATAGAGAGACCCGATCCAGGCGGCTGCGGCGAGCACATGCAACATCACCGCGAGCTGGCCAGAGACGGCCAACAGCGATGCATGTCCAGCCAGCCTGAAGGTCGCGGCGAGCATCAACACCGGCGCTGCGTAAACGAGCGCCAGCCGTGCGTAAAAGCGTTGCGAGAAAGGTTTGAGAGAAAACGCCAGTTGGCGCAGATACAACAGGGTAGCGAGTAGTGCCCAAACGAATGCGGCCAGCCGCAGCAGAGTGACATCACCTAGATTTGTGTCCAGCAACAGCCGGGCCATGTTCCAGTCGAACATCCCGCCCACGCCGGCTCCGTTCAATTGGCCCACCTGGGCGAGAAAGCTGACGATGACCGCCTGAAACCCTACCAGGGTGCCGAGCATGATGTAATTGAGCAACTGACCGACGGTGCTACGACGACCGTCAGAGAATTGCCAGAGACACAGGCTGCCGCCGGCGAGACTGGCAATGCCGAAGTATAGGCACCCTTTGCTGAACAGGACAGTGAGTTCCCAGCCTCCAGGCATAACGTCCATGTCAATTCAGCTCCGGATACCTGGGCAGGGCTGGTGCAGCTCAGGGTCCGGAGGCTGCCGGATCGACTGTAAAACTGTAAGAGTTGCTGACGGGATGTCCATCTTCACCGACAACGGCCCAGTTCACCGTGAATTTTCCCGGATGCATGCCAGGGGTATCGAAAGAGAATGACGCCGCTTCGGTCGCATTGGGCTCGAAGCTGGTCGGCATTTCATGACCCACACCCATGAG
Organism: Pseudomonadales bacterium; assembly: GCA_023257655.1. Classification (GTDB taxonomy): domain Bacteria; phylum Pseudomonadota; class Gammaproteobacteria; order Pseudomonadales; family Pseudohongiellaceae; genus UBA9145. The sequence continues at coordinate 46,423 of JALRBQ010000019.1, forward strand.
CTGCAGTTTCACAAGCTTGACGGGCTCGGTAAACACCAGACTGATCGAGGCAGGAGCCGCTTTGACAACGGCATCTGCCGCTGGTGTCGCTTCCTTCAGGGCAGTGTGCGCAAAGGCGATTGACTGGAGGCCAACTGCCAGGCCGACGGCCGCGAACAGTCGTATGATTACTGTTGATTTCATAGAAGATTCCTCGACCCACTGAAGGGTCTTCGTAGCCGGCGTAAGGGTATTTGACGCGGGAGTCTACCCCGCGAGTGTCGGGATTATCGCAGTTTCACCACTGATATGGGAGCCCCCATACCCGCGACCGATTGTCGCATTAGACTTTAATTAACTCTTTTATCGTACTGTTTTAGCTATCTTTTTTCTTTCAATTGTATTCGCGGCAGACGAACCAGATGGCCTTTGCCAGTTGGAGATCGCTGCCTTCACGACAGCCGCGCACAACGATCAGGGGGAGCCGAAGCTCCCCCTGGGTAGATCCCGATCAGCCCGTAACCATTATTGGTACTTCGCGAGCTCTTTGCGGGCAATCACCCGGCGATGCACCTCGTCCGGACCGTCGGCGAGTCGCAGCGTGCGTTGGCTGGTCCACAGGGTTGCCAGCGGGAAATCCTGGGAGACACCCGCCGCGCCGTGCATCTGAATGGCGCGATCGATAACCCGCAACGCCATATTGGGAACGGCAACCTTGATCTGGGAAATGGCATCCCGTGCGGCCTTGTTGCCGATCGTATCCATAAGCCAGGCGGCTTTATAGGTCAACAGGCGGCACATCTCAATCTCGATTCGACTGTCGGCAATAATGTCGTAATTGCCTCCCAACTCCGCCAGAGGCTTGCCAAATGCCTCACGGCTCACGGCGCGCTCACACATGAGTTCCAGTGCTTTCTCTGCCGCACCGATAGAGCGCATGCAGTGATGGATACGGCCCGGCCCCAGACGACCCTGGGAAATCTCGAAGCCGCGCCCCCTCCCCAGGATGATGTTGCTCTGCGGCACGCGCACATTGTGGAATTTGATATGCATATGGCCATGGGGTGCGTCATCGCGACCGAACACGTGCATGGGCCGGACCACCTCGACACCAGGAGTGTCCATGGGTACCAGAATCTGGGACTGCCGATTGTGTTTGGGTGCGTCCGGGTCGGTAACCACCATCGTAATCATGATCTTGCAACGGGCATCCCCGGCACCAGAAATATAAAACTTCTCTCCACTGATGACCCACTCATCACCATCGAGAACAGCGCGCGTGGAGATGTTAGTGGCATCGGAAGACGCGACACCAGGTTCGGTCATGGCGAACGCCGAACGGATCTTGCCTTCCAAAAGCGGTTCGAGCCATTGCTTTTTCTGCGCTTCGGAACCGTAGCGTTCCAAAACCTCCATATTGCCCGTATCGGGTGCGCTGCAATTGAATGCCTCGGAAGCGAGTCGACTGCGTCCCATAATTTCCGCCAGATGGGCATACTCAAGATTGGAGATACCGGCACCGCCCTGACTCTTCGGCAGGAAGAAATTCCACAGGCCCTGCTCCCGCGCCGCCTGCTTCAGACTCTCCATAATTTCATCCTGACGCGGAGTGTGCGACCAACGATCACCGACGCTGATTTCGTCGTGATATTCCTGTTCAACCGGCTCCACCAGATTTTTTACAAAGGCACGAATCTTTTCCCTGACTTCTACCAGTTCTTCTGATAATCCCAAATCCATCATTGTTCTTTACTCGCTCTAGTGTTGACTCGAAAACTGGAGGCCTGAAATTCCGCTCGTGGCCCGTGTAATGCTAGCTGGCAATTGTACCACCGCCGTCGATGACAATGGTTTGACCTGTGGTAAAACTTCCGCCGCTGGAGGCGAGAAACACTGCCGCCCCCGCGATCTCATCCGGCTCGCCAATGCGTCGCAAGGGATACTTGGCCACGGTGGCTTCGTAGATCTTCGGGTTGTCCCACAGGGCTTTCGCGAAATCGGTGCGAACCAGTCCCGGAGCAATGCAATTGACGCGCACATTCTTCGGTCCCCACTCCACCGCGAGATTGCGTGCAATCTGCATGTCGGCGGCTTTGGAGATGGCATAGGCACCCAGGCTCTCGGTGCCCTTGAGGCCGCCGATGGAAGAAACGATGATTACCGCGCCGCCGCCTTTGGCTGCCATATCCGGAATAACCAGTTGGCAGAGCCGGTGAACGCTGCCGATATTGGCGTGCATGACCTTGTCAAATGACTCGTCAGGGATTGTCTGTGACGGGCCGAAATACGGATTCAGCGCTGCATTGCACACCAGCACGTCGATGGTGCCCAGTTGTGATCTGGTCTGATCAACCAGTTTTTGCAGCTGTTCCTTGTAATTGATGTTGCAGGCAATCGCGATCGCCTCATGCCCCGCGGCGCGGATTCCCGCTGCTACTTCGTCACAGGCATCCTGGTTACGGCTCGAGATAACAACTCTTGCGCCCTGCTCAGCCATCCGCGTGGCAATCGCTTGACCAATGCCCTTGGTAGAACCTGTTACGAGCACGACCTTGCCCGTCAAGTCGAATAAACTCATAGTGTCTCCGCTCTCATTCCACTGTAATGCAGTTACAACGTCGATCGCTCACAGCGACCGCCTCATTAATCCATCCAGGGCCTATGTCCCTTGGAAATGCTGGTGCCCCCGTCTACCGGAATAACCGTACCATTGGTATATGCTCCGGCACGCGAAGCGAGATAGGCAACCACACCGAAAATTTCCGGCGGCTGCCCAACCCGACCCAGAGGACAATCGGCTTCGATATCCTGCTTGTAATGTTCGAAGACATAGTCGGTCATGCGCGATTCGAAAAATCCAGGGGCAACGGCATTGACTGTAATATGGTGGCTAGCCAAATCAACGGCCAGCGTTCGGGTAAGATGATGCAAGGCTGCCTTGCTTGCTGAATAGGCAAATGTAGGTACGCGCTGCACAACCGGGACATGAATTCCATCCATAGAACCGATGTTAATAATGCGGGCAGGATCTGCGTCCGTAGCGGCACGTGCCAACAACGGAACGAGATCTCGCGTCAGTGAGAACACGGAGTTCAGATTTGTATCGATAACTTTGGCGAAGGCGGCGTCAGGATAATCCTGCAGGCTCGCTCCCCAGTTCGCCCCGGCATTATTTACAAGGACGGACAGCCCGCCGAATTCCTGATCGATCTTCTCATGCAGACGCCAGCGGTCTTCGGCTTTCGTCACATCGGCAGCAATAGCCAGCACCTTGCCATAGGCCTGTAGTTCTCCTACGGCGTGATCGCAGCGCTCTTGCTTGCGCGAGGCAATCAGCACAGAGGCACCATTCTGCAGCAAGCCCTGGGCGATGATCAGACCGAGACCGCTCGTCCCACCGGTAACGAGTGCGGTCTTGCCGCGCAATGAAAACAGCTCTTCCGCTTGCAGGCTCGAGTGCGTAGCGCCTGACATCAGTCTTCATCCGCAATCTTGACAAGTTGCTTACCAAAATTACGTCCCTTTAATAAACCACGGAACAGTTCCGGGGCATTCTCAATACCTTCGCCAATACATTCCTTGTATTTAAGTTTGCCATCACTCACCCAACTTCCCAGTAGCCGGGTTGCTTCGACCCAGCGATCCCTGAATTCAGTGACGACAAAGAAGCGATGCTCAGGCACATTCCTGGCGGCGCCGAGTATATGGAAAGGAGTCTCCGCCTTGGTGATGTCTTCATCGTTATAATTGGAGACATAGCCGCAGATTGGTGCCCGTGAACCCGGGTTGAGCAACGGAGCGACTGCGCGAGTAACATCACCTCCCACATTCTCAAAATAGATGTCGATGCCATTCGGACAGGCCTGGGCCAATTCTGCGGCCAGGTTACCTGCCTTGTAATCGATGCAGGCATCGAATTTGAGATCTTCCTTGACGTAGCGACACTTCTCCGCCCCACCCGCGATGCCAACCGCACGCAAACCCTTGATTTTTGCTATCTGGCCGACAGTGGCACCAACTGGGCCTGAGGCGGCAGCAACCACCAGCGTCTCACCAGGTTTCGGCTTTCCCAATTCGGTCAGGCCAAAATACGCCGTGCGTCCTGGCATGCCAACGACTCCGAGGTGCGCAGACAGTGTGCCATTGGCGAGATCCACCTTCATGATCCTGGGATCATCTGCATTTGCAACGATATAGGTTTGCCACCCCATGTGCGCAGCTACCCGATCGCCGACAGCAAAATCTGGCGAGGTCGATTTCACCACGATACCAGTAGATTCACCGGGCATCACATCACCAATTGCAGTAGGAGCCGCGTAAGATTTGACATCATTCATGCGACCTCGCATATAGGGGTCCAGTGACAGCCAGCAAACCTTGATCAGAATCTGGTTCTCAGCCAATTCCGGAATATCGACTTCCTGGAACGTGAAACAATCATCACCTGGTTCGCCCACTGGCCTTTTCGCCAGCAGCACCTGCTTATTCTTGTACATGTTGCCCCCTTTTTGCGCATCAATAACTCAGCGCCGCAGTCTAACTTAACTCAAAGGTAATGAACAACACGGGACAGAGCCGCGTCCAGTCGCCGCAATCCCTCCTCAATCTCGGCACTTGTGACGAGCAGGTAGGGGATCAGGCGAACGACCCGATTGCGGGTAGGTGTGACGATGAGACCAAGGTCCAGACAGGCCTGCGTGACAGCCTGCACTTCGGCATCCCCTGGCAATTCCAGGGCACAGAGCAACCCGCGACCGCGCACTTCCCGTATGAGTGATGGATAGGCACGCTGCAGTTGTCGCAATCCACCAAGCAACTGCTGACCAGCGACGGTGACGCGGGCGGCAACGTCCTCCTCGATGAGGTAGTCGACAACAGCCAACGACGCTGCACAACCCAGCGGATTTCCGCAATATGTGCCTCCGTGGTCACCCTTGAACAGTTGGGCATTGACGGCCGGCGTTACAGCGAAGGCGGCGAAAGGGAAACCGCCTGCAATGCACCTGTACAAAAAAAGGATAACCGAGGATAACCCTCTACAGACTAGACACCACGTGGGTCTGCACATACTATTACATAATGGAACTTAATTTTTTTCGAGGATAACCCGAGGATAACTTTTTTCGATACTTCAGATACTTACGTTTTTGCTATTGCTCGAAAATAGGTAAAAAGAGGATAACTTCTGGAAACGCATATATGCCTAAACTACAAAATCAGATAAAGCTTTCCACTAATCTTAGCATAGGGGTTCAGTACGCGAAGGTTCTCAATACCAAAACTAAGAAGTACGAGGCGAGTAAGCAGGGACAGTGGTACGCGCGCGTTAAGTTTCCTGGCATAAAGAATGTTGCAATGCGTTCTTGTAGCGTTCCGTATGAAGAAGGCTCAAAGACTAATCAGACTCAAGCCGAAGAACGTGCCTGGTCACACTTTAAGCTTCTTGCGGATAAACACACTCGAGGAGAAAGATTAGCTGGAAACATCTTAGTAACTGATGCTTACCGACAATACGAGAAAGCTCTAGAGGAAATGGTTGCGGTTAATGAGGCGAAGAAATGTTTAGGGCTTTCTCCTATATATGAAATAGAAGGCGGACGCTCTTATTGGTCTCGGGATAAGCAACACGCAGATGCCATAATTGCCAAGAACCACCTGTTAGGAAAAAGAAGATATTTCAATTATCTAATGGGGCAATACCCTAACCATCATATTCGCAGCATACCTGCGAGAGGATGGGACACGCTGGATGAATGGTTACGAAGGAACTCACAAACTCTAAACGTAGAGAGTAGGCTACACGTTGTAACTTGCGTAAGACGTTTTCTAAACTGGTGCTATAAGGAAGAAATCATAGATGTTGTTCCTAACATAAAGCGAGGAAATCGAGGCGGGGTTAAGGGTGCTAGAGAAAGAATGCGTAGAGAGATTGATGTTGAAACTTATTTAGAGATAGTTAAATACACCAGAGAAAAATTTAAAAGTGAATACCATCCATATAGGAAGGATATGAAATATCTTTTCCACTTGTGGATTATGGTACTGGCGAATTGTGGAATAAGACCCCCTACCTCAGGTAGAGAGAACACAATAATAAGATGGGAACACGTTAAGCTAAAGGGAACCAAACAACATAATAATCCTGTATTGCTGCGGCCAGATGAGAAGGGACACGAACCCTACGAAGCTATTATATTGCCGAATAGCGTTCCTTACTGGGAAGCACTAAAGAATTTCTATGCTAAGAAGCATGGTATGCCTACTAAATCT
>JALRBQ010000022.1 GCA_023257655.1 Pseudomonadales bacterium
GAAATTAAGGGTTTCTTCATGCTTCACAGCAAATTGAGAATTTTCCTTTTGTCGTTGAACTGTATGATTTTCCAGCTAGGCTCAGGACCTATTAAATCGCTTGCGCAGGCGGCAGTGGCTTGATTCAATGGCGGCACCAAGGAGGTGCTGCTGTTGTCTGAAGTCTGGTTGTTGAGCGAGGCGCAGATGCGCCGGATCGAGCCGTATTTCCCATTGTCGCACGGTATTCCGCGTGTCGATGACTGCCGGATCGTCAGCGGCATCATCTTCGTGATCAGGAATGGACTGCGCTGGCGTGATGCGCCGGTTGGGTATGGCCCGCACAAGACCATCTACAACCGGTTCATTCGCTGGAGCCGCCTGGGTGTGTTTAACCGCATCTTCGCCGAGCTCGCCGCCAAGGGTGGGAAGCCCGACCAGCTGATGATCGATGCCACTCATCTCAAGGCGCACCGGACGGCGGCAAGCCTGCTAAAAAAGGGGCTCTACCCAGACGTATCGGGCGCACCAAAGGCGGCTTGAACTCAAAGCTTCATGCCGTCTGCGATGGCAAGGGCCGCCCGTTGATCATGCTGCTCAGTGAAGGGCAGATGAGCGACTATAAAGGGGCGGCGCTGATGATCGATGCCTTCCCCAAGGCCAAGGCGTTGCTAGCCGACCGGGGCTACGATGCCGACTGGTTCCGCGCCGCTCTGGAGCAGCGCGGTATTACCCCGTGCATCCCATCAAAGACCAACCGCAAAGTGACCATCCCGCACGACACGGTCCTTTATCGGCAGCGTCACAAGGTCGAGAACATGTTCGGCAAGCTCAAGGACTGGCGCCGCATCCATACCCGCTATGACCGCTGCGCCCACACCTTCATGTCCGCCATCTGCATCGCCGCAACTGTCATCTTCTGGCTCCCGCAATGAGTCCTGAGCCTAGGGCGTTGAAACGAGGCCAAAATGCAACAGTTTTGAGGCAATGGTCGCTTGCCTCAATTATATGAAATATGTAGATACACCTACGAAGTTCCGGTTCGAATAGAAGGGGAATAGAATAATGCGTAAACTAGTTATGGGCATGGCAATGGCGTCTACCGCGCTTGCCACACCTGCCCTCGCCAGAGATGGCCAATGGTACATCGAAGCCGATGCAGGCGCGATGATCGTAGAGGACATCGATAATTTTTCCGGTGCCGATGAAGTTGGCACTCTTGACCTGAAGACAGGTTACGATGTCGGCGGTATCGTAGGTTACGACTTCGGTGCTTTCCGCCTCGAAGCAGAAGCCAGCTTCCGCCGCGCCGAAGAGAGTTCGTACTCCGACAATGTTGTTACTCTCGACAACTCTCAACTGGGCGGTGGCGCTGAAGCACTCAGCTTCATGGTCAATGGCCTGGTTGATTTTGGCCCCGATGATGGCCTTCAAGGCTTCGTCGGTGGTGGTGTTGGGGTAGGCCGGGTTAAGGCTGCCGTCCTTACACCGTTCCCTTACGATTCACTTGTGGACTCTGACACTGGTTTTGCTTGGCAGGCTTTGGCCGGCGTTCGCACTCCCGTTAGTGACAATGTCGATATTGGCCTGAAGTATCGCTACTACAACCAATACGGTAACGACCTTGTCTCAAACGCAGGTCAGGCGACTACCGTCGGCTTTAAATCGCACTCGCTGCTGATGACGTTGGCATATAACTTTGGTGGCGCGGAAGCTCCGCCGCCTCCGCCACCACCGCCTCCACCACCGCCTCCACCACCTCCGCCGCCGCCGCCGCCGCCGCCGCCGCCGGCACCGGTTTGCAACACAGGTCCTTACATCGTGTTCTTCAACTGGGATGAGTCGGACATCACTCCGGAAGCTGCCACAATTCTTGACAATGCTGTCAGCGCTTATGCGGATTGTGGTATGGCAAGCGTAATGCTGGCCGGTCACACTGACCGTTCGGGCACCACGACCTACAACATGGGCCTGGCCGAGCGTCGTAACGCTTCGGTGCGGGATTACCTGTCCGGTCGCGGCATTCCGGATGACCGGATCAGCAGTGAAGCCTTTGGCGAATCTCAGCCTCGTGTTGCTACCGAAGATGGTGTGCGTGAGCTGCAAAACCGCCGCGTTGAAGTGACCTACGGCCCTGGTTCGGGCATGTAAGTCAGCTTAACGCTTAAAAATATGAAGGGGCCGGAGAAATCCGGCCCCTTTTCTTTTACTGCCATTTGGTCCAGCTATGATGACTTTCCAGACAAACCCGGAGGGCAGCAGGCCAATATGCGAAATTCACCCTTAAGCACTCAACATTACAGCCTCGCAGCGTGTGCATTTCTCTTGGCTTCTTGCTCAACGCACAGTGATCCAGGCAGCAATATTGCAACGGCACAACTGACCTCCGCCGAAGGCAAGGCGGCTGGAACAGCTTACCTGTCAAAGTCTGATGACGGCCTGGTTTTGAACGTCAGTGTCTCAGGCCTGCAAGCGGGTGAAAAGGCGCTACACCTGCATTCAGTAGGAGATTGCACTGCAGCTGATTTCAAGAGCGCAGGCGGTCACCTGAATCCATTCAACAGAGCCCATGGTATGCATAATCCGCAAGGCAAACACTTGGGCGATCTCAACAATATTATAATTTCTGATGATGGCACTGGTAGCGCAACCATCCCTATCCTTGGTAACAGCGAGGAAAATCTAGCGCAAATTTTAGATATGGATGGCACTGCTGTTATGTTGCATGCTGGGCCTGACGATTATGTTAGCGATCCCGCTGGCGCTGCAGGCCCACGTATTGCATGTGGGGTTCTGACCGCCAGATAAACTGGCCAGCGGTTTGCGGCGTCATCATCTCGACTTGGGGTAATGCTAGCCAGGAGATACTGCGCTTTCAGCAACCTTGGCTATCGCTTGTGGCACCAGCTTGATTGCTGCCAATAAGCAAACCGCCCCAAAAGGCACAATCGCAAGCGTGGCCAGGATCCCAAGCGATAGATCGTCGCCATTCTGTGCAGATACGTAACCGGCCAAATATGGCCCAAGCGCCAAGCCAATTAAGGTTGTGCCCAGAAAAAAGGTTGCGGTTGCAGTAGCCCGCATATGGGGCAAAACCAATGTTTGAGTTGTTGCAGCTGCTGCGCCAAGTGCTGTTGCCGCCAACATACCAGAGAAGAAGTTTGCGCCGTAAAAAATCATCGGGCTTTGCGTGGTCATTGCCAAAATTGTTGTTGGTACAGGCGACAGCAGCCCGAACAATACAACCCAAACGCGCCCTGCACCATTACGCTCATGAAGAAGGTCGGCAATCCGCCCACCAACGATGATACCCAAAAATCCGGAGATTGCGCCCGGAGCGCCAATCAACCAACCAAGCTCACTCTTGGGAACACCAAATACGCGCTCAGCATAGGGTGCCGCCCAATAGGACAGTGCATATGCCTGAAATGAGACGCAGGAATACCCCAATACTGTAAACAAGAATGCCGGCGATCCCCAAATCAGGTTGAAAGTGGATTTATCGCGTTGACGCAATGCTGTGGCCCAGCAGAATACAGAATAGTATCCGACACCTACAAATAGCCACTGATTGGCAATTGGCGGCAGCTTGACGAAGCCTGCTTCTGAACCTGTCAGCCAAGTCATGGTCCATGCCGCCATCAAGATAACAATAGCAACAGCAATATTCAGTGCCAGCGCACCGATCCCACGGCGTGCAGCTCCGATGAAAGTAAACGGCGGGATGACAGTAAACAGCTCACTGGTAAAACCACGAAATGGCTGTGGATCTTCCGGACTTTCCAGACCATCCATTATGCCACGCTTTGGCTCGCGTAGCGTCAATACCCAGATCGCCAATATTAGGCCTGGCAAGCCAACTGCTATGAAGGCAGCCTGCCAGCCGACCAACCCCATTGGACCTCCATCTGGGAAATGACTGTTCCAGTTTTCAACAATCAAACCACCAATCAGCAGCGAAAGCCCGCTGCCGATGTAGATACCAGAAGAGTAGATACTCAGAGCAGTGGCACGCAATCTTGCAGGAAAATAATCAGAGATAAGAGAATAGGCAGAAGGGCTGGCAGTCGCCTCTCCAACTCCTACACCAACACGTGCGATTGTAAGCTGCGCGCCATTTTTAGCGAAGCCAGATAGGGCAGTCATCAAGGACCAGAGCCCCAAGCCAATGCTCATCAATCGCACCCGCTTCCAACTGTCAGCCAGTCGACCGAGCGGGATTCCAAACAGCGCGTAGAAAACTGCAAATGCCGTACCGTAAAGAAAGCCTAGATCGGCATCGCTGAGCCCCAGATCAGCTTTGATATCATTGGCCAGGATGGAAAGTATCTGCCGATCCACGAAGTTCAGCACATAAACCAGCACCAACACACTCAAGGCGTACCAGCTATAAGCCGGGACGGCTTGGCTCCGTTTCAGGTCAACTGCTGCTCGCTGATCGCTCACTATACCTCTTAATGGATTGTCGGCTCAGGCCGCATATTCTGTATTGTCGGTTACGCCTGCCTCAGCGAAGCCCTTTTGTCGCAAGCGACAGGAATCGCAGCCGCCGCATGCGATCCCCTCTGGAGTTGGGTCATAACAGGACCAACTCCAGAGGGGATCAAGCCCGAGCCGACTGCACTCCTTTGCAATATCTGCCTTGGTCATATGCTGCAGTGGCGCGTGGATGGAAATGGGCTGCCCTTCGATTCCCAATTTCGTTCCCAGTCGAGCCGTTTCTGCAAAACTGGCAATAAATTCTGGGCGGCAATCCGGGTAGCCAGAGTAATCCAGAGCATTCACGCCTATGAATATATCGTGTGCCCCTGCAGCCTCTGCGCAGGCGACAGTCAAAGACAGAAAAACCAAATTTCGTGCGGGAACATAGGTTACGGGAATATCGTTTCCTGCTCCAGATTTCGGAACCGGGATATCGGATGTCAGAGCCGATCCTCCGAAGGAGCGCAAATCGAGAGCCAGGCGAGAATGATCAGCAACGCCCAATTCCGCAGCAATCTTCTCCGCCGCATCAAGTTCTCTTCTATGCCGCTGACCATAATCGATTGTCAGCGCATGGACTGCAAAGCCCTGTTCATGCGCAAGTGCGGCTGTGACCATGGAATCAAGGCCGCCTGAAAGCAGGACAACCGCCTTGCGGCCAAGCGATTTTTCCGATGAAATCATAGAGCAGGCTTAGCGTGCCAGCCGCAGCATGCAATCATTGCATCGGTGGCCATGACAGAATTCTAGTTACAGTTGCCTGTCTGTCTCGCTTCGGCAGTAAACTGGAAGGGCAGACCTTTATCGATTCCCTGACTTTCGATCTGGACAAGCCCAGAAGTCTCACGACGGATAGTTGTTCGTCCATAACCATTTCCAGGACAGGTGTATTGCACCGTCACCTTAGCCGTGCCGTCTTCAACCACGAAACGACTGCAATTGGGCTGGAGGTGCTGGATCTGAATCAGCTCTGTTCCTGAACGCAGACAGACCTTGCGCGGCGCATCACCATCACGGAAACGCACTGTCCATTCGCCCTTCTTCAGATCCGCAAGCATGGCCAATCCCGGCACCTGCGCATGCGCAGAAAAGCCGACACTAAGTACAGCAAGACTGAGAGTGAAACTCCCAGCAACTGCCTTCAGTATAGCCGACTTTTGCATTTCTTCCCTTCCGTCGAAAATTATCGATCCAGCTGTAAGAATACGGCCACAGCGATAAACCGTTCCTGAATGGCGGCGAGTTGATTAAAGTGCCAGCTCAAACTTTTTCGAACAAAATGCACAATCTACCACGATGATCCCTTCATCATTGCGCATATCAACACGGTCATCTTCCGGAAATCTTTCAATGACAGCTTGATAATGTTCGACTGTGCAGCGGCAACCGCGCGTCAGACAATCGCCTTGCCAGACGCGAACCTTATCCTCTTCATGAAACAACCGCCAGATAATCTCTTCCATAGTCAGGTTGCGATCCAGCAGCTCATCATGACTAACGCTGCCACCCAATATAGCGACATGCTCCCATTCTGGACTATCAACCTGTGCATGCAAACGCTCGCGCCCTGCCTCGCCTTCAGGAAAGTGCTGAAGCAGCAGGCCACCAGCGTGGCAACGGTCTCCCTCCATCCGCACAGCAACACGCAGCAGAGACGGGATCTGTTCCGACTGGCTAAAATACCGTTCGCAGGTTTCTGCCAACGAGCCACCTTCCAGCGGAACAATACCCTGATAACGCTGCCCA
>JALRBQ010000035.1 GCA_023257655.1 Pseudomonadales bacterium
CTCGTCGCCTATCAGGCATTCTCCGCACAGAATAGCGTGACCCAGCCCTTTCATCTCGACCTGACGGGTATAGGAGAAACTGCAGCGCTCAATGAGCTCACGGGTGTCATTGAGCAGCTGTTCTTTGTCGGAGCCGGCAATCTGATGTTCCAGCTCATAGCTGACATCGAAATGATCCTCCAGCGCCCGTTTACCGCGCCCGGTCACGAACGCCATATTGGTAATGCCAGCGGCGAGCGCCTCCTCCACGCCATACTGAATCAGCGGCTTGGTGAAGATGGGTAGCATCTCCTTTGGCATGGCCTTCGTGGCCGGCAGAAACCGTGTGCCATAACCGGCGGCGGGGAATAAACACTTGTTGATGACTGACATGAGTCTCGAACCTGTAAGAAAGATTTGATGTGCGAGTTCAGACCTGGACGCGGCCGTAACGATCCTCGAACCGCACGATGTCGTCTTCACCCAGATAATCACCGAGTTGGACCTCGATCAGTTCCACAGGTTCAGCGCCAGGATTACTGAGCCGGTGCGTACTGCCGAGCGGGATGAAGGTCGATTCGTTCACCTGCAACTCGAACTCCCGGTCGTCGCAGCGCACGAGTCCGGTGCCGCGAATGACGGTCCAGTGTTCGGCACGGCGATGATGCATCTGCAGTGAGAGAGCAGCGCCAGGCTTGACGACGATGTGCTTGACCTGAAAGCCATTACCACTGGCTAGCGATTCATAAGAGCCCCAGGGACGGTCGACGCGGCGATGCAGACTGGACTCCGAACGTGACCCGGCTTCCAGAGCCGCGACGATGTGTTTTACCGCCTGCACCCGGTCACGCTGAGCCACCAGCACGGCATCGGCGGTTTCGACGACGACCGTATCCTGCAAGCCCACCGCGGCGACAAGCCGCGATTGCGACTGAATGTAGCTGTTGGAGACCGCCTCCGTCAGCACATCGCCGCTGATCACATTGCCATCGCTATCTTTGGCACCGGTTGCCCACAGGGCATCCCACGAACCCAAATCATTCCAGCCGGCATCCAGCGCCACTACGGCCGCCGATGCCGTCTTCTCCATCACGGCATAGTCGATCGAATCACTGCGGCAGGCGGCAAACAGCGGTTCAGGAATAGTCTGAAAATCGGGCCCAACGACCAGCGCGGCATGAGCTGCCTTGCAGGCGGCAACGATGTCCGGAGCGTGCTGCTCCAGTTCCTGCAGATACCGGGCCGCGCCAAACAGAAACATGCCGCTATTCCAGAGAAACCTGCCGCTAGCCAGATACGCTTCCGCCGTGGCACGATCGGGCTTTTCGACAAAGCGTGCGACATGTTTCGCCGCGCGCCCTTCAATCGTGTCACCCTGCTCAATATAGCCATAGCCCGTTTCTGGGCTACCTGGCACTATTCCAAACGTGACGAGCATGCCATCGCGTGCGAGTGCAACACCTTCTACTACAGCCTTTTGAAAAGCCGCAACATCCGGCAACACATGATCCGCCGTTTGTATGAGCAACACGGCATTTTCATCTCGCGCCAGTGCGCTCAATGCTGCCATGGCGACTGCAGGTGCCGTGCTGCGCCCGACGGGCTCCAGCAGAATTGAACTGTCAGTGATCTCCAATTCTCGTAATTGCTCAGCCACCAGGAAACGATGCTCGAAATTGCACAACACCAGGGGCGCGGAAATATCCGCGAACCCCCGCACCCGGCTCACGCTTTCCTGGAATAATGAGGCAGAGCGACCGGGAAAACGGATAAATTGTTTGGGCAGCAGCGCCCTGGAAGCGGGCCACAATCGGGACCCCACGCCACCTGCCATGATTACCGGTATCAGCATTTATCAGTTGCCTCGTAAAACAGGCAGCAACCTTAGCAAATTATTGATCTATTTGATAATGAAGGATGCTGTTTCAGATCAGACTGAGGGTGAATTGCGCAATTTATTATCGATTATTTGGACATGGCGCGATAATATCGCAAGCTTTGTCAGGATCGTGCTGTAGGGACAGCCCGTTTTATGAAACCAAGGAATGACAGTTTTGTTCCGAAGAGCGCTTATGAGTTGCAGGAGTTGATCGACTGCGGCTACGGCAAACTCTTTGGTCCGGGCAATGCCCGCCTGCCAGTCGGCAATATGCTGATGCTCGATCGCATTGTCAGTATCAATGATGATGGCGGCGCATTTGGTCGCGGCCAGATTATCGCAGAGCTGGACATCAAACCCGATCTTTGGTTCTTCGAGTGCCACTTCCCCGGCGACCCTGTCATGCCCGGCTGCCTGGGTCTGGATGCTTTGTGGCAACTGGTTGGCTTCTATCTTGGTTGGACCGGCCGCCCCGGCAAAGGTCGCGCCCTCGGCGCCGGCGAAGTGAAGTTTACCGGGGAAATTTTACCAACAGCGAAAAAAGTCGTGTATGAACTCGACATCAGTCGGGTTATCGATCGCAAACTTGTCATGGGCATCGCCGATGGCAGTGTGTCGGTGGATGGCAATACTATTTACACGACCAAGAGTCTCAAAGTAGGCTTGTTCACTCCCGAACAGACGTTCAACCCAGTTTAGGTAGATATATGCGGCGCGTTGTAGTTTCCGGTATAGGTATCGTTTCCTGCCTAGGCAACGACAAGACAACTGTTCTGGAGTCCCTTCAGAGCGGTCGCAGTGGTATTCGCTTCAATCCGGAGTATGCGGAAGTCGGCATGCGCAGCCAGATCAGCGGCAGCGTACAGATTGACGCAGAGGCGATGATCGATCGCAAGATCATGCGTTTCATGGGAGATGCCTCGGCCTACAGTTATATCGCGATGCAGCAGGCGATCACCGATGCCGGCCTCGGGGAAGATGTGATCTCCAATGTGCGTACCGGACTCGTTGTCGGCTCTGGTGGCGGCTCCCCCAAAGATCAGCTCGAGTCAACGGACATCGCTCGCGAGAAGGGCGTGAAGAAAGTCGGACCTTATCGGGTGCCGCGTACAATGAGCAGTTCGGTCTCGGCCTGCCTCGCCACACCATTCAAGATCAAGGGCGTGAACTACTCCATCTCCTCTGCCTGCGCGACCAGTGCACACTGCATCGGACACGCGGCAGAATTGATTCAACTCGGCAAGCAAGACCTTGTGTTTGCCGGCGGCGGCGAATCCGAGCACTGGTCAATGTCCCATATGTTTGATGCCATGGGAGCGCTCTCCACGAAATACAACGACACTCCTGACAAGGCGTCACGCGCCTTCGATGCCGATCGGGATGGATTCGTGATTGCCGGCGGCGGGGCTATACTCGTCATTGAGGCGCTGGATCATGCAATTGCACGGGGCGCGAAAATATATGCGGAGCTGACAGGCTACGCAGCCACATCCGATGGCTACGACATGGTCGCACCCTCGGGCGAAGGCGGTATGCGCGCCATGCAAATGGCGCTGTCGAACCTGGAAGGCCCGGTCGATTACATTAATACTCACGGCACCAGCACCCCGGCCGGTGATGTCTCCGAGCTGAACTCCATTCGCAAGGTGTTTGCGGACCAGGTGCCTGTAATCAATTCCACGAAATCCCTGACCGGACACTCGCTTGGCGCTGCCGGCGCCCAGGAAGCGATCTATTCCCTGCTGATGATGGAACACAACTTCATCGCCGCTTCAGCGAATATCACCACTCTTGATCCTGCCGCCGAGGGGCTGCCGATTGCGCTGACACGGCACGACAATGTCCGCCTGAATCGCATTATGTCGAACAGTTTCGGCTTCGGCGGCACCAATGCCTGCCTCGTGTTTGACCGCTACGAGGGCTAGACCCCGCTCGTGGGTCAGTGGAATGAAAATCCCGCAGCTGCGGGTCGTCTGGTGTATGCCTAAACTTCTGAAGACTTCTGTGCTGTTGCTTGGCCTGCTGATGTCCCAGATGGGTCTGGGGCAGTTCGATGGCACTCCACGCAAGGGAATAGGCCTTGACGCTGCCCTGCGCAACGAGCCGGTGCCGCTGGAACAGGCCTTCCCCTACTATGTCAGCATTCTCAACCCGGAGCGGCTGCGTGTGACCTGGGATATCGCACCGGGGCATTACCTCTACCGTCATGCCTTCGAATTCAGCCTGCAATTGCACGCCGATGCGGAGAGTACACCCATTACCTTCGAATTGCCGGAAGGCGAGCACAAGACCGACCAGTTCTTCGGCGAGATCGAAGCCTATTACGGCTCAGTCAAGGCCGATGTCAGCCTCCCTGCTTCTGACTTCAATGGCGCCATCCTCATTATTCAGTATCAGGGCTGTGCGGAATGGGGATTCTGCTACCCTCCCCAGCGCCAGGAATTCCCGTTAAGCCCCTGAATCGGTTCCCGTACTGCAGATTATGGGTGTAATACCGGTTAATTTCTGAGAAAATGCCGCGAAAATAAGCAAACAGGTCGAACGGCGCTCCGCCCCTGCGGGACCCTGCGAGACCGGGAACACGCTCATGGCATCAATTCTGGCTCTACACGGGCCCAATCTGAACCTGCTCGGGCAACGGGAGCCGCATATCTACGGCTACGACACTCTGGACGATATCAATGCCCGGTTGTCTGCCCAATGCACCGACGCCGGCCATACCTTCAGCGCGTTGCAGAGCAACTCCGAGGCCGACCTCATTGCGCGACTGCATCTGGCACGCACAGACGGCACCGCCTTCATGCTCGTCAACTTCGGCGGCTTCACGCATACCAGCATCGCCTTGCGCGACGCGATTCTCGCGAGTGAGATTCCCTTCATCGAGGTGCATCTGTCCAACCTGCACAGTCGCGAAGCCTTTCGACACAAATCCTATTTCTCCGATATCGCCGTGGGCGTGATCGTGGGACTCGGCGCCCAGGGCTATGAGCTGGCCTTGCAGGCCGCCTGCAAAAAACTGGCATCAAACTAATCGTGGTGAGAAACAAAAATGGATATTAGAAAAGTCAAAAAACTGATCGAATTGCTGGAAGCTTCCGATATTGCCGAGATCGAGATCAAGGAAGGCGAGGAGTCTGTACGCATTAGCCGTGGTTCTTCCCAATCACCGGCGCCGATCATGTATCAGACTGCGCCCGCCCCGGCTCTAGCGGCAGCCCCCGCACCGGCCGCTGCCGCGCCGGCACCCGCTGCAGCCCAGAAGGAACCGGCTGCGATGAAAGGCAATGTGATCCAATCCCCGATGGTCGGCACGTTCTATCGCTCACCATCCCCCTCTTCACCGCCGTTTGTCGAAGTCGGTCAACATGTAAAAGTCGGTGACGTCGTCTGCATCGTGGAAGCGATGAAGATGATGAACCAGATCGAAGCCGATCACGCCGGCGTCGTCGAGGCCATCCTCGTCGAAGATGGCGAACCAGTCGAATTTGATCAGCCTCTCATCACCATCGTTTAACCCTGTTCGCCGCACAACAACGTAAATCCAGGAACATTCGGCATGCTTGAAAAAGTTGTTATCGCCAACCGCGGAGAGATCGCACTGCGAGTTCTGCGCGCCTGTAAAGAATTGGGAATCAAGACGGTAGCCGTGCATTCGACGGCCGACCGCGACCTGATGCACGTGCGACTGGCCGATGAGTCGGTCTGCATCGGACCACCGAGCCCGACACAGAGTTATCTCAATATCCCCTCTCTGATCAGTGCCATGGAAGTGACTGACGCCGATGCCGTTCACCCTGGTTATGGATTTCTGTCCGAGAACGCCGATTTTGCGGAGCAGGTAGAGAAGAGCGGCTTCATCTTCATCGGGCCGACTGCCGAAACCATTCGACTCATGGGCGACAAGGTGTCGGCGATCGACGTCATGCGCAAGGCCGGCGTACCCACCGTCCCAGGATCAAATGGCCCTCTCGATGACGACAAGGAACGCACACTGCAACTCGCCAGGGACATCGGCTATCCGGTTATCATCAAGGCCGCCGCCGGTGGCGGAGGCCGCGGCATGCGCGTCGTGCACAACGAAGCTGCCCTGCTGAAGGCTATTTACGTCACGCAGTCGGAAGCCAAATCCTTTTTTGGTAGCGGTGTAGTTTATCTCGAGAAGTTCCTCGAGAACCCCCGGCACGTGGAAATTCAGGTCATCGGCGACGGCAAGGGCAATGCGGTGCATCTCGGCGACCGCGACTGCTCGCTGCAGCGACGTCATCAGAAAGTGCTGGAAGAGGCACCGGCACCAGGCATTCCCGATGCAGTTCGTGCCGAGGTGCTGGCCACCTGTATCAACGCGTGCAAGTTGATGAAATACCGTGGCGCCGGCACGCTGGAATTCCTGTATCAGGACGAGCGCTTCTACTTCATTGAGATGAACACCCGCGTGCAGGTCGAACATCCCGTGACGGAAATGGTCACCGGTGTGGACATCGTGCGGGAACAACTGCGCATCGCCAGCGGCCTGCCACTGTCGATTACCCAGGATGACATCGTGATTCGCGGGCATGCCTTCGAATGTCGAATCAATGCGGAAGATCCGACCACCTTCCTGCCCTGCCCCGGTAAGGTCAACCTGTTCCATGCCCCCGGCGGGCCCGGTGTGCGGGTCGATTCGCACCTGTACAGTGGCTATATTGTGCCACCTTACTACGATTCCCTGATCGGCAAGCTGATCTGTTATGGCGAGAGTCGCAAACAGGCGCTCACACGCACTCACATCGCTCTGGATGAACTGCTTGTGGACGGCATTCGCACGAATATTCCCCTGCACCGCGATCTGGTACGTGATACCGAATTTCAGAAAGGCGGCGTTAACATCCATTATCTGGAACACAAACTGAAGGCCTGAGCCGGCATTTCCGGCCAGGCGACAGGCCTGATAACTCTCCATGGCGTGGCAACAACTCAGACTCCAGGTGCAATCCGGAACTATTGATTTTCTGGAACAACAGCTCCTAGAACAGGGCGCGGTTTCCGTTACCTATCTCGATGCAAAAGACCAACCAGTATTCCAAAAGGAGCCAGGTAGCACTCCTTTATGGGATGAATCGATCTTGTTGTCATTGTTTGAGGCCGATGCCGATCTGCACGACTTGCTCGAATGGTTGCAACAGAATCCAGCGATACTCAATCGCCACACACTGAAAATCGACATCCTCGAGGACCAGGCCTGGGAACGTGCCTGCATGGACGACTTCCATGCCATGCAATTCGGCGAGCGGCTGTGGATCTGCCCGAGCTGGCAGGAGCCACCGAATCCGTCGGCAGTGAACATCATCCTCGATCCGGGCCTCGCCTTTGGCAGCGGCAGCCACCCCACTACCGGCATGTGTCTGACGTGGCTTGACGGCATGGACCTGCAGGAAAAGCTCGTGATCGACTACGGCTGTGGCTCCGGCATCCTGGCACTTGCCAGCGCGTTGCTGGGTGCAGCACGAGTCATTGGCGTCGACAATGATCCACAGGCACTCGTCGCCACCCGCGATAATGCCGAGCGCAATCATATTGCTGAACAGGATCTGCTCACCTTTCTGCCGCAAGCTGTTCCAGCACTACAGGCTGATATCCTGCTTGCAAATATTCTCGCCGAACCCCTGATTGAACTGGCTTCTCATTTCGCCACGCTCGTCAAACCTGGCGGGCAACTCGTATTATCGGGACTGCTAAGTGAACAGGCCTCCGCCGTGCTATCCGCCTACACCCCCTGGTTTGAGATGCAGGCTCCTTTCGAGCAGCAGCAATGGGTGCGACTCAGCGGCCGTCGTAAATCCTGAGCCGATAATTCGAGCAGGCGATTCGAACAGGCAATTCGAGTAGGCAAGGTAGGGTGATTCCCCTACAATCATTGTCACTCAGACTCTTCCAGCTCAACGTAGAATTCGTATGGCTTTTCACGTCACTCAATGTCCCGGTTGCGAATCCTCCTTTCACACCAGTGCCAGGGTCTTGCAGTCGGCAGCGGGCAGAGTACGTTGCGGCGCCTGTCTCACAGTGTTCACTGCTGCTGAACATTTCCTCAGCCGCATAGACAGCGATATCGACGATGAAGCAGATTCCTCTGTGTTCGTTGGCAATAGCCCCACCGATTATTTCGATCCCTCGGTGTTTCTCACGCGCCAGTCGCTGACGGCAGAGCAGGATTCTGCGCCAGTAGCTCATGAAGATTTCTCCACTGCCTTTGCAGAAGACTTAGTGGATGAGGTGTATTTCGATCTTGCCGACGATGAACCAGAAAATATCGAGACTGAGCCCTCGATAGGGAGAGATACCCTTGCAACTGTCGACATTGCCCCAGGGGACCAGCGCGCCGCGATGACGCAGGCCAGAGCCGCAACCGGTGCCGAGTTAGACCCGGAATTGCCGATGCCCCAGACCGCGAATCCGGCACACGCGCTGACGACAGACTTCGATCCGATCGGCGAGGATGCCGGTACTGACGGCTATACCGCATTCGAGATTGTCACCGAAGTCACATCGAGCAGCGACGAACCTGGCGCCGCTGTTGCCGACTCCGATCCACTCTTACCAACCGAGGCATCGACAGAGGCAGCAACAGAGGCAGTGACTGCTTCAACGCTTGCAGGAAATCGTGATGGAGCTCCAGCAAGAAATCGTGAAGAAAGTCTGGAAAACACTCCTGATAGCACTCTTGATAGCACTCTCGATATCATTGAGGAAGGGAAACGCTCGGCGGCAGCTTTCGATGGGACCGCCGAGGGTACTGCCGAACCGGAAAGGGATAACTCTGCAGACGTGGCTCGCGAGAGAGCCTTCGAAGGGACGACGAACGCAACTCCGACATCATCAACCGTGGTCGATGATTCAACCGATGACTCCACCGAAGCCATCCGCGCCCGGGCCCGGCAAGCCCGCTTCCAGGACGACGACGCACTGGAGGCTTTGCCGGTGGAAACCCGCTCGGCGATTAGTCGCTTATTGCCGCCAGTGGTACTCGTGGCAGGCAGCGAGTCGCGCTGGGGGCGACGCCTGCTACAGACTCTGGGCTGTCTGCTGCTCGGAGCATTACTTGCCGCCCAGTTGCTCTGGCAGCAACTACCGCAATACAGTCAACTCCCCCGCTTGCGCCCCCTCTATGCGGCCGCGTGCCAGTTTCTGGAATGCACACTGCCACCGTTCACGGACCTCACCGCTATTCGCAGCGATAACTTACAGGTTCGCAGTCATCCCACGCGTACCGATGCGCTCAGCGTGTCACTGAGCTTTCGCAACACAGCCGCCTTTCCACAGCCCTTTCCAATCCTGATATTGAGCTTCAATTCAGTCACGAACGCGGTTATCGCCCTCCGCGAATTCGCACCGGAAGAATATCTCGATGAGGGATTGCGGGATGTTACCGAGATGCCGGTGATGTCACCGGTGCAAGTCGACATCGAGATCATGGATCCCGGTGCAGATGCACTCAACTACACTGTCGCCTTTCGTCAACGCTAACTCGAGCACTGCCTCGCAGTAAAGCGCGCCGTTGTACTGAGAAGAAGTGAGAAGCTTCTTTACATGGCATGTGATGGCATGTGATGCCATGTGGCGGTGGTCTGAGTGATTCGAATCTACTCAAAATCTGACTTAATTCAAAAAACGGGGACAAATACCTTTATCTGAAAAATCGTCTTGGCTATGATAACCAACCTTTTCGATAAAACTGCCGCAATGATTGACATCGGTCCCTATCAATTACGCAACAATTTATTCCTGGCACCAATGGTCGGAGTAAGCGATACACCGTTCCGCGAGATTTGCACGGAACAAGGTGCGGCATTAACAATCGGCGAAATGTTGACCTGCAATTCCACACTGTGGAGTAACGAACGCAATCGCCTTAAACAGGTCAAGCCACGCATCAGTTCTCCCCAGGTTGTGCAAATCGCCGGCGCCGATGCTGCGCAGATGGCAGACGCAGCGCGACTCAATGTTGATCAAGGCGCCGATGCCATCGATATCAACATGGGGTGCCCCGCTAAAAAAGTGCTGAAGAAAGACGCCGGCTCTGCCCTGCTGCGCGACAC
Organism: Pseudomonadales bacterium; assembly: GCA_023257655.1. GTDB lineage: Bacteria > Pseudomonadota > Gammaproteobacteria > Pseudomonadales > Pseudohongiellaceae > UBA9145. The sequence goes on from JALRBQ010000035.1 coordinate 9,931, forward strand.
GGCACTGGTTGAACGCATCGTTGCTGCCGTGGTTGCCGCGGTGCCCGTCCCGGTGACACTGAAGATTCGTACCGGCTGGTGCCCGCAAACCCGCAATGGAGTCGAGGTGGCTCGCATCGCCGAGGCGAACGGAATTCAGCTACTCACCGTGCACGGTCGCACGCGCGCCTGCCGCTTCCTCGGTGAGGCCGAATACGACACGATCGCCACCATCAAACAGGCGGTGTCGATACCCGTCATCGCCAATGGCGACATCGATTCACCGCGCAAGGCCGCCACGGTGCTGGCCCAAACTGGCGCCGACGGCCTCATGATCGGTCGTGCCGCCCAGGGCAGACCCTGGATCTTCGCCGAAGTTGAGGAATATCTGCGCTCTGGCCGACTCCCGGCAGCGCCCTCTTATGCTCAACAACGCCAGATTATCTGCGAGCATCTGGTAAAACTGCATAAATTCTATGGCGAGGTTAAAGGTGTCTGGTACGCACGCAAGCACGTGGCCGGTTATGTGAAACCGATTCCCAACAGCAAACAGTTCCTGCAGCATTTCAATCTTTGCGACTCTCCATCCGGGCAGTTGGAGTTAATCAACGCATACTATGACAACCTGTCTGTCTCCACGGGGGCCATCGCAGCATGAACAAGCTAGATGAAATCTCTTCTCTTACCGGTTTTCAAATCACCGACCAGCTCGAACCGTCGCAGCCACAGGAAGACAGTCTGCGCACCGAAGTTGAGAAGGCGCTGCATCGCTATTTTCAGCACCTGGACAACGAACCGGTAACAGATCTGTACCAAATGGTGATGTCGGAAGTTGAAGTGCCTCTGCTAGAGGCCGTGATGCGCTACACCGGCAACAACCAAAGCAAGGCGTCTATCATGCTGGGCCTCAATCGTGGTACGCTACGCACCAAATTAAAGCAGTACGGTTTGCTATAGAACACCTCCGATCTGTGGTCTGGAAATGCACGCCAGGTGCATAACTGGTTAATCCTTAACTTCTACGCGATAACTCACTATGACATCAGCTAGCCCTGTTGCCATTCGTCGGGCATTGATCAGTGTTTCCGACAAGACTGGCATTATCCCCTTCGCTCAAGCCCTGCACGCACTCAACATCGAAATACTCTCCACTGGTGGTACCTACAAGCTGCTCGCAGGAGCAGGCATTCCTGCCATAGAGATTTCTGAATACACCGGATTTCCGGAAATGATGGATGGCCGTGTCAAAACACTGCATCCCAAGGTGCACGGTGGCATTCTCGCTCGCCGCGATGTGGATCAGGCAGTGATGGCCGAACATGGCATCCCGCCAATCGATCTTGTCGTGGTGAATCTCTATCCCTTCGAGGCCACAGTAGCGAAACCGGATTGTGATTTGCCAACTGCCATCGAAAATATCGATATTGGTGGCCCCACCATGTTGCGCGCTGCTGCCAAGAACAACCGCTTTGTCGCCGTGGTCGTGAATCCCTCGGATTATGCCCCGGTGCTGACGGCCCTCCAGACCCATGATTGCTGTCTGGATCAAACTTTGCGTTTCGATCTGGCCGTGAAGACCTTTGAGCACACTGCCGCCTATGACGGTGCGATCGCCAATTATCTCGGTGCACGTCTCGCGCCTGAAGTGAGCACATTTCCACGCACGTTCAACACCCAGTTTCATCACAAACAAGGCATGCGCTACGGAGAGAATCCTCATCAGCAGGCGGCATTCTATGTCGAGAAGTCGCCGGCAGAGGCAAGTATCAGTACCGCCGAGCAGCTTCAGGGTCGTGAGTTGTCGTATAACAACATCGCCGACACCGACGCCGCGCTTGAGTGCGTGAAATCCTTTGCCGAACCGGCCTGTGTCATCGTCAAACACGCGAACCCCTGCGGTGTCGCTATTGCCGAGTCACCACTGCGCGCCTACGAATTGGCTTTCCAGACTGATCCGACCTCGGCCTTCGGCGGCATTATCGCCTTCAACCGCGAACTGGATGCCGCCACCGCCAAACGCATCGTTGAACAGCAATTTACCGAAGTCATCATTGCGCCATCGATCGCGCCGGAAGCCCTGGCGATCACTGCAACCAAGCAGAATGTGCGTGTGCTGAGCTGTGGTAGCTGGGCGCAGGAACGTGCCCCCGGGCTTGACTACAAGCGCGTCAATGGCGGACTGTTGGTGCAGGATCGCGACATTCACGTCATCAGTCGCGACGACTTGAAAGTAGTGAGCAAGCGCGCACCCACGGAAGGCGAGATTCGTGACATGCTGTTCGCCTGGACCGTCGCCCAATTCGTCAAATCCAATGCGATCGTCTACTGCAAGAACAACCAGACCATCGGCATCGGCGCCGGCCAGATGAGCCGCGTCTACAGCGCGCGTATCGCCGGTATCAAGGCGGCTGACGAGAAGCTCGAGGTTCCAGGATCAGTCATGGCCTCTGACGCCTTCTTCCCGTTCCGCGATGGCATCGATGCGGCAGCTGCCGCCGGTATCACCTCCGTCATTCAGCCCGGTGGCTCCATGCGCGATGAAGAAGTGATCGCGGCAGCAGACGAAGCCGGCATCGCCATGGTCTTCACCTCCATCCGGCATTTCCGCCACTAATCTCTCGACAGGATTCTGCAATGAAACTCTTGGTAATCGGCAGTGGTGGACGCGAACATTCTCTGGCCTGGCGTGCCGCGCAATCGGCCAACGTAGAGAAAGTCTTTGTCGCACCCGGAAATGCCGGCACCGCGCACGACAACAAGCTCGAGAACGTCAATATCGATGTCATGGACTTTGAGGCTCTCGCCGATTTCGCCGACCGCGCGGAAGTAGCTCTTACTATTGTGGGACCTGAGGCGCCTTTGGTAGCCGGAATTGTAGATTACTTCAATGAGCGCCAGCTCCCCTGCTTCGGCCCGTCACGCAACGCCGCCCAACTCGAAGGCTCGAAAACCTTTACCAAGGATTTCCTGAGCCGACATGGCATTCCAACCGCAGCCTACCAGAGTTTTACCGACGTGAAGCTCGCCCGCGACTACGTCTCGCGCCAGCGCCTGCCGGTTGTGATCAAGGCCGATGGCCTCGCGGCCGGCAAGGGTGTCATTATCGCCAGTACTCGTGAGGATGCGATTGCGACCATCGATGACATGCTGGCTGACAACAAGTTCGGCGCGGCCGGCAGCCGGGTCGTGATTGAAGAGTTTTTAACGGGCGAGGAAGCGAGCTTTATCGCCATGGTGGATGGGGAACACGTCCTGCCCATGGCAACCTCGCAGGATCACAAGGCCCGGGACGACGGCGACGTCGGTCCGAATACCGGCGGCATGGGCGCCTATTCCCCGGCGCCGGTAGTCACCGATACAGTCTACAAGCGCATCATGGACCAGGTCATTCTGCCCACGGTGAATGGCATGGCGAAAGACGGCAACGAGTATGTCGGCTTCCTCTACGCCGGACTCATGATCTCGCCGACTGGAGAGGTCAATGTCATCGAATTCAACTGCCGTTTCGGCGACCCCGAAGCCCAGCCGGTCATGATGCGACTGCAATCAGACCTGCCGGAACTTTGCATGGCCGCCCTTGAGCGCAAACTGGACCAGCACCAGGCACAGTGGGATCCACGCTGCGCGGTCGGTGTGGTGCTGGCAGCCGGTGGTTACCCCTATGCCTACCGCAAGGGAGATGTCATCAGCGGTCTCGACACGCCGGTGGCCAACAACCAGAAACTGTTCCATGCCGGCACCCAGCTGCGAGATGGCAAGGTTGTCACCAATGGTGGCCGCGTCCTGTGCGCCACCGCGTTGGGCGACACCGTCTCGGCGGCCCAGAAAGCGGCCTATGCCCTGGCAGCCGCCATCGACTGGCAGGACATGGTTTACCGCAAGGATATTGCACATCGCGCGATCGCGCGTGAGAATAGCTAGGCCTGCGAGTCCTATCATGAAGCCAGCCTCACCCTACAGCTTTCTCGACCAGTGTCTGATCCAATTTGATCAGGCCTTGCGCACCTGTGTGCCGGGCACGTCGAGCGCACAGCGTCCGTCACCGTCCGAACCGCTTGCTGAGACCGAACTGGAGCCGACTGCAAGACGTCACGCCGCTGGCCTGATGCGCATCAATCACACCGGCGAAGTCTGCGCCCAGGCCCTGTATCAGGGACAGGCCAGCACCGCACGACTGGATGATGTGCGTGCGTCCATGCACAAGGCTGCCGCAGAAGAAGTCGACCATCTTGCGTGGTGCGAAGAACGCTTGCAGGAACTCGACAGCCGCCCAAGCCTTACAAACCCTCTCTGGTATGCGCTGTCCTACGGGCTCGGCGCCGCCGCCGGACTCGCTGGCGACAAATGGAGCCTTGGCTTCGTCGCCGAAACCGAGGAACAGGTCTGCAAACATCTGGAGGAACATCTGGAACGCTTGCCGGATACTGACAGCAAGAGCAGGGCTATTCTTCAGCAGATGATTGTCGATGAACGCCAGCATGGTGAAGCCGCGCGCGCGGCTGGCGGTGCGGCACTGCCGACACCAGTACGCCAGTTGATGTCGGCCATGTCGCAGCTAATGAAACAGACGACCTACCGCCTGTAGAAAATCGACCCGCACGATCGCTTCTGTTTCAGCTCAGACTTCGGGTACGATTTCGAAGTCGTGGGTCACTTCTACCCCAGCACTCTTCATCATGATCGACGCCGAACAATATTTTTCGGCCGACAACTCGATCGCTCGCTCGACCTGTTTCTCACTCAGATCTTTGCCTGCGACGCGAAAGTGCAAATGTATGGACTTGAAGACAGCTGGTGTGCCATCGACGCGCTCGGCGGTGATGTCCGCCTCGCAACTGGTGACTTGTTGCCGCGCCTTCTTCAGGATGGTAACGACATCATAGGAGGAACAACTGCCAACACCGAGTGCGACCAGTTCCATCGGTCGCATGCCGAGATTTCGGCCACCACTCTCGGGAGCCCCATCCAGCACGATCGCATGACCGGTACCGGACTCGGCGACAAACATGACATTTTCCACCCATTTGATTCGCGCTTTCATAAAGTAATCTCTTGATCGGTACATATTTTCCATTAAGAATTGACGGGATTGATCCGATACAACTCAATAACGGAAAGCGCGCAAAGATTATCACAGTTACCCCGACAGGACTATTTGCTGCTTACCACACAGGGTGCATGGACAGTAAAGGCGCAGTACCCGAGGCTTGAGGCGACCGAATTCTCACATTTCGAACTGAAATGTGGTACACCTTGTCCGTTTTAACACGGCTCGAACTGGAGTTAACTACATGGCACTCATGGCTATCACGCCACATATTCAGGACCTGGATAATTTCCTGTCCCATTGTCATCGCAAGCGATATCCAAACCGGGCGACAATCATCTACGAAGGCGATAAATGCGACACCCTGTATTACATCATCAAGGGTTCGGTCTCTGTCATCCTCGAGGATGACGATGGCAAGGAAGTCATCATCGCCTATCTGAACCCCGGCCACTTCTTCGGCGAAATGGGCCTGTTCGAACAATCCGAAGAACGCAGCGCCTGGTGCCGTGCCCGCACCTCCTGCGAGATCGCCGAGATCAGTTACGCCAACTTCAATTCCTATATCCGCGCGCATCCCAAAATCGTCTTCACTATCGGCCAGCAGATGGCACATCGACTGCGTAACACTACACGCAAAGTTGGCGACCTCGCCTTCTATGATGTGACCGGTCGTATCGCGCGCACGCTGATTGATCTGAGCAAGGAACCGGATGCCATGACGCATCCGGACGGGATGCAGATAAAGATTACCCGTCAGGAGATCGGCCGCATCGTGAATTGTTCACGGGAGATGGCAGGACGGGTTCTGAAAACCCTGGAAGAACAGGAACTGATCAGCGTCTTCGGCACGCGCTAAGCACTACCCGTGGCTGAAGATTAACTCGCGCAGCTTGTCACCGGGTTTGTCAGAACGCATGCAGGATTCTCCTACAAGAAACCCGTAGATATCGTTATCGAGCATGCGTCGCACGTCTGCAACCGTATTGATACCACTCTCGGTAATGACCAGCTTCCCCTCTGGAATCCCGGCCACCAGATCTAGCGTAGTCTGCAGACTCGTTTCGAAGGTGTGCAGGTTGCGGTTATTGATGCCGATCAGGTCCGTCTCCAATACCAGCGCACGCTCCAGTTCCTCTTGATTATGTACCTCGACAAGCACATCGAGTCCGATCGCCGAGGCATAAGACGCAAGTGACTCCATCTGCGATTGCTGCAGTGCCGCCACAATAAGCAGGATACAGTCGGCCCCCATCGCCCGTGACTCGGCAATCTGGTATTCATCAATCATGAAATCCTTGCGCAAGACCGGCAGCCCGCAAGCGGTGCGCGCCTGAACCAGATATTCAATCTTGCCCTGAAAGAACTTCTCATCGGTGAGTATTGAAAGGCACGTGGCACCGTTGAGTTCATAATCAATCGCATGTTGTACCGGGTTAAAATCGGCGCGAATCAAGCCTTTCGAAGGAGAGGCTTTCTTGATCTCGGCAATGACCGCTGGCTTGCGCTGCGAAATCTGGCTCCGCAATGCGCCCTGGAACTCGCGATGCTCTGCGCTCACCGGGAAACGACGCTCCAGCGCAGACTGACTCTCAACGCGCCTCGCCGCCGCAACTTCTTCTGCCTTATGCGCGATGATTGTTTCCAATATGGTAGCTTGGGACACGTGTACTTTGTTCCTGTCAGTTGAGAGACTGGGAAAACTTCACCAGTGCGTCGAGTTTGGCCAAGGCGGCACCGCTGCCAAGAACGGCTCGCGCCTGTGCGACGCCTGCAGCCAGGGTACTGGTGATGCCCGCGGCATAGATTGCAGCTCCGGCATTGAGCGCGACGATGTCACCCGCCGCCTGATGCGAATAGGTCAGCGCCTGTTTCAGTAAAGCGAGACTGGCAGCGGCGCTATCGATGCGCAACATGTCAATCGTTGCTTGCCGCTGAATACCGAAGTCCTCCGGAGTCACCGTATAGTGAGAGATCACACCATCTTTCAACTCGCCTACCTGGGTGGCTGCGGCAATGCTGATTTCATCGAGGCCATCCTCGGCCGCAACGATCAGCACATGCTGGCTGCCAAGTTGCTGAAGCACCTCCAATAATGCCGGTATCCATTGCTTGTCGAAAACACCCATGACCTGATTCGGCGCCGAGGCCGGATTGGTCAATGGCCCCAACAGATTAAATACGGTGCGCACGCCAATTTCCTTGCGCGCCGTGATGACGTGTTTCATGGCACTGTGGTGTGCCGGGGCGAACATGAACCCGACCCCAATGGTGTCGATGGCTCGGCCGACGTCCGCAGCCGACATGCCAAGATTGACTCCTGCCGCCTCCAGCACATCAGCGCTACCACTCTTGCTGGTGGCACCACGATTGCCGTGTTTGGCGACCTTTGCGCCAGCGGCAGCGGCAACGAATGCCGAGGTAGTAGACACATTAAACTTGTTCGATCCGCTACCGCCGGTGCCGCAGGTGTCCACGAGTTTGTCGCGTGAAGTAACCTGCACCGGTGTCGCGAGTTCACGCATGACCGTGGCGCCCCCGAGGATCTCCGTCGCCTTCACGCCTTTCATCTGCAGTCCGACCAGGAACCCGGCATTCTGGGCATCGGTGGTAGCACCGGACATGATGTCCCGCATGACCGCAATCATCTCGTCTCGCTGCAGATCGCGGCCACTCGTAACCTGTTTGATCGCCGTTCTGATATCCATGTTCAGTCTCCCTGTCTGACACTGGCGTCGAGAAAATTCCTGAGCAGTGCATGGCCGTGTTCGCTCAGGATCGATTCCGGATGAAACTGTACCCCTTCCACGGCGAGAGTCTTGTGACGGACACCCATGATCTCTTCCACATCACCGTTTTCCGTTTCCGTCCAGGCCGTCATCTCCAACTCGGCAGGCAAGCTCGCCTGTTCTATGACGAGTGAGTGATAGCGGGTCGCTGTAAACGGACTCGGCAGACCGGAAAATACACCGTTGCCATTATGATGAATGCGAGACAACTTGCCGTGCATGACCTTGCCGGCTCGCACGACTTTGCCGCCAAAGACCTGTCCGATGCTCTGGTGCCCGAGGCAAATGCCAAGCAGCGGGATCTTTCCCGCGAAGTGCTGGATGACGGCCATTGAGATGCCGGCTTCATTGGGTGTGCAGGGACCCGGCGATACGACGATCTGTTGGGGTTGCAGCGCCGCAATCTCGTCGACCGTAATCGCATCGTTACGAAACACCTGCACGTCGGCTCCCAGTTCCCCCAGGTATTGCACGACGTTGTAGGTAAACGAATCGTAATTGTCCAACATCAGTAACACGGGTAACTCCTCACGCCGCCGGTAGCCGATTTTTCGGAGCGCCAATCATAGCAGCCCCAACCTGTCCTGTCTTGGCGTGTCAGTGATCCGCAGACCCTGTTCGCGCGTATTATCGGCTTATATTTCCCGACTTCGGTAACCCGCTACATGCCCCTTTCTCGCGCGATAATGTGGTTCCGCCAGGACTTGCGCCTGCAGGACAATCCTGCCCTGGCCGATGCCGTTGCCCATGGGGAAGTACTCCCCGTTTTCATCCTCGATGACGAGAATGCCGGGTCCTGGCGTCGGGGCGCTGCCAGCCGCTGGTGGTTACACCATTCGCTGTCTGCACTCGATCGCGCGTTGGACGGCAAGCTGTGGATACTGCGAGGTAATGCGCTAGAGTTATTACCGCAATTGGCCTCGGAGCAAAAGGCCTCACTCGTAACATGGAATCGTTGTTATGAGCCCTGGCGCATCAAACGTGATACCGCACTGAAGGAGTCGCTCAAACGTAGCAACATTCAGGCACGGAGCCATAATGGCTCACTGCTGTTTGAGCCGGGCAGGGTCGTGAAACCCGATGGCTCTCCCTACAAGGTGTTCACGCCCTTTTACAAACAGGCCCTGACCTTGTTACCCAGCTTACACGCTACGCTGGCTAAACCGGAGCTGGTGGGGTGCGCGCAACCCGCAGACAAGCTGGCCGCACTGCGACTGCTACCGACGCTCGACTGGGCCGGTGGCATGGAGACCACGTGGACCCCTGGCGAGGCCGGGGCGCACGCACAACTGGAGCGCTTCCTCGAGCAGGGACTGGGCCAATACAAGACCGGGCGTGACTTTCCTGCTCAGCGCAGCGTCTCGCGCCTGTCTCCCCATTTGCATTTTGGCGAAATCGCACCGCAGCGGGTGCTCTCGAACGTGGAGCGCGCCGCCCACACCGACGGTGCAGAGCGCGAGGCAGAGCATTTTCTGCGCGAGCTGATCTGGCGGGAGTTTTCCTATTCGCTGCTGCTGCATTTTCCGCGCGTGGTCGATACCAATCTGCGATCCATGTTCGATGCCTTTCCCTGGCGCACAGACGGCGAGCAGCTGCGACTCTGGCAACAGGGGAAAACCGGTTTTCCTATTGTCGACGCCGGCATGCGTGAGCTCTGGCAAACCGGCTACATGCATAATCGGGTGCGGATGATTGTGGCCTCTTTTCTGGTGAAGAACCTGATGATGCACTGGTCGGAGGGAGCACGCTGGTTCTGGGATTGTCTCGTGGATGCCGATCTGGCCAATAACAGCTGTGGCTGGCAATGGGTAGCCGGTAGTGGCGCCGATGCCGCCCCTTATTTCCGCATCTTCAACCCCGTCACCCAGTCGGAGAAATTTGACCCGACGGCAACGTATATCAAGCAGTATGTGCCGGAGCTGGCAGCTTTGCCGGCCCGCTACTGCCATGCGCCAGCAGCGGCGCCTACCGCGGAATTGACCCGGGCTGGAGTGAAGCTGGGGGATACCTATCCTATGCCGATGGTGGATCTGCAGGCGACCCGGGCACGGGCGCTGGACGCATTCAAGTCTCTGCCGAAGCAGGATCAATCGATCAGATAACCTTGAGCGAACGGTTCGCCATCTGTACGGCCCGCACGATGGCGCGCGCCTTGTTTTGGGTCTCTTCCCACTCCGACGTCGGATCGGAGTCGGCAACGACGCCGGCGCCAGCCTGCACGTAGAGCGTACCGGCCTTGATTACGGCAGTACGAATGGCAATGGCCATGTCCATGTTGCCATTCCAGCCCAAATACCCCATTGCACCGCCGTAGATGCCCCGTTTCTCCGGCTCCAGTTCATCGATGATCTCCATCGCCCGCACCTTGGGTGCACCGCTCAGAGTTCCCACGGGCAGCGTCGCCTGCAACACATCCAGTGCGCTCCGGTCTGGACGCATCTCGCTCTCCACAATCGAGGCGATATGCATCACATGAGAATAACGCTCGACAAACATTTTGCGCGGAACCGTGACCGAACCAGTCACCGAGACCCGTCCGGAGTCGTTACGGCTGAGATCGATCAACATCAGGTGTTCGGCGATCTCCTTCGCGTCAGCCAGTAACTCCCGCTCCAGCGCCTGGTCTTCAGCTTCAGTCGCTCCCCGCTTGCGCGTGCCGGCCAGGGGTCGCACGGTAATCCTGCCTTCCTCCACGCGTGCCAGAATTTCCGGCGAGGCGCTGACGACATGATGATCACCAAGATCGAAATACACCATATAGGGCGATGGGTTCAGAAAGCGCAGGGCTCGATAGACATTCAGAGGATCGTCCGCGAACGGGACCGACATGCGTTGGGCCAGTACAACCTGCATAACGTCGCCGGCGATGATGTAGTCCTTGATGCGGTTCACGGCGGCCTCGAATTCGGCCTTGGCAAAATGCTGTCGAAAATCGGCTTCCAAGGTCGGGTGTTCAGCGGCGAGCACTGGCAGCGGCACTGGCTTGAGCAATTGCTGTTCGAGAAAGTCCAGTCGCGCCATCCCATCTTCATAACTATCAGTCTGGGATGGATCGACAGTGATAATGAACGAGATGGTGCCGCGCAGATTATCGAATACAACGACTTCCTCTGACAGCATCAGCAGAATGTCCGGTGTACCGATCTCATCCCTGCCTCGCGCCGGTCCGATGCTGGTCTCCACGTAACGCACGGTGTCATAGGCGAAATAGCCAACCAGGCCACCGGCAAAACGACTGTTGTCCGGCACTTCGGCTACCCGATAACGGGACTTGAACACGCCGATGAAGGCAAAGGGGTCGCCGGTCACAGTCTCTTCGACCACGGCACCATCGGTCTCTACTGTGACGCGATCGGCCACGGCACGAATCACCGTACGACAAGGCAGTCCGATGATGGAGTACCGGCCCCACTTCTCTCCGCCCTGCACAGACTCGAAGAAATAACTGTGCCGACCCTTGCCGAGTTTGAGATAGATGCTCAGCGGGGTCTCGGTGTCAGCGAGCACCTCGCGAATCAGCGGAATCCGGTTATATCCCTCAGCCGCCAGTTGCCGGAAATCGGATTGATTCATCAGTGATGGTTTTTCGCGGTCTGACCTAACGCGGTACGCATCGCAGCGATGGTCTCGGCGTAGTTGTCGCTGTTGAAGATGGCGGAACCTGCGACAAACATGTCGGCGCCCGCATCGGCAATCTGCCTGATGTTATCCAGTCCCACGCCGCCGTCCACCTCAAGCCGAATATGGTGGCCGCTGTCGTCGATCATCTTGCGGACTTTCTCCAGCTTTTTCAGCGTGGAAGGAATGAACTTCTGACCTCCGAATCCCGGATTAACCGACATCAACAGAATCACATCGATCTTGTCCATCAGGTATTCGAGACAGGTCACCGGCGTACCAGGGTTAAAGACCAGCCCAGACTTGCAACCCTGATCCCGCACCAACTGCAGTGAGCGATCGGCATGCGGCGTCGCCTCTGGATGAAAACTGATATAGCTGGCGCCAGCCTTGGCAAATTCCAGGATGAGTTGATCGACCGGAGTGACCATCAGGTGGACATCGATTGGGGCGGTGATCTTGTGATCACGCAGCGCCTTGCACACCATCGGACCGATAGTCAGGTTAGGGACATAGTGATTGTCCATGACATCGAAGTGAATCACATCGGCACCTGCATCCAACACAGCAGTGACCTCATCGCCGAGACGGGCAAAGTCGGCAGACAGGATGGAGGGGGCAATCAAATAGTCTTTCATAATTCCGATCCGGTAGTGGCGGCTGTAACCAGACAGGCCTCTGGCAGCCGCAGGAGCGGGCATTTTACAGGGAATGAGTGGGCTTGTCCCGTGCGGGGGCGATCAGGCGCGAATCTTGCGGAAGCCGCAGACAGCCTCGTAGGCGGCACGCACAGCCAAGGTCTGTTCCTGGGCTTGTCGCACAGCGTCTGCGCTCTGGTTGCCGCGGCGGAGTTTGTCCGGGTGGTAGCGGGACATCAGCTTGAGGTAAGCCTTGCGGATTTCGCTATCGCCCACGTCAGGCTCGAGCTGCAACACACCGTAGGCTTCGCGCAAGTAGCTCGTTGTCGGTCGCATTCGACTCGGCTCGGGAGGACGCAACGCGGCACAGATTTCCAGCAACTCGGATTTGTCAAAACCTAGAATCTCTGCTACTTCGCGCAAGACAATTTTCTCCGGTGGATTTATAACACCCTTAATCTGGACCAACTGACATTGTATGCGCAGAAATTGTTCGGCCAGGCCGGAGCGGGTGCCAATAATAGTCGCCAGCGGTATCAGGAAATGCAGCAGATTGGTCTGGAGATTCTTGCCAAGATCGAAACAGGCGATGGCATGTTCGCGACGGGAGGAACAGTATCCCAATCTCTGCATCATCGTATCCGCAAAGGCGATCTCTGCTTTTGTCACGCGGCCGTCCAGCTTGGCTAGCCGCCCCATCACAACGAACAGGGCCTCACCGAAGCGCAGTTCGGTCGATCCGCCCGCTGGCAGGCAAACCTCAGGATTACTGCCGACGAGCCGGCTGAGCAAGGCCTGTTTGTAGCTGCGATTGCGCAGGCTCGCGAGCATGCTAGTTCGCTCCTTCGCCTGCCAACAGCGATTCAAGGTCCTGCAGGCGCTCCGGGGTACCGATGTCCATCCACGTGCCAGAATGCACTTCGCCACTGACACGATTGTGCTTCATGGCTTCGCGCAGCAAGGGAATCACCGAGCGCGGCTGTATCTGCAGGTTGTGGAACAACTTCCGGTGCATGACGCTGATGCCGCTGAAGGTGAGGCGCTCGTCATTCGTGCCCTGTTCCTCGTGTACGCGACCGGAACTATCCAGATGGAAATCGCCCTGCGGATGGTGCTCGGCATTCTTCACCAACACCAGATGGGCCAGTCTTTCCTCGCCATCCACCGGCTGCAGGCGCGAATAATCGAAGTCCGTCCAGATGTCCGCATTCACGACGATGAAACAATCATCCTTCAATTTCGGCAGGGCCTTGATGATACCGCCGGCCGTGTCGAGCAAGATCGGTTCACGGGAATAGTCGATGCTGACTCCATAGCGGGATCCATCGCGCAACAACTCCTGGATCATGCCTCCCAGGTAGAAGTGGTTAATGACGATGTGGGTGACCCCGGCGTCTGCCAGTTTCTCAACCTGGTATTCAATCAGGGTCTTGCCACCGGCTTTCAGCAGGGGCTTGGGTACCGTGGCCGTCAGGGGGCGCATACGCTTGCCCAACCCTGCCGCCAGAATCATTGCACGCATCTAGAGTTCCAGCTTGATTCGTGGCCGTGCACACGGCAACACCGTCGCAACGAACCAGTCATGAAACGAGGCGAGCTCTGCATACTGCTCGCTGACCTCGAGAAAATATCGGATAACGAGAGGAATATCGGCCAGGTACCGGGTTTTGTGATCCCGAATCGCGAGCCGGGCGAAGATTCCCATCACTTTGAGATGACGCTGCAAGCCCATCAGATCGAAGTCGCGGCGCAGCTGCGCGGCTGGCAGCTCGTCGATGATGCGAGCCGCGCGCGCAAGGTCATGATAACGCGACAGCCAGTGAGCGAGCTGATCCGGCTCCCAGCGGATATAGCAGTCACGCAACAGCGACACCAGATCGTAGGTGTAGGCACCGGTTACCGCATCCTGAAAATCGATGATCCCCGGGCTTGCGTCCATACGACCCGGCGCAGACTCCAACACCAGCAGATTGCGCGAATGGTAATCACGATGCACGGCGACCTGTGTCTGAGCCAGTGCTGCGTCTGCCAGAAACTGAAAGGCGTCGGCAATGCGTGCACGCTCTTCATCCGACAGGTGCATCTCCAGAAAGGCGGCGCAAAACCACTGTTCGAATAGTGCCATCTCCTGCAGCAATTTTTCCCGGCTGTACGGGGCAAGTGTCTTTTTATCGACCCTGGCCTGCAGCGTAACGAGCGCCTGTAACGCAGCCTCATACAACGCGTCGGCGGAGGCAAAATCCCCAGCCGCTTGCGCCTTGTTCAGCTCACCCAGGTACAGCGTGTCACCGAAATCCTGCAGCAGCATGAAGCCGTTGACGAAATCCGTCGCGATCACCTTGGGCGCCGATACGTGCGCCTCGCGGAACAGTCGGGCAATGCGCACGAAGGTCTTGCTGTCCTCGTGCGCCGGCGGCGCATCCACGGCGATGTAGCTGTAAGACGGCGCGCGCAGTCGGAAGTAACGACGAAAACTCGCGTCCCCACTGACTGTGATCAAGCCGGAATTTGGTGCCGACTCCGGATGGATTTCCTCGATGGCGAGATTGGCCCACTCCGTCAATTGCTGTGCACGCGTATCGCTCATGCTATTGCTATTCCACTTCGGTTACCGTGGTCGATTGCTTTGCAATCAAACCGCAATGAATTACTATGCCTGTGCGCGTAAACCGCGGAACAAGCTCACATCCAACTATAAATCGGTATCCGTACCGAATTGTTTAAAGTCAGCCATTTCGACCCGTACCCGGTCCGGATCCTCCAGCGTATGCCGTTCAACCAACGCAGTCTCTGTGCCAGCATAACACTGACCGTTGTGACTGGATTCACGACGAGCCTGGTTGCCATTCCTGCGCGCGCGCAGCTACCTCAATACAGTTGTCACATCAACGCCGCTGGCGATGGTTGGGAATGTGAATCGACGGTCTCTCCGGAACCGGGCGCTTCCCTGCCGGTGATCCCGCGCCAACCTGTTGCACCGACACCTGCACCCCCTGCGTCGACCAGCCCGGTGGCTGTGACAGAATCCGCAGCCCGTCCCGACCTGCCGAACCGTCCAAGCTATCCACTGGACTGGGTCCCGCGTGAAGCACTCACCGACGCCGAGCGCGCCGCTCTGCCGGAAGCCTGTTGCGGGGCGTTTATCGATCTCGGCATCGGCCAGTACAGCACGGTCGATCCCGCTGAGGCAGAGACGGTCTTCACGGCTCCGTTGGGACTGAATCAGGTCTCTCCGAGTCTGCTGACGATCGACGGCAAAGTGCTCTTTCAGCAAGGCTATCGCACCATTCAGAACGACGGCAGCACCGGCATCAACCGCGATACCGATTCGGTATTACTAGAGGGGAACGTCGTATTCCGGGAACCCGGCGTGTTGCTGGAAGGGACCACAGCCTACATCGACAACGCCACTGGCATCAATCGCGTCGAATCGGCGCAATACGTGCTGCACGAGGTGGGCGCGCACGGCACCGCGAACAGTATCGTCTACAACACCGAGTCCGGTCTAGTCACGATCGATAACGGAGAATTCAGCCGCTGCGAACCGGAATCCGATTTCTGGTTTCTGCGCGCCGACCAGATCGTCCTCAATCAGGCCGAAGGACGAGGTTACGCAACGGCGGTAAGCCTGCGTGTGAAAGACGTACCAATTTTCTACTACCCCTATACGCTGCCGTTCCCGCTTGGCGATACCCGTGTCTCCGGCCTCCTGGCGCCGAGCGCAGGTTCCACCCGCAGCGGCGGTTTCGAATTCGAGCTGCCCTACTATTTCAATCTTGCCCCACACTACGACGCCACCCTGTCACCACGCCTGATTTCCGATCGCGGCGTACTGGTCGGCGGCGAGGCGCGCTATCTCGCCAGCTGGTCGATGAACACCCTCAACGCCGCGCTGTTGAGCGGCGACAAGCTGTATGACGAAGCCACCGCCGCGTTGCCGGGCAGCGAGTCACCACCGACAGAAAAGCGCTGGTTTGTGGGCTTCGAACATTTCGGGGCGCTGGGGGCGAATTGGTCCACCTACATCGATTACAACGCCGTCAGCGACGTCGACTATTTTCATGATTTCGGCAGCGGCGGACTCAATGTCACCAGTCGCACCCATCTCAACCGGCAGGCGCGGCTGGACTACAATTCACAGTGGCTGCAAGCCGGGCTCAATGCCCAACAGATCGAGATCATCGATCCGCTCTATGCCACGCTTGACGTCAATCGTCCCTATGACCGCCTGCCACAATTTCATTTCGCGAGTCGCATCGGCGTAGGAGCCGGGTTCCACGTAGGACTCAGTGGCGAGATGACCGCGTTTGATCGCAATCTGGACAGTCGCGCCTTCTCCCAGGCACAACGGGACAGCGGTGTGCTCGTTACCGGCGAGCGCATCAATCTGGAACCGGAGCTGGGCTGGGCAACGGAGGCGCCAGGCTGGTTTGTGCGCGCGACCGCGAAACTGAAACACAGTACCTACAGTCTGACCGACCAGGCTGTCGGCACGCTGGAAGACCCGGAAACCGATATCCCCGTCTACAGCCTGGACAGCGGGCTCGTCTTTGAAAGGGAGCGCCGCGGCGGCGGCACCCAGACGCTGGAACCACGGTTGTTCTATTTGTTCAGCGACTACGAAGACCAGAGCCAGTTGCCGCTGTTCGACACCTCGGAGATGAGCTTCAGCTTCAACGCGTTATTCCGTGAGGATCGTTTCAGCGGCGGCGACCGCACCGCCGACGCCGACCAGGCTACACTCGCCCTGACTACCCGCCTGCTCGATGCCGAGGGCAAGGAGCGCCTGCGTCTGAGCCTCGGTCAGATACTGTATTTTGCCGATCGGCTGGTGAGTCTGAGCAATCCACAGCAACTCTGGGCACCGCGCTACGCGCCTCTGACCAATCGGTCCGCTCTGGCTGGCGAAGTGGCCTGGAACCTGACCCGCAACTGGCGCCTGAACAGCGATGTGCAATGGAACGAGGACCGCCAGGAACTGGATGAGGGTAGCCTGCAGTTGCGCTACCAGCGCGATAACAGCCACTTGCTCAATCTGGGCCTGCGTTATCGTGAGCTCGTGAATACCCCACTGTTCGCGCTGCCAGCCGGGATTGATCCCCGCATCAAGCAGAGTGATGTTTCCGGCATCTGGCCCTTGAACGCGAACTGGAAACTGCTCGCACGCTGGAACTACGACCACAGCAATGACCGCAATCTCGAGACCTTCGGCGGCATCGAATACAGCAATTGCTGTGCGACTCTGCGTCTCATCGCCCGGGAATGGGTTGACGAAGACGAATTGTTTCTTCCTAATATCGAACCTAATCGAGGAATTTTTGTCCAATTTACCCTCAACGGGCTGGGAAATATCACCGGAGGTGGTGTGAGTGGCCTGTTACGAGACGGGATTTGGGGCTTCAGAGAAACCGAGTATGAGTAGTATGCAAGCAAGATCGATCGCACGACTGGGCTGCAGCCTGTGCCTTACCCTGTGGGTAGTGATGGGCGGTTCGACCGCACTGGCCGAGCGGCAGTTGCTGGACCGCGTGATTGCCGTCGTCGACGAAGACGTCGTGCTGCTCAGTGAGCTGGAAGACCGCATGAACGAGATCCGGATGCAGGCCCGTGCCAACAACGAGACACTGCCACCGGAGAGCGAGATTCGCCCCCAGGTGCTGGAGGCACTGATCACCGAGAATCTGCAGATGCAGCTGGCGAAGCGGGTCAGCATTCGCTTCGACGATGACACGATCAACCGGGTGCTGGACAACATGGCCCAAAACAACAACATGTCGTTCGATGACTATGTCGCGACCCTGGAGCGCAATGGCGTCTACCTCGCCACGCGCGAACAGGTCCGCAAGCAGATGACCCTGCAGGAATTGCAACGCGGCATGGTGAATCGCCGCATTACCATCACCGACCAGGAGATCCAGAACTTTCTCAACTCGGAAATGGGCCGCGAGGTCATGGCCGCCGAATATCTGTTGAACCACCTGCTGGTGATGTCCGATGAGACCGACACCGAAGAGATGCGTTCGGCCAAGTTGAAATACGCCGCGGATCTCGTCGCACGCCTGAAGGATGGCGAGAGCTTCACCTCGGTGCGCGCCAGCGCACAACGCGCGCAGATCTTCAACGTCGATGGGACGGACTTCGGATGGCGCAGGGCGAATCAGTTACCAAACCTGTTTTCAGACATCGTTGCGAATATGAGCGTTGGCTCAGTTGAGGGTCCAATTCAGGCCCCGAACGGCTTCCATATCATCCAGCTTGGTCAAAAACGCGGCGGCACCGAACAGATCGTGAATCAGACTCACGTGCGCCACATCATGCTGTCACCCAATGAAATTCGCAATGAGGAACAGACGCACACCGCTATTGAGCGGCTGCGTCAGCGCGTCGTCGCTGGCGAAGACTTCGCCACACTGGCAAGGCAGAATTCCGATGATGCCTCTTCCGTAGTTGCCGGTGGCGATCTCGACTGGATCAATCCCGGCGGCATGCCACCGGAGATGGAAAGCGTCGTCAATCCCCTGGAACCGGGCGAGCTGAGCGAGCCCTTCCGCACGTCGACCGGCTGGCACATCGCCGAGGTGCTGGAACGTCGGGTCGAAGACCTCAGCCGTCAATACGCGCGCCGCCAGGCCGAGAATGCCCTTCGCAATCGCAAGTTCGAGCTCGAGCTGCAAAACTGGCTTATCGAAATTCGCGAAGAAGCCTTCGTCGAACTGGTCGAGTAAGACTCCTTTCTCACCCTGAGGTGACCGTGGTCTATCGCATTGCTGTTACGCCGGGCGAACCGGCGGGTATTGGCCCGGATCTCTGTGTCATGGTGGCGCAGCACCCCCCGGCCGCGACGGAACTGGTGGTGGTTGCCGACCCGGCGCTCCTGCAGGCACGCGCCCACCAGCTTGGCCTGCCACTCTCACTCCAGCCGTTTTCTGCCAGTGCTGCGCCACGCGCCACCGCACCCGGGTCATTGGCATACGTGCCCGTGCCCCTGGCGGCTCCGGTAGCAGCAGGCCAACTCGACACCGCCAATGCCGGTTATGTGCTGGATACCCTGCGCGTCGCCTGCGATCGTATTCTCGCGGGCGAACTGCAGGCGCTGGTCACCGGCCCGGTCCACAAGGGTATCGTCAACGACGCCGGCTTCGCGTTCAGTGGACACACTGAATTTCTCGCCGACTATTGTCACCAACCGCTTACCGTCATGATGTTGGCGACACCCGGACTGCGGGTTGCCCTCGCGACCACGCATCTGCCACTGAGCCAGGTGCCCGCGGCCATTACCGGCGAATCACTGGGCGAAGTCATCGACATCCTGCACCGCGATCTGATTGCCAAGTTCGGTATTCGTTCTCCGCGCATCCTGGTCTGCGGCCTCAATCCCCACGCCGGTGAGGGGGGGCATCTGGGGCGCGAGGAGATCGAGGTCATCGAACCGGTATTGGCGAGAAAGCGCGCGGCAGGCATGCAGCTGATCGGCCCCCTGCCAGCCGACACGCTGTTCACCGACAAATATCTACACGACGCGGATGCCGTGTTGTCCATGTTCCACGATCAGGGATTGCCCGTGTTGAAGTTCAAAGGCTTCGGCAATGCCAGCAATATCACGCTGGGACTGCCGCTGATTCGTACCTCGGTCGATCATGGCACGGCACTGGATCTGGCAGGTACTGGCAAGGCCGAAACGGGCAGCGCCTATAACGCGATTGCAACGGCCATCGAGATGGTGCGCCACAGGAAACCGGCATGAGAAGTCGCGACGGACAGGTGCGGCTCAGCAATGGCATGCCCCACCAGGCGCGCAAGCGCTTCGGCCAGAACTTCCTGCACGACCAGGGCATCATCGATCGCATTGTGCAGTCGATCAATCCGCAGGCCAGCGATCATATCGTGGAGATCGGCCCCGGACAGGGCGCACTGACCCGCCCGCTCGCGGCCTCAGGTGCCCGGCTCGATTGCGTCGAGCTCGATCGCGACCTCGCCGCCTTCCTGCAGACTAACGTCGGCAAGCAGGCCAACGTCACAATTCACCAGCAGGATATTCTCAAGTTTGACCTAGCCAGCGTACAGCACGACTCGCGGCGGCTGCGCATCATCGGTAACCTGCCCTACAACATCTCCACACCGGTGCTGTTCTACCTGTTGCAACAACACAGCCGCATCCAGGACATGGTGTTCATGCTGCAGCTGGAAGTTGTCAATCGCATGGCGGCCCAGGTGGGCGACAAGAATTACGGGCGGCTGGGATTGATGCTGCAGTATTACTGCGAGGTGGAGCCGCTATTCAATGTCCCCTCCGCCGCATTCACGCCGCGGCCCAAGGTCAGCTCGGCCATCGTGCGCCTGATTCCCCACCAAACCATGCCCATTCAGGCGAAAGACCCGGAATGCCTCCAGGTGGTGATTCGCACCGCCTTCAACCAGCGCCGCAAGACCTTGAAAAACAGTCTCAAAGCCATCATCTCTGAGACAGAGTTAACGACGTTACCACTGGATGTCAGCATGCGTCCGGAAAACCTGACCCTCGCTGACTATGTCCTGATCAGTGATGCTCTGACCGAGCAAAGTGAGTCCCATGAAAACGAGTGATGATATCAAGATTGCTGTGAACACCCAGTTCCTGAGCGAACGGTCCGAACCGTCTGCCCATCGCTACGCGTTCGCCTACACGATCGAGATCACCAACTGTGGTGACCAGAGCGTGACTCTGCTCAATCGCCACTGGCATATCACCGATGACAACAACCGCGTGGAAGAAGTGCGCGGTGATGGCGTGGTCGGACAGCAGCCGGTGATTCACCCGGGCCAGACCTTCCACTATACAAGCGGCGCCATTATCGGTACCGAAATCGGTACCATGCATGGCAGCTACGAGATGCTCGGTGCTGACGGTGAAAGGTTCAAGGCCAACATTCCCCCCTTCCTGCTGTCGCCGCCGCACACCATACACTGAGCGCCGTTCACTGAGTCTGTGCCGCGCTGATTCCGTGCAATCTGGCGCAGGATGCTATACTGCGCCCTTTTGCGCGGAACGAGTCCGGACGGACTCCACGGATTAGACGCATCGCATGAGCACGTACGTTGTCGGCGACATTCAGGGTTGTTATAAGCCCCTCAGGCAACTGCTGAAGTTTGTCAAATTTTCTCCTGCCAAGGATTCGCTGTGGTGTGTCGGTGATCTGATCAATCGCGGACCACACTCACTCGACACCCTGCGTTACTTGCAGGATCTGGGCGATGCCGTGAAGATTGTGCTGGGTAATCACGACCTGCATTTCATCGCCATCAACGAGGGCCGCGCACCCGCGCGCAACAAGGACACGCTGGAAGGTCTCCTGCGCGCACCCGACTGTCAGGCCCTAAGTGACTGGCTGCGGCAGCAACCGTTGGCCCATTACGACAGCGTCGACACCCGTCACGGCCTCAAGAATTTTCTGATGATCCATGCCGGCGTGGCACCGATGTGGTCGCTACAGGACACGCTGAACTACGCGGCCGAAGTGGAGTTTGCACTGCAAGGTCCGAAGTACCGTAAATTCCTGCGAGCGATGTACGGCGATCTGCCCGCGCGTTGGCATAACGGCCTGCACGGGATGGAGCGGCTGCGCGTAATCACAAACTACCTCACGCGGATTCGTTTCTGCAATGCCATCGGCACCATGCGCCTGAACGTCAAGGAAGGCCTGTGGGCGGCTCCCCGTGGCTTCAAACCGTGGTATTACTATGAAAGAATCACGCCCAGAGCCTCCATTCTGTTCGGGCATTGGGCGGCACTCGAAGGTCGAACCGATCGCAACGATGTCCATGCGCTGGACACCGGCTATGTCTGGGGACGGGAACTGACCCTGATGTGTCTGGAAGACATGCAACGCTATTACATCTCGAAATAACGCTGTGCCCGACAGCGCAGAACGGGATACACACCAGAAACATATGCAGATTTATCTCGTAGGCGGCGCTGTCCGCGACAGGCTGTTACAGCTCCCGGTCAAGGACAGGGACTGGGTCGTTGTGGGCGCCACTCCGGAGGAGATGCTCGCGCGGGGCTACGCCCAGGTCGGCAAGGGTTTCCCGGTCTTCCTGCATCCAACCACGAAACAGGAATACGCCCTGGCGCGCACGGAACGCAAGATCGCGCCTGGACACAACGGCTTCGAATTCGACACTACGGCCTCGGTTACCCTAGAACAGGATCTGTCGCGACGCGATCTCACCATCAACGCCATCGCCGAAACCGAGTCCGGTGAATTGATCGACCCCTATGGCGGTTGTCGCGATATCGAACAGCGTCTGTTGCGCCATGTCTCGGCTGCCTTTAGCGAAGATCCCCTGCGCGTGTTACGCGTCGCCAGGTTCGCCGCACGCTTCGCTCATCTGGGTTTCACCGTCGCGCCGGAGACGCTGGCGCTTATGCGCTCCATCGTCGCGAGCGGGGAACTGGCCACACTCGTCAAGGAAAGAGTCTGGCAGGAGTTGGAGCAGGCCCTGCGGGCTCCGGCTCCACAGGTCTTCATTGAGGTGCTCCGCGACTGCGGTGCACTGGCCGTCATCCTGCCAGAGGTCGATGCATTGTTCGGCGTTCCACAACCGGCGAAGTACCACCCGGAGATCGATACCGGTGTGCACATTCTGATGTGCCTGCAGCAGGCCGTCGCCCTGAGCGATGACCCGGTCGTGCGCTATGCGGTGCTCGTGCATGATGTCGGCAAAGGCATTACTGATCGGACACAGTGGCCCAGTCATTATGGCCACGAGACACTTGGTTTGAAGCTGCTGGACACGATCGCTGACCGTCTGCCAGTACCGAGAGAATATGCCGAACTCGCTCGCCTGGTCTGCGAGCATCACACCAAACTGCATCGCGTAGAAGAACTGCGCCCGTCGACTCTGCTCACCTTGCTCGAGACGATAGACGCGTTCCGGCGGCCACAGCGACTGCAGAAATTCCTGTTGGCCTGCGAGGCTGACGCGCGCGGGCGCACCGGCTTCGAGCAGCGGGCCTATCCGCAAAGCGCCTATTTCGATAGCGTGCTGCAGGCGGCCCAGACCGTAGACATTCCAACACTTTTGAAAAACCACGGCGGCGATAATCCACAATCACTCATCGCCCGCGAACGCCAGCAGGCGATAGCACATGCCCTGGAAGCCCTGCGCCACCATGACTGACGCTCCCGTCGTCCTGGTCACGGGTGCTGCGCAGCGTATCGGCGCGGCTATCGCCATGCATTTCCATTTGCGCGGTTATCGTGTACTCGTGCATTACCGGGCGTCGGCAGACGCCGCGAACACCCTCGTCTCCCAACTCAATGCCGCGCGCGCCGACTCCGCCCATGCCCTGTGTGCCGATCTTTGTGACGCACAACAAGTCAGTGCGCTGGGCGAGGCGGCCTTGTCTCAATTCGATCGCATCGATGTGCTCATAAACAACGCCTCGACGTTTTACCCGACTCCCATCGGGACAGCCACGCCTGCCGACTGGGACACGCTGATCGACAGCAATCTGCGGGCGGCATTCTTCCTGTCCCAGGCGCTCGCCGATGAGCTGCGACTGCGGCAGGGAGCGATCGTGAACCTCATCGACACCCATGCCGACAAGCCACTGGCGCGGCACGCCATTTACTCTGTTGCAAAAGCCGGATTGAAGGCCATGACGAAGTCACTGGCACAGGAACTGGCTCCGCAAGTGCGCGTTAATGGAGTGGCACCTGGCGCCATTCTCTGGCCCGCCGCACTCGAGGATGACAGCGACCCGGTCGTGAAGCACACTCGCGACAAAATCTTGCAACAGATTCCCGCTGGCCAACTCGGCACACCGGAGCAGATCGCCGCCGCGGTATTTTTTCTGGCCACCGAAGCGCACTACATGACCGGCGCGACCCTGCGTGTGGATGGCGGTCGACATCTGGCCTGATCAGCAACCAGCAACACATCAATCCAGGAGAAATTATGTACACAGTGTATGGCGATATGCGCTCTGGCAACTGTTACAAGATCAAAATGCTGCTCGAGTTTCTGGGCATGGAGCACCAGTGGCAACATGTCGACGTGCTGCAGCAGCAGACGCGAACCGAGGCGTTCCAGCGCATGAATCCGAATGCCAAGATTCCGGTGATGGACCTGGGTGACGGCAGTTTTCTGTGGGAGTCGAACGCGATCCTGAACTATCTGGCCGAGGGCACCGCCTGGCTGCCTCAAGACAGGTTGCAGCGTGCCCGGGTTCTGCAATGGCAGTTCTTCGAGCAATACAGCCACGAGCCCTATATCGCCACAGCTCGCTTCATCAACAAGTATCTGGGGCTACCGAAGGAGCGTGAAGCCGAATATCACGCCAAGCAGGCAGGCGGTCACAAGGCGCTGGGAGTGATGGAAGCACAGCTGGCACAGACTCCCTTCCTGGTCGGTTCCACGCCGACACTGGCGGACATTACGCTATTCGCCTATACCCAGGTCGCCGACGAAGGCGGCTTTTCACTCGAGCAGTACCCCCATATCCAGCGTTGGCTGGACGCGGTGCGAGCGCTGCCGAATTACGTCAGCATGGAAGCGGCGATGGGCTGATCGGGCCATTCGAAGGGGATCGGCCACAACTTTTGCTGCTGCTTGTCGTACGCATCCCAGAGTTCACGATAGGTTAGGCCGGTGCCGGGATGACGCGTTTCAGGCAAGACTTCTGCCAATGGACACAGGACAAAGGCGTTGCAGGTGATTTCGGCGCGCGGCAGCTCGATTCCTGCGATCAGGCCGACGACATCGCCGTAGGTAAGAATGTCGATGTCGATCGTGCGCCCGGAGAATTTCGGCTGCGTCCGATCTCGTCCTAACTCGTCTTCTATGTTTTTGAGACAAGGGACAACTGTGTCGAGAGGCTCTTCGGTGGAAATCACGGCCACCATGTTCAAAAAATTATCGCCGGCGAAGCCCACAGCCTCGCTCTCGTAGACCTTCGAACATCGCACGTGACCGAAGACAGCCACCAGTCGCATAAATGTCTTCCGCAGATTTTTCACCGCGTCGATATTGCTGCCGATACTGAGAGTGAGCTCTGGCACTTGTCTGAACTCCGGCGATCGCTCAGCGCGTGCCGCGCTCGATGATGACGCCGACATCCCGCGAGCCGGTGACCGCGCCCGGTTTGCCCAGTCGCAGCCGCAGCCAGGGCACACCGAAATCCTGCATGACGCGACTGGCGATGGCCTCGGCAAGGGTCTCCACCAGCAAATACTGCGAGGCGGCGACGAAGTCGATCAGGCTCTTCGCGACAGCCTTGTAGTCCAGGGCTTGCGCGATATCCTCACTCGCTGCGGCGGCAGCGATGTCCCAGCCCATCTCGAGATCGATACTGACAATCTGGCGCTGCTGCCGCTCCCAGTCGTAGATACCGATGATGGTTTCAATTTCAAGGTCGCTTATGTAGACGATATCCATGGGCATGTCCGAGTGTGATGGCGAGTGATCGAGTTGTCCGGGGCGGCGCAGCTACTGTGCCGAAGCTCAAGCCTGCAGCTTGGCCTTCGGGTCCTGTGCCGGCAGTGGTGGCAAGGTTTCCAGGGACCAGCGTGGCTGGGCACGGATCGCCAGATCATCCTGTTGGCCCGCGAGCAAACGCTGACAACCGGCATAGGCAATCATGGCACCATTGTCGGTGCAATAGCGTGGCTGGGCATAGAACAGCCGAGCCTGTACCTTCGCCACCGTGGCGCCGAGCACCTCTCGCAGATGCACGTTGGCACTGACACCGCCTGCGATGATCAGTGTTTTCATGCCGGTGTGTTCCAGCGCGCGGCGGCACTTGATGGCCAGTGTAGCGACCACGGCCTCCTCGAAGGCGCGGGCAATGTCGGCTCGGGTCTGGTTGTCGAGTTCGCCATTGGCATCGCGCGACTCGGCGATCGTATTGCGTACAAAAGTTTTCAGGCCGGAGAAACTGAAATCCAGCCCGGGACGGTTCGTCATCGGACGCGGGAACCGGAAGCGTCCGGATTGGCCTTCCCGCGCGAGTTTCGCCACATGAGGTCCGCCCGGATAGGGCAGATCCAGCATCTTGCCCACCTTGTCGAAAGCCTCACCCGCGGCATCATCCAGCGATTCACCCAATAGGGTGTATTGGCCGATGCCCTGCACGGCGACGAGCTGCGTATGTCCGCCCGAGACCAGCAAGGCTACAAAGGGGAACTGTGGCGGCTCGGCTTCCAGCATGGGCGCGAGCAGGTGTCCTTCCATGTGATGGACACCGATCGTCGGCACGTTCCAGCCCATGCCGAGGGCGCGGCCGATGGCGGCACCGACGAGCAGTGCGCCGACCAGGCCGGGGCCAGCCGTGTAGGCGACGCCGTCGATCGCCGACCGCTCGATGCCCGCTTTTTCAATCACTTCCTGAATCAGCGGCAGGGTCTTGCGAATGTGGTCCCTGGACGCGAGTTCGGGGATGACACCGCCGTATTTCGCGTGCAACGCCACCTGGCTGTACAGGCAATCGGCCAGCAGACCCCGCTCGCTGTCGTAAATCGCGACACCAGTTTCGTCACAGGATGTTTCAATTCCTAGCACTATCAATAACTTAGTCTCAATTCAGCCTTGCGGCTATGGATTCAGGGGAGGCCATGATGCCAAAAAAAACGCCACTTCCCAACTCCGGCGACTTTCCCATTGTTGGTGGCTAAACCCTTTGCATTTCTGGTGTTTGCGCTTTACCATTAGCCCCCCTGAAAATCCCCGCCGTGGCAGACTGCCTCCCGGGGTTAATATGAACGCGCGTCATTACAGTAATAGGTAGGTGTTTTTTCCATGCCAATGGTGAAACTGAAAGAAAATGAGCCTTTCGATGTGGCACTCCGTCGCTTCAAGCGCTCTTGTGAAAAAGCCGGCATCCTGGCCGAAGTGCGTCGTCGTGAGTTTTACGAGAAGCCCACTTCTATTCGCAAGCGCAAGGCAGCTGCCGCTGTGAAGCGACATCTGAAGAAGCTGCAACGGGAAAATCGCAAGGCCCAGCGCCTGTTCTAGGAAAACCGCGCGGCCGCGCAGTCTAGCGGCCGCACCCTGCAGTCTGGTTTAGAAGCACTTCCATGTCTGACAGCCCACTCAAGACTAAAATTACCGATGTCATGAAAGAAGCCATGCGCGCGAAGGACAAGCCGCGCCTGGGCACTATCAGATTGGCCCTGTCGGAAATCAAGAAGATCGAAGTCGACGAGCGCATCGAACTTGATGACGAACGCGTCATCAGCGTCCTCGACAAGATGGTGAAGCAGCGACGCGAGTCCATTCGCC
>JALRBQ010000068.1 GCA_023257655.1 Pseudomonadales bacterium
AAAGCAGCCGCCTAAACTGACCCCGAAAACGAACCAGAGCCTCCGTTACCAAAACCTACGCCCAGTCCGGAAAACTCTGACGACGGACACTTTGTTCCAACGACCGTCATGACTTGTTTTTCTTTTTTTCTAACCTCCAGAGAACAAAGAATAAAATTATGAGTGCTGGTTGCAAAATTACAAAAATAAGAATATTTGCAAGGTAATATCCATATCCAAACTCCCCCGGACTGCCTCCAATTACCTGCAGCACATAAACACAAAACATAAAAAAATCAGTAACAAGTTTTTCAAACATATTAATTCTTTCTATGACGGTCTTTGGACATTATTCCACGGTCTTGGACTTCAATCCAAATATGACACCATATTTTTCACTGTCGAGTGATAAAACCTCTTCCCCCGATAACTCTTAATGCCTCTATTATTCAATTCCCTAGAGCGTTTTCGTATCTGACAGAGTCGCCTCAGGGATTCCCCTGACGCCGAATTTCTGATTCAGAATAAGGGCTGGTGAAGGAGGCCAGCCCTGATGGCGACAGCTCTTTCGGTTGACCTTCGTTCCCGTGTCATTGCTGCCGTCGATGGCGGTATGAGCCGCCGCCGGGCGGCGTCCCGGTTTGGCGTCAGCTACTCTTCTGCGATCCGCTGGGTCCGGCAGGCCCGGGAGAGCGGCGATATCACGCCAAAGCCGCAGGGCGGTGCCCGGCGGTGTAATCGGCGGTGGAAAAGTCAGCCACGGTAGCGGCGGGATAGCCCCGCTGCGGGCGGCTTAAAAGTCGTCCACTTTGACCCTTTCTGGCGACAGGGAGGGTGGGAGTATTTTCACCGTGGAACTGTATCTGAAGGTGCGTCGGGCGTATTTCCAGCAAGGCCTGAGCAAGCGGGCGATAGCGCGGACGTTTGGGATCTCCCGTGACAGCGTTGATAAGATGATCGTGTACTCGGTGCCGCCCGGCTACCGAAGGGTGGCGCCGGTCAAGCGGCCAAAGCTGGACGGGTTCACAGACATCATCGATCAGTGGCTTCGCGATGATGTCGGTAGTCCCAGGAAGCAACGTCACACAGCCAAGCGTGTTTTCGAACGGCTTCGCGATGAGCACGGGTTTTCAGGCGGTTACACCATCGTGAAGACCTATATGCGGGAGCATCAGCGGCGCAGCCGCGAGATGTTTGTGCCGCTCCACCACCTGCCCGGCCATGGGCAGGCGGACTTTGGTGAGGCGCTGGTTTTCATTGGCGGCGTCGAACAGAAGGCGCATTTCTTCGCGTTTTATCTACCGCATAGCGATGCCTGTTATGTGCGGGCCTACTCGGCGGCAACGGCAGAGGCATGGATGGACGGCCATGTGCATGCGTTTGCCTTCTTCGGCCGCGTGCCGCAGTCGGTGCTGTACGACAATGACCGGTGCCTGGTAGCGCAGATCCTGCCGGACGGCACGCGCAAGCGGGCTCGGCTGTTCAGCGGGTTGCTGTCTCACTACGTGATCCAGGACAGCTACGGCCGGCCCGGCAAGGGGAACGACAAAGGCAGTGTCGAGGGGCTGGTCGGGTATGCCCGGCGCAACTTCATGGTGCCTATGCCCCGCTTTGCGACGTGGGATGCGTTCAACGCCTGGCTGGAAGAGCAATGCCGCAAGCGCCAATCGGCTATTCTGCGCGGTCATACGGAGACCATCGGGCAACGGTTGCAGCGTGATCTGGCGGCCATGGCGGACCTCCCGCCCGCCCCCTTCGAAGCGTGTGATCAGACGACCGGGCGCGTGAGTTCGGTATCGCTGGTGCGGTACAAAACCAACGATTATTCGGTACCCGTCGCCTATGGCCATCGGGAGGTCTGGATCCGCGGCTATGTCGATCAGGTCGTGATTGGCTGCGGCGGCGAGATTATCGCCCGGCATCCGCGTTGCTATGGGCGCGAGGACATGATCTTCGATCCCATGCATTACCTTCCGCTGATCGAGAAGAAGATCAACGCCTTGGAACAGGCAGCACCCTTGGCAAATTGGGAACTGCCATCCGAGTTCTATACCCTCCGCCGCCTGATGGAGGCGCGGATGCTTAAAGCCGGACGGCGCGAGTATGTCCAGGTTCTGCGGCTGATGGAGACCTTCGACCTCGATGAGGTCCATGGGGCGGTCAAGACCGCGTTGCGCATGGGCGCGATTGGCTTCGATGCCATCAAGCATCTCGTGCTGTGCCGGGTGGAGAAGCGTCCACCCCGTCTCGACCTTGATGTCTATCCTTATTTGCCACGAGCGTATGTCGCCCAGACGTCGGCGGCCAGCTACCTGTGTCTGATGAGCGGAGGAGCGGCATGAGAGAGGCCCCTGAACTGCTGCTGCAGCATCACCTCAAGACGCTGAAGCTACCGACGGTCCTGCGGGAATACGCCAGGGTGGCCAGCCAGTGCGCCGCCGAGGGGCTCGACCATGTCCAGTTCCTGGCCCGCCTGGTCGAACTGGAACTGATCGACCGCGAGCGACGAATGATCGAGCGGCGCATCAAGGCGGCAAAGTTCCCAGCCGTCAAAAGTCTCGATAGCTTCGACTTCAAAGCAATCCCCAGCCTCAACAAGATGCAGGTCTTGGAACTGGCACGCTGCGAATGGATCGAGCGACGGGAAAATGTAATCGAACTTGGTCCTAGCGGCACAGGCAAAACCCATGTCGCCCTTGGCCTGGGATTGGCCGCCTGCCAGAAAGGCCTCTCCGTTGGCTTCATCACCGCGGCTGCCTTGGTCCACGAGTTGATGGAGGCCCGGGACGAGCGCCGCCTGCTGCGGCTGCAGAAGCAACTGACCAACCACAAACTCCTCATCATCGACGAACTCGGCTTTGTGCCGCTGAGCAAAACCGGCGCTGAGCTATTGTTCGAGCTGATCTCGCAGCGCTACGAGCGCGGCGCCACCCTGATCACCAGCAACCTGCCGTTCGACGAATGGACAGAGGTTTTTGGCTCAGAGCGCCTCACCGGCGCTCTGCTCGACCGGCTCACCCATCATGTCACTATCCTGGAGATGAATGGCGAGAGTTACCGCCTGAAGCAAAGCCGATCCCAGCAGAACAACAAGGTTGACTGAGCCTTATCTCCCGCTTGCCCCCGTGGGGCCCACAGGCCCCTCCCACACGCGCGACGCCGCTCGGCTCACTCAACGGCCGCAGCGTCGCGCGCGCGGGTCCCTCCCATGGACTACGGGGACAAGCTCACTGCCAGAAATCGGTACTCCACAACGCCCCAAACTGGCCGACTTTTGCGCCGCCCCGGTGGCCGGTTTTTACTCCGCCGTTGACACCATCTTCGGTAATAGATGCACGAACTTGCTCAGCCATATGGCCGGCATCGTCACGCTCAATGCTGACCAAGACACCCTGCCGGTCCGAATACGTTATGGTACGCGATGTGAACCAGCCATCGCTATTTGTCTTTGGGCATGTGAGAGCGCCTGTCAACGCAGACGCCTGACGTTCGACGGTGCCCGGCGACGCTGCATTACGACCAACAATAATGACCGTCCTGACGTCACCCCATTGATCACGACCGGCAACCTGACCGTGG